>CAITUP010000073.1 GCA_903895595.1 uncultured Acetobacteraceae bacterium | reverse complement strand
GTCGGGCTTGACCCGACCATGACGGGAAACGCGGGAAACCGCCATATGCGATAGCCCTGATCGAAATACATTCCCTATAGATTCCGCCACGAAAGGATAATTTTCTCTCCACGCGCCCTTCCTCCATGGCAAGGACAGCACGCCGGAGCAAATTATATCGGCTCAACCGACGATTGGGACATGTTCGCGACCCGGAGGGTAGGGACAAAGAGGATTTTTCCCGACATACTCCGCTTAGGAATCCAAGGAGTAACCAACATGCCCCCTTCTGGACACGCGACGGCGGCCACGCCGGCCAGCGCCAGCATGCCGGCCTCGCTGCGGTTGGCCAGCGGCGTCGCGTTGTGCGCGGCGATCGCCGCGATCGCCCTGACGGCCGGTGCCTATATCCCGCTGATCGGGGCACCGCTGATCGCCATCGCGATCGGCGTGATCCTGACGAACGGGTTGCGCGGGCCGCTGCGGATTCCGTCCCTGCGGATCGGCGAAGTCAGCAAATACGCGCTGCGGGGCGGCATCGTGGTGCTGGGCGGGAGCCTCGACCTCGGGGACATCGCACGCACGGGCTGGGATTCCATGCCGCTGCTGATCGCCACGATCGCCGCCGGCCTGATCTGCGCGCTGGGCTGCGGCAAGCTGCTCGGCATCGATTGGCGGATGCGCTGCCTGATCGGGATGGGCACGACGATCTGCGGTGCCTCGGCCATCGCCGCGCTGGCGCCGGTCATAAGAGCGAAGGCCGATGAGATCGCTTATGCCGTCACCGTCATCTTCTTCTTCAACATGGTCGCCGTCTTCCTGTTCCCCGTGCTCGGGCATCTGATGGGGCTGACAGACGCCGGGTTCGGGCTGTGGGCGGGAACCGCGGTCAACGACACATCCGCCGTCGTCGCCGCCGGATTCGCCTATAGCCAGGACGCCGGAACCGCCGCGACCATCGTGAAACTGACACGCACCACCCTGATCATCCCGTTGGTCGTCGGTTTCGGCCTCGCCATGCCCTGGCTGGACACGGCGAAGCCCGTGAAGGAAGTGCCGCTGCTCAAGCGGGTCTACGACGCGGTGCCGATGTTCATCGTCCTGTTCCTGTTCGCGGCGGTGTTGAAATCGCTCGGTCTGTTCGGATCCTACGGTCCCACCATACAGGTCGCCGGCCGCTGGGTGCTGGTGGTCGCGATGGCGGCGGTGGGTCTGCAAGGTCATTGGCGCGCCTTCGTCGGCGCCGGTGCCCGGCCGTTGGTGCTGGGTCTGCTGACCTGGGCGACCGTGGCACTGGTCAGCTTGGCGATCCAGAGTTGGACACATTCCCTATGATGGGGTGTTTTTTCATATAATAGGAAAAATTGTCTTGACATCTAACCGCCAGGGGGCGTATCTCCTGGCGTGTCAACGGGCGTGGTGTGTCTAAAGTTCGACACGACCTCGCGCGGTTCCTTCCTCCTCGACTGCAAGGGCGTACCGGCCAAGCCGGTGCGCCTTTTTTTTGTCATGGGCCGGTTTTCGGCCGGGGTGGAGCGAATGTCGCGCGGGCCGGCCACGTCGCGGCATGACGCCACCCGTTTTTACAGGAGAACAGAATGAACACGATCCAGACCTCCCCGGCGACCAACGACACCGGCCGCGTCCGCCTCGGCGGCGCCGCGCGTCTGCCGGCCGCGAAGCCCGTCCAGACCGCCGACAACGGCAAGATCGCCCTGGGCGGCGCGGCCCGTCTGCCGGCCGTCCGCGTCTAAGGCCGGAGCCAGCAGCCCCGGGAGAACCGGTTTCTCCCGGGGCAGTCTCCCTCCATAGGAAGAAGGCGTTCCAGCATGAACCAAGACCTCCGCCCCATCGCGACATTCTTCAATTTGATCGACGAAGCCCGCCCGCCCCAACGCGCCGACCGAGCGGCGATGGGCACGCTGCCCACGCGGGCGTACAGGTATTGCGAGGCCGTGGCCAGCGCGTCCGCCTATGGCTGGTGGATTTTCCCGCCTATGGATTTTCAGATCATGTGGGATGGGTCCGACATTTTCTGGCACTACGACGGTGCCGAGGATTGGCTGAAACTGATGCCGTCGTCGCAATTTCCCGGTTTCTCGGCGAAATTCGACGCCGCCGCGCCGGACGAACTGAAGGGATTTTCGCCACCTTTCCTGACCGCGCTGCCGGAACCGGGTGCCTTGCAGATCTGGACAGGGCTGATGGCCCGCACCGCTCCGGACTGGCATCTGCTGCTGCGCGCGCCGGCGAACCTGCCGGTACCCGGCGGCTTCACGCTGTATGAGGGGATCGTCGAGACCGACCGCTGGTTTGGCCCCTTGTTTACCAACCTGCGCTTCACCCGGTCGCACACGCCGATCCGGCTTCGCGCCGATTTCCCGCTGCTGCAGGCCCAACCCGTCCGTCCCGTGGATTACGCGGGAGAGACCCTGGCGGCGATGTCGGTGTCCGGCCCGCTGACCGATTTGGAAGCGGCGGACTGGGCCGCCTACCGTACCACCATCGTCGAACCGAATTTGAATCGCGACCGTCCGTTCGGCGCCTATGCCGTCGAGACCCGCAAACAACGCCGCTGCCCGGTCATGCACCGACAGCCGGACCACGCGGTCGCCTAATCCGTCACGAAAGCCGCCGGCTGGCCGTCCAGCACCTCGATCGCGACCGACTTGATCAAGGCCAAAACCGGCGCGCCGGCCGTCAATCCCAACCGCATGACGGCATCCGGCGTCACCCTCGCGAGCAGCGCCCCCTGTGCCAACGCGATCTCCACCAGCGCCGCATGCCGAGCGGCGTCCGGCGCCACGGCGCGCACGGTCCCCGCGACGATATTGTGGATACTGATGGCCGAGGGCGCTTCCCGCGCGAGGATCACCTCCCGCGCGGGAATGCGAACCCGCACGCCGGCACCGATCGAAGCTTCGATCAGGGGGATCAGCAATTCCGCGCCACCCGCCTCGATGCGGGTCAATTGCCGTATTGAGTCGTGGCTCAACACCCGCGCATCAAGAACCGCGCCCGCGTCGTCGCGGCGGGCGAGGGACAGGTCGCCGCGGGCGGTCATACTCTCCAAATCCCCGACGGCCGCGACGGATCCGGCCTCGATCAATATCACCGCATCGGCCAGACGGGCGACTTCCTCCATCGCGTGGGTGACATACAGCACCGGCAACCGCAGCGTGGTTTTGATGCGGGCGAGGTAGGGCAGAATTTCCGCCTTGCGGGCGGAGTCCAGACTGGCCAGCGGTTCGTCCATCAGCAGCAGACGGGGTTGCGCCAGTAAGGCGCGCCCGATGGCCACCCGCTGCCGCTCCCCTCCCGACAGCGTATGCGGCCGGCGATCCAGCAAATGCGCGATCCCCAGCAGAGCGACCACGTCGCCGAACCGGAACGGACCCTCCGGTGCCCGTCGCAGGCCGTAGCGCAGGTTGGTTTCGACCGACATGTGGGGAAACAGGCGCGCATCCTGGAACACCAGACCGGCGCGGCGGTATTCCGGCGGAGTCCAGATGCCGGATTCGGTGTCGGCCAGGACCGTATCGTCCAGTTCGATCCGGCAGAAATCCGGCCGCAACAACCCCGCGACGGCGGCGACGATGGTGGATTTTCCGGCGCCCGAGGGGCCGAACACCGCTGTCAGCCCGGGCGTCGGCACCTCGAACGCCACGTCCATCGTCGCGCCGGGAAAGCGGTGACGCAGCCGGACACGCAGGGTCAAGTCAGGCGCTCATCGTCCGGTGCTGCCGAACCCGCCGGCATCGCGTTCGGTGGAATCGAGCACCGCGGCTTCCTCCCACACAGCGCGCAGCACGGGCGCCAGAACCGCCTGCGCGATCCGCATGCCGCGCTCCACGACGAAGGGCGCGTCGCCGGTGTTCAGCACGATGACGCCGAGCTCCCCCCGATAATCCTCATCGATGGTGCCGGGGCTGTTGGGCAGCACGATGCCGTGGCGCAGCGCCAGGCCGGATCGCGGCCTGACCTGCAACTCATGCCCCGGCGGCAGGGCGATGGCGAGGCCGGTGGGGATCAGCGCCCGCTGCCCCGGCGCGATGGTGACGGGATCGGTCACGGCGGCGAGCAAATCCATGCCCGCCGCACCCGCCGTCGCGTAGGACGGCAGCGGCAACCCTTCGCCATGCGGCAAACGCCGAACCTGAATGGTGATCGTCATGCGGCGATCATGCGGCAGCGGCGTGCGTCGGGCAACGGGTCAGGCCGACCGCACCATGCCGCCGTCGATGGCGATACACTGGCCGCTGACGTAGTCGGACAGATCGGTGGTCAGGAACTCCACCACCTTGGCGCAATCCTCCACGCTGCCGAGCCGGCGGAGGGCGATTTGTTCGGTGCGGTCGCGGTTGGCGTTGACGCTGCCGGGCACCACGGTGGCCATGATCCGACCGGTGGTGATCGTCCCCGGCGCGATGCAGTTGGCGTTGATGCCGTAGGGGCCGAGGTCCTGCGCCAGATACCGCGTGTAGTGCAGGATCGCCGCCTTCGCCGCGCCGTAATGGGCGTAGCCGCCGTCGACGGAGGGGCCGAGGCCGGCGATGGAGCTGACGGTTACGATTTTCCCCGAGCGCTGTTCTTTCATGACGGGGGCGACGGCGTTCACGCAGTAGACGGTGCCGTAATAGTTCATCTCGGTCACCAGATGCAGCAGCGGGGTTTCCAGCGTGCTGGCTTTGGTGTCGATCGGCCGGCCGCGCCCGCCGCCGGCATTGCAGACCAGGATGTCGATCCGGCCCCAGGTGTCCATGACCTTCTTGACCATCGCCTGCACGGCGGCTTCGTCGGTGACGTTCATCTCGATCCCGATGGCCTCGCCGCCGCCGGCAACGATTTCGTCCACGGTGCTGTCGCCGGTCATGGCTTTGGCTTCGGCCTCGAATTCCTCGTACGACCGCAGATTAAGGTCGGTGACCGCGATTTTCGCACCCAGACCGGCGAGACGGCGGGCGTACGCGCGCCCCAATCCGCGTCCGCCGCCAGTGACGATCGCCACTTTGCCGTCGAGTTTACCCATGGTCGTATTCCTCCGTTCGATGTGGGTGCATGGTGTCGGGGACGGGAGAAATGGTCAAACCCGGTACCCGCCTTGACCCTCCGCCCACCCCGCCCTACACGCGCGGCATGACCGAATTCTCCCCTCCAGGCCCCCTTGGGACCGATGTCGCCGCCGCGGCTGAACGCGCGCATGTGCTCGCGCAGGCCCTTCCGTTCCTGCGCCGCTATGCCGGGGCGACCATCGTCGTGAAATACGGCGGCCATGCGATGGGGGAGGAACACTTGGCTGAGGAATTCGGCCGCGACATCGCGCTGCTGAAGCAGGTTGGTGTGAACACGGTGATCGTGCATGGCGGCGGGCCGCAGATCAACACGATGCTGAAGCGGCTGGCGGTGCAGTCCACGTTCATCGACGGGCTGCGCGTGACCGACGCGGCGGCGATGGAAGTGGTGGAAATGGTGCTGGCGGGCACCGTCAACAAATACGTGTCCAACCTGATCACCCGAGCCGGCGCGCTGGCGGTGGGGATTTGCGGCAAGGACGGCGGGATGATCCGCGCCCGCAAGGTCGAACGGACCCGCAAGAACCCGGAGACGGGGGTCGAGGAAAAGATCGACCTCGGCTTCGTCGGCGAACCCGCGGCGATCGACGTGCGGGTGATCCATGCGCTGACCGGCGGCGGGCTGGTGCCCGTGATCGCACCGGTGGGCGTGGATGCGGACGGGCAGACCTACAACATCAACGCCGACACGGTGGCCGCCGCGGTCGCGGGCGCGCTCAACGCGACGCGGCTGCTGATGCTGACGGACGTGCCCGGCGTGCTGGACAAGGACAAAAACCTGATCGCCGAACTGACGCTGGCGGATGTGAAGGCGCGCATCGCTGACGGCACGATTACCGGCGGTATGATCCCCAAGGTGGAAAACTGCGTGGAAGCCGTCACGCTTGGCGTCAAAGGCGCGGTGATCCTGGACGGGCGCGTGCCGCATGCGTGTCTTTTGGAACTGTTCACCGAAGGCGGGACAGGGACGATTATCCGGCGGTAGGAACAGTTACGACAGCAACCGTCGGCAACGAAAATTTGAACGACAAAGGGCTTGTCCCGGAACGTTGCGCGACTATGTTGTAAGGGTCGTCGCAATTACAGGAGATACGCCCATGACCATGCAACGCAGCTTAATGGCAAACTCCTTCGCGATCCTGGGCTTACTGGCGACATTGGCCGGATGCGCCGCGCCGCCGATGGGCCCGATGGTGCAGGTCCTTCCCGGTCCCGGTAAGTCCTTCGACGCATTCCAATACGAGCAAGCCAATTGCAAGGCCTACGCGTCGGATCAGGTCCGGGGACAGGCGGAGGTCGCCAATCAGCGCGCGGTTGGGGCCGGGGTTCTGACCACAGTCGCGGGCGCCGGCCTCGGCGCCTTGGTGGGCAGCGCTTATGGCGCCGCGGGAGCCGGCGCGGCGATCGGCGCGGCGGCCGGTGTCGGAACCGGAGCGGCCATCGGCGCCGGAACCAGTTCCAATGCGCAGATGGGCATCCAGCAGCAATACGACAACGCGTTCGCCTCGTGCATGTACGCGAAAGGCAACCAGGTCGGTCGCTGAGCTTATCCTGTTCTGCTGCCCCTCGCGACGGCGGTCATGATCGAGGCGTGTACCGCCTCGATCCCCGGTTCCGCCGTCAACAGGACGCAACGCTCGGGTGCCGCGGCGGCAATCGCCCGGAAGCCGGCATTGACCCGCGCATGAAACGCCGTGTCCAGCCGTTCGTACCGATCGGCCGCGCCGCCGCGCCCGCGCAAGCGTGACGCACCCACCGCGTCCGGCACGTCCAGCACAATCGTCAGGTCGGGTGTCAGCCCCACCAGCCCGATCAGGGCCTGAATGAAATCCCGGTCCGCGCCCTGCCCGTAGCCCTGATACGCCAGCGTCGAATCGTAGAACCGGTCGCACACCACCCACATCCCCGCCGCCAGAGCCGGCCGGATGGTCTTCTCCACATGTTCGGCTCGGGCCGCGAAATGCAGCAGCGTCTCCGCGCGCTGGGACCAGTCGGTCGTTCCCCCCAGCAACAGCCCACGCAGCAACTCGGCCCCCGGCGCGCCGCCCGGTTCCCGCGTGCGCAGCACCGGCAACCCGCGCGCGCACAGCGCATCGGCCAGCAACGCGGCCTGGGTGGACTTGCCCGCGCCCTCCCCACCTTCCAGGGTGATGAACAAGCGCCTAACCGCCGCCGCCGGTCAGACGCGACAGCATCGCCATCGCCCGTCCCGGCAGCCCGAGGCGCGGCACGTCGGCGCCGGCCAGCAAATCCACCTGCATCGACGGCACGCCTTTGCCGCCCATCGTCAGCTTGCCCAGCACGTCGCCCTTCACGATGGGTGCCCGCACCGGGCTTTCGTAGCTCAGCTTCACCGCGGCATGGTCGCGCCACGTACGAGGCAGCGTGACCGTTACTTCCCGCCCGACCACCAAAGGCACATCCTTGCTGGTGCCCAGCCACACCGGCGCCCGTTCGATCGTGTCGCCGGCGGTAAAGAGGGTCACATCCTCGAAATTGGCGAAACACCAGTCCATCAGGCGCTCGCCTTCCTCGCCGCGCTCCCGCATCGACGCCATACCGTTCAGCACCAGCACCACGCGACGCCCGTTGCGGATCGCGCTGGCCGCCAAACCGTAACCGCCGGCGTCCGTATGGCCGGTCTTGAGGCCATCGGCGGTGCCTTTCTGCACCATCGGGTTACGGTTTCCTTGGTCGATCCCATTGTATTTGAACGATTTCTCCGCGTCGTAATGGTAGTATTCCGGGAAATCCTGAATGATCCTTCGGGCCACGGTGGCAATATCCCGCACGCTCATGTGCTGCTCGGGGTCGGGCCAGCCGGTGCAATTGCGGAATTGGCTGTGCACCAACCCGAGCGCCTTGGCTTTGGCGTTCATCAGTTCGGCGAATTGTTCTTCGGACCCGGCGACGGCTTCGGCCAGGACCACGGCGGCGTCGTTGCCGGACTGGACGATGACGCCGCGGATCAGGTCTTCCACCCGCACCTGACTGCCGACCTGCACGAACATCTTCGATCCGGCCATTTTCCAGGCGCGTTCGGAGACCGTCAGCGTATCGTCGAGCTTCAGCCGCCCCTGTTTGAGGCGTTCGTAGACGATGTAGATCGTCATCAGCTTCGTCATGGACGACGGCGGCACTTCCTCGTCCGCCGCTTTCTCCAGCAGGGTCGCGCCCGTTACGAAATCCACCGCGACCGCCCATTTGGCCGCGGTGTCCACGGGCCCAAGCGGGGAGTCGGCAGGGCTTCCGGTGGAGGCGGATTCTTTGGTGCGGGCGCGCGGGGCTGCCGGCTTCGGCGCGGCCGCGTGCGGGGCAGCGGGCTTGTGCTGCTGCGCCCAGGCCGGCGCGGCAGAGACCAGAGCGGAAGCCAACACAGCGAGACGGCGGCTCAACATGGCGTGTACTCCTGTCATTCCACGACGATCAGCGCGTCCGGGATTCCCTTGGCCAGCGCCTCGGCCTGGGCGTCGTCGGCCTGACGCACCGTATCCATCGGCCCGATTCGTGCCCAGAACCGGTGCACCCGGCCATCGAAGGATTTCTCGATAGCGGCGCCCAGGTAACTCATGCGCGCGCGCTGCGCGGCGGCGTATTGGTACTCTTCGAAGGTATCGAGTCGCACCCATAAACGACCGGGGTTTGGGATAGTTTGCGTCACCGTTTCCGGCAGCCGAGCCAGGGCGAGGGGTGCGGTGTCGGCTGCAACGACAGGCGCGGTCGGGCCAACCCGGCCGGCCTCGGCACGCACGCCCGGCGGCGGAGGCAGCGCGGTCGTGGTCACCGTATCGCGCGGCGCCACGGTCATGTTCAGTTGCGGCCGGCCTGGCAGGGTATCCGTAGCGACGTGGCTTTCCTCGGGCAGAATTTCCATGCGCACGCGGGTCGGCGATGCGTCGTTCATGCCCAGCAACACCGCCGTGCGGCGTGTCACCTGAAGCAACCGGTTCGGAGCGCCGATACCTCGGTCGTTGATCCGAACCAGCATCGCACGCCCGTTCTCCAGATTGGTCAGGCGGGCGACCGCCGGCAGCTGGATCGTGGGATGACCGGCCATGACCTGGGACTGGTCGAAGACTTCGCCGTCGGAGGTCAGAGGCGCATGTCCGCTGCCATAGACGCTGGCCAACCCGGTCGCGGTCAAATTGTAGCTTTCCCGCGGGTAGAACCAGACGCCGTTGACCTGATAGGGGCGCCCCAGTTCGTAATGCGGCGTAGCCGCCGGCCGCGGCATGCACGCCGACAGCAGCACCAGAGCCACCAAGACCAGCAGGCGCATCATACGATGATCCGGTCCCCGATCAGTCCCACGGCGAGCGCGTAGAAATCCGAGGGGTTATAGCGGCGGATGGCCTTGAAATTCGCGTGCACCACGAACGCCTCCCCGCCCGCCCCATCGGGCGCGATGATCGCCGCCGGCATGTCGGATCCCGCGCGCCACGCGCCGCCGAGGGGCCGCACGTTCTGGCGCGCCCAGTCGCCGAGAGGCCGCATCGCGTCGCGGCCGCTGGCCGAAAAATCGAATCCGGGGGGCAGCGTGACCTGCTGGCCCCAGCCCTCCCCGCTCCGCCAGCCCGATTTCGCCAGATAATTCGCGATCGATCCCAGCACGTCCGCGCGGCTGTTCCATATGTCGCGCTTGCCGTGGCCCTCGAAGTCGACGGCGTAGCGCAGATAGCTACTGGGCATGAATTGCGGCTGGCCCATCGCGCCGGCGTAGCTGCCGGTCATTTTCCCGGGCGCGATGTCGCCATGATCGAGGATTTTCAACGCCGCCATCAGTTCCCCGCGGAAGAACGCCGCTCGGCGGCCATCCCAGGCAAGGGTGGCCAAAGCCTCGATCACGCGGAAGTCGCCAGTCTGGGTGCCAAAGCTGGATTCCAGGCCCCAAATGCCGGCGACGACCCCGGGGCCGACACCGAAGCGCTCCTCCACCCGGCGCAGCAACGTGCGTTCGCGGGCTACGGCCTCCCGGCCGTTGACGATCCGCTGTTCGCCGATGACCAGAGCACGGTAGCGCGCCCAGGTCATGGTGAATTCGGGCTGGTGACGATCCCGTTCCAGTACCTTCTGGTTCGGGACGACGCCGGCGAAGGCGCGGTCGAAGGTGGCGGGCGCGATGCCGGCCTTACGCGCGTCGGCCCGGAGGCCGTCAAGGAATGCCGCGAAAGTGCCGGACGCGGCTTGGGCGCCTGCTGGCAGCAAAGCGGGAATCGGTGCGGCGAGGAGAAGTCGGCGGGTGATCATAGGCCGGTTCCTGCCACGGCTGGCGGACGCGGAGCAATGAAAAGACCGGGGGTCAGTCAGCGATGCGACCCGAGAGCCGGTTGCCGGAGAATACCGCTGGGGTCGCGGCCCTGTTGTCGAGGAACAGGACATCCCACGGACCGTCATTGCGGACCTGGTTGTTGTGGATCGCGATCTCTCGGGTTGGGTGCCGGAGGCCCTCGACGCCCAGGACGACGATGGCCCTGTGGTTCTCGGCTTTGGGGCCTTTTTGGATCGTGTTGCCCCGCAGGATCAGATCGCCGCCGTTGGGGATATCGACCTCGTAGCTGGCAGTACCATCGGGTCCGTCTTCGATGACGCAGCCAACAATTTCGGTGCGCAAAGCGCGGGATTTGATGTGATGGCCATGTTGGGTAGCGAGGAAATGGCTGTTTTCCACGCGCAGAAGGTCGACCTCGCCCGCGTAGATGCCATGGGCGCAGGCGGCGATGCAGGCGCCGTTACGCTCGAACAGGCTGTCACGGACGGTCATCGTCCCGCCCTTGGTGCCGGACATGATGCCGTTCTGATTGTTCAGGAACCGCACGCGCTCGACGGTCAGATCGCGACCCTCCCCGCGGATACCGGCACCATTGGCATCCGGCACGCGGGCACCGGACAAAGTGAGGTTGCGGATCGCGATCCCCTCCCCCACCGTCACGAACAAGGCCTTTTCCTGGCAGGATTTGTCGGCGATCACCACCTTGGCGGCGTCGCCGACGCCCTCGACAATGAGACGGTTGGCCGTCCAGACCGCGCAGTCGATGTAGGTGCCGGGGTGGATGGCGACGATGTCGCCGTCCTTCGCAACGGCGGCAGCGGCAGACGGAGCCGCGTACGCCCGACCGGGCCCCACGTCCAAAACGCGCGCTCGGGCCGAATGCGCGAGGATCGGGACCAGTATGGCCAGATAGAGAAGGTATCGGGCCATGGTGCTCCACTTTGTCTCGGCGTTTGAAACTATCCCAACGCGACGCCTTCGATCGTGATCCGGTGCAGCAGGCGGCGTTCGCCCTGGTAGTCGTTCAGGGCGTAGTGCCACGTCGAACGATTGTCCCAGAACGCCAAGGACCCGACCTGCCACTGGAAGCGGCAGCTGAATTCCGGCTTCTGCGCATGCCTGTATAGGTACTCCAGCAACGGGCGCGACTCATCGGCCGTCCAACCGTCGAACCCGATGGTGAAGCCGGGGTTCACATACAGCGCCTTGCGGCCGCTGTCGGGGTGCGTGATCACCACCGGATGGGTCGCATCCTGGGTCGCCAGCTCGTAGTTGCCGATCCGGCCCTCCAGATCGCCGCGCTTCACGCCGAACACATGGCGGGAGGAATGAACGCCGCGCATCCCCTCCAGCGTCTGCTTCAACCCGTCCGACAGCGCGTCGTAGGCGGCATACATGCTGGCGAACAGCGTATCGCCGCCCTTCGGCGGGATCTCGCGGGCATAGAGCATCGATCCCAACGCGGGGATTCGGTCGTAGGAGTGGTCGGTGTGCCAGCCGCCGCCAATGTTGCGGGTCTGGTCCGGCTCTTTCACCACCAAGGCGATCTCCGGGTGCGTCGGCACGTGGGAGAAGAACCGGTTGATGTTGATGTCGCCGAACTGACGAGCCAGCGAGATGTGCTGGTCCTCGGTCAGGGCTTGATCCCGGAAGAACACCACGCCGTGTTCGTTCATCGCCTGCTGCACGGTTTCCCGCACCTGTGGGGCCAGCGGTTCCCGCAGGTCGATGCCGGCGATTTCGGCGCCGACGCAGGCGCCGACCGGGGAAATTTCGATGGTGTTGCTGCGCATGACGGCCTCCTTGAATTGGCCCCATTGTGCCAACAAGCAAGCCGGTGCGCAAACCCGCTCCTATCCGTCGTAAATATTGCCGTTCGATGGAAATTTTATGAAATCCGCTTTCACCGAATTTTCATGTAATGAATTCGACGCCAAAAATACAAATGGGCGCAATATTTTCGTAATTTTACTTTCGCTTTCCGAAGACCTGTCCGGTTTGTAAGAAACCGTTGCAAGCGTGCGGCCGGATCGGTGCGCGCGCACCGGAGACCGTAATGCGCCATTGGCCCGAACGCCGCAAACGTCATGCCCGTATCGAGATCATTCCCATGATCGACGTCATGATGTTCCTGCTGGTATTTTTCGTGCTGATCAGCATCAATGTTCTGCCGGCCCTCGGCATGAAAATCGTTCCGCCCTCGGCGACACGTACCGAGCAGATCGTGGAACGCAAGAAGGCGATGGTACTGATCGACCGGGATGGCAACGTTGCCCTCGACGGCAATCGCATCGCCATGGAAGCATTGCCGACCGAGCTGCGCGCGATGGAAGCGAAAGCCAAGGAAAACGGCCAGCAATTCGTCGTGGCGATCGCCGGCGACAACGAGACCGCCTTGCAGCATCTGGTCGACGTACTGGACGCGCTGAAAAGCGCCGGCGTCACCAGTTCCGCCATCGTCGCCAAGGCAAGGTAGATGCCGGCAGTTCTAACGACCGACCATGACTGGCGCGAGCGCGCGCCGGCCGTACTGTCGTTCGCCATGACCCTCGCGCTGAGTCTCGTCGTGGTTCAGCGCATCGATTTCCGTCCCCCGCCGCCGCCGCCCGAACCGGAACGCGAAATTTCCGTCACGCTTGAAGCCACCGCGCCGGAGGCACCGCCGGCCGCATCCCCACCCCCAGCGGTAGCCCCACCGCCCGAAACGCCCCCCCCCGAAACTCCGCCGCCGCCGGAGCCGCCGCCACCGCCGGAGCCACCGCCCCCTCCGCCACCACCCGACGCACCGCCGCCGGTGGAGCCGCCACCGCCTCCTCCCAAGACGATCTGGCCCAAGCCGGTCGTCAAAACGCCGCCACGCCCGGTGCAGGCCGTACAGGCACCGGCCGCCCCGGCGCCGCCTTCCGCCGCGCCCATGCAGGCGACCGCGAAGCCGTCTCCTCCGGCGCCACCGCCTTCGGCCGGAATCGAGGCGACGTTCATCGGCCAGCTGCGCGCGTACATCAAAACGATCACGCATTACCCCAATTCCAAGGAAGCCCGCCTGCTGCGTCCGCAGGGGAATGTGGAGGTGCAGTTCACGCTCTCCCGCGCGGGTGTCGCGTCGGAGGTCGGGCTGCTCCGCCCGTCCGGCTCCCAGGTGCTCGATCAACAGGCGCTGTCGATCGTTCGCGGCGGTAGCTACCCGCCATTTCCGCCCACCGCATGGAACGGCGATCCGGTGCACCGGTTCACCGTCACCGTCGAGTTTCAACCGTAACACCTCAGGGGAACCCATAGGATGAAAACCCGTACACTCCTTGCGATGCTGCTCGCATCCAGCGCCTTGTCAGGCGTGGCATTCGCGCAAACCGCGCCGATGACCCCGAGCCCGATATCCCCCAGCCCGATATCCCCCAGCTCGGCGGCCCCGACAGGCCTGGGCGACTCGCAGCCTTCCGACATCGGTAAAGTTCGCGCGGGCGCTGTTCACGCCGACGGCACGACCCGCACCGATGCCGGTGGCGGCTTGATGATCGAGGAAGACGCGCCGAAATCCCGCAGCACGGTGACCCGCGACTTCATCGACAAACAGTCCCCGACCTCCAACCCCTACCAGTTGCTGCGCATGCTGCCGGGCGCCAACCAGTCCAGCCCCGACGCGCTGGGCCTGAACGGCGGCAACATCACCATTCGCGGCCTGAACAGCGATCAGATCGGCCTGACGATCGAAGGCGCGCCGGTGAACGATTCCGGCAACTACGCGCTGTTCCCGCAGGAATACGTGGATGCGGAAAACCTGCAGCAGATCGCTCTGACCCACGGCTCGTCCGACCTCGACAGCCCGCATATCGGCGCGGTCGGCGGTGTCGTGAACATCTATATGCGCGATCCGCTGCGCGAGATGGGCGGCCTGGTCGATTTCTCGGTCGGCAACAACCAGACCTACCGGACCTTCCTGCGCGCCGACACCGGCGACATCCCCGGCACGAAGCTGCGGGCGTTCCTGTCCTACTCCCACTACGAGAACAAGCATTGGCGCGGCCCGGGCGGCGACAACCGCGACAACTTCGAGGGCAAGCTGGTCGGCGAGTTCGGCAACGGCAACCGGGTGAGCTTCGCGTTCCTGTACAACGACGCGGTAAACAACTTCTACCGCAACCCGACGCTGGCGCAGTACCAGACGAACGGCCAGTACGGCACGAACTACAACGCCACGCCGGCTTCGGCCACGGATACCCAGTTCTACAAAATTCAGGTCAATCCGTTCAAAAACCTGATCGTGAGCGCGCCGTCCTCGTTCAACATCGCCGAAAACCTGACCTACGACGTGACCCCGTATTTCTGGTACGGCTACGGCAACGGCGGCGGCGCAACGGCTGTCAATACCGCCAGCTTCTTCTTCGGAACCCAGCAGATCACCATCCCCGGTGTCAGCGGCACCAAGCTATACTATAGCCCGTCGATCACCGAGACGTTCCGTCCCGGCATCATCAACAAGCTGACCTACACCTGGAACAACCATAAGCTGGTGGCCGGCTACTGGTTCGAGCGTGCCGATCATCACCAGTTCGGCCCCTACAGCGCGATCAACGCGGATGGCAGCCCCGCCAACGTGTTCGGCGACACCGGGCTCGTGGTCGCGTCCAACGGCGCGATCCCGCAGAAGCGCGATCAAACCACGATCACGACGACGAACGTGTTCTTCATCGGCGATACGATTTCGATGATGAACGACCATTTGTTCCTCGACTTCGGACTCAAACAGGCGTTCATCTCCCGCGACGGCACCAACCGCATGCCGGGATCCATCGCGAAGGTCAGCCTGAGCGACACCGAAACCCTGCCGACCGCCGCGATCCGTTACAAGATCAACGATCAGAACACGGTCTTCGCCAGCGTCGCCACCAACTTCCGCACGCCGCAGAACTTCACCCTGTTCGACAGCTACAGCAGCTCGACCGGCGCCAAGACCAATTTCGCCAATGCCAACCAGCAGCCGGAAACTTCGGTGACCTGGGAAATCGGGCACCGGTTCCAGAATTCGATGATCGATACGGCTGTCACGGCGTTCTATACTTCGTTCCAGAACCGGCTGGTCTCCACTACGACCCCCGACCCCGCCGGCGGCAGCGGCCTGATCTCCACCAACATCAACGTTGGCGGACAGCGCAACTACGGTATCGACATGGAGGCCGGCTTGAAGCCGATCCATCATTTCCGTCCGTATGTGTCGGCTGAGTTCATGAACAGCGAACTGACCGACAACTACCGCGTCGGCGCCGACTTCCTGGCGACCCGCGGCAAGCAGGCCGTGCGCACACCGCAGATGCAGGCGGCGATCGGCATCGACTACGACGACGACCACTTCTTCGCCAACCTCAACGGCAAGTATGTGGGTTCGCAGTACGCGACGTTCATGAACGACGAGAAGATTCCGGGCTACTTCACAGCCGACGCGACCATCGGCTACCACCTGCCGGAATTCGGCGGGCTGAAGGCGCCGAAGATCCAAGTGAACGTGTTCAACATCCTCAACAACAAGTTCCTGTCGGGCGTCGCCGGCCCGCAGACCAACGCCAAGGCCACACGCGGCGTCAACGGCACCACGATCGCCGCCGCCAGCGCACCGTCCTACTATGTCGGCGCACCGGCTGCCTTCCTCGTCACCCTCAGCTCGGCGTTCTGATCATGATGTTCGATCGCTCCTGGCTGCACGAAGCCAGTTTCAATCTGCTCTACGCATCCTTGGTGCTGGCGACGTTCGTGATCCTGGAGCGTGGGTTGACGTATGTATGGCTGATGAACCGTCGGCGGCGGATCGCGCAAGCGATCCGTTCCGGCGGGGCGGAAGCCGCGTTAGGGCTGGCGTCGAAAGACGCCATCTCCCGCGCGATCAAAGACTACGTGACGCGCCAACAATCCGAATCGCTCAACCGCGCCCGCGCGGAAGACCTTTCGGCGGCGTTGTTTTTGGACGTCGACGGTCGGGTGCAAGCCCGGCTGTGGATTTTGGATACGGTGGTGACGGCCGCCCCGCTGCTGGGTCTGCTGGGCACCATCCTGGGAATCATGGACACGTTCAACGCACTGTCCTCGGGCGGCATTTCCGATCCGGCGGCGGTCAGCCGGGGCATCGCGACCGCCCTTCTGGCCACCGCCGTCGGCATCGGCACCGCGCTTTACGGGCTGCTGGGCCACAACGTTCTGCACCGAGCGGCCGACGATCTGATCGAGGGGGTCAAGAGCCTGCTGCTCCAGACCACCATCGCGCCATGATCCTGCCCCGGCGCCTCGCGGTCGGCGGCGGTCTCGCGGCCGTCATGGCCGCTCGGCCCGCCGCGGCAGCGAACCGGGTGCGGCTGCGCGTGTTGGAAACGTCGGACCTGCACATGTATGCGCGGGATTTCGACTATTATCACGACCGGACCGATCCGACCGTTGGCCTGTCGAAAGTCGCCGGCCTGATTGGGGTCGCGCGTGGCGAAGCCCGGAACACGCTCCTGTTCGACAACGGCGACATCATCCAAGGCAGCCCGCTCGGCGACTACATCGCCCGTCCAGGCGGATTGAAGGACGGCACGACCCATCCGTTCCTGCATGCCATGGGGGCGCTGGGCTACGACGCCGCGACCCTGGGCAACCACGAATTCAATTTCGGCCTGCCGTTCCTTGAAAAATCCCTCCAGCGCACGCGGTTCCCGTTCGTATGCGCCAATATCCGCCGCGCCGGCGGGCGGTTCTTCCTGCCGCCGAGCATGGTGCTGCGCCGGACGGTGCATGCCGAGGACGGAACGGCGCATGTGCTGCGCGTTGGCGTCATCGGCTTCGTGCCGCCGCAGATCATGATCTGGGACAAATCCAAGCTGACTGGCAAGGTGACGACGCAAGACATCGTCGCGACGGCCGAGGCGATGGTCCCTGCCCTGCGCAAGCAATGCGACATTCTGGTGGCGCTGTGCCACGCCGGCATCAGCGCGGCGCCGCGGGCCGAGGGCGAGGAAAACGCCGCTCTGCATCTCGCCGCCGTCAAAGGCATCGACGTGATCCTGACCGGCCACTCCCACCGCGTCTTTCCCGGCCCCGATTACGCGGGACTGGAGGGCGTGGACGCCGAACGCGGCACGCTGGCCGGGGTGCCGGCGGTGATGCCGGGCTACTGGGGCAGCCACCTCGGCGTGATCGATCTGGTGCTGGAGCAGCACGGCAAAGCCTGGACCGTGGCCGATTTCGCGGTCGCGGCCCGCCCGATCTACCGCCGCGACGGCGCGACCGTCGTGTCGCTGGCGCAGCCGGACAAACGGATCGAGACCGCGACCGAAGCCGACCATGCCGCGACGCGCGCCTGGGTCGGCAAGCCGGTGGGGCGCATCGGCAGCCGCCTGACCAGCTACCTCGCGCTGGTCGGCGACAACGCCGTCATGGATCTGATCAATGCCGCGCAGATCGCCTATGCTCGGCCGCTGCTGGCCAATACGCCGCATGCCAAGCTGACGGTTCTATCCGCCGCGGCGCCGTTCAAGTCGGGCGGTCTGGCACCGGACAATTATACCGACATCCCCGCCGGCCCGGTCGCGCTGCGGGAAGCCGCCGATATCTACATCTTCCCAAATACGCTCGCGGCGGTGCGCCTCAACGGAGCCGGCATTCAGGAATGGCTGGAACGATCCGCCAACGTGTTCCTGCAGATCGATCCGGCGAAGCGGGAGAAGCAGCCGCTGATCGACCGGAAGGCCCCTGGCTACGATTTCGACGTCATCTCGGGCCTGACGTGGGAGATCGATCTGTCGCAGCCGCGCCGCTACCAGGGCGGCAAGCTGGTCAACCCCGACGCGCACCGTATCCGGGACTTGCGGCTGGATGGGCAACCGCTGGACATGGCGCGGGCGTTCATCGTCGTCACCAACAACTACCGTGCCGATGGCGGCGGCGGGTTCCCGGGGCTGGGCGGCAACGCCGTGGTGCTGCGGGCGCCGGACGCCAACCGCGACGCAGTGCTGCGCTATTTCGCCAGCCGGCCGGACACACCGGTCGGCTCCACCGCGTCATGGCGGTTCGCCAAGCAGGCGGAGCCGCTGGCGCTGACGTTCGACAGCGCCCCGGCGGCGAAAGCGCTGCTGGCGGGACGGCCCGATATCGCGCCGGACGGCCCCGTCGAGGGCGGGTGGGAACGGTTTACGCTGACGGTCTGACCGCTCAGAGCTTCGCGAGCACCCGGTCGCGGAACAGCCGCATCTCTGCCATGGCTTTGTCGGCCTCCCGCCCCTCGAAGTCGAAGTCCATCGCGGTGACGCCCATGGCCTTCAGGGCGTGGATATCATCGATGACGGCCTCGATGCTGCCGGTGAACAAGCGACGGTTGCCATCGGTGGCCGGCGGCGCCTCGAACCCATGTCGCTTGATGCGGTAGACGACGCCGACACTGTTGGGATCGCGGCCGGCCTCGGCGACCATTTTGCGCATGCGGACGATGCCGGCCTCCAACCGAGGCCGCGTGTCCAGCATGTGCTTGGAATTGGTACCGATCGGATACCAGGCATCGCCGACGCGGGCCACGCGGCGGAGCGATGGGGCCGTCTCGCCGCCCACCCAGATCGGCGGGTGCGGCTTCTGCACCGGCTTCGGGTCGACCAGCAGGCCTTCCAAATTGGTGTATTTGCCGTGGAATACCGGGCGTTCCTGGGTCCAGATCGCCTTGAACGCCTCGATATACTCGTCTGTCACCGCGCCGCGTTCCGCGAATGGTGTGTGGGACAGCGCCTCCAACTCCGGCTTCAGCCAGCCGGCGCCGACGCCCACCGTCAGCCGCCCGCCGGACAGCACGTCGATCGTGGTCAGCATCTTGGCGGTGACGACGGCCGGGCGATACGGGACCACGAGGATGGCCAGGACCAGCCGGATCTTGTCAGTTTTCGCGGCGATCCAGGCGGTGGCGGTGAGCTGCTCGACCCGGTGGCCGGGGTCGGGGGAGTAGAATTCGCCGGACTCCGAATAGGGGTAGCCCGGTGTGGACGTATCCGGCAGGGCGACGTGATCGGTCGTGGTCAGATAGTCGAAGCCGAGGGATTCCCCGAGCTGCGCGACTTTGGCCATGCTGTGCGGGTCGGCCATGGGGCCGCTGACCGGCAGGTTGAATCCGATCTGCATATCGTCCTCCGATTGGTTGGTGTTTCCCGTGTAGCGCAGGCGGCAGGGGACGTCACGGTTGGGGGTTTCGGAGCGGTGGTTGGCCGGTAGGACTCGCGCGGAGACCGCACGCATGCAACGCAAGGACGACGGCGGCGCCGACGATGCCAATTACGGCACGATCGATCATGGTTACGCCCAGTACTGCCAACCCGAACCCGCCATCGAAGCCCTGATCCGCACCGTGCTCGGCGATGCGCGGCCCAGTCCTGGTGCTGTCCTGCGCGCCCGAACTGGTGCAGCGCTTTTGGCTGAACGACTACGCACCGAGCGTGCCGGCGGCCGAGGCACGACGCTACCCGCCGCTGGACCGCATCGCCGCGGTTCTGGGCGGACAGACCGAGATCCTGCCGGTGCCGATTCCCCTGCTGTGCCGCGACGGGTTCAACGAGGCCTATTATGGCCGTCCCGAGCGGTTTCTCGATCCCGGCGCTCGGCTTGCGTGTTCCGCCTGGAGTTTCGTCGCGGCGGAGGAAGCCGAGGCCGCGGTAGACCGGATGCGTATCGATCTGGCCAGCGGTGCGTGGGAGGGACGATACCGGCAGCTGCGGACGCAAGCGAGTTTCGATGGGTCGCTGTAGTTGGTCGTTTCCACACCGTTGTAAGTCGGAGCACGGGCCAAACGGCGCCGACATCGGCGGTTGCGGTTCAGCCATGCAAATTCTTATCTATTCCTATTGGATAGGAAGATCGCTACACTCCGGGTCGGACCAAGGACAACCAACTGTGACCACCATCACCATCTCGCTGCCCGATTCCCTCAAGGATTTCGTGGATTCCCAAGTCGCGACGAAAGGCTACGGCAACGTAAGCGAATTCTTTCGCGGCCTGCTCCGGGAAGCCCAGGCCAAGGACGCTGACGCTCGGCTGGAAGCGCTTTTGCTGGAGGGCTTGGCCTCCCGCCAAATCCCGTTGGATGACGCGTTCCGCCAGGGGCTGGAGGCAAAGGTCGAGGAAATACTCGGCCGGTACAAGGACCGCGTGCGGTCTTGAGGCCGATTATCCATGCGACGGCGGAAGACGATCTCCTCCGCCAGATCGAATGGTACGCGCAGGGCGGACTGCCTCACATCGCTCGGCGGTTTCACGCCGCGGTAATGGACGCGATCGACAAGCTGGCCGCGATGCCCCCCGCTGGTCCACCCAAGCAAACCGGCAACCCGCGCCTTGACGGCCTGCGTATGTGGCCAATCAAGGGCTTCGCGGAATTCTGGGTCTATTATCTCGAAACGCCGGAACAGGTCACCGTCATTCGCTTATTGCACAGCAAACGCGACATCGGGACCGTCCTGGACGAAACGTTTTAGGACGGCCTACGCCTTCGCCCGCTTCGGCTTCGCCGCGTTGAACGGCTTCGCCCCCGCCGGCTTGGCTGCAAACGGCGCCTTCACGAACGGCCGCGCCCCCGGCTTCTGAAAGGCCCGAGGCGTCACCGCCCCATTCCGGTTCGCCGCGAATTTCCCAGCGGGACGCGGCGCCGCATTGGCGGGCGTGGTGCGTTCGAACAGAACCTCCGTCTCGCCGGACGCATGCACCGACGCGAGAAAGCCGCTGACGCTGTCCCAGGCCAGTTCGAATTTGGTTTCCGTATCGAAAATCCGGATCGCCCCGATTTCCGCCTTCGTCACGTTCCCCAACCGGCAGATCAGCGGCAGAATCCATTTCGGATCGGCGTTGCCGTGCCGCCCGACGTTCAGGCTGAACCACGTGGTGTTCTCGGGCCGAGCATGCTTCTCCCGCACCACAGGACCGCCCACGCCGGCCGGCACGCGATCGGCGTTCTTGTAGCTTTTCACTTCCTCCCGCCGTTCCGCCATCGGCGTGAAGTCCGCAAGATCCTGCGCCACCGGCAACCGCGAGCGATACAGCCGGATCAAAGCTGCCGCGACATGTTCGGCGGAGCTGCGTTCCAGCAACGTACGGCCGAGTTCCAGATCGTCCTCGGTGGACGTTTCCGTCAGGATCGGGTCGGCCAGAAGCCGCTCCTTATCCAGCACCCGGATTTCCCCGGCGGTCGGCGGGCCGGACCACTGCGCGCGGATATTCGCGGACGCCAGCAGCAGTTCGGCGCGACGGCGCTTGGGATGCGGCACCAGCAGGACGCAAATGCCTTTCTTGCCCGCGCGCCCGGTGCGGCCGCTGCGGTGCGTCAGGGTTTCCTTGTTGGTCGGCAGATCGGCATGGATCACCAGCCCGAGGTCCGGCAAATCCAGCCCGCGCGCCGCCACGTCGGTGGCCACGCAAATGCGGGACCGCCCGTCGCGGAGGGATTGCAAGGCGGCTGTGCGTTCTTCCTGCGACAGCTCTCCCGACAGCGCCACGGCGTCGAAGCCGCGCTTTTGCAGGGATACATGCAGCTGCCGCACACCGTCGCGGGTGGCGCAGAACACCAGCGTCGCGCGGGCGTCGAAGAAGCGCAGCACGTTCACCACGGCGCGTTCGGTATCGTGCGCGGCGATGCGGATCGCCTTGTATTCGATGTCCTCATGCGCCTGGTTGCGCACCAGCGTGTCGATCCGCAGCGCGTCGTTTTGATAGCGGCGCGCCAGATCGGCGATTTCGCGCGGCATAGTGGCGGAGAACATCAGCGTCCGGCGTTCGCGCGGCGTGGCGTCCAGCATGAACTCCAGGTCTTCGCGGAAGCCGAGGTCCAGCATCTCATCGGCTTCGTCCAGCACCACGACGCGCAAAGCGGAGATATCCAGCCCGCCGCGTTCCATGTGGTCGCGCAGGCGGCCGGGCGTTCCGACGACGATGTGGCAGCCGTTCGCGAGCAAGCGACGTTCGCCGCGGGCGTCCATGCCACCGACGCAGGACACGATCTTGGCGCCGGCCTCGGCGTAAAGCCAGGACAGCTCCGCATGCACCTGCATCGCCAATTCGCGCGTCGGCGCGATGATCAGCGCCAGCGGGGCGCCGGAGCGCGCCGGGAACACATCTTCGACGCCCAGCACCGTGGGGGCGAAGGCCAGGCCGTACGCGACCGTCTTGCCCGACCCGGTCTGGGCGGACACCACAAGGTCCCGGCCCGCGGTTTCGGGCTGCAGTACGGCGGCTTGGACGGGGGTCGGGTCGAGATATTCGCGTGCGGCGAGGGCGCGCGCGAGCGCGGGAGAAACCGAGGGGAAGGGCATGAAAGTTCCAAATTGGGGCGGCAACCAGCCGATACGGCGCACCGCAAGCGGCTGATTAGTCCGATTTGCCCCTCAAACGCCAGGATAATTTGGAATTGCTGCCCGTCGTTACGCGGCGGGCAAGCAGCTTACGACCTGGAAACACCGGCGTGATAACCGCCCGTGCTCGAATGATCGCTGGCGATCTTGGGGATCATCAGTTCGATCAGCAATTCCGCCAGACTGAGGTTCCGTCGCGCCGACAGCAGGAAACTATCGGATCGAATGCCCGGTTGGGTCTCCCAATCGATGAATTGGAGGACGCCGGCGGATTCATACCCCCTCATTCCTTCCAGCCGCGTCAACAGGTCCTCGAACCAATCGGCTGCCTCGCTTTGGCCGATCCTGTGTCCGGGGTTTTCGGAACGATAAAGCTGGAGGTGATCCAGCCAGCCAAGCGTGGAGGGCGGCAGATGCGGCACGGCGTCGTCCTGATATTCGAAACGCCAGCACTTCGGGATCATCGTGTTGAACGCGCTGACGAAAGCGGCGTCCCCGGCACGTGCCGCGGCGAAGCTGTAGACCTCGGTCACCGGCATCACGGTGCGCGCCAGCCGATACGCCGCGAGATGCGACAGCGAGCCGCCTTTGCTGTGCCCGGTCACATACAGGTTCCTGATGCCGCTGCCCCGTATGAAGAGCTTGATATCGTCCCACATGCCTTCCAGCGCATGCCGAAACCCGAAATGGACCTTGCCGCCGAAATCCGGATCGGCGACCAACGCGGCTTCGGCGTCCTGCAACCAATCCCGAGCGACCGCGAACAGGTCGTCGATGGTGCCCTTGGCGGCGGCGGGCGGCAGAGTGCCGCGGAACGCCAGAATCCCATCGCCATCGCCGGTCTTCGCAAAGAGGCACGCATCGATCAGGTTGGCGCCATGCACGCTGACCTGGATCGCCTCCCGCTTCGTTCCGATCGCCGCGATCAAGGCATCCGCTTCGGGCCCAGGCGCGATGTCCGTGCTCTCGGCATGGATGAGGTAGGCAAGGTTACAGGCTCGCAGCAGCTTGAGTGCCCACGCGTTGTCCATGACCGCGTCTCCTGTTCCGCCGTTCGTTGCCGATCCTATCGCGCGGTCGTCGGCAACGCAACGATCGAGATAAGATTACGCGGCCGGACGCACACCCAAACGCCCGGCGATGTCCTGGATGCACTGCCACGCCACGCGGCCCGACCGCGCACCGCGTGTCATCGACCATTCGATCGCGTGGGCGTGCAGTTCCTCCACCGTCGCCGGCAGGTTCAAGTCGGCGGCGTAGCCTTCGATCATCGCGAAGTATGTCGCCTGATCGCAGTTGTGGAAGCCGAGCCAGAGGCCGAAGCGGTCGGAGAGGGATACTTTTTCCTCGGTCGCCTCGGACGGGTTGATGGCGGTGGCGCGCTCATTCTCGATCATGTCGCGCGGCATCAGATGGCGGCGGTTCGACGTGGCGTAGAACAGGACGTTCTCCGGCCGGCCCTCGATCCCACCGTCGAGGACGGATTTCAGGGCCTTGTAGTCGCTGTCTTCCCGCTCGAACGACAGGTCGTCGCACAGGATCAGGCAGCGGCGCGGCTCCTGGCGCAGCACGTTCAGCAGGTCCGGCAGGGTGCGGATGTCTTCGCGATGGATTTCGATCAACGCGAGACAGCCCGGCGTTTCCCGGTTGGCGACGGCGTGCGTCGCCTTCACCAGCGACGACTTGCCCATGCCGCGGGCGCCCCACAGCATCGTGTTGTTGGCCGGCAATCCTTGGGCGAAACGGAGTGTGTTCTCCAGCAAAATACCCTTCTGGTGATCGACGCCTTTCAGCAGCGCGATATCGACGCGGGACACACGGGTGACCGGCGCCAGATGCGCGGCGGGACCGGGATGCCAGACGAAGGCGTCGGCGCCGGCCAGCGTGACGGGCGGCGCAACGGGTGGCGCCAGCCGGTCCAGCGCATCGGCGATCCGTGTGACAAGGGCGAGAAGGCTTTGGTCCATGGCGGGCAAAATTCCGTTGGTGCTTGACGGGAGGGGGGCGGAAAGTATGGTCCCGCCTCGTTCACCGCAAGGACCCCTCATGTTCATCTCCCCCGCCTACGCCCAGGACTTCACGGCCATGTTTGGCAGCGCGAGCCAGTTTCTGCCGCTGGTGATGATTTTCGGCGTCTTCTGGTTCCTGCTGATCCGTCCGCAGCAGCAGAAGCAGAAGGAAATGCGCGCGATGCTGGCGGCGCTGAAACGCGGCGATAAGGTGATCACCGGCGGCGGTATTATCGGCGTGGTGCAGAAGGTCGGCATGGTCGCGGACAAGGACGGCAAGCAGATCCCCGGCAATGAGATCGACGTGGAGATCGCCCCCAATCTGAAGGTGACGGTCATGCGCGACACCATCACCGCGGTTATCAAGCCTGTCGCGGCCAACGACACCAAACCCACGAAGTGAGAATCTCATGCCCTTTCTGACCGAACCGGAGCCAGTCCGGGACGTGAATCTGCCGATCATGCCGGGGATCAGCCGCATCGTGGCAAACAATCCCGGGCCGATGACCTATTTCGGCACCAACACCTATCTGATCGAGACCGCTGCCGGCACCGTCGTGCTGGACCCCGGCCCCGAGAATCACCCCGAGCATATCGAGGCGATCATGCGGGAGACGGGGGGCAACATTTCGCACATTCTGATCAGCCACACCCATCACGACCACGTCGGCGGGTTGGCGGAGCTACAGGATAAATGCGGCGCGCCGAGCGTCGGGTTCAAAATCAGCGGGCTGGATACGTTCGACGCGGATATCAAGCTGTCCGACGGCGACTCGGTCGCGGGTTTGGCCGCGATCCATACCCCCGGCCATGCGCTGGACCACCTCTGCTTCGGCGTTCCCGCGAAGAACGGCGACCGGGTGCTGTTCAGCGCCGATCACGTGATGTCCTGGTCCACCAGCATCGTCAGCCCGCCGGGCGGCGACATGAAGGCCTATTTCGACAGTCTCGACCTGCTGCTGAAGCGGGAGGACGACGTGTTCCTGCCGGGCCATGGGCCGGCATTGCGCGATCCTCGCGCCTTGGTGAAAGACCTGCTGATCCATCGCCAACTGCGCGAGCAAGCCATCGCCCGGAAGCTGCAGGACGGGCCGGCCAGCACCTACACGATCATGGATACGCTGTATTCCCAGGTCGATCCGCGGCTGCGGCGTGCGGCGGAGCGGAACGTGCTCGCGCATCTCATGAAGATGGAGATCGAGGGGAAAGTGGTTCTGGATGGGGATCTTTGGCGGACCGCGTGATGCGCTCGGCCATCGCCTTTCTGTTCGCTTCGTTGTGCGTTTCACCCGTCGCCTTGGCGGGTGAAGCGGACGTCATCGGCGCCACCGTCGAACACCGCACCGGCCGCATCTACGATTTCGACGTCACCGTCCGCAGCCAGGAAACCGGCTGGGATCGCTATGCCGACCGGATCGAGGTGCTCGGCCCCGACGGCAAAGTCCTGAGCACCCGCGTGCTGGAACACCCGCACGAGCAGGAACAGCCCTTCACCCGCGACGTTACCGGCGTGGACGTTCCGCGCGGCATCACCGAGGTGACCATCCGCGCCCACCACAAGCCGGCGGGCTACGATGGCGCCACCTTGCGGGTGACGCTGCCGCGTTAGGCTCGCTTCGGCAGAATCCGCAGCGCGTTGCCGCTATCGATCTTCGCCAGTTCCACCGCCGAGAAACGCTGCCGCAGGCCGGCCACATGCTCCACCTCGGTGCGGTAGGGGAAATCCGATCCGAACAGGATCTGCGACACGCCGACCAGCTTGGCCATCGCCTGGATCGTGACCTCATTCGCGACCTGCGCGGTGTCGTAGAAGAAGCGCTTCAACTCGCGATCCACCATTTCGCGGGTGAATTTGCCCTTGTACGGCGGGGTGGAGACCATCTGGATGCGCAACCGTTCCGCCACCGCCGCCAGCACGCCGCCACCGTGGGAGAAGATGAACGACGTGTCGGCGTATTTCCGCGACGCGCCGCTGAAGATCAGATTGACGATGGTGCGGGTGGTATCGGCGCCCCAATCGATCGCCGCGTCGGGCACGCCGCGCACCACGTTGACGCAGCAATTGGCGTTCGTCGGGTGGGTGTAGACCACGGCCTTACGACGGTTCAGTTCCTGAAAGACCGGCGCGAATTCATCGTAGCCCAGCCATTTATCGCCGTAGCTGGTCATCAAGCCGACACCGTCGACCTTTAACGTATCGAAGGCGTAGGCGATTTCCTTCAGGCTCTCGTCCACGTTGGGCATCGGCAGCATGGCGAAGACGCCGAACTTGCCGGGGTGCGCGTCGGCGAGCTTTCGGGTCCATTCGTTGGACGCGCGCGCGACGCTCGCGGCCTCGGCGGCGGGCAGAAACCCGACCTGGGGCGGCATCGGCGAAAGCATCGCGGTGGTGACGCCGGCCTTGTCCATGTCCTCCAGCGACTTCTCCGGCGTCCAGTTCGTCATCGGGGGATTGTCGAGCTTCGCCCGTTTGACCGCGTCCACCCAGACCGGCGGCACGACGTGGTGATGCACGTCGATCCGCGCCGGTTTGCCCGCGGCGGAAACTGCGCCGGGCAGCAACCCAGCGGCGAGACCGCCGAAAAGGACGTGACGGCGTCCGCAGGAACAGTTCATCGTTTTGCCTCGCGTTTGGCGTTTCGTTTAGCGACGAAGGCGCCCATCAGGCGTTTCGTCTCGTCCGTTCCATGCGCCGCCGCGACGGCGCGAACACCTTGCTGCACCGCATCCGCGATCGACATCCGTTCCCAATCGCGGATCAATTCCTTTTGCGACCGTATCGCGATGGGGCCGGCGGCGACAATGGCGGCGACCCAATCCTCGACCGCCGCGTCCAGCGCGTCCGAGGCGACGACACGCTCGACCAGATGGCACTCGGCCGCTTCTTTCGCGTCGATGTGGCGACCGGTGAACACCAACTCGCGGGTTTTGCCCCAGCCGATCAGTTGCGGCAGCAGGCAGGCTTCCATGCCCGAGGGGAGGCCGAACAGCACCTCCGGCATGCCGAACCGAGCGGTATCGGCGGCGGCGCGCATGTCGCAGGAGGCGGCGATTTCGAGGCCGGCGCCGAAGCAATACCCGTTGACGCGGGCAATCACCGGCACCGGCGCTCGGCGGATTGCCTCGCAGACGCGGTGCGTCAGGCTGGGGCCTTCGTTGGCGTGGCCATGGGTGAAGGTGGCCATTTCGGTGACATTGGCGCCGCCGATGAAGGACCGGTCCCCTGCCCCGGTCAGCACGATCGCGCGCAACCGCGGATCGGCGGAGACGTGTTCGATCGCCTCCGCCAGTTCCCGCTTGCCGGCATTGCCCAGCGCGTTGCGTTCGGCGGCATTGTTCACCGTGACGCGCGCGACGGTGCCGGCCTCCCCGCGGTCTTCGACCGCGACGAGGATCAGGCTCATTTGCCGCGGCGGCGCAGCACCGCTTCGCGGATCAGCGGCACCCGGTCGTTGCCGAAATACATGTCGTCGCCGCCGACGAACATGGTGGGCGATCCGTAGCCGCCGCGATCGATCAGTTCCTGCGTCGTGTTGCGGAGCTTGTCCTTGACGGGCTGCTGGTCGATGCCGGCGAAGAAGGCGGCGGGGTCGATGCCGACCTGCTGGCAGATTTCGGTCAGCACGGGCACCTGGGAGATGTCCTTGTTGTCGCACCAATAGGCGGCAAAAGTCGCGGCCATGAAAGGCACGAGCTTGCCCATTTCCTCGACCACGAAGCAGCCACGCATGGCTTTGACCGAGTTCACCGGGAACACGGAAGGGCGGTAGTGCATATTCAGGCCGAGGAAGCGGGCCCAGTCCTGCTGGTCCTTCTTGCTGTAGGCGGATTTCGCCGGAACGGGTTTGACGGCGGCGTTATGCACGGACGGGTTCACCGCGTTGAACACGCCACCGACCAGGATCGGGCGCCATTGCACGGTGGTATTGATTTCGGTCTCCAGCTTCTGGAGGCTGACGAAGGCGAAGTAGGTCCAGGGGCTGGACAAGTCGAAGAAGCACTCGATTTCGGCCATGGGATTTGTCCTGTCGGGATACGCCGTCATGATCGGGTTTAACCCGACCATGAAGGCCAATTGGAAAAAGATGGTCGGGTCAGGCCCGACCATGACGTGTTCTTGCGGTTACGCGTCCAGCACGACCGGCCGCGCCCGCTGATTGTAAAGCATCTTCACCCGCCGCTCCTGCTCCTCAGCCGACAGCTTCGATGGATCGTTGGAGAAATCGGCGCCGACTGCCATACCGCGCTGCACGCCGGGACGCGCCGCGAGTTCTTCGTGCCAGCGCTTGAAGAAGGGGAATTCCTCGATATCCTGGCCTTGCGCCTTCCAGTTCACCGTCCACGGGTAGCAGATCATGTCGGCGATCGTGTACTGATCCCCGGCGAGGTAACGGTTCTTGTAAAGACGGTTGTTCAACACCCCGTAGATGCGATTCACCTCATCGGTGAAGCGGCGGATGGCATAGGACTGATCGCCGGCATTCGGGCCGAGGCGGCGGAAATGGCCGCATTCGCCGCTTTTGGGGCCTTGGTTGGCCATCTGCCAGATCAGCCATTCCTGCACCATGTGCTTGCCGCGCAGATCTTGCGGATAGAACTTCCCGACCTTCTCCGCGAGGTACATCATGATCGCGCCGGATTCGAAAATCGCCAGCGGGGCACCACCATCGGCCGGGGCATGATCGACCATGGTAGGCATGCGGTGGTTGGGGTTCATTTGCAAAAACTCCGGCGTGAACTGGTCGCCGCGGCCGATGTTGCACTCCACCACATTGTAGGGGATGCCCGCTTCCTCCAGCAGGATGGTGACCTTTTTGCCGTTGGGCGTGGGCCAGTAATGCAGGTCGATCATGGTGTGGACGCTCCTGTTTCGGTTTCCTGGTGGGAGCCTACTCCATGTCCGTTTGCCCCGCCACGGGGTCCGAAGGTTGACGAACCGCCTCAGCCGGGGTTTCTGTCGCCACCCCCATTTTGCCCGGACCCCGACCGTGACCGATCACTCCGACATCGTGCTTGTGCATAGCTCCGACCTGCACGTCGACAGCGACCCCGCCGAACCCACCTACGGGGACGACGGCACCACCGGCCTGCGCATCGTGCTGGAGGCTGGGAAGGCCCACAACGCCACCTACGTGCTGCTGGTCGGCGACATCTTCGACAACAACCGGCAACCGGCCTCGATTATCGCGCAGTCGGTGGACATGCTGGCCAATGCCGGGCGCCCGGTCATCATCCTGCCGGGGAACCACGACCCGATCACCAAGGATTCGGTCTATCTGCGCGGCGGCATGAACGAGCTTCCGAACGTCCACATCATCGGCGTCACCCACGAACAGGCCGTGCATTTCCCGCATCACGATCTGGAAATCTGGGGCCACGCGCATGTGGATTATTCCAACATGGTACCGCTGCGCACGCCGCGCCCGCGCAGCACCCGTTGGCAGGTCGCCCTGGCGCACGGCCATTACGAGGAAGACGGCGCCATCCCGCTGCGCCCGTCCTGGTTGATCTCCGACGCCGAGATCGACGCCACTGGCGCCGACTACCTCGCGCTCGGCCATTGGAACCGCCCGGCCCAGGTCGGGACCGGGGCGGTACCGGCATATTATTCCGGCTCGCCCGATCTGGCGAAGACGGTGAACGTGATCCGCCTGACCGGCAACGGGACGGTGCGGGTCACGCGCGAACCCGTCACCTGGTAAGCGAACCGGCTCAGGCGAATACAATCTCCGGCGGCCGCGTCCGGTCGCGCTGGGCATCGAAGAACAGCCAGCAATGATGATGCTGGCCGTGCTTGGTTTGCGGTCCCATGTCGAACCACAGGATGCGGTGCGTCAGCACGATCACCTTGTCCAACGGTCCGCTGGACATCAGCGCCGCGGCCCGCTGCCCGGCGATCCATTGAAACCGCACCAGCAGCGCCAGTTGGCCGTTCGCGGACTCCGTTAACGCAATGGCGTGTTTCACGAACGCCAACAACTGCGACGACGCCTTCCGCGATTTCCGTTCGGTGCCGCCGTCGCCGTAGGGTGGGTTGGTGACGATCGCCTGACAGCCCGCCGGCACCGCGTCGCACTGGAAGAAATCCACGCCGCTGCGGCCGTGCCCGTGATCGGCCAGATCGGTGGCCTCCACCGTGTGGCCATGCGCCGCGATCACGCGGGCGATGGCACCGTCGCCGCAACAGGGTTCCCACACCGGCCCGCGTAACGGGGCGTGCTTCAGCAGCGCCTCGGTCACCCAGGACGGTGTCGGGTAGAAATCGTTCATCTCCCGGTCGAAGCCGGAGATGTGGATCGGGCGGAACGCCCGCGGGGCCATGGTGGGGCGCGCGGCCGGGACGTCGAACAGGGTCTGGCTCAATTTGCGGTTCCTCCGATGAACCCGGTAACGTCGCGCCCAACCAGGAGGGAGCGCCATGCCAAGTTCGCCATCGTACGTTTATGCCGGGGTCGCCTGGATTCGCGAAAGCACGGAAGGCGGCGTTTTCCGCCGTTCTTGCGAGGGCGGGGATTGGATCAAACTGGCCAATGGGCTGCCGGAGGATGCCGATGTGCACGCGATCACGGTGCACCCGTCGATCCCCGGCACGGTCTATCTCGGCACCAAGTCGGGGCCGTATGTCAGCACCGATCATGGCGACCATTGGAACCGGATGGATTTCCCGTTCCCCGGCGTGCAGGCGTGGTCGATCCTGGTGCAGCCGGCCGACCATCGGCGCATTTATATCGGCGGGGCGCCGGTCGGGATTTATCGCAGCGACGATGCCGGAGCGACATGGCGCGCGATGCCAACCCCAAAAATGCCTGGCCGAATCGCGATGCCGTTCCCCTGCCGCGTCATGCGGCTGGCGGCGCATCCCACGGATGCGAACGTGCTGTACGCCACGCTGGAAGTGGATGGCACGATGCGATCGCTGGACGGCGGGGAAACGTGGGAAGACACCAGTGCCGACCTGTTATCCATGGCCGAGCGCCCGCATCTGACCAACCATCTCCGCACCACGGTGAAAGCCGAGGGCATGCTCGACGGCCACGCCATCGAGGTCAGCCAAGCCGCCCCCGACAGCGTCTTCATGGCGTGCCGCATGGGCCTGTTCCGCAGCGACGACCGCGGCACGCATTGGGAAGATATGGAGATCGGGCGTTTCTCACCGCTCCGCTATGGCCGCGACGTGCGGACGTCGCCGCTGAACCCGAACGTCATGTACGCCGCACTTAGCCCGGCATCGCGCAGCCGGGACGGGTCGCTGTATCGCAGCGACGACGGTGGGCGGAACTGGACCCGGTTCGATCACACGATCCAGGCCAAGGCCACGATGATGGCGGTGGCGCTGCATCCGACCGACGCCGATCGGGTGTACTGCGCCTCCCGCGTCGGGCAGGTGTTCGGGACGCAGGACGGCGGGACGACGTGGCAGGAATGGATGCTGCCGGAGACATGCCAGGACGTGTTTTGTTTGGCGGCGGGTTAAAAAAACACGATACCCGAGTATGCTGCATTAACCTTCCGGGCACCTCACCGGTAGGGTCTTCCGGCCGCCAGTATTTCGCCGCCGGCCGGTAACCAGGAGGTGAAAGACGATACCACATTTCATCCTCCTGCTGATTCTCGTAGCGGTTCTTGACCTCGAAATCGAAATATCCATCGGGAAGAAGTAGGGGATGGGCCGGTCCGCTCGCCGAACCGGCCCATCCCCTGGTCGGACGCCCCGTTGCCAGCCGCCCCGCACCGCCCTACCGTGCCGCAGAACACCTCGTTAGGGAGCGAATGGAATGAAGGTCGGCGACGCAATCGCGGAAATCATGAAGCGCGAGGGGATCGAGATCCTCTGCGGCTATCCCGTCAACCACCTGCTGGAATACGCCGCGGCGGCCGATATCCGGCCCATCATCGTCCGGCAGGAGCGGATCGGCATCCACATGGCCGACGCCATTTCCCGCGTGACCTCGGGCCGCAAGGTCGGCGCCTTCTGTATGCAGCACGGGCCCGGCGCGGAAAACGCGTATGGCGGCGTGGCGCAATGCTATTCCGAGTCCATCCCGCTGCTGGTGCTGCCGCAGGGCTATCCCCGCCGCATCGCGGGCATCGACCCCAATTTCAGCTCCACCCGCGAAATGCGCGGCATTTCCAAGTCGGCGGAAACGGTGAATCTCCCCAAGGAGATTTCCAACATCATGCGCCGAGCGATGAGCAACATCAAAAACGGCCGTTCGGGTCCGGCGATCGTGGAAATCCCCACCGATATCTGGAACGAGGATATCGGCGAGCTGGATTACACCCCGGTCGGCATCCACAAATACGGCCCCGATCCGGTGGACGTGCGCAAGGCGGCGGCGGCGATCCTGGCGGCGAAATGCCCGCTGATCTACGCCGGCACTGGCGTGCATTGGGCGGAAGCCTGGGCAGAACTGAAGGAATTCGCCGAACTGCTGGGCGCGCCGGTCACCACCAGCCTCGGCGGCAAAAGCTCGTTCCCGGAAAGCCATGAGCTGTCCTTGGGCTCCGGCGGCAACGCGGTGCCGAAGCCGGTGCATCATTTCGTGCAGAAATCCGATCTGGTGATCGGCATCGGGTGCTCGTTCACCGAAACCAATTTCGGCATCAAGTTCCCGGCCGGCAAGAAGTTCGTGCACGCCACGCTCGACCCGCACCACCTGAACAAGGACGTGGTCAGCGCCGTGGGTCTGGTGGGCGACGCCAAGCTGACGCTGCAAGCCTTGATCGGCGAACTGCGCCAGACCATCAAATCCAACCGCGACACCAAGGCCGTGGTCGCCGAAATCCAGGCCGTGAAGGCGGAATGGATGGCGGTATGGCAGCCGCTGCTGGATTCGAATGAGGCGCCGCTGTCGCCCTATCGCGTCATCAAGGAACTGATGAACACGGTTGACCGTAACAACACCATCATCACCCACGATGCCGGCAGCCCGCGCGATCAGATTTCGCCGTTCTGGGTGTCCGACGAACCGATGTCCTACATCGGCTGGGGCAAAACCACCCAACTCGGCATGGGCCTCGGTCTCGCGATGGGTGCCAAGCTGGCGAAACCGGACAAGCTGTGCATCAACCTCTGGGGCGACGCGGCGATCGGCTTCACCGGCATGGACTTCGAAACCGCGGTGCGCGAGCGCATCCCCATCCTGTCGATCCTGCTGAATAACTTCTCCATGGCGATCGAGCTGAAGGTCATGCCGATCAGCACGGAGAAATATCGTTCCACCGACATCTCCGGCAACTACGCCGACATGGCGACGGCGTTCGGCGGGTATGGGGAACGGGTGACGCAACCCGACCAGATCCAGGCGGCGATCCGTCGCGGGATCGCGCAGACGCAGGCCGGCAAGCCCGCGCTGCTCGAATTTATCACCGCGAAAGAGACCCGCGTTTCCAAGTTCTAATCGAGCGTACAACGTCATGGTCGGGCCTGACCCCACCAACTCAGTCAAACAGGATAACGAGGGTCGGGTCTGGCCCGACCATGACGGAGAAATAAGAATAAATCAGGGAGACGACGACCATCATGGCCACCGTATCCATTCGGAACGTCCGCAAGACGTTCGGCTCCACCGAGGTTCTGCACGGCGTCAGCGTCGGCATCGAGGACGGGGAATTCGTCATCCTCGTCGGCCCCTCCGGCTGCGGCAAATCCACGCTGCTGCGCATGATCGCGGGGCTGGAAAATATCTCCTCCGGCGAAATCGCCATCGACGACCGGGTCGTCAACAATGTCGCGCCGAAAGAACGCGACATCGCCATGGTCTTTCAGAATTACGCGCTGTATCCGCACATGACGGTGCGCGACAACATGGCATTTTCGCTGTCATTGGCGAACATGCCGAAGTCGATGATCGATCAGCAGGTGCAAAGGGCCGCGGGAATCCTGGGCCTGATGCCGTACCTCAATCGTTATCCTCGGCAATTGTCCGGCGGGCAGCGGCAACGCGTGGCGATGGGGCGGGCGATCGTGCGGGATCCGAAAGTGTTCCTGTTCGATGAGCCGCTGTCCAACCTCGACGCCAAGCTGCGCGTGCAGATGCGCGCGGAAATCAAGGAACTGCATCAGCGCCTGACCACCACCACCGTTTACGTCACGCACGATCAGATCGAGGCGATGACGATGGCCGACAAGATCGTGGTCATGAACAGCGGCAACGTGGAACAGATCGGCGCCCCGCTGGAACTGTACGACCGCCCCAATAATTTATTTGTCGCCGGCTTCATCGGCTCACCGGCAATGAATTTCCTGAAAGGCACCGTCGCCAACGGTGCGTTCCGGACGGACGACGGCACCACACTGCCTTTGCCCAACGCGTCCCCCGGCGCCGAGGGACGGCCGATGGTCTACGGCGTCCGCCCCGAACATTTTCAGCTGTCCGGCGACGGCCTGCCGGCCACGGTCCATGTGGTGGAACCCACCGGATCGGAAACCCAGGTCATCGCCACCTTCGCCGGCACGCAGGTACTGTGCGCCTTTCGCGAACGCGTCACCGCCAAGCCCGGCGAGACCATTCGCATCACCCCCACGCAAGCCTTGTCGCACGTCTTCGACGCCGCGACCGGGCAGCGTTTCGTCGCCTAGGATATCGCAATCAATAACGGGAGGTAAAACACATGACCGTCACTCGCCGTGAATCCCTGGCCCTTGGCGCCGCCGCGCTGGGAGCCTCCGCGATCCCCATCATCGGCGCCCGAGCGGCGGATGAGATACCGACCGCGAATGTGAAATCGCCGGATTACAAGATCGAAAAAGGCGCCACGCTGCATGTGTTGCGGCCCGCCAAATTCATCGATCCGGACGAAGTGTTCTGGAAGGCCAACACCAAGAAATTCATCGAACAGACCGGCATCGACGTGAAAGTCGATTTCGTGAGCTGGGAGGACCTTCGCCCGCAATTGGCCGTGGTCGCCAATACCGGTGCCGGCGCGGATATCGTGATCAGCTTCAGCACCGACCCGCATATCTACAGCGCCAAGGTGCTGGAACTGACCGATCTGGCGGAATATCTCGGGGCGAAGTACGGCGGCTGGTACAGCCTCGCGGAACGCTATGGCCAGAAATGGGGTACCAAGACCTGGATCGGCATTCCCATCGGCGGCGGCACCGGTCCGTGCGTTTACCGCAAATCCTGGGTGAACGAGGCCGGTTATACGGAAATTCCGAACGATCTGGAGAAGTTCCTCGACCTCTGCCAGAAGCTGCAGAAAAATGGCCATCCCTGCGGCATGTCGTTGGGGCATGCGTTGGGCGATGCCAACGGATACTCCGAATGGCTGATGTGGACCCATGGCGCCTTTCTGGTGGATGAGAAAGGCAAGGTCGCGCTGGATTCCAAAGAAGTGCTCGCGGCGATGAAATACGCGACGGAACTGCAGAAGACGATGATTCCGGGCACACTGACCTGGAACGACGTCGGCAACAACCAGGCCTTCGCGGCGGGCAAGATCGGTTTCACGTTCAACGGCGTTTCGCTGTACTACTCGATGCTGAAATCGCCGGACGCCGCGCAGAACGCCATCGCGGCCGACACGTATCATCAGGACGCGCCGTTCGGGCATTCGAAGGTGAAGCCGGAATCGGCGCAACCGATGAACGCGATGATTTTCAAGCACAGCAAATACCCGAACGCCGCCAAGGCCTATCTGCAATTCATGATGGAGGCAGAGCAGTACGGTCCCTGGCTATCCAACTGCCTGGGATATTGGAGCCAGTCGTTGAAGGCCTATCGCAGCATGAAGTTCTGGGAGAGCGATCCGAAGCTGATCCCTTACGCCACCGCGATGGATTCGCCGTTCTACGACGGGTACAAAGGCCCGATCAGCGCTGCCTCGGCCGCGGTGATCGCCAATTACACCGTCGTGGACATGTTTGCCTCCGTTGTCACCGGCAATGCGACGCCGGAGGCCGCGGCGAAGCAGGCAGCGAAACAGGCTGAACGCTACTACCGCAACGCGTAACGGCTGAGGAGGAAGACCATGGACGCCACCGTCGATGTCGGCCTGCAACGGCTGAATTTCGTGCGCGCGCCGGACACTTGGGTGACCAAGCTGTTCGATTACAAACCGTTCCTGGTCTTCCTCTGCCTGCTGCCGAGCATGGGGCTGCTGGTGGTGTTTTTGACGTACCCGCTGGGGCTGGGGCTGTGGCTGTCGATGACCGATACCACAATCGGGCAGCCCGGCCATTTCGTGGGGCTGGAGAATTTCCAGGAGCTGATGGACGATCCCGTGTTCTGGATGTCCGTCACCAACACGATTTTCTACACCGTGGTGGCGACCGCCGGGAAATTCACCCTCGGGCTGTGGCTGGCGCTGCTGCTGAACCACCACATCCCGTTCAAGGCGTTTATTCGGGCGATCGTGCTGCTGCCGTGGATCGTGCCGACGGTGCTGTCGGCGATCGCGTGGTGGTGGATCTATTCGCCGCAGTTTTCCATCGTGTCCTACGTGTTCGTCGATCTGCTGCATTGGAGCGACACGTATTTCAATTTCCTCGGCTCCCCCTGGCCGGCGCGCTGGTCGTTGATCGTGGCGAATATCTGGCGCGGCATTCCGTTTGTCGCCATCACGCTGCTGGCGGGGTTGCAGACGATTTCGCCGAGTTTGTATGAGGCCGCTTTGCTGGACGGAGCCTCCGGCTGGCAGAAGTTTTACCGCATCACCGTGCCGCTGCTGATGCCTATTTTGGCGGTGGCGCTGACGTTGTCGGTGCTGTTCACATTCTCGGACTTCCAGCTGGTCTACGCAATCACCCGCGGCGGGCCGTTCAACACCACGCATCTGATGGCCACGCTGGCGTTCCAACGCGCCATTCCCGGGGCGCAGCTGGGCGAGGGCGCGGCAATCGCGGTGTCCATGATCCCGTTCCTGATCGCGGCGACGCTGCTGTGTTTCTTCGGGGTCGGCCGCCGCAAATGGCAACAGGGGGAAGCCAATGACTGACACGACCGTCGAGGCCATCGCCGCCCCCACCACCGACGCGCCGGAGCGCTTGTCCTGGGATTCCGGCGTCAAGCGCATGGTGCTGGTGTATTTGCCGCTTGCGCTGTTTCTGATCGTGCTGCTGTTTCCGTTCTATTGGATGACGGTGACGGCGTTTAAGCCCGATGCGGAAATGTACGACTACAAGACCTACAGCCCGTTCTGGGTGCATTCTCCGACGCTGCACAACATTTATGTGCTGCTGTTCGAGACGAATTATCCGCAATGGCTGATCACCACGATGGGAATCGCGGTTGCATCGACCTTTCTGTCGGTATTTTCCAGCGTGTTGGCGGCGTACGCGATCGAGCGGTTGCGTTTCAAAGGCGCGCAGCATTTCGGACTAGCGATCTATCTGGCCTATCTGGTGCCGCCGTCGATCCTGTTCATTCCGCTGGCGACGCTGATTTTCCAGTTCGGTCTGTTCGACAATCCGATCGCGTTGATTCTCACTTACCCGACCTTTCTGGTGCCATTCTGCACCTGGTTGCTGATCGGGTATTTCAAATCCATCCCCTACGAGCTGGAGGAATGCGCGCTGATCGACGGCGCGTCCCGTTTGCAAATTCTGCGGCGGATCACGCTGCCGCTGGCGGTGCCGGGGCTGATCTCGGCGGGGATTTTCGCCTTCACCCTGTCGTGGAATGAGTTCATCTATGCGCTGGCCTTCATCCAATCGACGGACAAAAAAACCGTGCCGGTAGCGATCCTGACGGAATTGGTGACCGGCGACGTGTATCAATGGGGCTCGTTGATGGCGGGATCGCTGCTGGGCTCGGTGCCTGTCGCGATCATCTACTCGTTTTTCGTGGAATATTACGTGTCGTCGATGACCGGCGCGGTGAAGGAGTAAACAGGATGACGATTGCCGGCACGTTCGAGAGCGTTCCCATCGATCGCGTGGTTTACGGCCGCCCCGCCGCCACGGTCCTGGCAGAGGAAGCCACGCGGCTGGACGCACATCGCGTGTTCCTGATGGTCAGCCGCACTTTGGACCGGGAAACGTCGTGGGTTAAGGACATGCGAACGGCGTTGGGCAATCGTTACGCCGGATCGTTCGATGGCATGCCGTCGCACACGCCACGCGAATGCGTGTTGCAGGCAACACAGGCCGCGCGCGCCGCGAAAGCGGACCTGATCGTGACGTTCGGCGGCGGATCGATGACCGACGCCGGGAAAATGGTGCGGCTGGCGCTGAAACACGACATTACCGATGTCGCGGGATTCGATCCGTTCGCGATCCGCGTGACGCCCGACGGCAAGCGCGTGCTGCCCAAGTTCGAGGGCCCGGACGTGCCGCAAATCGCCATTCCCACCACGCTTTCGGGCGGCGATTTCAACGCCTCGGCCGGGGCGACCGATACGCGGACGATGTTGAAGGAGCTGTACCGGCAGCCCTCGATGGTGCCTTGTGTCATCGTTCTGGATCCGGCGGTGACGGTGCGCACCCCGCAATGGCTGTGGCTGTCGTCGGGCATCCGCGCACTGGATCACGCCGTCGAAACGGTGTGCGCACCGAAAGCGGATATCCGTTCGTATCTGGAGGCCGTACCCGCGATCAAACTGCTTGCGGACGCTCTGCCTCGCACTTTGGCCGATCCGAACGATCTGGGCGCCCGTTTGGACGCGCAAATCGCGGTGTGGCTGTCGATGGAGCACAACCGTTTCGCCATCTCCATGGGCGCATCCCACGGAATCGGCCATGTGCTCGGCGGCACCTGCGATGTGCCGCATGGGTATACGTCCTGCGTGATGCTGCCCACGGTGATGCGTTACAATCAGGACGTGAACCCGGATCGTCACGCGCTGGTGGCCGAGGCGATGGGCCAACCCGGCCGTTCGGCATGGGAGGTGCTGCACGAATTTATCGCCGGCCTTGGGCTACCGCGTTCGCTGGCGACGGTGGGCGTGACGGAGGAGAAGTTCGAGACGGTGGCGAAGGCGGCGTTGCTGGATCATTATCTCCATACCAATCCGCGGCCGATCGGAGGGATTGGGGATATTATGGAGATTTTGCGGATGGCGGCTTGAGGGGAGCACATCCAGCCCGATATCCTCCTCCCTATGACCTTACCTTTGCGCGCCGATGCCCGCTTCGACACAGTGGCGCCGGACCTCGAACATCGACGGCCGCGTGTGCGCGGGTCTCCGACCACCCGGTCGCGCTGTGTCAGCGCCTCGAGCGATGCCCAAAAGATTTCTACCGCTTACCCCGGCCACTGCCGACGCACCGGGTCCTTCCCGTCCCAATCCGCCGCCGCCTGCCGCACGGCATCGAAGATGCGGACACGCTCCGGCGATGCGTGCGCCATTTCGATCACCGTTCCGGGATGGCCTTCCTGCCAGAAGTATACGAACGGGCCGCGTGGGCTTTCGCCCGCCTGCCCCACCGTGTAGCCAGCCGCCAGAGCGCGCTGGTAGACGGCGTCGTAATCCTCGGGCCAACTCGACCAGTGCTGCATCCCCTCATGCCCCGCGGCCAGGAAGTCGCGGTACATGCTCGGGGTGTCGCAGCGCTGCTGGATCAATTCCAGCTGCACGTCGCCGGAGTTCGCCAGGGCGATCGACAGATGGATGTCGTCATGGCGCTGCCCGCGATAGGTGAACGCGGTCACGGGCAACTTGTCGGTGTAGAACCACGGGCCGACTCCGCAGACGTCCGACCAATGCCGCATCGCCGCCTCGATATCGCGGACGACGATGCCGACCTGGCGCATGTTTCCGAAGAGCCGGCTCATGGGTCAGGCCTTGATGAAGGAGCAGCCGCCCTCAGACAGAGGACGGAAGGCTTCTTCCATGGGGGTGGTGGCGATCAACTTGTAGAAATCCCATTCGTGCTTGCTCTCGGACGGCTTCTTGACCTCGAACAGATACACCGGATGGATTTTACGGCCATCTTCACGGATGCGGCCGGGGCCGAAGCAATCGTCGTCGGTCGGCATCGCCTTCATACGCGCCACGGTCGCCGCGCCGCTGACCTTCGCCGCCGCCGCGCCCATGGCCTGCACCGTCTTCAGGTAGTGCATCGTCGCGGAGTAATTACCGGCCTGCGCCATGCTCGGCCACAGCTTCACCTTGTCCTTAATGCGGCTTTGGAAGGACCGGGTACGGTCATTCAGGTCCCAGTAGTAGGATTCCGACAAACGCATCCCCTGCGCGCCGTCCAGTCCGATGGAGCGCACATCCTGCGTATAGGCCACCATGGCGGCGATGCTCATTTTCTTGTTCAGGCCGAACTCGGCGCCCTGCTTGACGACGTTCACGAGATCCTGGCCCGCGCCGCAGAAGCCCAGCACCTTCGCACCCGAGGCTTGCGCCTTGATGATCTGAGCGGAGAAATCGGTGGTTTCGGGGAACGGATACACTTCCGCGCCCACCACCTTGCCACCCGCGGCGGTGACGAATCGGGATGCATCGCGCTGCAGGGCTTCCCCGAAGGCGTAATTGGGATACAGCATGAACCAGGTATCGCCGCCCGCCTTGACCATGGCGCCGCCGGTGGATTTGGCTTCCATATAGGTGTCGAACACCCAGTGGATCGTGGTCGGCGCGCAGGCTTTGCCTGTCAGGTCGGACGTCGCGGTGCTGGTCGGCAGGCAGATCTTGTCCTTTTCCTTGCACAGCGACGCCACCGCCAGCGCCGCGGAGGATGCGGCGCAATCCATGATGATGTCGACGCCGTCCTTGTCGATCCATTGGCGGGAAATCGCCACGGCCACATCGGGCTTGTTCTGATTGTCGGCCGAGAGAACCTCCACGTCGAAACCCTGCGCGTTGAACTCCAGCACCGCCTGCTTGGTGCAGATAACCGAGGTCGGACCGTTCAAGTCCTTGTAGGGGCCGGATTGATCGTTGATCACGCCGATTTTGATGACCGGCTTTGCCTGCGCGCGGGCGTGAAAGGCAGGAACGGTGGCGGCGGCGGTGCCGAGCATGGTGCGGCGGGTAAGGTTCATTGTGTTGGCTCCCTGTTTGGATTGGGAGGGACCATAGGGATTTGCGCGGGGGCTGGCGAGACACTTCTTGCGACGATTGTCAGGATATGCGTCACAGGCGACATGACAGAGAATGTGCATATCGTCGGCGCGTCGGGCCGGTCCGGGACCTCGCTCAGCGCGGCGCTTCGGGCGCGCGGGACGGGGGTTATTCCGGTGGTTCGCGATCCCACGAAATGGGCGGGTGCGGAGACGGCCCGCGTCGCCGATCTGACCGATCCGGACGCGCTGCGGGCCGCGCTGGCCGGCGCCACGGACATCGTGTCCTGCGCCCACGCCCGCTACGCCCCGGCCATAATCGCCGCGGCACCGCCCGAGGCTCGGCTGTTCTTCTTCGGCAGCACCCGCAAGTTTACCCAATGGCCGGACGATCACGGCAACGGCGTTCTGGCCGGGGAGGCCGCGTTTCTGGCATCCGGCCGACGCGGCGTCATCCTGCATCCCACGATGATTTACGGCGCGACGGGCGAAAACAACGTCCGCCGCCTCGCGGGCGTGCTGGGGCGGCTGCCGTTCGTGCCGTTACCGAACGGCGGGCGAGCGCTGGTGCAGCCGGTGCATCAGGACGATCTGACGGAAGCCGTGCTCGCGGCGCTGGACCGGACGTGGGACGGGCCGCACAGCCTGATCGTCGCGGGGCCGGCAGCGGTTTCCTATGCCGATTTCGTTCGCGCCATCGCCGCCGCCGCCGGTCTGCCACCGCCCCGAATCGTCGCCTTCCCGGCCTTCCCGCTGATCGCGGCGACCTGGTTGCTGCGCTTCCTGCCGGTCGGACACGCGGAAATCCGGCGCCTGCTGGAGGACAAAGCTTTCGACATCGGCCCGGCCCGCGCGGCACTGGGCTTCGACCCCATCCCTCTGCGCGAGGGTCTTGCACGCACCTTCGCCACCGCGCACGATTGCTGAAAATCCAGGACCAAGACCATGCCCATCGTTAACCGCATCGCCGAATTCCACGCCGAGATGACCGAATGGCGCCGCGATCTGCACGCCCATCCGGAACTGTCGATGCAGGAGTCCCGGACCTCGGCTGTGGTGCAGGCGAAGCTGCGGGAATTTGGGGTGGATGAGATCATCACTGGCATGGCCGAACATGGCGTCGTCGGCGTCATCCGCGGCGGCTCCAGCGACCGGGCGATCGGCCTGCGCGCGGACATGGACGCGCTGCCGATCCAGGAGGAAACGGGCGCTCCCTATGCGTCGGTCAATCCCGGCGCGATGCATGCCTGTGGGCATGACGGCCATACGACCATGCTGCTGGGCGCGGCCAAATACCTCGCGGAAACGCGCAACTTCGACGGCACCGTCTACGTCATTTTCCAGCCGGCCGAGGAATACGAAGGCGGCGCCGACAAGATGGTGAAGGACGGGTTGTTCGAGCGCTGCCCGATGGATCAGGTCTACGGCCTGCACAACTGGCCTCAGGCCCCGGCGGGAACGTTCCTGTGGCGGTCCGGCCCCGTCATGGCGGCGGTGGGGTGGTTCGAGATCACGGTCACCGGCAAGGGCAGCCACGGCGCCTTTCCGCATCAGGGCGTCGATTCCATCATGGTCGCGGCGCAAATCGTCAACGCGCTGCAAACCATCGTGTCGCGCACCATCGAACCGATCGAGGGCGGGGTCGTTTCGGTCGGCCATATCTCCGGCGGCGACGCGCCGAATATTCTGCCCGAGCGGGTGTTCATGAAAGGGACGGCGCGCTGGTTCAAACCATCGGTCGGCGACAAGATCGAGGCCAGCATTTTCCGCATCGCGACGGGCATCGCGGCGACATTCGGTGCCTCGGCCGAGGTAAAATTCTCCCGCCACGCGCCCGCGACGGTGAACGACGACGACGCCGCCACGCTGGCCATGCGGGCCGCCGCATCCGTGGCCGGGGAGGCGAAGGTGCGGCACATGAGCGAACCGACCATGGGCGGGGAGGATTTCGCCTACATGCTCGAAGCCAAACAAGGTGCCTACCTGATGCTCGGCGGCGGTCGAGGGCCGGATGAGCCGCAGTTGCATCATCCTCGTTACGACTTCAACGACGAGATCCTGCCGGTCGGGGCATCGTGGTACGCGACGTTGTCGGAGCAGTTGCTGCCGCGGAAGGGGTGATTAACGCCCCGTCTCCAACCGCCGTTCGTACCACTGCGCCAACATCGTGCTGGGAAACAGCAGCGCGAAATAGATCAGCGCGACGACGGTATAGACCTCCAGCGGCCGGTAGGTGTCTGCTGTGATCATCGAGCCGTTGTAGAGCAAATCCGGCACCGCGATGGTCGATACCAGGGACGTGTTCTTCAACTGCGTGATCGACTGATTGACGAAGGGCGGCATCATTCGTTTCACCGCCTGCGGCAAAATCACCAGCCGCATCATCGCCCATCGCCGCAACCCGAGCGCACGGGCCGCGTCCCATTGGCCGCGCTCGATCGAGATGATGCCGCCTCGGAATATCTCGGCATAGAACGCCCCCGTGTAGCACGACAACGTCAGCCCCGCCGCGATCACGGCGGGGATTTGGATGCCGAGCAGAACGGGCAGCGCGTAGTAGAACCAGACGATCTGGACGAGCAGCGGGGTGCAGCGAAATGCCTCGATAAACCCGATCAGCGGGAAGTTCACCAACCGGGATTTCGACAGACGCCCCAGCCCCACCAGCAGGCCGATCACCAAACCCAGGGAGATCGAACCGGCCGTGTAGGCAAGCGTGACCAGGATGCCGCGCCAGAACAGCGGCGCGTACCGCAGCAGGAAGTAGAAATCCCATTCATAGTGCATGGGATGCCGGTCCCATGCGGCAAGGGAAATCCATCAGAAGCTCAGCGATGCCGGCACCTGATCGCGCGACACGCCGAAGCTCGCCAAACCTTCCAGCAGCCACTCCCGGATTTGGCCGTTGCCGCGGTTCATGTCCAGCCACGCGTCAATCACTTCCTTGAATTTCGTATCCGGCTCCCGCTGCACGCCCAGGCAGCTCGGCAGCGCGACGGTCGGTTCGCCGAGCAGGCGGTAGGTACCGAGGGCGGGGTTCTTGCCGACGGCGGCGAGGCCGAGGATCGCGGCCAAAATATGCGCGTCCGCCCGGCCGGATTGCAGCGCCAGGGTGCATTCGTCGGTGGTCTTGAACCCCGTCAACTGCGCCTTCGGGCAATACCGCCGCGCGGCGGTTTCGTGGAGGGAGCCGAGGTCGAACACAATGCGCACGTCCGGCTTGTTCAAATCCTCCCACTTCACGGGCTCGAAGCCCTTCTTCGCCACGCAGCCGAACGGATGAATGATCATCGGATGCGTGAACCCGATGGACAGCGCCCGCGCCGGGGTGGGGTTCAGCGCGAAAGCCAGATCGATCTTGTTGGACTGAAGGTCCAGCACCGAGTTGCCGTACGTGGACTCAAGAAACTCCAGCTTCGCGTCGAACACTTTCGCGATGTCGTTGGCCATGGACATGCAGGCGCCCGACCACGTCCCCGCCGCGAGGTCCTTCTGGAAATACGGCGCCGCGCCCGGCAGCACCGCGATCCGCAACACTTTGGTGCGACGCACGCGGTCGAAGGTGCTCTCGGCGGCGTTGTCCGCGCGGGCGGATCCGGCGGCCGCGACCATCGGCAGAGCCATGGCGGCGGCGGCAAGCATACGGCGGCTGAGGGCCGGTGTTTCGGTGGTCATCGGTGCTGTGTCTCCCTGCTCGGTGAAGAAGCTTACGCCGCGCCGCACCATGACCGAAAGGGGTTCGTTCATTTTCCCGCGATTTCCGGCATGATGCCGCTTCAGGCCATCAAGGACGCAGCATGACCATCGATCCCGCGACAATTCGGCTCCATCGTACCGGCCGGGGCGGGCCGCTGCTGCTGCTGCACGGCATCGGGCTGGACCGGCATGTCTGGGACGGCGTCGCCACGCTGGCCGAGCGGTTCACGCTGGTGACCTGCGACCTGCCCGGCCATGGCGAAACCCCGGCACCCGCAGGGCCCTATGAGATCGACGATCTATCCGAAGCGCTCGCCACCGCGTTTCGGCGGGATGGCATCGGCCAAGCGCATATCGTCGGTCACGATCTGGGCGGCATGGTCGCGCAGCATCTGGCGGCGAACGAACCCGGCCTCGTGAACAAGCTGGTCCTGTGCGCCACCGCGCCCACCTTCAACCAAGATGACAAGGCGGCTTGGCGTCAGCATGCGGCGACAATCCGCCTCGCGGGCACCGGCGTTCTGGCCCGTATTCTGGAGCCAGCCTGGTTTACCCCGGGCTTCCTGTCACGCACCCCGCCGGCTCTGACCGCGATGCACAACAGTGTCGCCGCCTGTGCCCCCGAAGGCTTGGCGCTGGCGTGGGAGGCCCTGGCGACGGCGGACCTGATCGACCTTGCCGGAGAAATCTACGCGCCAACCCTGGTCGTGACCGGCGAATTCGACAGCTTGGCCTATCGCGAAGCCGGCGACTGGCTGGCCCAAAGCATCGCAGGGGGAAAACTGGCCATCGCGCCGCAGGCCGCACACGCGATCCCGCTGGAGCAGCCGCACTGGCTCGCCGATGTGTTAGTGCGATTCCTGGGATAAGGGCGCCTCGGCGTCGTCACGCATCGTCTCCGCCGCCAGCCGCAATCGGCCGAAACTGCGGACACTCAGGGGGATCATGCCGAGGTAGATCAGCCCCCCCGCCGCCAGGGCCGCCCAGGGATCGGCGATCAGCAGGGCGACATAGAACCCCGTGCCCAGCAGCAGCGGCAGCACGTATTTCGACGGGACGCGGAAATTCTTAAAACTCCAGACCGGCAGAGTGGACACCAGCAGAACGGCGATGCCGATCAGCATGACGGCGTTGAACAGCGGGGACTGGGTGAACGCGAGCAACCGGTCGAGGCCGAGCGCCTTCGCCTCCAGACCGAGGAAGAGGGGGAACAGCACCAGCCCGGCACCCGCCGGCGCCGGCACTCCGGTGAAGAAATTATAGGAATATGCCGGCTTCGGCGCCCCATCGATCGCCGCGTTGAAGCGCGCGAGTCGCAAGGCCATGCAGACGGCGAACATCAGGCAGGGTGTGTAACCGTATGCCCCCATTTTCTGGAGCGACCAGAGATAGAGCGTGAATCCAGGCGCCACGCCGAAGCACAGGAAGTCGGACAGGCTGTCGAACTCCGCCCCGAAGCGGGAGGTCGCGTTCAGTAGACGGGCCAGCCGTCCATCCAGCCCGTCGATGATCGCGGCGGCGGTGATGGCGGCGGCGGCAGAGCCGAACCGGCCTTCCAGCGCGAACCGCATGGAGGTCAGGCCGGCGCACAGCCCGGCCATGGTCATCAGATTGGGGACGATCCGGTTGAACGACGGTCCCTTGTAGCGGGGATGGCGGCGCGGGCGAAACCGCCGCAGGCGCGCGATCTGGTTCATGGCGTCATTTGGGCGATGACCGTCTCGCCGCCGATCATGGTCTGGCCGACCGATACCAGCGGCGTCACACCTTCCGGCAGATACAGATCGGTGCGGCTGCCGAAGCGGATGATGCCGAACCGCTCCCCGGTGCGCAGGGCCTGACCTTCGCGCGCATCGCACAGGATGCGGCGGGCGATCATGCCGGCAATCTGCACGACGGCGAAACCGCGCCCGTCCGCCAGCCGCAGCCCGACGGTGTTACGCTCGTTCGAGTCGCTGGCCTTATCCAGGCTCGCGCTGACGAAGGCGCCGTGGTGATAAACGATGCGCGTCACCGTTGCGTCGATGGGTGCTCGGTTCACGTGCACGTCGAGCACCGACAGGAAGATCGACACCCGCCACAGCTTGGCGTCGCCGAGTTCCAGTTCGGCCGGAAGCGGCACCTGTGCGACGGCGACGATATGCCCGTCCGCGGGGGCGACGAACACGCCGGGACGATCCGGCACGATGCGTTCGGGGTCGCGGAAGAAATACAGGCAGAAGGCGGTGAAGAAGGCGCCGATCCAGACGAGCCAGGAAGACAGGAACAGGCCGGCGGCCGCGACAACGACGCCGCCCAGGATGAAGGGACGGCCGGCCGGGTGCGGCGGGGCGAGGACGGAGCGGATATCGATAATCACGGACATGGCGGCAGCTTAGACCCCGTTTCTTCGACAACGGCAAGAAATTCCCGCCGGCCAGCGGCGACGGTTTCGGCGCCGCATCGCGAAAAACTTGGGGCAGCCGAAGGTGACCCGCTTGAAACCGCCGTAGAAAATTCCATCTAACGTGCATTGTTAAAATCGAGCCGCATTATTGGACCCGTATTTATGCGCGACACCGCCGCACCTCACGACGATTTCACCTACGGACGAGGAGCGGATTCGGCGCTTGTGTCCGCCCTCTCCGATCAGTTGACTCACAAGCTGGAGGAGACGGAGGTACAGCGCCGCGCTCGGATCGGCGCCGCCATCGCGGCGATCGACGGGTTGTGCCCGGCCACACACGCAGAAGCGGGGCTGGCGTTGCGGCATGTCGTCTCGGATGACCACGCGCGGGACTGTCAGCAGCAAATCGCCCAATTCCCCCACGATCCCGCGAGGCAGTCGCAATTGCGGCGCGATGCCGTCGCGATGTCGCGGTCTTCGGACAGCGCGCTGCGGAGCTTGCGGCAATTGCAGGCGGCGCGGAAAAAACGCGATGCTAACCCCGAGGCCGCGCGGGCGGCCACGTTGGCCCAGCATCGGGCGTTGTCGGCGATGTACGAGGCTTTGCGGGACGACAAGGATGGGGATGGTTTCTGAGATACTGTCTCGGAATTCGACGCATTGAGACGCTTGCGGGACGATGGGTGGTGCGGGCGTCGAACTTTTGGGCCGCTGCCCTACCCCACGTCCGGCATCTGCACACCGATCAGCGCGAACACCAAACCGACCGCCCAGGCCAGATAGATCGCGATCAGCAAATCCCTCGGCCGAAAACGCCGGCTCACATACCAAGCCCCCGCCGCCGCCGGCACCAGCGCCACGACCAGAAGGCCCCACCCGTAAAGATCGGCCGCGTAAACCCCCATGGTGAAGCCCATGACCAGCGCCACGAACACCGCCGGAATGCAGCCGACCAGCATCAACCCCAGCGGGATGCGCGCGGTCGCGAACACCGTGAAGCCGAACAGGGCCAGCGCGATGCCGTAGACCAGCGGCTCCTGCATCGCGCCGGTCAGCTGCCCACCTTCAAGGGCGAGACCAAACCGCGCAGGCAGGCCAGCACCGACAGCGCGACCAGCCGCCCGGTCCTTGGGTTCTCGTCCGAGGGCACATTCTCGATCTTCATGGAAAACCGCGCGGCGTCGGCCTCCACGGATATGGTGTGGATGTTGCGGTCGATGCCGGGGTCGGCCCAGATTTTCACCTTGGTGCGGACCGGCCCGATACCCGCGAGCGCCAGCGCCGCCGCGACGTTCACATTGGCCGGGAAACCGGCGGCGGCCTCCAGCGCGTTGCCGTCGAACACCAGCAGCGGTTCGGTCAGCCCATCGACGGAGATGTTGTTCTTGACCAGATGCGGTGCTCCGGCCAGCCCATTGGGCGGCTTGCGGGTTTCCATGGTGACGCTCTCGACCGGCCCCTCGGCCGCCGCGCGCACCGCGTCCAGGCCCAGCAGCGCCCCCGTCGGCACGACGATCCTCGCTCCCGCCGCGACCGCTCGGCGCATCAGGTGCGTGCGGGGGAGCAGCGCGCCCGCCGACAGCACGACCACGGTCTTGCCGGCGTCGATCGCCGGCAGCACCGCGCGTTCGAACATCGCGGCCGGCACCGCCTCGACAACGATGTCGGCGTGAGCCAGTTCGTCCAGTTCGACAAGACGCGGCGGATTGCGGAAGCCCGCAAGCTTGGCCTTCGCCTTGGTCTGGTCGCGTGCGGAGACCGCCATGAGACTCAGGCCGTCAACCCCAAGATCCAGCGCGCGCGCCAACGGCAATCCGATCGCGCCCAGCCCCGCGATCGCCACAGTCATGGTCATACCGCGCCCTCCATTCCCAGCCGAACGAGGACCGACCGCGCCGCGGTCAGATCGTCGGGCGTGTTGATATTCGCAAACGGGTCCCATGTCCCGCCACTGAAATCAACCCGTCTCACGCCCAATTGCTCGGCGAAGTGGCGGATGTCGCGCCGTCCGGGGGTCGAGAGCAGTGTGCGCAGCGCCTCGCAGCACGCCACAGGCCATAGCGCGGCCAGCGGGTGGACCTGCCCGTCGCGGGTTGCGCAGGCCGGCGCGGGCGCCAAGGCGGCAGCGAGCCCCAGGGGAATGAACGGCGTGTCGCCCGGCACCGTCAGCAATTCGGAGGCGCCCAGCCCGGCCGCCCAGTCCAACCCGGCCAGCACGCCGGCCAGCGGCCCCTGGTCCACGAACGGACCATCGTCCAGCACCGGCAGCCCGAACGCTTCGAAACGGGTCGTGTCGCCATTGGCGGAGATCGCGATTGGCCCCGGCCCAAGCCGAGCCACGATTCGGGCCAGGATGGACTGGCCGCCGAGATCGAGCAGCGGCTTATCGCCGCCGCCCATCCTGCGCGCGGAACCACCGGCCAGAATCAGGGCCGGAATATCCATCACGAAAGGGGAAACCTGGGGCGAGCGATGGGTTTCGAACCCACTACATCCAAGACCACAACCTGGCGCTCTACCGATTGAGCTACGCCCGCCATCCAGGGCGCGCGGTGTAGGACGAACCGGGGGGCGCCGTCAACAGGGTGTTGGCGGGGAATGGCAGGTTCTCCGCTCACGCCCGCCGCACATTCCAGGGCAGCGCGCCGGATGCCTCCAACAACCCGGTCAGCGATTGGCGGTACGCCGTCCGAATCTGGAACTGACCCAATGGCACGGAGGGCACCGTCTCGAACGCCTGCCGTTGCAGCGCGTCCGCCGCGGCCGCCCGTTCGGCATCCGTCGCCGCCAGCAGCCATTGCTCCGTCAGCGATTCGACGATGTCGTCCTTGAACCATCCGGCCCAGCCCTTGTCGCCGACGCCGCGCATGAAGAACTGGCTGACGGGATTGCCGATCGTCGTGGTGGAACCCCAGGTGTGCACCACCGACCAGCCGCCCTTGTCCACGCCTTCGCGGTTGTTGCGCCTCTGGTTCACCGTGCCCCAGTCGGTCTGCACGATCTCCACGTTCATCCCGAGGCGCTTGAACAGGTCGTAGCTGACATCGCCCAACGGCCCGATGGTGACGAAGTCGGTGGGGCTGAGGATCACCACCTTCTCCCCGGCGTAGCCGGCCGCCTTCAATGCCGCTTTGGCCTTGTCCAAATTGCCCTGCATAACCGGCGCCCCGATCTCCCGCCCGTCCGGCGTGCCGCAGGGCAGCAGGGATTTGCAGACCTTCCATGCCGAGGGGTCATTCGCCGTCACCGATGCCATATAGTCGTTCTGATCCACCGCCATCAGGATCGCGCGACGGATCGCCACGTTGTTGAACGGCGGCTGGATATGGTTGAAGCGCAGGATGCCGTTGTAACCGGTGGGATTGGCCTTGCCGATGACGATATTCGGGTTGGCCCGCAGCGGCGGCAGCAAATCGGGCTGCACCTGTTCGTACCAATCGATCTCCCCGGTGACCAAGGCCGAGGACGCGGTGGCGGAATCCGGAATGACCACCCATTCGTAGCGGTCGAAATGCGCGAGCTTGCCGCCCGACGTCCATTCCGCCTTTTCCTGGCGGGGCACGTAGCGTTCGTTCCGAGCGTATACGACGCGGGAGCCGGATACGAATTCGTCCTTCACGAACCGGTACGGTCCCGACCCGACCATCTCGGTCACCTGCTTGAACGGATCGGTCCGCGCCAACCGTTCCGGCATGATGAACGGCACGGTCGCCCCACGCGACAGCAGGAAAATCAGCGACGGCATCGAACGCTTCAGCCGGAGGCGGATGGTGCGGTCGTCCTTGACGCCCCATTCCTCGACGAAGCGCGCGGCGCTCTGCCCCAAGGCCTCCCGAGCGGCCCATCGCATCAGGGAAGCGGTGCAGTCGCGGGCGAGGACGGGTTCGCCGTCGTGGAATTTCAGCCCTTCCCGCAGCGTGATCAGGCAGGTTTGACCGTCATCCTCGAACCGATGGCCCTCGGCCATTTGCGGCTGGGCTTCCTGTTTCGTGTTCAGGCCGAACAATGTGTCGAAGACGGCATAGCCGTGATTGGTGGTGGTTTGCGCCGTGGTGAAATGCGGATCGAGGATCGCCAACGCCGCCTGCGGCACCATTTTCAGCGTCCGCGCCGCCGCCGGCTGAGCAATGGCGAAACGCGGCAGCACGGAAGACGCGACGGCGCCCCGCAAGATCGTTCTGCGCTTCATGGCGATGCCGCCCTACCGATCTGCCGCCGGAGACGCCAACCCGTCGGGCGGCCATACGGTCATGCCCTCCGCCAGCGGAATGTGCAGGTTTCGGAACAGCAGCGAGAACGACATCCAGTTTCCCATCGCGATCACGAATTCCACTTGATGCGCGGGGTCCGGCACATGCTTCACGATCTCCGCCCAAACCGTGTCCGAAATGGATTTTCCTTCCAGGCACTCATCCGTTGCCGCCAAAATGGCTCGGTCCGCCTCGTTCAACCGGTCCGAATTCCGCCAGTCCCGCACTGCCAGAATATCCTCGGCCGGAATACCGGCGGTCGTCGCCACACGCCAATGCTGCGTCCATTCGTAACCCGACCCCGTCACCCAGCCGATCCGCATAATCATCAGTTCGCGCAGCCGCGTGTCGAACTTGTTGTTCTCCAGCAATTGCATCAGCTGCCCGAACGCCACGCGCGCCACGCCGGGGTTGTTGGCAACGACGCGGAAGGCCTCGCTGATGGTCCGCCGCGCCGGCATGCCCATGGCATCGCCGAGTTCGCGGGCACGTTCGAGCGAGACCATAGCGACACGCGGGGGTCCCATGGTATTGGGCATTGTCTCTCTCCCTTCGGTTGTTTGCCCGATGGTCGGTCATGCCGGGACGGGACGCAAGGCGGCAAAGGACAGCATCTCATGGCCATCACGTCCTCGACCTGGGACCCCGCGCAATACCTCCGCTTTTCCAACGAACGGCTGCGGCCGGCGCTGGACCTGCTGGCGCAGGTTCCGTTGGACACGGCGCGCCATGTCGTGGACCTCGGCTGCGGCCCCGGCAACGTCACGCCGATCCTGAAGCAGCGGTTTCCGGCGGCGGACGTCCTGGGCATCGACGGCTCCCCCGACATGCTGGCCAAAGCCCGCGGCGCGGCACCGGAGTGCCGATTCGAGACCGGGGATTTCAACATCTGGGAACCGGCGACACCACCCGACCTGATCTACTCCAACGCCGCTTTGCACTGGGTCACCGGCCACGAAACCCTGTTCCCCCGCCTGCTGAAAACCCTCTCCCCCGGCGGCGTGCTGGCGATCCAGATGCCGTCCATGCACGACGCCCCGTTGCGCGCATTGCAGAACGAGGTCGCCGCCGCCGGCCCCTGGGCGCCGCACCTTGCCGATGCCGGCTTCGCCCGCGGCCTGCTGTCCACCGGCACCTACTACGACATTCTCCGCCCCGTCGCCGCCCGGCTGGACATGTGGGAGACGACATTCCTCCATGTCCTTCAGGGCGAGAACGCCGTCACCGAGTGGGCCGCCGGCAGCAGCCTCCGCCCTTTCCTCGACGCCCTGCCCGCCGACCTGAAACAGCCGTTCCGCGACGCATATTCCGAGGCATTGAAACCGCACTACCCCAGGCGCGCCGACGGCACGACGCTGCTGCCCTTCAAGCGCCTGTTCATTGTCGCCGTCCTATAACGCGGGGAATTCGGACGGCATCGTCACCGGCCCCAGCCCGGCCGAACCCAACCCCGCCGGAATCCCCTCCCCGGCCAACAGCTCCGGCCGGTAGACGCGGCGGGCGACGGCGTCCAGATCGACACCCGCGTCCACCCAACCCCAGCGCGCCATCTCCCGCAGGAACCACATCGCGTGCGCGTGCGAGGGGTACGCCGCCGATCCCGGATGGAACAGCACGCCCTCCACCCCGGCCCCACCGGCCAGCGCCGCTCGGGTGGGCCCTTCCGGCAGACCCAGCCCGTCCTCCGGCGATGCCAACATAGCAGCGATGCCGGCCGCCTCCGCCGGGTCGTCGCACTTTGCCCGAGCTTGCAGCACCGCCCGCACCAGCAGGCGCGCCGCGTCGGGATTGGCATCCGCCCAAGGCGCCGCCAGCGCCAGACACTTCTCCGGGTGCGCCGGCCAGATGGTGGAAGACCCCAACACGACCCGCCCGGCACCCGCCGCCTGAGCAACCTCTCCCCACGGCGCGCCAGCACAGAACCCCTCGATCCGCCCGGTGGCCAGCGCGTCCGCGACCTGTTCCGGCGGGATCACCACTGTCTCGATATGCCGTTCCGGGTCCGCCCCAGCGGCGGCGAGCCAGTAGCGCAGCAGCAGATTATGGGTCGAGAAATGGTGCACCACGGCGAACCGCGGCACCCGCCCCCGCTCCGCTTTGAACCGGTTCAGCCACGGCAGCATCATCCGCCCGGCCGGCTGCTCCAGCGTGGTGGCGACATTGTCCCGCAGCACGATCGAGTTCCCGCCTTGGCTCAGCCCCATCGTCACGATCAGCTTCGCCCGCGGCCCGCGCAGCCCCATCGCCGCCGCCAGCACCAACGGCGGCAGCATGATCCCGGCATCCAGCACGCCATACGTCAGCTTGTCCGCGAGGTTGGACCACGACGGCTCAATCGACACCGTCACATCCAGACCTAGCGCGGCGAACAGGCCGGAGCGCTGGGCGACGAGGATGGGGGCGCTGTCCACCAGACGCAGAAGTCCGATGCGGATGGGCAGGCTCATGGCGAAGTTCCTTCTTTCTCGCGCACCAACAGGCGGGCGACCTCGACGATGCGTTTGCCGCTGGTCATCGCCTGACGACGGAGCCAGCGGTAAGCCTCCGGCTCGCCCAGCCGGCGGTCACGGATCAAAATCGCCTTGGCGCGATCGACGATTTCCCGCTCGTGCAGCTTGGTTTCCGCCTGCGCCTGACCTTCGCGCGCGTCCTGGTGCCGCCGAAACAGGGCGGTGGCGGCGCGCAGGATGGGCTTCACGTCCGGCGGCGGCACGCCGATCACGTTGTAGGACGACACGCCCGCGCCGATCGCTTCCTCCATGAAGGCGGGATCGTCTTCGTCGACGAACAGCACGATCGGGCTGGGGTTGCGGGCAGCGACCTGCCGAATGCCGTCCAGCGCGTCGCGATCGGGCCGAGCCATGTCCACCAGCACGATATCCGGCCGGTGTTCGGCCACCGCATCGGCCAGCAGTTCGCCGGCCCCGAGGCGCAGCACCGTCAGCCCGGAATCGGCCGTCAGGATCCGCGCCAGGGCACCGGCACGTTCGGCATTGTCATCGGCGAGCAGGACTCTCACAGCACGGGTTACCTCAGTCTCCCCGATAACCTAGCAAGTTCCGCGCCAAAATGTTGCACCGCAGCATTTCAAGGGCTTGCCCGCCCGAGCGCCCCACCGGCCCGCCCAAAAACCGGGCAACTGCCTTGCTCACGATCCCGCGAAGCTGCGCACCAGACTGCCCGCCACCAGCCGCCACCCATCCACCAGCACAAAGAAAATCAGCTTGAACGGCAGCGACACCACGCTCGGCGGCAGCATCATCATGCCGAGGCTCATCAGAACGCTCGCCACCACCATGTCGATCACCAGGAACGGCAGGAACAGCAGAAACCCCATCTCGAACGCCCGCCGCAGCTCCCCCACCATGAACGCCGGCACCACCGCCCGCCACGACGCCTGGTCCGGCGCCACGCTGGGCGGCAGATGCGCGAGGTCCTCGAAAAACGCCAAATCGCCGGGCCGCATGTTCGCCAGCATGAAATGCCGGAACGGTTCGGCGGTCTGGCGCAAACCCTCGGTTTCCGCGATCCGGCCGTCGATCATCGGCTGAATGCCGGCCGTCCAGGCCTGCTCCAGCACCGGCTGCATGACGAAATAGGTCAGGAACAGCGCCAGCCCGATCAGAACCGTGTTCGGCGGCGTGCCCTGCGTGCTGAGCGCGCTCCGCAGCAGCGACAGCACGATCACGATCCGCGTAAAAGCCGTCATCATCACCAACAGGCTCGGCGCCAGCGAGAGCACGGTAATCAGCGCGGTAATCTGCACCAGCCGCCCGGTCGCACCCGCTTCCCCGGCAGTGCCAAGGTCGATGTTGATCGATTGCGCGTGGGCGGCGAGGGGGAGGAGGATCAGGGCGACGGCAAGGGCCACGATAGACCCCCCCTCCCCTCGCGGGAGGGGGCCGGGGGGAGGGGGCGGCGCCACCTCCCCCCCCACCCAGCCTACCCAGCCCACCACCAAATCCGCCGGCCCGCCGGTCAGCAACAGCACCTCCCGCCCGTCGCACCGCACCAGCCGCAACCGCCGGCTGGCATCCAGAGCCAAGACCTCGGTCACCGCCAACCGCCCACCGCCGGGCCGCGGCAACCGACCGCTGAAGCGGACAAGCCGCCCCACGAGAAGCACAAGCCCCAAAACCGCCGCCAAAGCGGCAATAGCGGTCAGTACCGCGATCGACATGGAAAACCGCCGTTACATCTGTATGCAGTGAGTAAAACCGAAAAAGGTTAAGAAAAGGTTAACACGATACAAAAATCCGAACCCGCTCACGGCGCATGGGGTGTTGCGGCGCGGCCCCCTCACCCGCCATTCGCGGGCTTGTCCCGCGAACCAATACCGGCACGCGCCCGCGATCCGTCTCACGGCGCATGGGGTATTCCGCCATCAAAGCACCCCGTCCGCATTTGCGTTCATTCGCGTTCATGTACGGTGCCCATTCCTCCTGGGCCGACCGAGAAGGTGGAACCGCGCATGAACGCGAACGTCGCCCCCCGGCGGGAACCCGGTCGCGGTGCGGTCGTCCCGCCGATGACGGTCGCCCGTCAAGTCTCGCAATCGTCTCAATGTTTCGTTTTCCGCGACGGAGTCCCACCGGCAGCATCGCCTGCGATCCGCACGCCGCGTGACTGGGGTGCGGTCCCTCTGGGCCTCTGGGTCTCTGGGACCTCTGGGTTGAAAGGCGGTGCCGCCACGCCCATCGCCGTTCAACCCAGAGGTC
>CAITUP010000072.1 GCA_903895595.1 uncultured Acetobacteraceae bacterium | reverse complement strand
CGGCATGACGACGTGGCGAATTCCGGTGCGTCAATGGTTAGTTCGGTTGGTATGAGACAGTAAGCCACGAATATCGTTATATAATACCAGCTGCCCTCACCATCGACACATCGGCGCGTGGTAAATCGTCATGCCGACGCAGGTCGGCATCCACGACTTGCCGGCCGCTACGGCGGAAGTCATGGATGCTGACCTTCGTCAGCATGACGATGTACCAACAGGGCTATCGCATATGACTTTTGGCCCCCCCGCTCGTCATGGTCGGGCCTGACCCGACCACCTCCTGCGATTTTACGCACCCTTGAAAAGGCAGGGTTTTTCGAACGAGCCCAACCATGACGAAATAGGAATGGTCCCGCGACCGCCTCGGTCATAAGCAATAGTCCTGCCCCATCCAGCACGCCCCCCCCCCGCCGCCACCGCGACCACCATCGCCCAAGCCGCCATAGAAAGCTGCGCCGCCAAGGGCTACGCCGTGTCCGTCGTCGTCGTGGACCGAGCCGGCGAAACGATCGTCGCCATCCGCGCGGACAAGGTCGCCGCCGACCTCCGCTAACCCCGCCCCTCTTGCATCCCCCCGCATCCGGCCCTATCTTGCCCCCAGTTGCGAATAACTCGCACTTGCAGCGCTGGAGACCGAACCGAATGCTCGTCAGTCTGATCCTCGTCTTCCGGGAAGCGATGGAGGCCGGCCTCATCGTCGGCATCGTCCTCGCCGCCTCCGAAGGCGTGCGGGGCCGAGGCCGATGGATCGCCGCCGGCATCGCCGCGGGGCTGGCCGGTGCCAGTCTGGTCGCGGCCTTCGCGGGCGCCCTGTCCGATGCCTTCCAAGGGGCCGGGCAAGAAGCCTTTACCGCCACCATCCTGCTGTTCGCCGTCGCGATGCTAACCTGGCACGTCGTCTGGATGTCGGCCCACGCCCGCACGATGTCCGAGGAATTCCGCAAATTCGGTCAAGAACTGCAACTCGGACACCGCACCCTCGCCGCCCTGGCCGTCGTCGTCGCCGTCGCGGTGATGCGCGAAGGGGCGGAGGTCGTGCTGTTCCTCTATGGCATCGCCGTCGCCTCCCAAACCAGTGCCGCCTCTTTGGCCACGGGCGCCGTCGCCGGCATCGCCCTGGCCGGCGCGCTGTCCTGGCTGCTGTATCGCGGGCTGGTCGCCATCCCCATGCGCCGCCTGTTCGGTGTCACCAACGGCCTGATCGCGCTGCTGGCGGCCGGCATGGCGGGTCAGGCGGCGGCGGTGCTGCACGCCGCCGATTTCCTCCCCGGCTGGGGCGAGCAAATCTGGGACACCAGCTTCCTGCTCGCCGACAACACCCTGCTCGGTAAGGCCCTGCACGCGCTGATCGGATATTCCGCGCGTCCGTCCGGAATCCAGCTCGCCGCCTGGGCCGCCACGCTGGCGACGCTGATGTTGCTGACACGCACCGTCGGCCGCCCTCGTGCCCGTTTGGTCGCGATCGCCGCCGGTCTGGCACTGATTGTGGCCGCCCCCGCGGCCCAGGCCGAGGACGCGCCGATACGGCTGGAATTCCGGGACCATCGTTTCGTGCCCGACCGCCTCATCGTTCCGGCTCGGCAGAAGTTCCGCCTGCTCGTCACCAACAGCGACGCCACCGCCGACGAATTCGAAAGTACCGAATTGAACCGAGAGAAACTGGTGCCGCCGGGACAGACCGTCACGATCTTCCTCGGCCCCCTGCAGCCCGGAGAATACAAATTTTTCGGCGACTTTCATCAGGACACCGCAAAAGGCGTGATGGTAGCCCAATGACCCGATTTTCCGTTTTATTGGCGGCCGCGCTGCTGGCGCCAACCTTGGCGCACGCCGATTTCCGCATCGTATACCCGAACGAAATCGATCAGGGTGAGCTGGAAATCGAGCATAACGGCTCCTCCACCTTCGATCGCCGTCCCGACGTTCGGAACGCCCGCAGCTATACGCTCGAAATCGGGACCGGACTGACAAGCTGGTGGAAAACCGAACTGGAACTCGGGTTCGAGCGAGAGGCCGGAACGAATCAACCGACCATCCTGACCGATGTCGTCACCGAAAACCTGTTCCGCCTGACCGAACCCGGCGAGAATTTCTTCGATGTGGGGTTCTACGTCGAATACGGCCAGTCGGTCACCCGAGGCGCTCGCGCGGCCCCGAATCAAGTGACGTTCGGCCCCGCGATCTCCAAAGACATCGGCCGCACCACCAGCACGCTCAACCTGTTCTTCACTCGCCAGCTCGGTCCCGGTCAGACAACGCAAGGCCTGGACTTCACTTACGCCTGGCAGACCCGCTGGAACATCTGGCGGCCGCTGTCGCCGGCCATCGAGATTTACGGCGACGCCGGCGTCCTGGGCAGCAGCCCGCGCCTCGCGCAGCAGCAACTGCTGATCGGGCCGGTCGGCGTGGGATCGCTGCCGCTGAACGATCTCGGCCTCGGCAAGGCCGGCAAGCTGAAATACGAAATCGGCTGGCTGTTCGGCACGACCTCCGCCAGCCCCCAGGGCGCGCTGCGCTGGCGGATGGAGGTTGAAATACCGTTCTAACGGCCCTTACGCCGGTGCCGACGGAGGATCCTTCGGCGCCGGTTTGGCGAGCCGGAACACCTGCTTCAGCAGATCGTCCATCAACGAGAAGAACGCCGGCGACCCGTAACCGGCCAGAAACCCGATGCCGCCGGCCGTCAGACTCAAATTCCCCGACAATTTTTCCGCCCCCGCCAAACCCGCGCCGCTGGGGCTGAAAAACAGCCCGACCGCCACCGCCCCCATCGGCACCAATAGCGCCGTCAGCAGGAAATCCCGGGGATGCAGCTCGCTTTTTCCCACCTGATCCTGAATCTTGCGAATGGCCGCGATGATCGTGCCGAGCAGGCCGAACATCATCGGCAGGATGTAGGCGCTGTAGACCGACAGCACGTCGGACACCATGTGTTCGTCCGCCTCTGTCCCAACCCCGGCTCGGCACGGCGTGAACCCCCAGCGCATCACATGCAGCCACGCTTTCGCCGAGCGGTCATCGCATTTCCGGAATGCGTACAGGTCCGTGCGCGCGTCTTTCGTGGCCTGTTCGAGGACAACCAGTTTCGCGCAAGCCAGACGCTGCTCTTGCTTCGGCGTTCCCGCGCAGGTGTCGGGATGCGCCAATTCGGGACTGGCCTGCACCAAGGCCGATCGCTGCTGGTCGATGTGGTCGAACCGTTGCAGCAGCGACCGTCCCAGCGCCGCGTCCCAATAGGTAACGGCGGTCAAACTGAGCCACAGCGGCAGGCCGAGCACCACCAGAAACGCAAAGCTCCACCGGAACAACCGCGCATGCGTCGCCAGCCCCGGATAGACTTGTCGCGCGAGACTCGTGGCTTGATTGGCGCCGCCCGCGGCCGGACGGTGAAAAAGCCCGCGCAACCACGCCACGAGACCGGGATGCTCCTGATTCGCGCCGACGAACAAGGCCGTATAGGCGATCGTCAACCCGCGAGCCGGGCTGGCCAGCCCATTGAGCTGATCCTTGACCACCAACAGAAAGGCCGCATCGGCCGGGTTGGGATTCGGCCGGCCGCCGCCGGCGGGATAGCGAATGCCAGCGATCCGCTCCATGATCGCGCGCGTGCCGATCTGCTTCGCCGGATCGGCGTCTTCCGCGATCCGCAACCCCTCCAGACTTTTGTCGGTTTGTCCCGACACGTGGTCGAGCAGCAATTGCACCTCGTTCAGATCGTGCTCGAACACGGCATCGTCGTGCGTTTGTCCGGTCTTGTCGCTCATGCCGCGATATCCCCTTTTGGTCACATTGCGAGACATTTCCCTAACGGTCAAGCAATCAATTCGCGGCTGTCGGCACGGCCGGCGCACGTGTAGGAAGGGGCATGCACGGACCCTACCCGACCGAAACACCGCAGCCGCCCGCATTGCGCGATGCGACTCTGTCGCTCGGCACCCGGGTCGTGCTGCAAAACGTCACCTTCGCCTCGCGCATGGGCGAACTCGTGGCGCTGTGCGGCCCCAACGGCGCTGGCAAGACGACATTGCTGCGGGCGTTGGCGGGTCTGCTACCCAACAGCCCCGCCCCCGACCCGCGCCGCGTCGCCTACGTCCCACAAGGCGCCCACAGTGCCTGGGGCCTCACCGTCGCGCAGGTCGTCATGCTCGGGCGCATCCCCTACGGAGACGCCGCCACCGCCCCGGTCGAGCGTGCCATGGAAATATGCGGCATCGCGGCCTTGCGCGACGCGCGGGTCGATCGCATCTCCGGCGGGGAAGCACGGCGCGCCATGTTGGCGCGCGCCTTCGCGACGGAGCCCGATGTGCTGCTGCTGGATGAGCCGACCGCCGACCTCGACCCCGCCGCCGCGCACGACATCATGCGGCTGCTGCGTCGTTCGGCCGAAGCGGGCAAGGCGGTCGTGACCGTGCTGCATGCCATCGATCTGGCCGTCCAATACGCTCACCGCGTCGTGGTCCTGGGCGAAGGCCGCGTACTCGCCGATCTGCCGGCGGAACACGCCCTGCCGGCCATCGCCGCGGCGTTCGGGATGCGCGTGGGCCACGACCCGTCGCCGAGGCTGCTGCCGCCCCCATGACCCGCCGTATGGGCATTGCCGGCCTGATGTCCGTTCTGCTGCACGCGCTGATCGCGGCGGCAATCCTGCTGCGCCTCCCGCCCCGCGGCGACACCATGCCCGAGGCACCCGACAAGCCCGTCATGGTGGAACTGGTGATGGAGGAGCAGACGGGCACCGGGGAAACCCAGGTGCGCCCGCCCACACCGCGGCCCCAAGAGGCAAGTCAGGCAACCCCGCCTCCGCCGCAACCCCAGCCGGAGGAAACCGAACCGGCGCCAACCCCGCCCGAAGCGCGCCCGGTCCCGCCCGCACCGCCAACCCCACCGCGACCGGCCGCATCGGCCTCCCCGCCGCCGCCCGTGCCCGAGATCAATATCGGCGGCACCGACAGCGACTCGAATGCGATCGTGACCGGCAGCGCGGTCATTCCCGCCAAACCCGACGCCCAGGCCCGCAACCGCCCCCCCGCTTATCCCGAGGACGCTGCTCGGCGCGGTCAGCAAGGGGCGGTGCTGTTGAATATCCATGTCACCCCGGATGGGTTAACGGACGGTATCGACGTCGTTCGCAGCTCGGGCGCCGCGTCGCTGGACCGGGCGGCGATCGAGGCGGCGCGCAAATGGCGCTTCCTCCCCGCGGTCAAAGACGGGGTGGCCATCCCCTACGATTTCCAGATGAATTTTGTTTTCGCGTTTAACTGAGGATAACAGCATGGTACGCATCGATCGGGTCATCACGCGCGGCGGCGACAAGGGCGAAACCTCGTTGGGGGACGGCGCCCGCGTGCGCAAAGACAGCCGCAGGGTGGAAGCCATCGGTTCGGTCGACGAGGCCAATGCCGCGATCGGCGTGCTGCGCCTGCACACGCGCGGGCTGGCGGAACCGGATGCGATGCTGGCCCGCATCCAGAACGATCTGTTCGACCTCGGTGCCGATCTCTGCGTCCCCGGCGAAGGCGGCGACCGGTTGCGCCTGACGGATGTGCCGGTGTTGCGCTTGGAACAGGAGGTCGAAACGATGAACGCCGCCCTGCCACCGCTGACCAGTTTCATCCTGCCCGGCGGCAGCGAGGGCGCCGCCTACGCCCATCTGGCCCGCACGATCGTACGAAGAGCGGAACGGACGGTTATCGGCGTGGAAGAAATCAATCCGGCGGTGTGCCGCTACCTCAATCGCCTGTCGGACCACCTGTTCGTGCTGGCGCGCGTGCTGAACGGCAACGGCGCCAACGATGTGCTGTGGGTGCCGGGCGGCTGATCCGGGTCAGGCGACCCGGTTATACCAGTCCATGATCTGCCGCCCCTGCCAGAACACCGTGCCGGGAGTCCCGGCCATGTGCGCCAGCGCCTTTTCGAACCAGCCGATCCGGTGCGGCACGCCGCTGATAAAGGGATGCACCGCGAGGCCCATGACCTTCGCGCCCTCCGTCGCCGCCTCCGCATGCAGCCGGTCGAACTGCGCGACGGTACGGTCGAACAGTTCCTCGGCCCGATGATGCTGGATCATCATGATCGGGATATCGTTCAGTTCGACACTATAAGGCATCGTCAGCATGTCGCCATGCGCGGTCCGTAAACGCGTCGGCAGATCGTCGATCACGAAATCGGCGCAATACTGAATGCCGGCTTCGGCGAGCAGATCGGGCGTTTCCAGCGTCTCCGTCAATCCCGGCGCGAGCCAGCCGACCGGCTTGTGCCCGCCGGCTTCCGTCAGCGTGGCCATGGCGTCGCGGATCATCGCGCGCTGATCGGCGACATTGTGGGTGGCGGTCTGGTGGAAGCCGTGCACCATGAACTCCCACCCCGCGTCGCGGGCCGCCTGCGTCACGCGGGGGTAGGCCGCCGGCACCGCGCCATTGATCGCCAGCGTGGGCGCGATGTTGTGCCGGTCGAGCGCCTGTTTCAGCCGCCAGAACCCCACCCGCATGCCGTATTCATGCCACGCCCAGTTCGGCACGTCCGGCAGCACGCTCGCGCCCTGCGGCGGCGTCAGCACCTGCCGCGGCATGGGGCGGGCGATGTCCCAACGCTCGATATTGACGACCAGGAACACGGCGACGCGGTGGCCGTCCGGCAGCGCGATGCGCGGCCGGTCGATGCTGGCCTGGTACTCCAGGCGGGTATGGGGCTCGGTCATGCCGCGATGATGCCGCGCGGCGAAAAATCGGACAAGCGGCCGAAAAACTTCGCCGACGTTAACCTTTTGTTGACGATTGCCGAGCCATGATGTTCGGCATGAGCACGCGATATTACATGGGTGGCGGAGATCGTATCGGCATACGCACGTATGATTACGCGCGTCCACCGTTGATTCTAAACGCGTTTCCCGATGCCAAGCGGGTGCGTGGGAAGACCCCGCGCGCCGACGGCGGTCTACGAAATCGCTGGAAATCGCCCTCCGGTATGATATATGAATGGGACTACCGTCACGGACGGGTCGAAGTCTACGACCGCCGAGGCCGCCACCTCGGGGAATTCGATCCCGACACCGGCGAACAGACCAAGCCTGCCAACCCTGTCTATCAGGTGGAACCATGAACGCCGACATCGTCCTTAGCGGCTACGGCCGCGATACGGAATTCCTCGTGACGCTGGACATCGTGCCGGCCTACCGGCTCGCCGCTGTATCGCGCATCGCCGCCGTGCCAGCCTCCGATCCCGATTTGCTCGGCGTCTATCCGCTGACCGACGCGCAGGCCGAACGCATCGCCGTGCTGACCGGTGCCGATCTCGACCTGGGGCGCTATGAATATTGCCTGGAGGCCATCGCCCGCGACACCCGGTCGCCGGTTCACCCGGCCGACCGGCTGGCCGCGGTCGCCTGACACGCGTTCCAACCGGCTTTCCAGTGCGCGGAACATCATAAATCCGTTGCAATCGCCTGCAAATCCCCCGCACACTCCCGCCATCAGCCAGCATAAGGGGCGCGGGGACCAATGAAATCCAGCCGGATGACCACATACATCCTGATCGCCATGGTGCTCGGCATCGCGGTCGGAGCCGTCGTGCACGACCAGTTCGCCGATCCCGCCTTGCGGAAAGTCTTCGCCGGCTACGTCTCCATCGGCAGCACCATCTTCCTGCGCATGATCAAGATGATCATCGGGCCGCTGGTTTTCTCGACCCTGGTCGTAGGCATCGGCCACATGTCGGATGCCGGCGCGGTCGGGCGGGTCGGCGGCAAGGCCATGCTCTGGTTCATTACCGCATCCCTGGTGTCGCTGTCGCTCGGCCTGATCCTGGTCGATCTGTTCCAGCCCGGCGTCGGCATCCACAAAACCATCAGCGGCGTCAGTTCCGGCATCGACGCGCACGCCATGACGCTGGACGGGTTCATCAAGCACGTCTTCCCGGACTCCGCCGTCCGCCCGATGGTGGACAACGAAATCCTGCAGATCGTGCTGTTCTCCATCTTCTTCGGCGTCGCCTGCGCCCATCTCGGCCCGCGCGCGAAAGTCGTGCTGGAGGGGTTGGAGGGCGTGTCCCATATCGTTCTGACCATCACCGGCTACATCATGAAGGTCGCACCGATCGCGGTGTTCTGTGCGATGTCGGCAACGATCGCCACCAACGGCCTCGGTATCCTGGTGAACTACGCGAAGTTCATGGGTGAGTTCTATGTCGGATTGGTGGTCCTCTGGATCGTGCTGATCGCCGCCGGCTTCCTGATCCTCGGCCCCGCCGTGAAGCGGTTGGTCGTGCTGGTGCGGGAGCCGTTCCTGCTGGCCTTCTCCACCGCCAGTTCGGAAGCCGCCTATCCGAAAATGCTGGAGCAACTGGCCAAGTTCCCGGTGTCCCGCAAAATCTCCAGCTTCGTGCTGCCGTTGGGGTATTCGTTCAACCTCGACGGCACGATGATGTACTGCACCTTCGCCACCGTCTTCATCGCGCAGGCCTACGACATCCATCTTTCGGTGGGCACGCAGATCGGTATGCTGCTGACATTGATGCTGACCAGCAAAGGCGTCGCCGGCGTCCCCCGAGCATCGTTGGTCGTCATCGCCGCCACGCTCGGGCAGTTCGGCCTGCCGGAGGAAGGACTGCTCCTGCTGCTCGGCATCGACACGTTCCTGGACATGGGCCGCTCCGCCACCAACGTGATCGGCAATTCGCTCGCCACCGCCGTCGTCGCGAAGTGGGAGGGGCAGCTGATCATGGACGACGAGAGCATCGAAATGATCGAAGAGATGGAGCCAGCGTGACACGCTTTCTCCTCCTCCTGCTGCTGGTCCTGTGCGCGTCCGGCGCGCAGGCGCGGGATTCGCTGCTGACCGGCACGCTGAAAACGGTGCACGACCGCGGCACGGTCCTGATCGGGGTGCGGGAGAGCAGCATACCGTTCTCCTACCTGAACAAAGCTCGCCAGCCGATCGGGTTTTCCGTGGACCTCTGCCACGGCATTGCCACCGACATCGCCGCCGCGCTGAACGCGGACCTGATCGAGGCCGATGCACCGGCGTGGCAGAAGGGTGTGCGGATCGTCTACGTGCCCGTCGCACCGGACGAGCGCCTGCCGAAGGTCGCATCCGGTGCCATCGACCTGGAATGCGGGTCGACGACGGCCTCGGCGGATCGGGCGAAAATCGTGGCGTTCTCCCCGATTTTCTTCTTGGCGGGAACGAAGCTGATGGTTCCCACCGCGTCCGGCATCGGGTCCTACCGCGATCTGGCCGGCAAGACGGTCGCGGTCAGCACGGGCACGACCAACGCGGCGGCGCTAAAAGCCCTGGCGAGCCGCATGACCCCGCCGTTTACCGTGCAGGAGACGCCCGATCTTGCCGCCGCTTACGGACTGCTGGCGGCTGGCAAGGCCGCTGCCTTCGCCTCGGACGACGTCCTGCTGGCGGGCATGGCCGCGACCCATCCGGACGGCAAGCGCTTCCGCATCGTCGGCGATTACCTGTCCTACGAGCCGTACGGCATCGCCTTTCGCCGCGACGATCCGATGTTCGCCGATCTGGTCAAGCGCAGCTTCGAGCGTATGGCGTCCGAGGGGACATTACGCGCGCTGTACAACCGCTGGCTGACCAAACGCCTGCCGACCGGAGAGAACCTGAGCCTCCCCATCAGTCCGCATTTGCAGGAAATGTATCGCGCGCTTGGGGAGCCGGATTAGACCGCCTCTACCAAGCCGCATCCAGCAGCATCCGCACCGTCGCCGGACCTTCGATCTTGCGCGGGTTCGAATGGATCCACCGGTCGTGCATCGAGCCGCTCGCCACCGCGTCCATCTGATCCGCCCGCATGCCGACATCCCGCAGCGTGGACGGTAGCCCCAGACTGGCGATCAGCGCCGCCACGGCGTCGCCGGCGCTGAGGTCCGGCCGCCCCAAAGCCTCGCTCACCCAAACCTGCCGCGCGGCGTTCACCGGCGCGTTGAAGCGCAGGACGTGGGGCAGCATGATGCAGGACGTGTAGCCATGCGGCACGTCCGCCGTGCCGCCGAGCACATGGCCGATGCCGTGGCTGGCGCCCTTCGAGACACCGTTTTGCGACCCCATGATCGACATCCAGGCGCCCAGCTGACAGTCCAGACGCGCCTCCATATCCGCGGGGTTCTTCTTCACGGCCGGCAGACCGCGCGCGAGCAGCCGCAGCGCCTGCATCGACATGCCGTCGGAGAACGGGGTGGGGTTGATGGAGCAAATATCCTCAACCGCGTGATCGACCGCGCGGATGCCGGTGGACAGGAACAACCATTCCGGCGTGTGCACGGTCACCGCGGGATCGAGGATCACGGTCTTCGGCATCATCAGCGCGTGGCCGTAGCTTTGTTTCCGGTGATTCTCCGTATCGGTGCAGCCGGCGAAGGACGTGAATTCCCCGGCCGATAGCGTGGTCGGCACGGCGATGGAACGCACGCCCGGCGGCTTCGTCGGGGGCCGCACGGTCCGTCCGGCCGGCGCGATGGTGGCGGCGAAGGCGTCCAGTTGCCGAGCGTCCTCGATATCGTTGCCCAAGCACAGGCCGACCATTTTCGCGGCGTCCGTCACCGATCCGCCGCCAACCGTCAGCAGCACGTCGGCCTTCGCCGCTCGCGCTTCGTTGGCGGCAGCGACCACATCGATCCGAGGCGTATGCGCGCCGATCTTGGCGCACACGCCAGCGAGGCGATTGCCCAGCACGGAACGCACCTCATCGATGACCCCAGTGGTGCGCGCCAGGGTGCCGCTGGCCATGACATACACCGCCCCCGCGTCGAGACGCTTGATCTCGTCGGCCAACGCCTCGGCCAGCGGAATGCCGTAGATGACGCCGTCGACAGGCGGGTAGCGGTGGATACCTCGAACCATGGTGTCAGCCCTTCTTGGCGCAGAACGCGTTCAGCGCGGCCGTTTCTTTGCCCGCACCTTCCAGATCGGCGGCGATGCGTTCGTACAGCTTCGCCGCGCCCAGGTAGAATTGCGCGCCGGCCGGGTCCTCGCCCACGAAGGTGGCGATTTCCTCCATCTCCGCGACCCAGCGATAGGCTTTGTCGGGCATGCGCGGCATGGAGCGTGTGAGCCAGCCCAGCAGTGCCGGCTGGCTCACCGTCATCTCCGCCAGCAGTGCGTCGGCCGTGCCGGCCCGCGTCGCCGCCAGCATCATCGCCGCGCCAAGCGCCGTGAAGCCCTTGGTGATGCCGGCATAGGACAGCTTCATCGCGGACGCTGCCCCAATCGGGCCGGGCTGGAGCGGCATGTTCAGGCCGTACTGCTCCAGCATTTTCGCTTGCGGTGCGGCGTCGCCGGACAGGTAAATGCGGGTATTTTTGGAATCCGGCGCCGGCGGCGGCCCGATAATGCCGCCATCGACAAAGGTGGCACCGGTTTCCTCGATCACGCGGGCGATGCGCAGCACCGTCGACGGCGCAAGCGCGTTGCAATCCACGTAGACCGGCTTCTTCGCCGCCGCTCGTAGCGCTGGCGCCAGTTTCTCGGCGAGGCCGAGCGCTTCGCCGGGCGGGACGATCGACAGGATGAAGTCGCAGGCGGCGATGTCCGCGTCGGTGGCGCCCTTCATCCCGGCGGCCTCGGCACGTGCGACGGTCGCGGCGCTGCGGCCGGCGAGGATGGTGCGGACTTCAATCCCATGGTCCGTCAGGCGGTTGGCGACGACGCTTCCCATCATGCCGGGTGCGATAACGGCGACGATCGGTTTCATGGTCTCTTCTCCCGCTGCGTGGATGGAGCGGGAGTGTGCCACGGGCGGGTTGAGCGTTCCAGGGGCTACGGGTGCAGCGGCATGAACCGAATCGCCGTGAACAGAATGCCCGTCGCCGCGACGATCGCTGCCCAGCGGATCGCTTAACCAGCAGACCCAACCATTGACACACAGGCGCGTGCCAACTCGTCATGCCGACGCAGGTCGGCATGACGATGTGGCGAACTCCGGTGCGTCAGGGGTTAGTTCGGTTGGTATGACACCGAAGACAGGACACTCTCCACCTTGCCATACCGCCTCAAGTTACGCAGCGCCTTCGCCGGTTGTCAGCCAGCCCCGGCGCTGCGACACTGAACCCAACAGCCGAACAGGGAAACGAAACATGACTCCAAGAGGCAAGGTTTGCGTGGTGACCGGGGCCGCGAGCGGCATCGGCGAAGCAGTCGCGCGCGCCTACGCGGAAGCCGGTGCGCGGGGCGTCGTCGTCGCCGACCTGAACGCCGACAAACTCGCCAAGGTCGCCAGCGACATCGGCGGGCTCGCCGTGCCAACCGACGTGTCCAAGGAAGCCGATATCCAGGCCCTGATCGCGGCGGCCGAGGCGAAATACGGCCCGGTCGACATCTACTACTCCAACGCCGGCATCTCCCGCGCGGGGATGGAGGACGCCTCGGACGCCGACTGGGATCTGAACTGGCGCATCCATGTCCTCAGCCACGTGTTCGCGGCGCGTGTCCTCGTGCCCGGCATGCTGGCGCGCGGGTCGGGGTACCTGCTGAACACCGCCTCCGCCGCCGGGCTGCTGACGTCGTTGAATTCGATGGCTTACGGCGTGACCAAAAGCGCCGGCGTGTCGTTGGCCGAACATCTCGCGATCCAGTACGCGGACCGCGGCATTTGCGTCTCCGTCCTGTGCCCCCAATCCGTCCTCACCGGCATGACCAGCGCTCGGCCCGGGGCGGCGAGCGTCGATGGCGTCATGACCGCGACCGAGGTTGCCCACATCGTGCTGGATGCGATGGAAGCCGAACGCTTCATGATCCTCTCCCACCCGACCGTGCACGAATACGAACAACGCAAGGTCCGAGACCGCGACCGCTGGCTGAATGGGATGCGCCGTCTGCGGAACAAGATTTACGGCGCGCCGGCCACCGGCTCGCTGTAGCGATTACCGAGCCAAATACCGCCGCCGCATCGGCTTCAACACGAAAATCGCCAGTGCGGCGGTGGCGGCATCCATCGCGATGATGGTGAAGAACACCGGCATCCAACTGCCGGTCCCGTCGTGCAACGCCGCCGCCACCGGACCGCCCAAAACCGACCCGATCCCCTGCGCCATATACAGAAACCCGTATTTCGTCGTCGCGTCCTTCGCCCCGAACGTATCCGTCAATGTCGAGGGGAACAGCGAAAAAATCTCCCCCCATCCAAAGAACACCACGCCCGACATCAGCGCGAACAGCAAAGCATTATCGCGCACGGACAGCAGCGCCAGCACTGCCACGGCCTCCAGCGAAAAAGCGATCAGCATCGTGTGCTCGCGCCCGATACGATCCGAGACCCAACCGAAAAACGGCCGCGTCAGCCCGTTGGTAATCCGATCCAACGTCAGCGCGAACGGCAGCGCCGCCATGCCCAATATCGCGACATCCGCGATCCCGAAGCTGCGCATGACCGGCGCGAACTGGGAAATCACCATCAACCCGCCGGTCGACATCATCGTCATCATGCCGAACAGCAGCCAAAACACCGGGGTTTTCAGCATCTCCTTCGCCGGCACCCCTGACACAACCACCTGCCCAACCGACCGCTCGGGTGGCTGGCGCATGAACAGGCCCGCCAGCGCACCGATCGCGCCCAACACGAACCCGACCACGATCAGCGTGTGCTGATAGCCCGAGGCCTTCATCATCGCGTCGATCGGAAAGGTCGTGCCGATGGCGCCGAACCCATATCCAGCGGCGACAACCCCTGTCGCCAACCCGCGCCGGTCAGGGAACCATTTCAGCATCAACCCCACGATGCCGACATAGACGATTCCCGTGCCGACACCGCAGAACAACCCGTAGGTCAGCCACAACCCCATCACGGTGGTCGCCGGCGCCGAAAGCACCCAGCCCAAACCGCTCAATATACAGCCAAACGTGATCAAAAATCGAGCGCCAAAACGCTCGATCAACCACCCCTGCACAGGGGATAGCCACGTTTGCAGCACGATCATCAGCGAAAACGTGATCTGAATCGCCGGTAGTGTCCCGCCGGTCGCGGTCTGGAATGGTTTGACGAACAGAGTCCAAACGTATTGCGGGCTGGAGATCGCCATCATCGCGATCAACCCCAACCCGAGTTGCACCCAGCGGACATGCGGGGGAAAGGCGGCTTCCGTGTGGGACATGCGGTTCTCCGGGGGCAGGGTGACCGGTGCGTTGCATGTTTCGCGCCAGGGGGATGACACCCGTCGCCACGCGTCGCACAATCCACGCAGGAGGAATCACATGCTGCAAGGAATTCGCGTTCTCGAACTGGGTCAGGTCCTGTCCGCCCCCTTCGCCGGTGCCATTCTGGGCGACCTCGGTGCCGAGGTGCTGAAGATCGAACGTGTCGAGGGCGGCGACGACGCCCGCCGCATGGGCGTCGATTTCCGCCACGGCGACGCGCTGACGTTCCACATGGTCAACCGCAACAAGAAGTCGGTGGCGCTGGACCTGAAATCCGAGGCCGGGAAAGCCGCGTTCGAGAAACTGGCCGCCAGCGCCGACATCCTGATCCACAACCTCCGCCCCGGCGCGCCGGAGGCTCTGGGCATCGACGGCGAGTCCCTCACGAAGCGGCATCCCAAGCTGATCTACTGCGCGATCTCCGCCTTCGGGCATAAAGGCCCGCTGAAGAACCATCCCGGCTACGAGCCGTTGGTGCAGGCCTACAGCGGCCTGTCCAGTTGCAACGGTGGGCCCGACGACCCACCCATGCGCCTCGGCGTCGCGGTGTGCGACCAGGGCACCGGCATGTGGATCGTCATCGGCGCCCTCGCCGCCTTGCAACGCCGGGCGGCAACGGGGCGCGGCTGCGTGGTGACGGCGTCGCTGCTGGAAACGGCGCTGGTCTGGGCGGCGCAGCGCGGCGATGCCTGGATCAACGGGTTGGACATGCCGCCGAAGCACCGCTCCGGCCACCCGGCGCTGGTCCCCTACGAGGCGTTCGACGCCGCCGATGGCCCGTTCATTATCTGCTGCGGCAACGACCGCCTCTTCGCCAAACTCTCCGTCGCGCTCGGCAAGCCCGAATGGGCGGAGGACCCGCGCTTCGCCACCAACCGAACGCGTCTGGCGAACAAGAACACGCTGGTGGTGCTGATGACGGAAATCCTCCGCCTGACGCCGCGCGCGGTGTGGATCGAGCGGCTGGAAGCCGTGGGTGTTCCGGCGGCGCCGATCAACACGCTGCCCGAGGCTTTGGCCGAACCGCAGGCTCAGGCGTTGGACATTCTGCTGGATGTGCCCGGCGAGGACTACCGGCTGACCGGACCGGCCCTGTCATTCGACGGGGTGCGGCCGGGGATACGGAACGCGGCGCCGCGGTTGGGGGATTGGACGGAACGGGCTTTGGCGGGGTGAGGGCCTGCGGCTGCATCGCCCCCCCAGCGCGATGATCGGCGCCGTCACGATTTTCAACCGACACTTGACATACTCATGATATACTCATATAAACCTCACCAAGACAGCGAGGTTTAGCCACGAAGGCGATGCCTGACGAATGGACGGTGGAGATTGCCGCTCAGACCGTGACTGAATTCGTAGATGACGAAACTGTGGTTTCGGACGGTGGGGCTAACCCACCGCCGGAGGGGCCGCGCCCGCCCGGAGGGCCCGGCCCGCTGGGACGTGTCAGACTGCCGAACGGTTCTCACCATTTCAAGGAGTTCAATCATGCGCAACCCACTTGATCTCCCTAGCGTCGCACTGGCATTTGCGCGGATATGCACTGCACGAGCTACTGTGACAGTCTGGCACGACCAGACGTTAAATCTCGGTCCGTCACCGACGGTGCGCAATTTATCGAATGCACCGCAGTCTATATCGCCAGCCGCACGTTCATGGAGATGGAGCGAACGCCGTTCGCTCCTATTTCTAACCTTGTCGGTATCGTACGTAGCCCGCCGGATAATAGCCTTGCTCGAGTGGGCAGGACCAGCGGCACCGCCAGTGTTCGGAGGAGTGTGAGATATGCCCCCATCATTGAAGACGCCAACGACAGAAACGCCGGACGCCAAGACACGAGTGCAACTCGACCTTGCTCCGGCACAGATCGAACGCCTCAATTGGCTCATGGAAGCATGTGCTCTGGATACCCGGAAGGAGCTGTTTAATACCGCTCTTTCTCTCTTCGAATGGGCGGTCATTGAGGCTCGTAAGGGCCGCACGGTCGCTTCCATCGATAAGGGTGCCAAGCACATCGCGGAATTGGCTATGCCGGCACTATCCGACGCCGTACGTAACGCAACCCGGGTGAAGGCTATCGCAGCCTAAGTTGAATGGGCGACCTAACACCCTAGGGATCAGGCATGACCGAAATAAAACCGGCCATGCCTGAAGGAGGAAGCATGCCGCGCGAACCGAGCCGCACGCTGACCGTGGTGACGCGCACCGACTTTGTCAGTCGGACAACCGAAACAATCTTGCGCACCCCGTTACGCACCGGGCGCCGGCCCGGAAAGCATACCGGGCAACTGCTCCAAACCAGGGCACCGGCAAACTCCGCCTTGCTCGATGAGGTGCTGACGCGGGCGACCGCGGTATTGGGGTCCCGAGAGGAAGCCTTGGCGTGGCTTCAACGGCCATCGCCGAGTTTGTCTAACGAAAGCCCTCAGGACTTGATCCGCGACCCCAAAAATATATCGCGAATCAACGATATGCTAATCTGCATCGAATACGGTGTTTACACGTGAATCCGTTGCCATATACGCTAGGACCGGGAGGCTTGGTCGCGTGGCGTCTCGATAAGGAAGCACATCGAACAACCTGGGACAGCGGTGAAGGTGCACGATTGGTCGGTGGCCGGTGGAACAATCCTGGCACACGCGTGGTGTACACCTCCTTGGACCCGGCGACCGCGCTTTTGGAGGTCGCTGCACATTCAGGCTTCGGGACGATCGATACCAGGCCGCACGTCCTAACCTCGATGGCGGTCACCGACTTGGCGCGTGTGAAAATCGTCAATCCGGCTGACGTGCCAAATCCGAACTGGCTTCGACCCGGACCACCCAGCGCGGGTCAAAGGGCGTTCGGCGACGATTTGGTGGCCCGACATGCGTTTGTCTTGATACCCAGTGTGCTCACATCGTACAGCTGGAACCTGATATTCGATCCCAGCGTCGCGACCGGCGGCTACGTCTTGCGTTCGCAAGAACGGTTTGCCCTCGACACCCGGTTGAATCTTCCTCCGATCACGCCTCCCGCAGCAACATCCGCGCCTGCCGCCGTCCCCTGATCCCGAGCGCGATCATGGTGACCATCGCGATCCCCGCCGTCACGCAGGTGACCAGGAAAATCTGACGCGGCGGCCATCCCAGCCCCAGCAGAAACCCGCCGAGCCATGGGCCCCCGATGCCGCCGAGGCGCCCAATGCCGAGCGCCCAGCCCATGCCGGTGTTACGCACCCGTGCCGGATACAGCGCGGCCGTCATCCCGTTGATCCCGGTCATGCTGCCCACCGTGCAGGCGCCAATCAGGAAAATGACCACCAGCAACACCGTGTGCGGCAGCGCAATCAGCCCGATCGCGGCAATGCTCAGAATGCCGGTACCCAGCATGCACGCCAGGATAGGCGCGGGCCCGAACCGAAAGGCCATCGGGACCACGAGAAAAATACTGATCAGCGGGCCGAGTTCGCCATACGACGAAGCGCGCACGGCCTCGGCGGGTAGCAGGCCGGACAGCGACAGCACGGTCGGCATCCAATAGCTGATAAGATACAGGCTCATCAGGTTGGAGAAATACAATATCCAGACCAAAACGGTCGTGCCGGCGAGACCGTCCTTGAACAATCCGGCGACCGGGTTGCCTTTGACGACATCGACTTGATCGGTTGGCGTATCCAGATCGAGCCCGAGCCGCCCGATCAGGCGGCGGGACTGATCGGTCAGACGGCCTTTGGCAAGCAGGAAGCGAGGCGATTCCGGCAGCCAAATCGCCATGACCGGGATCAACGCCAATGGCAGCAGCCCGCCGATCCAGAAGATCGAGGTCCAGCCGTAAACCGGCAGCAACTCGGCCACGATCTGCTTGCCGAAAAACCCTCCCGCGGGGGAGCCGGTGAAAACGATCATGATCGCCACCGCCCGCAGCCGGGCCGGCAGATAGTCGGACGACAGGGCAACCGTCACCGGCATGACGGCGCCGATCCCGATGCCGGTGAAGGTTCGGCCGATCACCAATTCCTGGATATTCGTTGCCTGCGTGCAGGCCAGCGACGTGATCCCCAGGATCAGCAAACTGCCGATCATAACCGGTTTTCGCCCGATGCGATCCCCCAACGGACCCGATCCCAGCGCGCCGATCATGATGCCGACACTGGAAAACACGAACGTGTTGGCGAAGGCCGCGCCGGGCTGATGCCACTCGCGGATCAGCGCCGGCACCGCCATGGAAATGGCACTGATATCGAACCCATCGAACAACTGCGCGAACGTGCAAAGCAGCACGACGCCGATCTGTAATGCGCCGATTTTCTGGGTTTCGAGCCGCGATTCGGTGGTGGACATCGGTTTCTCCTCAGGCGGCCAGAGCGCTGGCGGCGGGGACGTGGTCGATCTTGTGCGCCTGCAGGATGGGCAGCACGTCGCGGGCGAAGCGGCGGATTTGTTCCAGGAACATCTCCTGCGGCATGGCCCCGCGATTGAAATTCACCTGCACCGTGCCGGCCCCGGTATGGTTGGCCAGACGGATGATTTTCTCCGCGACGTCCTGCGGGGTGCCCCAAGGCATGCGGTCCGCGAGTTTTTCCATGTCCGCCATGGTCATGTTGCGGAAATCGCCGCGGCTGAACGCCGCCGCCCGCAAATTCTCCGCCCGCACATAGTCGGTGGAGGAAGCCGTGCTGTAGCCCGTTTCCCGCTGGATCGCGGTTTCCGTGAAATTGCCGTGGCTGAACAGGGTGCGGTTGAAATACAGCAGATACGGGCCGCACTCGCGGATCGCCGCTTCCTTGCTGTCGGCGACATAGGCCGATACGCCGATGGACAGATGGTCCGGCGTGATCCGCCGCCCGTGGGAGGCCAAGCATTTCGCGTAATGGGCGATGATGTCGTCCTGCAACCCGCCGGGCGCCAGACCGGGTGTGATGCGAATATCGTTGCGGGCCGCGAACTCGATGGATTCCTTGCTGCTGACCACCGGCGTCCAGATTTCCGGCCGCGGCTGCTGCACCGGCCGAGGCCACAGCGCTACATCCTTATAGGACCAGAATTTTCCCTCGTAGGAGAAAATGTCCTCGGTCCAGGCTTTGGTGACGATCTCGAACGCTTCCTCGAACCGAGCGCGCGAGTCCGACAGGGGAACGTTGTGCACCTGATATTCGCGGGGAATGCCCCGCGCGAAACCGGAAATCAGGCGGCCGTTGGACAGGCAGTCCAGCATCGCCAGTTCCTCGGCCAGCCGCAGAGGCTCATGCAGCGGCAACAAATTGCCGTAAATCAGCAGTTTGCAGCGCTTGGTCCGTTGCGCCGCCGAGGCTGCCATCAGGTTCGGCGAGTTCATCAGGCCGTACGGGGAACAATGATGCTCGTTGAACCCCAGACCGTCGTAGCCCAGACGGTCGATTTCCTCCCAGGCATCCAGATGTTCGGCATAAGTCCGGACCGCCACTTCGGGTTTGAAGTGGCGGGACGACAGCGGGTACGGCAGCTCGGCCCCGACTTTGACGTGGTCGAGTTGTTCCCCATAGGCCAGCAGGTCGAAAACGAAGACTTTCATGTATGTCCCTTACGGATTGCCCGCCACGTATGGCGCGATCAGTTGACCCGAGCTGAATTGCTTCGGCAGCAGTACGACTTCGGTTTCGGGCTTGCGGAATTCGTCCAGACTGCCGCTCTTGATACCCTGGAACTGAGTCCAAACCAGCCGCGATTCCGCCCATTCGCCGTCGCGACCGTAGGTGACATCGCCCACGACGGTCTTGAAGGTATGGGCGCGGATATAATCGGCGATTTTGGTCTCATCGAGCGTGCCGGTCGCTTTGACCGCCTGCTCCAGCACCTGCATCCGGGCATAGGCGAACGGCGGCAGGAACACACCCAGCGGGTCGACCCCTTCGGCAGCAGCACGCGCCCTGTAAATCTCCAGAAATTCCATCACGCCAGGGAATTGCAGAGCCGGCGCCGGCACCCATTGCTCGCCCAGCACGACCCCGTTCAGCAGGGGGCCGAGCTGGGTTTTCATCGCGGCAGTGGCGAGGCCGACGAGGCTGCCGCCCAGCATGCGCGTCTTCAGACCCATCTCGGTCGCCGCCCGCAATATTCCCGCGGTATCGGTCGGGTAGGACGCGACGTAGATAATATCGGGGTTCGTTGCCTTCAGTGCCCGCACGATCGGTGTGTAGTCGGTTGTCGTGGGCGGATAGCTGCCGTCGTAGACAATTTTCAGACCCGCCGCCTTGGCGTTATTACGCGCCCCGTCGGTGGCATTACGCGGAAACTCCGCGTCCGCGCCGACGATCGCCAGAGTCGTGGGCTTGGGATCGAGTTCCATCGCCAGATCGAAAAACCCCTTCGAGAACGCCGGTTTCGGATCGGGGCCGGAAGCGATCATCGCGAATGTCTTGTCGTAGTGGAACTCCGCATTGGTGGCGAGCGAGAACAGCGACATGTAAAGCCGCTTATGCTGGATCACCACCGGCATTGCCGGCACCGCCATGTTCGTGGCATAGCCCGACAACACGAAATCGATACGATCGACATCCAGCAGCTTAACATAAAGACCCGGTACGTTCGCCGGGTTGCTCTGATTGTCGTAAACGATCAACTTCACCGGCCGGCCCAACAGCCCGCCCTTGGCGTTGATTTGTTCCGCCCAAATCTGCATCGCGGCAATCCCGGATTTGCCGATGGCGGCGAGGCTGCCGGTCATCGCCTCCCCCAAGCCGATCTTGATCGGCTCAGGCTCCGCCGCTCGGGCGGACGGCAACGCCAGCGTGGCGGTCAGTAACAAGGCGCAAAGTCTCGCCGCGAGCCCGCGGCGCGTTATGGCTGCTCGCATCGGTTCCCTCCTGTGCCCGGCATGTCGCGGGCTTGGGACGGAGGATGATACGTTCCGCGCCGAAACGCTACAGCAGAATGCGCCGCGAACGCGTCAGGCGGATTCCGCCAACCAGGTCGTCCGGTAGAACGCCGCCACCGGACCGATGTAACCGATGCTTTCCAAAGTCAGGTCGCCGGTTTCGAATGTGATCTGCCGTTCCGGCCAACTGCCGTCGGGCTGCCGACGCAACAGATCGGCCCCGACCGAGGCCGTCCGCAACACCAGAATCTCCCGCACGGAGGGGATCGTGGTATAGCTCCAGACATTCATCCAGGTTTCGGCATGGTTGCTGGGCGATAAGACTTCGATCAGCAGCACCGGGTCGCGCATGGCCGTGTCGCCCGGGCGTGCCGGCGTGCAGGTAACGCCCAGGTCCGGGATGCGCATGTTGGTGTCGGACTGCAGGCGCGGAATGACCCCCGGTGTGGTCAGCACGACGCAGGGGCTTTGCTTCGCCCGCAGATGGTCCCGAATCAGTCCGCTCGCCTCGCTCTGAATCAAGCCATGCAGCGGACTGGGCGGGGCCATGGCACACGGAGTGCCATCGATCAACTGCCACAGCTCCCCCTTCGGCGTATCCCAGCCGAGGAACGCCTCCACGGTCATCGGGTCGGGTAGTTTCAGGGCTGCGACCATGACCGCATGTTACCACACCGGCGACGCAATGCCAGATTCATGACCGATCCCCGCCAAAAATCCCGCGCATCACGCTGCCAGCCACGTTCGCAGCGGGGTCGGAGGACGTGGACGACGCCTCCCCGCCGCGCGGCATGTAGGGCGCCAGCGCATGTGCCAATGTCGGCACCGTCATGGTCTGCAGCCACACCCGGCCGGGGCCGGTCAGGCGCACCAGGAACAATCCGTCGCCCCCGAACAGTGCGTTCTTGATGCCGGGAATCGTGGTGATGTCGAAGGTCACGCTGTCCTCGAACATCCCGACATGGCCCGGATGCACCAGCAATGTTTCCCCAGCCGCCAGTTCCGGATTGACGATCTCCCCGCCCAGCGCGACCCACGCCTGACAGGTCCCGCCGATATGTTGCAGCACGAACCCCTCGCCCCCGAAGATGCCGGCACCGAGCGACCGTTGCAGCGCCGATGTCAGCACCACACCCTGGGTGCCGCACAGAAACCCGTGCCGGTGTACCATGTAGCCGCGGCCGTCGGCGACCTCGACCGGCAGGATCTGGCCGGGCACTTTCGGGGTAAACGCCACCCCGCCGGTGCCCCCATTCGGCGTGAACTCCGACATGAACAGCCCGCCGCCCGACACCGCCCGCGTGATCGCGCCCCACAGGCCGGACGACCCGGCGGTGGCCGTGGTCGTGTTCATCCCCATGTTCGGGGTCATCCACGCCAGCTCGCCGGGCGGTGCGATCACCACCTCCCCAGGTTCGAGAGCCAGTTCCAGAACGGGCAGCAGATTACCGGAGATCAGCGATTGCATGGGCGTTTACCTTGTTTGGGTTGCCTTCCACGCGTCGTAACGGGCTTTGTTCTCGGCGTTCGGGGGATAGAGGCCGGGGAGCGACTTGCCGCTGTTCACCTCGCCCATGATCCATTCCTCCATCTGCTCCTGCTCGTGCGCGACGGCGGCGACTTCCTCGATCATGGCTTTCGGGATCACCACGGCGCCGTCGTCGTCGACCATGATCAGGTCGTCGGGGAACACCGCGACGCCGCCGCAGCCGATCGGTTCGTTCCAATTGATGAACGTCAGCGCCGCGACCGAGGCCGGGGCGGCCGTCCCCTGGCACCACACCGGCAGCCCGGTGCCCAGCACGCCGTACATGTCCCGCATCACCCCGTCGGTGACCAGGCCGGCGACGTTCCGCTTCGCCATGCGGGCGCACAGGATGTCGCCGAAGATGCCGGCGTCGGTCACGCCCATGGCGTCGGCGACGGCGATGCAGCCCGCCGGCATCGCTTCGATGGCGGAGCGGGTGGAGATCGGGTTGGACCACGACGCCGGGGTCGCCAGATCCTCCCGCGACGGCACGAAGCGCAGCGTGAACGCATGCCCGAGCAGACGGGGCTGCCCGGTGCGGATGGGGCGGGTGCCACGCATCCACACGTTCCGCAGGCCTTTCTTGAGAAGGACGGTGGTGATGGTGCCGGTGGACACGCCCTTAAGGGCGGCGGCGATGGCTGGATCTACGGTCATGGTTCGGTCCCGCGTTGGCTGATAGGGCGGGGAGTGTGCCTTGGACGGGCCTTCGGCGCCAGGGTGGGGTGCACGGCGGGAACCTGTAAACGCCGCGCCTCAACGAATGCCCCAAACCTCGCGGACAGTATCGTATTTCGCCTGCACGTTCGGTGCCTGCTCGGTCCGCCACCGAGAATTTTTAAGAAACTGAGCGTCGAACTCCAGCAGCCGGTCGTAGTGTCCCGCCCGCGAAAGTTCCACAAGGTCGAAGCCGAATTTATCGAGAAACGCAACGATATCCGTCAGTAGTTTTTCACCTTGGTAGAGCGGCGAGATGTGCGTTTCGAGTTCTATCCCAATGCATCCCTCCAGAAGATCTCCGAAACCTTCCAGCACCTCGAACTCGCAGCCTTGTACGTCGATTTTAATCACGTCGGGCTGCGGCACCTTGCCAGCCTTGTACATCTCCGAATAAGTCGTGACGCTGATGATTTCCTCACCAACCAGCCTGAAAAAATCCGCACTCAGGCAATGCGCCACCATTTCCTCATTCGGCGGTCGAAGCGACGAGCAGCCTGCCTCTCTGGTCACGTACAGCGTGCGGTCGCCTGTTTCATTGAACAATCCCACCTGCCATAGTTGTCCGCCTGGGAAATTGTCGATGTAGTCCTTTAGTTTTTCGGCGGCTATCGGCTCGGGCTCGAACATGATCGGACGGACCTTGGAACCGATCCATGCCCATTGTGTCGGCAATCCACCACGGGCGCCGACATCGACATAGACGACCCGCTCCGATTCATCGATCTCACCAAACGGCAGGGGCGTCAGCGAAATGTGCTTAAGCTCGCAGGTCCGCGACCCATCGCCCTCCCAGTGATGCAAGATCGGAGCAGACTTCGAAAGCCCCAAGGCGAAAAACACGGTCCCGCTCGGGTAGATTAAATCGACCGTCAACCAACCTTCGCTATCGCGAGAGACAGTCAGCTTCTCGGTCAATCCGTTTTCGACGATCGTTCCGTCGTGTCCGATCACGCAAATAAACTTGCCACCGAAATGATTGACATGAATCGCCGCGTCGGGGCCGCCTTCGATCCGACACACGAAGTTGGCGTGAACCCTGACCCCGTTGATGCGGTGATCCTCCATCCGGAGGAGATGCAGGTCCCAACCGCCCTTATCCGAGAAGATCAAAGTTCCGCTATCGCTGATTTTCAAATCAGCTGCATGGAGCGGGTAGAACGCCTTAAGATCGATACCGACCATATACGATAACTCCAACTTCCCTGGTTGCCTGGCTTGGCGCATAAGGGCAATGGCGATGCATGGCCCCAACCCGGATACCCCGCACCGAAAGCGAGCATCGGGTCGATACGCGGTTCATCGCCGATGGCAGCAACACTAATTCACCATCGCTTAGTGTCACCTCGTTTATCTTACGCAACCCGAGCAGCGTCAACCGGGCGGCTTACCAACACAAAGTAAAAACGTTCCCTTATGGCGTTCGCACACCCTTCGCCACCCGGCGCACAACATACGCTCCCTTTCGCACCTCCGGCCGCGATGCCATAGGCGCCTCGCCGCCAACCTGGGGAGGGAGACATGGACGATCTCGCATCATCGCCGCCGGTCTCTTTGGCGACGCCTACACCGCCGAACGCCGCCACATCGAGGCGTTAAAGGACGTCCCCGAAAATCTCGGTTCGGTCACGCCCATGGCGTCGGCGACGGCGATGCAGCCCTCCGGCATCGCCTCGATGGCGGAGCGGGTGGAGATCGGGTTGGACCACGACGCCGGGGTCGCCAGATCCTCCCGCGACGGCACGAAGCGCAGCGTGAACGCATGCCCGAGCAGACGGGGCTGCCCGGTGCGGATGGGGCGGGTGCCGCGCATCCACACGTTCCGCAGGCCTTTCTTGAGAAGGACGGTGGTGATGGTGCCGGTGGACACGCCCTTAAGGGCGGCGGCGATGGCTGGGTCTACAGTCATGGTTCGGTCCCGCGTTGGCTGATAGGGCGGGGAGTGTGCCCCGATTGAGGGAGGGGCGCTACTGTAGGCAAACCGCGCATATGAAAAAATTTCTCGTCGCACGAGCAAAACGGATTCTGCGACATGCCCATTTATGCAGCAGGCATGCGACACGGAATCGGTTCTCCGTATTTTCACGCCGGTTGACGACCCGCGCGATTATAGCCACGGCCGTATAATTCGCCTCCTCCGGTGGTCGCCCCTTCTCCTCATCCCCATGCCTGTCGCGGGAACCAATAACGGCAGGAAACCGCCAACTTGTGCCTGTCCTGGTCCCCGGGACAAGGCCGCGGATGATGAAATTTAAACGGCGGGCGCCCCCCTGCTTCAGCGCCTACGATGGGGGGCGTTAACGGCGCCGGATCAGCACGATCCGGTTGGTATTCGTGCCCTTGGCGTTGTTCCCCACACCCCAGCAATTCGCGGTTTTGGTGAATTCCTGTTGGTTGACCATCACGCCTAGAACCTCGAACGGCAGGCCTGCGATCGCGGCGACCACGTTGCGTTCCAGCAGAACCTTGCCGCCGCGGACTTCCCCAACCTCGAACCCGATGAAGCCGTTGGGGCGGACGACGCGGGCGAATTCCTCGAAGGACGCGCGCACGAACCGTTCCCAGGCCGGGATGCCCCCGTGGATGGAGATGCGGATGGTTGCCGGATCGATACCGGCGAACCAGCAGCAGAGCCAGTTATCGCCCTCGTAATCCACGACGTTCAGGAAGGGCGGCGATGTCACCAGCAGATCGACCGATGCGTCCGCGAGCAGCGGAGTCGCGGACGCCGCACCCGTCATCAGCAGGGCCGGCGGGTGCGGCGGGGGCAAGCCGTCAGACAGCAGGCTTTTGGTTTTCTTCAGGATGATGCCGGCGACATCGCGCGGCGGGGGTGTTTGACCCCTGGCGGCGTTGATTTTGCGCTGCGCCACGACCGACGTCGCCTGATTCGGCGGCAGTGTGTAAACCGAGAAAAACCCTGGGGAGTGCCCGGTCAACCGGTTCAGCGCCACCATCCTGATCCAGCCATCCGCCGGGTCCAGCGGCGTACGGCCGAGCAGCCAGGCGCGCAGGGCGCGCAGGCGGTTTAGAGTGTCGGGATGGTAGAACGCGTCCAACTCCGGCTCGTTCGGGTCGGGCGGGGCGGCGGATGGGATTTCGTCCAACCGGTCGCGCAGGGCGGTAAGGGCCGGCGGCGCGAGCCTTGGCGCCAGCAGCATCGCACTCAGCGGATTCACATCGTTCGCCACCGGTCTGCGGCCCATCAGCGCCGCCTGCAACGCTGTGGTACCGCGGCCGGAGAACGGGTCGTAGACGGTGTCGCCGGGTTCGGTCAGCCGTTCGATGAAGAAGCCCGGCAGTTGCGGCTTGAAGCACGCTCGGTAGCTGACCTCGTGCAACGCATGGGCTTGGCGCTGGCCGGCGGTCCAATATTCGTTGACGAAGTAGCGAAGGCCTTGGTCTTCGAACTCGACCGTCGGGGTGCCGAAGTCGGCGAAACGGCACAGGGCGGCGGGGAAATCGGCGGGGATAATACGGAGAGGAGGGAAATGAGGTCTGCGGCCGCTGGCGTACGAGGATATACCCCATAAAATTCATCATCCCCGGGCTTGTCCCGGGAACCGCTACCGACGGGAAACGGCGCAATTGCGCCAATCCTGGTCCCCGGGACAAGCCCGGGGATCACGGGGTTTTTAGGTGTGTGTGCCGACCCCACCATCACCGCAAGAACGGATTGGTCTCCCGCTCCGCCCCGATCGACGAGCCGGGTCCATGCCCGCACAGGAACGCGAAATCGTCGCCCAGCGGGATCAGCTTGGTCTTGATCGCATCGATCAGCGCCGCATGGTCGCCGTATGGGAAATCGGTGCGCCCAACCGAACCTTGGAACAGCACGTCGCCGACCACTGCGAAGCGGGCGGCGTGGTTGACGTAGACAAGATGCCCGGGCGTGTGGCCAGGGCAATGCAGGATGTCGAAGCGGTGCTCGCCCAACATGACGTGCTCGCCTTCGGTCAGCCAGCGGTCGGGGGAGGCATTGCTTGCTTCGAACCCGTAGCCGGCGGCCTGGGCGGCGATGCCATCGAGCAGGAACTTGTCGCGGATATCCGGGCCTTCGATGGGCACGCCCAAAGCCTCGGCCAGACCGGCGGCGCCGCCGGCGTGATCCAGGTGGCCGTGGGTCAGCAGGATACGCTCGACGGTGACGCCGACCTGCTTGATCGCGTCGAGAATGCGCTCCACATCGCCGCCGGGATCGATCACCAGCGCGCGTTTGGAGTCTTCGTCCCAAAGGATGGCGCAGTTCTGCTGGAACGGCGTCACCGGCACGATGGCGCCGCGCAGCATCCTAGTGCAGCCGCGGCGACTTGAGGAAGCTCGACCGGTCGGCCGATCGCATGCTGATGCGGCGTGCATCGCCGTCGCGCTCGATCCGCAGGCGGACCTCGGCGCCGGCACTGCCGGACGACCAGACGCGGCGCCACAGGCCGACCAGATCGGGGATTTCCTCGTCGTTCACGGTCAGGATTTTGTCGCCGGGACGCAAGCCGGCCTGCTCCGCCGGGCCGTTATCGGCGATGCCGCCGACCACGATGTCGTTGCCCGACTCGGTCGCGTACATCCCCAGCCACGGACGGGCCGGGCGGTTGACGCGGCCGTAGTTCAATAGATCGGACAAGATCGGCGCCAAAAGACCGATGGGCACGACCATGTTCATATCCAGCCGCCGGCCGCGCGTGTCGCCCTGTTGCAGAATCAGGGACCCGATGCCCATCAGCTTGCCGTCGGTGCCGATCAGGCCGCAGCCACCCCAGAACGGGTGCGCGGGCGCGATGAACAGCGCGTCGTCCAATGCGTATTCCCAGTAGCCGGCGAATTCCTGGCGTCCGACGATGCGGGTGTCCACGCTGTGATGCCGTCCGCCGCCGGCAGCCATCACAGCGGTGTCGCCGACCTTCAACCGGTCGGAGTCGCCGATCTCCAGATGCGGCAGATCGAGCTTGCCCAGCGCCTGCACCAGACCGAAGCCGGTTTCCTGGTCCATCGCCAAGGCGTGGCCGGGCACGACCTGACCGTCGTTGGTCGTGATCCAAATGGTCTCGGCTTCGCTGATCAGATAGCCAATGGTCGCGATCAGGCCGGTGTCGCGAATCATCACCCCGCTGCCGGCCCGTTCGGTGCCGAGCGTGTTGGCGGTGAAGGCGTCCGCGGGCACGTAGGTTTTCAGGCTGACCACCGCTTTCAGCGCGCGTTCCAGGTCGAACGAGAAGTCGTTCGGGTTGGGGCGCAGGGCGGGCGGGATTTCCCAGTCCTGGTTTTTCATGCTCCGGCGTCTCCCCTGGTTGGGGCGGTCTTTGGGTGGATCATCGCTCATACAAGCCAATATCGGACCTTTTGGCTCCGGCGGCAATGTCCTGCGTGCGGCCCGCCTTAGCGACTCGGGTTCTGGCGGTTCGCGGCGACCTCGGCCGGCGTCAGCTGGAAGCCGGCCACGATGCCGAACGCGGCCGGAGACTTGGTCGGCGTGGTCGGCAGAACCATCCTGATCGCGGGCGTATCCAGCGCGATCCGATCCACGTTGGTGGGGAATTCCACCGCCATCTGGACGATCTGCTTGTCGAGAACCGCCTCGCCCTCGGTGACCGCGATGAACACCTGCACCGTGGTTTCCCGCCCGCGCATCGCCGGACCGCGCAGGAATTCCGCGCGGGCGCTGACCGTGGCCTCCACCGTCTGGGCGCGACGGTCCAAGAACTTGCAGGACCCGCCGATCGCCGTCAGCCGTCCCTGAACCACGAGATCGGACAGATCGCGGCTGGTCTCGCTGCCGTACCGAGCGATGTCCTCCAGCCCACGCACCATGATGGCGCGAGGACAGGGGGGCGCGAACTCATTCTTGTCCGGTCCGCAACCCGCCAGGAGCGCGGTCAGAACCAGCAGAGGGGACAGCTTCGACAACATGGGCATCGGCGGGACTCCGGAAGCCAGGATTTACAGCACCGCGCGCGAATATTGCGGCAGCAGGTCGGGTTTCACGCCCAGGGCTTTGGCGGCGTGCAGCGGCCACGCCGGGTCGGCCAGCAGCGCACGCGCCAGCAGCACCACGTCGGCCCGTTCGTTGGCCAGGATTTCGGCGGCATGCGTCGGTTCGGTAATCATGCCCACCGCGCCGGTCGCCATGCCGGTTTCGCGGCGGATAGTGTCCGCGAATGGCACCTGATAGCCGGGGTGCAAAGACGGGATCTTCTGATCGTTGGACACCCCGCCCGAGGAGCAGTCGATCAGATCGACCATCCCGGTTTCCTTGATCCGCTTCACCACGGACACGATGTCGGCCAGCGTCAGGCCGTTCGGCATGTAGTCGGTGCAGGACAGACGCACCCACAGCGGCAGGTCGTCCGGCCACTCCCCGCGGATGGCCTCCAGCGTCTGCAACAGGAAGCGGGAGCGGCCGTTCAGGTCGCCGCCATACTGGTCGTTGCGGTGGTTGGAGATCGGCGACAGGAACGAATGCGCGAGGTAGCCGTGCGCGGCATGCAGTTCCACGATCTTGAACCCAGCCTCCCGCGCCATGCGGGCGGTGGCAGCGAACTGGGCGGAGATGTCGGCGACCTCCCCCGCGCTCAACGGATGCGGATCGACCGAACCCGCGATCATCGGAATGGCGCTCGGCGCCACCGGCACCCAGCCGCCGTCCTGCGGCATGATGGGCTTGCCGCCTTCCCAGGGGCGCTGGCAGGACGCCTTGCGGCCGGCATGCGCGATCTGGATGGCGGGGACGGAGCCGCATTTCGTGATGATCGACGCGATGCGCGTCAGCAGCCGCTGATGTTCGTCGTTATAGGCGCCGAGGCAGCCGGGCGTGATGCGGCCAATGGCGGACACATGCGTCGCCTCCACCATCACGACCCCTGCCCCGCCGGCCGCACGCGCGCCGAGGTGCTGGATGTGCCAGTCGTCGCCCAGACCGTCGACGGCGCTGTACTGGCACATCGGCGCCACAACGATGCGGTTCGCGGCGGTGACGGAGCGGAAGGAAATCGGCTGGAAGAGAAGCGGGGTGGCCATGGGGTCGGGAGTCCTGGGTAGAGGAGTGTTGCGGCGGGGATAGGGGGTTTGGGTGGGGATGACAACGGTGGGCTGGGTTACAGGCGCGAACTGCCCCGCCCCCATCCGCGCCACAGGCCGGCCAGCACCACGACCACCGGCATAGCGGCCGCAACGTGGAAGGCGCCGTGGAAACCCTCCAAAAACGCGTCCGTATCGCCAACGCCGCGCGCCGTCGCCGCCGCTCGGAGGGTCTGGAAGATCAGCATCAGCACGGTCGCCCCGGTGACCACGCCGATCGTGCGGGTCACCATCACCAGACTGCCGGCGACGCCCCGGTTTTCCTTGGGGATCGTCGCGGTCGCGATGTCGAAATACGCCACCTGAAACAGGCCCAGGCCGAAGCCCTGGACGAACATCGACAGGCACAAAAACGGAATATCGGCCGGTGCGCTGGCCATGCCGAGGGCAAACTGGGCCACGCCCATCGCGGTGGCACCGGCCAGCGCCAAGCGTTTCGGCGACACGCGGGACGCCCAACGCCCGGCCAAGGGGGCCGACAGCATGATCCCCAGCGGGGAGGACGCCAGCGCGACTCCGCCCATCGGCACCGACAACCCGCCGAACCGGTCCAGATAGAACGGGACCAGCAGCATGATAGAGAAGCCGGCGACGTTCAGCACCGCGTGCGCGGCGTTCACCAGGGCGAAATCGGGATCGCGGAAGAAGCGCACATCGATCAGCGGATGCGCGATGCGGCGTTGCCGCCGGACGAACAGTGCCGTGGCGCCGATGGTCATCGCGGTGGCGGCGGCGAACCAGCCTCCGACGTCTTTCAACTGGTTCAACGCCATAAGCATGCCGCCGATACCGGCCACCAGCAGCCCAGCGCCCGCGGCATCGAAGCTTTCCCGAGCGCCGGCCCGGCGTGTTGGCAGGCCAAAGGCCAGGACGAAGGCGGTCAAGGCCACGGGCGCTCGGAACCAGAACACCGCCTGCCAGCCGAACTGCCCCACCATCTGGCCGGCGATCACCGGACCCAGGACCGCGCCCAGCCCGAACGCCATAGTATAAAGGCCGAGGATGCGGGCGCGATCGGACTCGGGATACAGGCTGGTGGCGATGGCGGGGCCGCAGCTCAATGTCAGCGCGGCGCCGACGCCTTGCAGCACGCGCGCGCCCAGCAGCCAGCCATAGGCCGGTGCGGCGGAGCACAGAAAGAAAGCAACCGCGCTACAGGCGCAGCCGGCCAGAAATACGGTGCGGTGGCCGATCATGTCGCCGACTCGGCCGAACACCAGCGTCAGCGCGGCATACGTCAGCGTATACGCGATCACGACCCATTGAATGGCCGGGATCGGCAGCGCGAAGGCGCGAATGATGTGCGGGAAGGCGACGTTCACCGAGGAATCGAACGGCACCACCATGGTGCCCAGCCCGACGACGAACACCCCGATACCGGGGTGTCGCGCGACCGAAGCAGCGAGGCGGGTCATCGCCGGCCTCGCCTTGTCGTGTAAACGGCCGTTAGACCGCCTTCTTCAGCGTGGGAGAGGCCTTGAAGCGCACGGTCTTGCCGGCCTTCACCTTGATGGCCTCGCCGGTGCGGGGGTTCAAACCCTTGCGAGCCTTGGTCTTGCGCACGGTGAACGTGCCGAAGCTGGGCAGCGTGAACTTGCCGGACTTCTTCAATTCCTTGACGATCGCTTCCATCAGGTCGCCCGCGGCGCGGTTGGCGGCGGCGCCCGTCAGTTCGGCGGATTCCTGGATAACGCGGGTGATAAACGCTTTCGACATGTTGCCTCCTGTAGGGGTGCTTGAGTGGCCGGCACGGGGTTCGAACCTGCCCGAGGGTGCCATATCGTCAGTGGCAAGACCGTAGGACGACCCGATTCGGGACACCGTTACAGCAACTTTAACCGCTTCGCTTGGATTCGAACAGAGGCTCAAGGATTTTTTTGGGTAGACGGCAAATGGTAGCCCCAGACGCGATGCGACTCGGGTTTATCCGGCGTGATCGTGCCGCACCTGCGAAGAGAGCGGGGTGCCGATTATACCGCTTGACCCCAGCCGCGCGCATGCGCATTTTGCCGGCCTTCGCGCGCTTCGGACCGACGGGCCTGGGGCGCGCCCTCCGCATGTTTTCCAGGACCGAACCATGGCCAAAACCAACACCGTGCAGATCAAGCTGATCTCCACCGCCGACACCGGCTTCTTCTACGTCACGAAGAAGAACGCCCGCAGCAGCACGACCAAGCTCGAGCTGAAGAAATACGATCCGGTCGTGCGCAAGCACGTCCCGTTCAAGGAAGCGAAGATTAAGTAAGGGTTTTTCCCTTATCCGACAGCCGGCAGCGCGCCCATCATGACACGGTTGCGCCCGGCTGCCTTCGCCGCGTAGAGCGCCGTGTCCGCCGTATTCAGCAACGCTTCGGGCGTCGTCGTGCGGCCTGCCGCGCAGCCGATCCCGACACTCACGGTCAACGGCAGCGGCTCACCCGATGGCGCGTTGAAGACGGCGCTTTCCACCGCGGCGCGCAGCCGTTCGGCGGCCAGCATCGCGTCGTCCTGGTCCGCACCCGGCATCACCACGACGAACTCCTCCCCGCCGTAGCGCGCCAGACTGTCGAACACGCGCGTATTCGTGCGGAGTGTGTCGGCGATCAGCCGCAGCGCCTTGTCGCCGGTCGAGTGTCCGTGGTTGTCGTTGACCCGCTTGAAAAAATCGACATCGACCATCAGCACCGACAGTTGGTTGCCCTGCCCGCCGTCCACCAGCCCCGCCAGATGGCGGCGCAAATAGCGCTGGTTGTAGAGCCCTGTCAGCGGATCGATCAGCGCCATCTCCAGCGCCGAACCGAGATCGGACCGTAGCCGGTCCTGGTAGATTTTGCGGCGTATCTGATTGCGCGCGCGCACCCGCAGTTCATTTTCGTCGACCGGCAGGGTTAGCCAGTCGCTGGCCCCCAGTTCGAAGGCGCGCACCACCTGATCCCGCGCTTCCGGTTCGGCCAGCAGCAGCAAAGGCGTTTCGTGCGTGCGGGGGCCGCCGCGCAGCGCCGAAATCAGACGCAGCGAGTCCTCCCCCGCCAAGGACAGGCTGATGGCGATCAGGTCGAACGACTGCTCCTGCGCGAGCGCCATCGCTTCTTTGCCGTCGCGCGCCCGTACGGCCGTGATCCCCTCCAGCGGGAGGGCGTCCATGGACGTCGCGGCGCTCACATCCCAGTCGTCGACAACCAGTGCGCGTGTGCCGACAACGGACGGGATCGCGAAGGGATCGGCGCCGAGGCCGAGCGCCCGCGCTGTCTCGCTACGGGCGTGCCATTCGTCCAGGAGCCGTTTTAGGCGCACCAGACTGCGAACGCGCGCCATCAGCGTGTCGCTCTCGACCGGCTTGGTCAGGAAGTCGTCGGCGCCGGCTTCCAGCCCTCGCAGCCGCTCCGCCGGCTGGCCGAGCGCGGTGACCATGACGACGGGGATGTGGCGGGTGGCGGCGTCGGCTTTCAGGCGGCGGCAGCACTCGAACCCGTCCATGCCGGGCATCATGACGTCCAGCAGGATCAGGTCCGGCTGCCAGTCGCGCGCCATGTTCAGCGCTTCGAAGCCGTCGCGGGCCGTCGCGGTCTGGTAGTATTCGGCCAGCAGTCTTGCTTCGAGCAACCGCGTGTTGGCCGGCACATCGTCGACGATGAGTATGCGCGCGGACATGCGGTTGCTGTCACTTCCCCATTCTGGTGCCGGGTTCGGCCGGTGCGCCACCGTGGCGTGCCACAATCATAGGGCGAGATCGCGCGATGCGAAAGCATCCATCGGCGGCGCTTTATTGTCAGCCCGGTCTAACCCTCCACGATCCCCAGACGGCGCAGCGTGGGGAGCCGTTCGACCAGGAAGGTTTGCGCCACGCCGACAGCGAGGGCGCGGGTTTCCACCGGATCGGTCACGGTCTGTCCCTCCCGTTGCACGGCCCGGCCGCTGCGGCGCAGATGGGCGTCCAGTGCGGTGCCCAGGGTGTTGGCGTCCGCCTTCATGCCCCCCAGGATATCGCCGGCCATCAGCGTGTCCGTCACGTCGAACCGCGGCGCGGTGCCCAGAGCCGACGTCGCCAGAACGGGAATCTCCGCGCCGGCCGCATTGGCGGCGGCGATCGCGCGGTTCAGCCGCGCGGTTGACTGACGGGCGGCGGCCGAGTCGCCGGGGTTCGCCGGATGGGCGAACCCGCCGAGCAGCAGGGCGATGCCTTGCAGCAGCTCCACCAACGGGAGGTTCGGGAACACGCCGACCGACCGTGCCTCCGCGATGGTCATCGGGCCGGATTCGAGGCGGTCCATCAGAGGCCGGTAGGCCTCGGCGTTGCCCGTCATATTGCCCAGCGGGGTACGGAAGATGACGTCGCCGACGATCGTCTGGCCGGTCCAGCCGAGGGCCGTTTTGTCCAGCAGCGCGTGATGTTCCGGTTGCGGCATCGTGGGGGTGCCGCGGCGGAAGATGTCGCGGCGGAAGGATTGTTGGGTCGCGAGGTCGCGCAATGTTTCCCGCATGATCGGGTCGCGGGCTTCCGCCATCAGCGGCGCCAAGCCCGGTGGGACCGAAAAGGCGTCGATATTGTCCGGCAGGCTCGAGCTGCCGATGAAAGTGCATTTGACATCCGCCATCGCGGCGAAGACGTCGGCGCACTGGAGCGTGCGCCAGTGCTCGTTGAGGAACTCGTGCGCGAGGTAGCGGGGGTCCTGGCGGCGCATCTGCTCCAGCCGGGTCTCAAGGTTCGGGTGCGCCTGGAAATAGCTGGCGCCGCCCTGTTTCAGCCGGTCCAGAAAATCCCACATCGCCGGCACCGCGAGGTCGGAGCGGAGGTTGGTCCCCTGCCCGACCTGATGCATCAGGCGACGCAGCGGCTCCATGCCGGCCCACCCGGCTCCAGTGTTGTAGCTGACATAGGCCAAACCGCCGGGCCGCAGCCGCTGGCCCATGACCCGGATCAGCGTCGCGGCATTTTCCTGCGACACCCAACTCAGCACGCCGTGGGCCGCCATGAAATCGAACGCGGGCAAGGTGCCGGCTGGCATGGCCGCGATATCGTCGAACGATGCCTCCACGAAGTGGATGTTGGTCAGCCCCGCCGCTTCGGCCATCGCTCGGCCGGACTCGATATGGGCCGGGTTGAAGTCGAACGCCCAGACATCGGCATGCGGCGATGTGGCGGCGACGGTCAGCGCGGTCAGGCCCGGGCCACAGCCGATGTCGGCATAGGCGAAGGGCTTGGCCAGATCCGGCGGGCGGTGGCCGAGCAGCAGGGCGGCGATGGCGAGCCAGTTGGGCGTGGTTTCCCGGTGGAATTGCGGCGTGTAGGGAATGTCGGTCACGTAGCCGTGGTTCCAGGCGGCCATACGGCGGCTCCTTAAGGCAAGGATGGGGGAGGCAAAATGGGCGAGGGCGATTATCCGGCGCGCGTTTCGAGGCGCGCGTTGACCTCCGCCCCCAGCAGGGTCGCATAGGCGGAGACATAGAACCACAGCATGATGCCGACCACCGCACCGATGGGTCCGTAGGTCGCCCCGAACCGGCCGATATGGGACACGTAGGAGGACAAGGCGGCGGACGCGATCAGCCACAGCAGCGTTGCGATACCGGCTCCGGGGAGCACGGGCGCATACGGCGGGCGCTGGCGGGACGGGCCGACGCGGTAGATCAGCGCGATCGCGTTGGCGAACACGCACAGAACCACCGCCAGTCCGGCGAGGTGAATCAGCGCTGCCCCGCCCGCGGCCAGCCCCATGAACGCGAGTATCGCCGGCAGCACGACGACTCCGATGAGGCCCACCACCCCCGCGACGATCGCCAGACCGGTCAGCCCGAGTCCGATCAGCTGAAACCGGATGAAACCGCGTTGTTCCTGGACATCGTAGACGACGTTCAGGGCGGACAGCATGGCTTTGGTACCGGCGGCGGAACCGCTGAGGGCGAAGGCGATGTTGGTCAACAAAGGCAGGCTGAGCTGGCCGACTCCGTTGTTCGCCAACGACTGCACCCGGTCCCGGATCAGCTCCAGGGCCGGGGGCGGCAGCAGGTCGTCCAGCAGGTCCAGGTGAGCGATGATGGTGGCCGGGTCGAACACCAGACCGTAGGTGGAGATCAGCGCGCCGATGGCGGGAAACAGCGCGATTGTCCCCCAGAACGCACAGCCGGCGGCGGCAAGCGACACGCGATCCGTGGTGCTGGCGCGCAACGCTGCCCACAGAATGTCCTTGGGACCGGCAAGCGCGGCGAGGCGCGCATGGCGTAGAGCGGCGTTTCGCACGGCGTTTTCCTGGCCTGGGGGCGGCGGATCGTGGCGCGACGGTCGTACCCGCGAAAAAAAACTGAGTCGAGGTCCGATTTTCCTATTGCATGGGGGGGGGTGGGGTCTTAGATGGCCCCCACGCAGCAACGCACGTGCCTCTGGCCCTCTGTGGTTACGCAACGACGTCAAGCGTTCTGGCAATCGTTTGGTCGCTGGTTCGTTCGACCGTTTCGTCAACTCCGCCCGTCGCCTTACTCAGGCGGGCGCTCAATAGGGGGCCCGGTGCGATGACATGCAAAATCGCCCAGTTTCTTGCTGACTACCAACCGGCTACGCCGTGTCTGGTGCTCGATGTCGACCGCGTGGAATCGAATTTCCGCGCGTTGCAGCATGCGCTGCCGCTGGCGCGCATTTATTACGCTGTTAAGGCCAATCCGGCCGCCCCGATTCTGGAACGTCTGGTGGGGCTGAACAGCTTCTTCGACGCCGCCAGCATCGAAGAAATCGAGATCTGCTTGGCCGCCGGAGCGCTGCCGGCCTCTATCAGCTTCGGCAATACCATCAAGAAAGTGTCGGCGATCCAGCGCGCGCATGAAGCGGGCGTCAGCATGTTCGCGTTCGACTCGGAAGAAGAGCTGTTGAAGCTTGCCCAGCACGCCCCGGGTGCGCGCGTGTACTGCCGTATCCTCGTGGAAAACGAAGGTGCGGACTGGCCGTTGTCGCGCAAATTCGGCACGACGATCGAGAGCGCGCGCGACCTCATGATACAGGCCGGCGACCTTGGGCTGGACCCCTATGGCCTGTCGTTCCATGTCGGCAGCCAGCAGACGACGACACGTGCGTACGAAATCGCCATCGCCAAGGTGGGTATGCTGTTCACCGATCTGATGGATGCGGGCGTGAAGCTGCGCATGATGAACCTCGGCGGCGGGTTCCCGACCCGTTACCGCGAAGACGTGCCGGAGATCGACCAGTTCAGCCAAGCGATCATGGGGGCGATGTCGGCCTGCTTCGGCAACAATCTGCCGGAAATGGTGGTCGAACCCGGCCGCTTCGTGGTGGGCGACGCGGGTGTGGTTTCGGCGGAAGTCGTGCTGGTCAGCCAACGCGACAAAACCGCCCCCGTGCGCTGGGTTTACCTCGATATCGGACGCTTCGGCGGTCTGGCGGAAACCGAAGGCGAGGCGATCAAGTACCGCATCGTGACTCCGCACGACGGCGGCGCGACCGGGCCGGTGTCGATCGCCGGGCCGACCTGCGATGGGGCGGATATTCTCTATGAGAAATCCAACTACCGCCTGCCGTTGGCGCTGCGGTCGGGGGACCGGGTGGAACTGCTGTCCACCGGGGCTTACGTGACCACCTACGCGAGCCAGCGGTTCAACGGGTTCGCGCCGTTGGCGGAACATTATATCTGACGCTTGCCTTCCCCGTCATGGTCTGGCTCGACCCGACCATGACGGTGGAAGCAAAACGCGCTATTCTGCTCCCGTCATTCACGCGACACGGGAGCAAAACGCCATGGCAAGCATCGTCATTTCCGCGACCGACGGCAGCGGGACCTTTTCCGCCTATGTCCACACGCCGAAAACCAAGCCCACCGGCGTCGTCGTCCTGATCCAGGAAATCTTCGGCGTGAACCAGGCGATGCGCGACACCGCCGCCTGGGTCGCCGACATGGGCTTCATCGCCGTTTGCCCCGACCTGTTCTGGCGCATCGAACCCGGGATCGACATCACCGACAAGACCGATGCGGAATGGAAGCGCGCGTTCGAGCTGTTCCAGGCGTTCGATCAGGTCAAGGGGATCGAGGACCTGAAAGCCACCGTCGCCGCCGCCCGTAAAATGGACGGTGCCAACGGCAAAGTCGGCACGATGGGCTACTGCCTCGGCGGCCGGCTGGCATTCATGATGGCGGAACAGTCCGACTCGGATGTGAATATTTCCTATTACGGTGTCGGGTTGGACGGGCTGCTGGCGGACGCTGGCAAGGTGACGAAGCCGCTGCTGATACACATCGCCGACAAGGACGAGTACTTCCCGGCCGAGGGCCGAGCCAAGGTCGTCGCGGATACCGCCGGCCATCCGCATATCCGCTGCTACAACTATCCCAACGCCGACCACGCTTTCGCTCGGGTGAACGGCATCCATTGGGACGGCCGGTCGGCGGCGATCGCCAATGGGCGCAGCGCGGAGGCCCTCGTCGCGGCGCTGGCATAGGCGACGCGACCTGAGGTAAACAGCGGCCACCAAGGAGAAAGCATCCCGATGGATGGATCAGTGAAACCGGCGGTCGCCGGCAAGGGTTTGGCGCGTACCGCCGGTGCGCTGGCAGGCATCAAGGTCGTGGACCTCACCCGCGTGCTGGGTGGGCCTTACTGCACCATGGTGCTGTCCGATCACGGCGCCGAAGTCATCAAGGTCGAACCGCCGCAAGGCGACGAAGTGCGCGACTGGGGCCCCCCCTTCCATGAAGGCGACGCCAGCTACTTCATCGGCGTCAACCGCAACAAGCGCGCCATGGCGCTGGATATCGGCAAGCCGGAGGGTCAAGCGATCCTGATGCGGCTGCTGGAAACCGCCGACGTTCTGATCGAAAACTTCAAGCCGGGCTCGCTGGAAAAATGGGGAATCGGGTACGAAGACGTGCTGGCCAAGCGCTTCCCCGGCCTCATCCATTGCCGCATCTCCGGCTTCGGCCCCGACGGTCCGCTCGGCGGTCTGCCTGGCTACGACGCGATTCTCCAGGCAATGACGGGCCTCATGAGCGTCAATGGCGACCAGACCACCGGCCCCATGCGGCTCGGCACGGCGATCGTCGATATGGGCACCGGCCTATATTCCGCCATCGGCATTCTGATGGCGCTGCATGAGCGGAAAACGTCCGGCCTCGGGCAGTATCTGGATATGACGCTGTACGATTGCGGCATGGCGCTGCTGCATCCGCAAGCGCCGAACTACTTCCTGAACGGCGCGCGGCCGAAGGGGACCGGCAATCCGCATCCCAATCTGGTGCCGTACGACAAATATCCTACCAAGACCTGCGACATCTTCATCGCCAGCGGCAATAACGGGCAGTTCCGAAAATTGTCCGAAATTGTCGGGCGACCGGACCTGGCCGACGATCCGCGCTTCGCCAACAACGGCGAACGGAACGTCAATCGTGTCGCGCTTACGTTGATCCTGGCGGAAGCGTTCGCTCAGCACGACGGCAAGGAACTGGCCCTGCGGCTGATCCGCAACGGCGTCCCCGCCGGACCGGTGTTGCCCGTGGACGAAGCCATGGCCGCCCCGCATACCGCGCACCGGGAAATGGTGACGGAACTGGATTGGTACAAAGGCATCGGCACGCCGATCAAGTTCAGCCGGACCAAAGGCGGCACCCGCCGCCCGCCGCCGAAATTCGCGCAGGACGGGAACGACATCCTCGGCCAGTTGGGCTACACCGCCGAGGAAATCGCGGCGCTGGAGAAAAGCGGCGTGGTGCACACCAAGCGGCGGATCTGACGGCGGCTAAAAGGCACCGAACCGATGTGGCCCTACGATCTGCCCGTCCGGGAAACGCTCCGTCTGGCGGGCGAGACTTTGATCGCATGGGCGGTGTTCGATGCCGGATGGTACCGGTCGGCGTACGCCGAGGTCGTCGCGACCTTGGCGGACCCGTCCGATAACCAGTTGTTGGAGTTTTACCTGACGCATGGGCAAGGGCTGGGTCATTCGCCCAACCGCTATTTCGACGAAGCCTGGCATCTAAGGACGTATCCAGGCATCGCGGCGGCCGTGCGGGACGGGCACTTCGCATCCGCCTTCGATTCCTATTGCCGCACGGGCAACGCGGATCGTTCGCCGCATTGGCTGTTCGACGAAGCCGCGTATCGCCGGCATTACCCCGATCTGACGAACGATGTGCTGGCCGGCGCCGACCTCGCCAACGGCTACGATCATTTCCTGCGCCATGGCAACGCGGAAGGACGGATCGGGCATGCGATGTTCGATCCGCTGTTCTATGCGCGGCAAGCTGGGCTAACCGAATCCCAGCCGCCGTTTCAACATTATCTGACCGCGCTGGAGCGCGGCGGCACCGAAGCCGAAACCAGCCGCTATTTCGACAGCGCCTAGTATCTCGGACGATACCCCGAGGTGGCGGATGGTCTGTCCCGCGGCATCTGGCGTTCGCCCCTCGAACATTATTTGTCTAACGATACCCCCATCGCATTCGACCCTTCCGCGGATTTTTCGGAAGAATGGTATTTGGGACGCGATCCAGGCCTGCGGGCGGCCATCGAGGCCGGGGCGCAACGGAACGGTTATGCGCACTTCCTGCGCCACGGGGCGACCGAATTGCGGGCGCCCGCGCCGCATATCGATCTACACTGGTACGCCATGCGCGATCGCGTGCGCGAAAGCCTGTTGCGGGGCGAGGCGCCGGACCCTTTCACCCATTGGCTCGCCATCGGAAAACCGGCCGGGGATCAATCCGCGCCGGCACCGGAAGAGCAGATCGGCGAAGGTCAGGCTCGGACCTTGTTTCGCGACCGAGCGGCGATGCTGGCGCTGCGATGCGGCCGCGCGCCGCTGCGGTTCGATTGCACCGGGGAACCGGAACTCAGCGTGACGATGGTCATTCGCGGCGATATGGCCGCGAATTTAGCCACTCTGGTGTCTCTCCGGGACAATATTTCGGCCGATATCGAGCTTATCCTGATCGTTCTCGGGACCGACCCCGATGTCGGGGATATCGCGCGATTCGTGACGGGGGCGGCGATACAGCGGCTGGATGCCACGCTGGGCGACGATACGGCCTACGACGCCGGGTTCGCCTCCGCGCAGGCGGATGCTGTGTTGTGCCTGTCCGCCGGAATCGAGATCGAGCCTGGCGCGATCGAAGCCGGATTGCGCCGTTTGCGGTCCGATCCCCGCATAGGCGCGGTCGGCGGGATGGTCTTGCGGCCGCATGGCCGGTTGCGATCCGCCGGATATGTCGTGTGGAACGATGGCTCCACGCACGGCTATCTGGACGGCGAATCGCCGCTGGTGCCGGAAGCGAATTTCGTGCGCGACGTGCATTTCTGCGGATCGGATTTTCTGCTGACCCGACGCGACGCGGTGACGACAGCGGCGTCGACCGACCGGCTGGCAGCCGATGCGTGCGTGCGCATTCAGGAAGCCGGCGGCCGCGTCGTCTACGATCCCACCATCGTCGTGCGCGTCTGGCGGGACCGTGAGCATTGGATGAACCCGCGCCTCGACCCACAAGACCACGCCGCGTTCCTGGCGACCTGCCACGCGCCCGACGGCCGAGCGCTGGTGGATGTTCGGATGGCGGACCGGACGGTGCGGCGGGTGCTGTTTATCGAGGATACCGTGCCGCTCCGCTCCGCCGGGTCCGGGTTCGTGCGGTCCAACGATATCCTTCGTGCCATGGCGGCGCTGGGTTTCGCCGTAACGGTGTTCCCGGTGAACGGCAGCCGGTTCGGCCTCGGCAACGTATACGCGGATATGCCAGAAACGGCGGAAACGATGCACGACCCAGACCTGTCCCGTCTGGCGGCGTTTCTGCGGGCGCGACGAGGCATCTACGACACGATCTGGGTCGCTCGCACCCATAACATGGACCGCGTCCGGCCGATTCTGGACCGTGTGTTCGCCGAGGATCCGAACCCGCCATCCGTCGTCCTGGATACCGAGGCCGTCAGCGCGGTCCGGGCCGCCACGCGAGCAGTGTTGGACGGCCGGGACTTCGATCTGACAGCCGCGATCCGGGATGAATTCGCCAGTGCCGGGATATGCCGGACCATCGTCGCGGTCAGCGATGCGGAAGCCGGCTTGCTGCGCGACCTCGGCTGCGAGGATGTGCGGACGATCGGCCATATGCGGACCTTGCAACCGACCGGCCGGCCGTTCGCCCAGCGCGCCGGCATCCTGTTCGCCGGCGCGATCCATCGGTTGGACAGTCCCAACTACGACAGCCTGTGCTGGTTCGTGGATGCGGTATTGCCCCTGATCGAGCAGTCATTGGGCTGGGAAACCCGCCTGACCATCGCGGGCTTCACCGGTCCCGGCGTGACGCTGGACCGTTTCAAAGGACATCCGCGCGTCACCCTGCGCGGCGCGGTCGCCAATCTGGAACCGCTTTACGCCAGCCACCGGCTGTTCGTCGCCCCGACCCGCTTCGCGGCGGGCGCTCCCTATAAGGTGCATGAGGCCGCGTCGTTCGGCCTGCCGGTGGTCGCCACAACCCTGCTCAGCCAGCAGCTCGGGTGGGACGATGGGCAGGAACTGCTCGCGATGGATGCGGCAGACCCCGCGGGGTTCGCGGCCCGGATCGTAGCGCTGTACCGCGATGAGCAGCTTTGGAACCAGTTGCGGCTGGCGGCGCTGGATCGGCTGGCGAAGGACAATGACCCGGCAGCTTACCACGAGGCGGTGGCCGCGGCGTTGCATCCACGATAGATCTTTTATTGGTACAAGTTCTTATTTTTTAAATATTGCATCGGCATTCGCCTCCGCTTATTTAGACGCTCGTAAGGTGCTCCCCACACCTTATCCGCCGCATAGCCGGCGCAGTCGGGCCGGCTTCGCGTCATCCTCCCCCGCGCGAAGCCGGCATCGACCTTCAACCCGGTTCCAGCACCTCAATCGCATCTCCGATCGCGAAGTGCCCGCCTTCGATGATTTCGGCATGCACACCGAGTTCGGTGTGACCGTACAGGTTCCGCAATTCGTGCACCGGATCGGCATCGCGTTCGGCCGTTTCGGGGTTCACTTCCGTGGCCGGGCAGCGCACGATCCCCTTGGTAATCCGCAGCATCGCGCCACCCATCTGCAGTTCTCGCCCCGGTTCCCAGCCACGTTCCGCCCAGGCAGCCGCGCCGCTGAACCACACATTGGCCCGGAACCGCCGGCGGTGGCGGCGGGCGCCGACTTTCGCCTCGAAATCCCGCCAACTGGCCATGTTGATCAGGCTGACGACTTTCTGCCGCTGATCGCTGAACGAATGGTCCTTGCCCAGGACGAATTGCGGCGTGCCGCGCGCTTCGTCGCCGAGATAAGCGGTCAGGAAGGCGCCCAGTCGCGCGCGGCCTTCGGGGCGGAGGGCGTTTTCGGTGATTTCGCCGCCGTCGGGCGCGCGTAGGGTCAGCGCTCCGGTACGCGGATCGAAGAACGAGGCCAGCTTTGCGATGCCAGCGTTGGCCTTCAGGCACATAAAGTTGGTTTTCGGCATCCAGGTGGGATTCTCGGCGTCGTAGCCTGAATCGCCCTGTGCCAGCGCGAATGCGCGGTCCCAGGGAATGGTGCCGCCGGCCTCGACGGTTGCTTCCTCCATGGCCTCCGCCGTCAGACCTTTGACCGGAAAGCGGTACAGATATTCGATTCGCATGACGTGTCCCCCTTGAGTGGCAGCTTGCTCCAACCTACCTGTCAGATGAAAGGGCCGTGTTGGCGTTGCCTCGGAAGGGACGCGAACGGGCCTGTCGCCTGAGAATAGGGACATGGTAATGGACATCGAAAAATTCACCGAACGCGCCCGCGGTTTTTTACAAGCGGCGCAAACCATCGCAGTCCGGGAGTTCCATCAGCGGATCGGGCCGGACCATCTGCTGAAAGCGATGCTCGACGATGAAGAAGGCGCGGCTGCCGGATTGATACGAGCAGCCGGCAGCGATCCGAAAGCCGCGCTGGCGGCGATCGAGGCCGAGGTCGCGCGCAATCCGAAAGTCAGTGGTGGCGGCGCGGGTCAACCGCAAATCACACCGGATCTGCTGCGGGTGCTGGACAGCGCCCAGCAGGTCGCGACGCGTGCGGGCGATGAGTTCGTCGCGCAGGATCGTGTGTTGTTGGCGCTGGCGGCGTCTGACACCGGGGCCGCTCGGGCGCTGCAACAATGCGGTGTAACCGTGCAAACCCTGGAACGCGCGATTGCCGACATCCGCAAAGGCCGCAAGGTCGATAGCGCCAATGCCGAGGCCGGCTTCGAAGCCCTGAAAAAATACGCCCGCGACGTGACCGCCGTGGCGCGGGAGGGGAAACTCGACCCCGTCATCGGCCGCGACGAGGAAATCCGCCGCACGATCCAGGTTTTAGCGCGCCGGACGAAGAACAATCCCGTCCTCATCGGCGAACCCGGCGTGGGCAAGACAGCGATCGTGGAAGGTCTCGCGCTGCGCATCGTCAATGGCGACGTGCCGGAGGCATTGAAAAACAAGAAACTGCTGTCGCTCGACCTCGGTGCCATGGTCGCGGGCGCGAAATATCGCGGCGAGTTCGAGGAACGGCTGAAAGCGGTCCTGAAGGAAATCGAATCCGCCCAGGGCGAAATCGTGCTGTTCATCGATGAGATGCACACGCTGGTCGGCGCCGGCAAGGCAGATGGCGCGATGGATGCGTCCAACCTCATCAAGCCGGAACTGGCGCGCGGCACGTTGCATTGCATCGGTGCGACCACGCTGAACGAGTACCGCAAGCACGTCGAAAAGGACGCCGCTTTGGCTCGGCGGTTCCAACCGGTGTTCGTGGGCGAGCCGAGCGTGGCCGATACGATCAGCATTTTGCGAGGGATTAAGGAGAAGTACGAACTCCACCACGGCGTGCGCATCACCGACGGCGCGCTGGTGGCGGCGGCGACGTTGTCGAACCGCTACATCACCGACCGGTTCCTGCCGGACAAAGCCATCGATTTGATGGACGAGGCTTCCAGCCGGTTGCGGATGCAGATCGACAGCAAGCCGGAAGCGTTGGACGAGTTGGACCGCCGCATCCTGCAATTGAAGATCGAGCGGGAGGCGCTGAAGAAGGAAACCGATCCTGCCTCCAAGGATCGCTTGGTGAAGCTGGAAAAGGAACTGGCCGATATCGAGGAGAAGTCCAACGCGATGACGACTGCCTGGAAGGCGGAAAAAGGCGAGGTGCAGGAAGCGCAGAAGCTGAAGGAGCGTTTGGACCAGGCGCGCAGCGAGGTCGATGTTGCGCAACGCCGTGGCGATCTGGGGCGTGCGTCGGAACTTCTGTATGGCGTCATTCCCGACATCGAACGGCAACTCGGCAAAGCCTCCGACGGCAAGCTGGTGAACGAAGCGGTGAACGAGGAAGCGATCGCCGGCGTCGTGTCCCGCTGGACCGGCGTGCCGGTGGACAAAATGCTGGAAGGCGAGCGGTCCAAGCTGATGAAAATGGAGGACAAGCTGCGGGAGCGGGTTGTCGGCCAGGACCAGGCGCTGGTTGCCGTCGCCAACGCGGTGCGGCGTGCTCGTGCCGGGTTGCAGGATCCGAACCGGCCGATCGGGAGTTTCCTGTTCCTCGGGCCGACGGGCGTGGGCAAGACGGAACTGACCAAGGCGCTGGCCTCGTTCCTGTTCGACGACGACCGCGCGATGGTGCGGATCGACATGAGCGAGTTCATGGAAAAGCACAGCGTGTCGCGGCTGATCGGCGCGCCCCCCGGCTACGTCGGCTACGATGAGGGCGGGGTGCTAACGGAAGCGGTGCGGCGGCGGCCGTATCAGGTGATCCTGTTCGATGAGGTCGAAAAGGCGCACGAGGACGTATTCAACGTGCTGCTGCAGGTGCTGGACGACGGGCGTCTGACCGATGGTCAGGGAAGGACGGTGGACTTCAAGAACACCATCATCGTTCTGACATCCAACCTGGGCTCCGACGTCCTGGCGGCGCAGCCGGAGGGCGAGAAGGTCGAGATGGTGCAAGGCCAGGTCATGAACGCCGTGCGCGCGCATTTCCGGCCGGAATTCCTGAACCGTCTGGACGAAATCATCCTGTTCCGGCGTCTGCAACGGGCCGATATGGCATCGATCGTGAAAATCCAGCTGGAGCGCCTGCGGGAGCTGCTGACGGACCGGAAGATCGATCTGGACTTGGACCGTTCCGCCTTGGATTGGCTGGCGGCCGAGGGTTACGACAGCACCTACGGCGCCCGTCCGTTGAAGCGGGTGATCCAGCGGGCGTTGCAGAACCCGCTCGCGGGGCTGATTCTGGATGGTTCGGTCAAGGAAGGCGATACCATCCATGTGTCCGGTGGGCACGATGGGCTGGTTATCAATGGGGAGTTGGCGCAGGCGGCTTGATTGGGGTGCGCGGTCCTGATGGGCCGCGCATTTCCGCCTTACCGAACCGCGATGGCCGTGGAACGGGCACTTGGCAAGCGTGCGCCGATGGCACCGTCGGCGTAGTCGGCCTCGATGGCGGCGCTGGCTTGGAATAAACCGATTGCCGCCTGCCCGTTGCGCGGCCAATCCATTGCCATACCGGTTGCTCCGACGCAGATCGCCGCGATTGCGAAGGCTAGGCCGAACAGGGCTGTTTTCGTCATGACACTCTCCTCGTTACGGGTGGCAATATACAAGTGCGACGGGGGGTGTCTGTGAACGGGATCACGGTTCCCGATTATTATCGCTGCGTGATACCAACCGAACTGACCATTGACACGTCGGCGCGTGGTAAATCGTCATGCCGACGCAGGTCGGCATCCACGACTTGCTGGCCGCTACCGAGAAAGTCGTCATGCTGACCTTCGTCAGCATGACGACGTGGCGAATTCCGACGTGTCAATGGTTAGTTCGGTTGGTATCAGACGCCGACGACGAGTTTCCCGGTGTTGCCGCCGTGGAACAACATCGCCAGTGCTGCCGGCGCTTGGTCCAACCCTTCCACCACATGCAAGCGCTGCCGCAGCCTTCCGGCGCGCAGGTGATGGGCCAAGTACGCTCGGGCCTCGGGGTAGCGGTCGTGATAGTCGAACACCAGAAACCCCTCCATCCGCACGCGTTTACCGCCAAGCGCGCCGAGGTTTTTGACGCCGTAGGGTTCGGCGGCGCCGGTTTGAGAGATGCGGCCGCAGCTGACAACGCGCGCCCCCATGCGGAGCGACAGCAGCGCGGCGTCGAGGATTTGTCCGCCGACATTGTCGAAATACACGTCCACGCCGTCGGGGCAGGCGCGGCGGATCGCGGCGGCGATATCCGGTTCCGCTTTGTAATCGATGACGGCGTCCAGCTTCAGGGTGTCGGTCAGATAGCGGCATTTTTCGGCACCGCCGGCGACGCCGATGACGCGGCAGGCTTCTATTCCCGCGATTTGGGCAGCGATTTGGCCGACCCCACCCGCCGCTCCTGACACAAGCACGGTCTCGCCCGGCTTTAGTGCGCCAACGTCGCGCAGGCCGAAATAGGCGGTCAGGGCGCTGGTGCCGAGGGGACCGGCCCAGTCCTCGACGGTGCCCACCGACAGATCCAGCTTCTGGGTTTGATCGCCTTTCAGCGTCGGATGCGACTGCCAGCCCGTCCGCCCCTGCACCCAATCGCCGGGCTGAAACCCCGCCGCTTTGCTTTCCACCACCCGCCCGATTCCGCCGGCCCGCATGGGCTCGCCGATGCCGACCTGGCGCACATAGGACGGGCCGGCGCCGATCCAGGACCGCATCGCGGGATCGATGGAAATATAGCGGGTCGCGACCAGAATTTCGCCAACACCTGGCGGCCGCACCGGTTCCACGTCGGCCCGAAAATGCTCGGAGCCGGGGATACCGGTGGGGCGGGCCGCCAGCAGGATGCGGTGGTTATCGGGCATGGTCTTCCTCCTCGCGGCGTGCTGAAATCGGCGGACCAAGCAATCAAAGAGGAAACACCATGAACCTGCAAGGAAAGGCCGGCATCGTGACCGGCGCCGGACGCGGCATCGGGCGGGCAATCGCCCTGCTGCTGGCAAAGGAAGGCGCGAGCGTCGTCGTCAACGACCCCGGCTTCGGCCGCGGCGGCGAAATGACCGAGGAAAAGCCCGCCGACACGGTGGTGGCGGAGATCGAAGCGTCTCAGGGCCGCGCGCTGGCGAATTACGATTCGATCGCCGATTATGCCTCGGCCGGACGGATGGTCGCGGAATGCGTTCAGACTTATGGGAAAATCGACTTCCTGGTGAACACCGCCGGCATGCTGCGCGAACGCATGATCTGGAACATGACCGAGGACGACTTCGATGCCGTGATCGGGGTGCATCTGAAGGGCTACTGGAACATGTGCCATCACGCGGTGAAGGTGATGCGCAACCAGCGCTACGGACGGATCGTCAATTTCTCCTCCGACGCGTTCAAGGGTTCGGTCGGGCAGTGCAATTATGCCGCCGCCAAGGCCGGGATTATCGGGCTGACCCGCACCATCGCCAATGAGGCCGGGCGCTACGGCATTACCGCCAACGCGATGTGCCCGATGGCGGCGACGCGGATGACGGTGAACGACGCGGTGATCGCCGGCTGGAAGCGGCGGCTGGACCGGGGCTTGTTGAGCCAGGCCCAGTACGATTCGCGCATGGCGATGCCGGGGCCGGAGTTCATCGCGCCGATGGTGGTATATTTGTGCACCGACGAAGCGAAGGATGTGAACGGACAGCTGTTCCATGCGGAACGGTCGCTGATCCACACCTACCGCTACGGCGAGGAAGCGAAGGCGATCTACAAATATACCGATGGCGGCATGTTCACCGTCGACGAGCTGATCGAAACCGTCCCGGCATCGTTGATGAACGGGATCTCGAACCCGTCGCCGGCCGACGCGGTGTAGGCGGCGTTGCGTTGACTCCAGCCGCCGCTCGCTGAACCATACCAACCGTCGTCATTGGCCCGGGAGGGAACAAGGCCGTGGAATTCGAACTTACCTATACCAAGGCGCAGGAGGATTTCCGCGCCGAAGTCCGGACGTGGCTGGCCGAGAATGTGCCCGCGGGCATTGTCGCGCGTCCCCGCAGTCCGGAGGAATCGAAAGCGGTCTATCTGCTCCGTCGCGAGCTGGGGCGGCGGTTGGGTGCGCGCGGCTGGCTGTATCCGTCTGGCGAAAAGGAATACGGCGGCGGCGGCCTCGGTCTGGATCAGATCGTGGTGCTGGAGGAAGAAACCGCTCGGCTCGGTCTCGGACTGCCGCCGTACTACGACAGCGGCGGAAAGATGGGCAGCGCCAGCATCCGCGTTTGGGGGACCCCCGAACAGAAACAGCGGTTTCTGCCGCCGATTTATCGGGGGGAGGTGCGGAGTTGGCAGCTGCTGACCGAACCGTCCGCCGGGTCCGATCTGGCGGGCGTGAAAATGACCGCCATTCGCGACGGCGATGTTTATGTGTTCAACGGGCAGAAAATTTATATCGGATCCCACCACGGCGCCGACCGTTACTGGACCATCGCGGTCACCGATCCCCAGGGCAAGCGGCACCAAAACGTGTCGTGGTTCATGATCGATTCGTCGCTGCCGGGGATTACGACGCAGCCTTTGTATATGTTAAGCGCGCAAAGCGAGGGCGAGACCGACGAACACGGACATAAAAACATTATCTATTTCGATAATGTGCGGGTGCCGGCGGATTGTCTGGTCGGCGGGGAAAACAACGGCTGGAAAGTTGCGTCCACGCATCTGGAGGTCGAGCACAGCGGCCAGGGCAATATCCGCACCAATCCGGTGTGGATTGCGCTGTTGGCACACTGCAAATCGCATCATCGCGACGGGCGGCCGTTGATCGAGGACCCGGACGTGCGCGGGAAGCTCGCGGAAATTTACAGCCGGCTGGAAGCCGTGCGGCTGTTGGGGACGCGGAATTTCTGGATGGTGTACGCCGGGGAGAAGCGGTCCTATCACGGGTCGCAGCTGTCCTATATGCGCAAAACCACCAATCTGTGGCTGACGAAAGCCGTCTTGGACTTGTTGGGGCCGGAGGCTTTGACCAGCGATCCGGTGCTGGCGGCGGCTGGCGGGATCGCGGAAATGCAGCAGCGGCGCGGCATCGTGGAGCAGCACCCCGGCGGCACCACCGACATTCAACGCGTCGTGATCGCGCGTCGTTTGGGCGTGGGTGCGCGCGAACCGCAACAGGCCGGGAAATTGGGCGAAGAAGGCATCGCCCGGAAACCGCAGCCGGCGGAGGCATAGGGTCATGGATCTTTCACTCAACGCCTCGCAAATTCTAATCCGCGACAGCGCGCGCGGCTTCGTGCGGCGACACGTTCCGCGGGCCGAACTGGTGCGGCAGGCGAAGGATGGGGAAACCTGGGACCGCCGTTGGTGGGACCATTTTCGCGACGACGGCTGGACCGGGGCGCTGGTGCCGTCGGATTTCGGCGGCCTGGATCTGGACCCGCTGAGCGCGGCGCTGATCTTCGAGGAACTCGGACGGGGCGCGGTGCCGAGCCCGTTGCTGGCTTCGAGCGCTGTCGCGGTGGGGTTGTTGCGTGGCTGTGCTGCTTCGGAGGCGCGCGATGCGGCGCTGACGGGGATCGCGGACGGGTCGATGATAGTGATCCCGGCGTTGCGACGGCCGGATACGTCCTGGAAGGGTGTGGCGGCGACGGGGACTCCGTTGAGCGATGGCATGGTGCTGTCGGGCGCGAAAGTGTTCGTGCCCTTCGCCGACGCGGCCACGCATTTTCTGGTAAGCGTGCTGTTGCCGGGCGACGGGACGCCGGCGTTGGCGATCGTTCCGGCGGGCGCGGGGATTACCACGCGGTTGCTCCCTGGGTTTATTCAGGCGAACCATGAAGTCGTGTTCTCCGACATTGCCGTTTCCGAGAGATCTGTTCTGCGGACCGGCGACGCGTCGTTCGACGACTCACTGGCCGCCGCGCGCATCATGACCGCCGCCTATCAGGTGGGCGGGATGGAGGAAATGCTGGATATGTCGGTGGGGCACAGCAACACCCGCATTCAGTTCGGCACGCCGATCGGGCGGTTCCAGCGGGTGCAGGACCATATTATTCGGCTGCTGAATGCCATGGATGCGGCGAAATGGGCGACATACGAAGCCGCCTGGGCGCTGGAAACCGGGCGGAATGGGGTTGCTCGTAGTTATCTGGCGGGTTCGACGGCCAGCGACAGCTATTATGAGGCGGCGAACGCGGCGCATGAGGTGCATGCGGCGATCGGGAGCGATCCCCGCTACGGGTTGACGCTTTATACGCGGATTTCCCGGACGATGTATGAGCTGCTGGGGCCTCCCGGGTGGATGCGGCGGCGGATGGCGGATGGCTTGGGGTGGTGAGGGGGAAACCGATGCTACCGATATCACGCCGTTATACATAACCATGTAGATCGTTCCGTATATACTCCTGTGCATGGCAAAAATCGATTTTCGCAGCCATTGATGCGGGGTCACCTTGCTTCGCACCTGTCGCCACGGGCATGCACCTCGATTATCCTTGCCGGAAACCGCCCAAGGACTCACCACCCATGACCACCCCGACCGGGCCGCTGAAAGGCTTCCGTATCCTCGACCTCACCACCGTGCTGTTCGGCCCGTTCGGCACGCAGACGCTCGGCGATTGGGGGGCCGAGATCATCAAAGTGGAATCCCTCACCGGCGACACGTGGCGCAACTCCGGTCAGTTCCGCAACCGGGGCATGAGCGGACAGTTCATGACAGTGAACCGCAACAAGCGCAGCATCGCGCTGGACCTGAAGCATCCCGAGGGCAAAGCCGTCCTCCGCCGCCTGATCCCGACCGTGGACGCGCTGGTCAGCAATATCCGGCCCGCCGGCCTGGGGCGCCTCGGGTTCAGCTACGAGGCTTGTAAAGAGCTGAACCCCAAGCTCGTCTACGCCTCCGCCACCGGGTTCGGGCAGGACGGTCCCTGGGCTGCGCGTCCCGCGTTCGACGAAATCATCCAGGCCGCGTCCGGCTTCGCCTCCGCCATGGGCACCGATGAGGAACCGGCTTTCGTCCCCAGCCTGATCGGCGACAAGCTCTGCGGCATGGCCCTGACATCGGCCGTGACGGCGGCGCTGCTGCACCGCGAACGCACCGGAGAGGGCCAGATGGTGGAGGTCCCAATGCTGGAAACCCTGGCCGCGTTCAACTCCATCGAAATGTTCGGCGGTCAAGCGTTCGTGCCGCCCATCGGCCCGTCCGGCTACAACCGCATGAAGGCCCGCAAACCCGCCAAGACCAAGGACGGCTGGCTGACCATGCTGCCGTATTCAGGCGCCAACTGGTGCGCGTTCTTCGAGGCCGTCGGGCACCCGGAATGCATCGAGGAATTCTCCGTCCGCGATCCCGTTGCCCGCGCGCGCAACATCGATGCGATCTACGACCGGATGCGGGAGATCGCGCCGAACCGCACCACGGCCGAATGGGAAACCCTGCTCCTGAGCATCGACGTGCCGCACACATCCTTCGCCAAGCTGACCGAAGTCGCCGAACAACCGCACCTAAAGGGCGTCGATTTGTTCCAGACGATGGAACACCCGACAGAAGGCAAATTGCTGCAGGCCCGCCCGCCCGCCCGTTTCTCCGCCAGCCCCGCAAACATCCACCGCATGGCCCCGACGCTCGGGCAGCACACGCGCGAGATTCTGGCCGAGGCCGGCTTCGCCGACGACGAAATCGGCGCGCTGATCGAGACAAAGGCGGTCGTCGCGGCGTAGTCTCCCCACAAAAGAGGGAGCGAAACATGAAAGTCGGCATCCTGCAGTTCTTCGGCTGGCGCGACCGGTCGGTGCCGTTGAACTCGGTCTACGAAGCGGCGCTGGAGCGCTTCGCCATCATGGACCAGACCGGCTACGACGCGGTCTGGCTGGCGGAGCACCATTTCTCCAGCTTCTCCGTCTGCCCATCGGTGCACATGATGGGCACGATGGCCGCGGCCCGGACGAAACGGCTGCGGATAGGCACAGCGGTGTCGCTGGCGCCGTTCTACAACCCGCTGCGGCTGGCCGAGGAAGTCGCGCTGCTGGATGTCCTGTCCGGCGGCCGCGTCAACTGGGGCGCCGGACGCGGGTTCGAGCGCAGCGAATTTGCCGCCTTCGGCATCCCCGGCGAGGAAAGCGCGCCCCGATTTCAGGAAGCGGTGCAGATCGTCCTGAAAGCCTGGACCGATCAGCGGCTGACGTTCGAGGGCCGGTTCCATCGATACGAGGACGTCGAAGTTCTGCCGAAACCGATCCAAACCCCGCACCCCCCGGTCTGGATGGCCGCATCGTCCGATCCGGCGATCGATTGGGCTTCCGGCCAGGGGTTTTCCATCCTGATGGACCCGCATGCCTCGCGCGCGGATTTGGTGCGCAAGCGGCGGCGTTACGCGGCGGGCTTGGCGGCCGCCGGGTTCGCTGACGCCGGGCGCGACATTCCCATGGCGCGTCTGGTCGCGGTCGACGAAACACCGGAAAAAGCCCGTGCGGTGGCGAAGCGCGTCGCGGAATGGACCATCGCGGCTTATGTCGGGAACAAAGCGAATGTGCGCCAGGGGCCGCCGCGCGATTGGGGCGGCAAGGACCCGGTGGATTTCTATCTGGAGGATGTGATGATCCACGGCTCGCCCGACAGCGTGGTGGATCAGCTCCAGGCATTCGGGGCGGAGATCGGGATCAATTACCTCATGGCCGCACCCATGAGCGGGCGGTCCTTCCGGTTGCTGACGGATAAGGTGCTGCCGCGGATCGCTGGGTAATGCTACGCTGCGACGTCGGTGCATGGATCGCCCCAGGAGGTCGGGATGTCAGAGGCAAGACAGCTGGTGCGTTGGACGTGGGAGACGTACCTCGAATGGGAGGCACAGCAGCCCATACGCTACGAACTCGTGGACGGTCAGGTCTACGCCATGGGCGGCGGGACGAACGAACACGATACCATCGGCAATAATCTGCGTGGCGAGCTGCGCGAACGCCTGCGCGGTAAACCCTGCCGCCCCCACGGCCGGGATCTGAAAGTCCGGGCCGGATTGGACGGGCGCTACCCCGATGCCCTCATCGATTGCGGCCGACGCGTGCCCGGCGCCCTTCATGCGCAAGAACCCGTTGCGGTGTTCGAGGTTTTATCCAAAAGCACGGCCTGGATCGATCAAGGCCTAAAACTCCGCGCTTATGACGCAACCCCAAGCATCCACACCTATGTCCTGATCAACCAGGACGAACCCCGTGCCATGGTTTACAGACGCGACGAAAACGGCCGGCTCGGCATCCAAAATGCCCAGCTCCTGGAAGGGACCGGAGCGTCCATCGACATCCCCGAGTTGGAATTGGTGCTGCCGTTCGCGGCGCTTTACGAGGGGCTGGATTATCCGGTCTGACGATACAGGAACCCTGAAACCATGAAACTCAGCCTCATCATTCGCGGCCAACACCCGCCCGGCAATCCCGTCCAACACCTCAACGACGACCTCGACCTCGTCCGTTGCGCCGACCGGCTCGGGTTCGACGGGGTCATCAAAGGATCGCACTACAGCGCCCATCCGTTCGAATCCGTGCAACAAATCCCCTTCCTGTCCTACTGCGCCGCCATCGCGCCACGGCTGCGGATCATTCTGGGGCTGGTGCTGGTGCCGTTGCATAAACCGCTGGATCTCGCGGAACAGCTGGCCACGCTCGACCTGCTGTGCGGCGGCAAGCTCGTGTTCGGCGCGGGCATCGGCTACCGCGACGTCGAGTTCAAAGCCTTCGGTGTGCCACGCGGCAACATGGGGGCGCGATTCGAGGAATGCATGACCGCGATCCGCCGTCTCTGGACCGAGGATTTTGTCGATATGAAAGGCAGCCATTTCGAACTCGACCACGCCACCTGCCCGGTGAAACCGTTGCAGAAACCGATGCCGCCCATCTGGATCGGCGGCAACGCCGATGTCGCGATCGAACGCGCCGCTCGGATCGGCGATTGCTGGTACATCAACCCGCACAACACGCTGTCCACGACCGAACGCCAAATGGAACTATACAAGCGGGCGCTGGACAAATACGAGAAACCGTTCCCCACCGAAGTCCCCATGCGCCGCGAAGTTTTCGTCGCCAAATCCCGCGCCGAGGCCATTCGCATCGCGCAGCCTTACCTCGAAGAAAAATACAAAGCCTACCGCTCCTGGGGCCAGGACAAGGTAATGCCCGAGGGCGATAATTTCGACCACGAGTTCAACGAACTGCTGGAAGACCGGTTCCTGATGGGTTCGCCCTCCGAGGTCGCCGATCAGCTCAATCGTCTGAACAGCCGGCTGGGCGTGAACCATCTGGTGGCGTCGATCCATTGGCCGGGCATGCCGAACAGCCTCGCCCTTGAACAATTGCACCGCCTCGCGGAGGATGTCGGTCCACTGCTCGCGCCGTGAAACCAAGCTGGGAAGGAAACCGATATGGCACGCACACCGACCTTCGGCCGCTACGCCGAAATCCCCGTCGACGAAATGACCCCCGAACAGAAAGAGGGTTACGAGGCGATGCTCGCAAGCCGCGGCGGGCTGCCGGGGCCGGGCAAAATCTATATCCATAATCCCAAGCTGTCGAAGGTCATCGGGCCGTTCGGCGGCCATTTCCATGAGGGCCATTACTCGCTGACCGAGCGGGAACGGGAAATCGCGGTGTGCGTGATCACGGCGAAGTTCCACTCCGCCTATCCGACCTGGGCGCACGAACGCCGCGGCAAGGCGGTCGGACTGCCGGCCGAGAAGGTGGAAGCGATCCTGGGCGGCCTGACGACGTCGTTCGAGGACGAGCGTGAGCAAGTGGTCTACGAGATGGCCGTGACGCTGGCCAACGCCCGCTGGGTGTCGGTCGGACTGTACGACCGCGCGGTGAAGGCGCTGGACCATGTCGGAATCACCGACGTGATCACGCTGATGGGCCATTACAGCAGCGTTTCCATGACGCTGGCGTTCTACGACGTTCCGGCCGGTGCGACCGGGATGGCACGCTAACCGCCGACATGCGATCCTCCGGTGCAACGCCACCGGAGGATCCACCCATGCGCATCGTCGCCCTGGAAGAACATTTCAACGTCCCCAGCATCGTCGCCGGCATCGATCAGGCCGCCGTGCGCCGCCGCGGCTTTCCCGGCCCCGAGGTCGCCTGGGCGCAAACCATCAAGCGCGCCGAACTCGCCGACATGGGCGACGCCCGCCTCGCGGACATGGATGCCAACGGCATTACCACGCAGGTGTTGTCCGTCGCCGGCCCCGGCGCCGATCTGGTCCCCGGACCCGAGGGAATCACGCTCGCCCGCGCCTACAACGACGCTTTGGCGGCATCCTGCGCGCCGCAGCCCGTCCGCTTCCGGGGTTTCGCGCATTTGCCGCTGCACTCGCCCGAGGCCGCGGCGGACGAACTGGAACGTTGCGTAAAGGACCTCGGCTTCCACGGCTGTTTGATCAACGGCGCCACCGACGGGCGCTTCCTCGACGATCCCATTTACGAGCCGATCCTGGCGCGATCGGAAGCGTTGCAGGTGCCGATCTATCTGCACCCCGGCCTTCCCACCGAAGCCGTTCGCAGCGCCTATTTCGACGGATTGCCCGGGAATTTCAGCTTCACCATGGCGCAATCCGCCTGGGGCTGGCACGCCGATACCGCGATCCATACTCTGCGGCTGGTGCTGTCCGGCGCGCTGGATCGCCATCCCGGTTTGCAACTGATCATCGGCCATATGGGCGAGGCGATTCCGTTCATGATGGATCGGATCGACGAAACCACCACCGCCGGGGCCAAGGCGCATCTCAACCGCTCGGTGCGTCAGACACTTGTGGATCAAGTGTGGATCACAACCAGCGGCTTCTTCACCATGGTGCCGTTCATGGCGGCGATGATGACGTTCGGCGCCGACCGCATCATGTTCTCGGTCGATTATCCTTTCGCATCGAACGCTCGGGGGCGAGCGTTTTTGGATTCGCTGCCGGTATCGCCGGCGGACCGGTTGAAGATTGCCCACGGCAACGCGGATAAGCTACTGCGGCTGCCGGTTTAGTTAACGACTGCCCACCTGCCCGCCCCCCCCGTCCCCCCCGTCCCCCCCGTCATGGTCGGGCCTGACCCGACCATCTCAGG
>CAITUP010000071.1 GCA_903895595.1 uncultured Acetobacteraceae bacterium | reverse complement strand
CTGGGCATTCTCGTCGGCACGAGCGGCAGCGTCGGGAGGCTGATCAACAATGCGGGCGGCACGATCGCCGGCAACATCGCGGTCTGGGTGAAGACCGGTTCTGTCGGTTCGCTGGCGAACAGCGGCCTTGTTCGGGCAAACAGCGCCAACGGAATCGGTGTCAGCGTCGGTGGGGGCGGCAGCATCGGCACGCTGACCAACAACGCCACCGGAACGATCGCCGCGAACGGCAATTTCGGTATCGCCATCGACGCCGGCGCGGCTGGGGTCGGCAGCATCGGCACACTGATCAACGCCGGGCAGATCCAGGCAACCGGTACCAACGGTGTGGCCATAACGGTGGACCCGAGTGCCAGCGTCGGCAGCATGACGAACAGTTCCGGCGGCACAATCTCCGCCGACCGGTCGGCGATTACCGTCAAAGGCACGCTCGGCACATCGACGAACAGCGGCGTCATCCAGGGCGTGACCGCGGGCGTGAGCGTAACCTCCACAGGCACGTTCTCGGTCCTGACCAACACCGCGACCGGCCTGATTCAGGGCGGTCCGGCGGACGGCTCAGGGACGGCGATCGACAACGCCGCGAGCGCTCGGGCGATGACGATCGCCAACGCCGGCACGATTATCGGTGCGATCAAGCAAGGGACCGGCGCCGATGTGCTGAACGTCACCGGCGGTTCCATTACCGGCGCGATTGTCGGGCAAACCGGATCGGGCGGTCAGGTCAATTTCAACCTGGGTTCGGGGGGATCGTTCGTCACGGGCGGATCGATTACCAACGTGCCGACGGTCAACGTGAACTCTGGCATGCTGACGGTCGCCGCACTCAGCGGCAACGCGATCTCCGGCGCGTCGCTGTTCCGGATCGCATCCGGCGCGACGGCGACGCTGAACGGCAATGTCGGCGCGACGCTGACCAGCAACAGCGGTTTCGTGAATGTCGGCACCAACGCGATTTCGGTGTCCGGCAATTTCACCCAGGCCTCGACCGGCCAGTTGGGCGTGTCCGTCGCCGGATCGACCTTCGGTTCGCTGAACGTTGGCGGCACCGCGAATATCGCCAGCACCGGCACGGGGATCGCGCTGCACTTCCTGAGCAGCAGCACATTGACGTCGTTGGCGGTGCTCACGTCGGGTGGCATCGCGGTCTCGCCAACGCAAACAGTCAGCAGCGACAGCACCGATCCGTGGCTGCAAAATGCGATTGCCAGCACGGTCGGCAACAATTTGGTGGTGACCTTCGCCGCACCGTCCGCCAATCAGATCGACACCGCTTACAACACCATCGTCGCACCAACGACGGCGCCGTTGGCGGGGTCCGCTCTGAACAACCAAAATCAGGCAATCAACGGCGTCCGGCAGTTGCTGGACTCTCTGTCAGGCAACCGCCAGGCCGGCCAGGCGTTGCTGAACGTGCTCAGTACGCTTACCCCGCGCCAGCTTTCGCAATTCTTCCAGCAGGTGCAGCCGAGCATGCTGGGTTCGGCACAGTCTCTGATTGCGACGGCGCTGAATAACAGTGGCGGCCTGACCGCCTCGGTCGGCGATCGCGTGACGGCGTTGCGCGAAAACGGCGGCATGGCGGCGGGCGATGAGCCAGGGCGCGGCTTCTCGGTCTGGGCGACGCCCACGATCAAAGGTTTCACGCAGGGTCAGAAGGAAGGCATCAGCGGCTTCACCGCCACGTCCTACGGCGCGGCGTTCGGGGCGGATACGCTGGTTCGTCCGGACACGCGGGTCGGTCTGTCGGTGGGTTTGACGCAAACGGATGTCAGCTTCTCGGGGCCGTTGTCGGGCAACCGGAATACGGCGCTGACGGCGCAGGCCGGTGTCTACGGCACTTGGTTCCAGAATAACTTCTTCATCGATGGCGCCGCCGGTTTCGGATACAGCTGGTATAATACCAAGGAAAATATCAGCGGCTTCGGCGCCACCCGCAACGGCGATTTCGGCGGCGTTCAGTTCAATGCCAAAATTGCTGCCGGTTACGACTGGCGCGTCATGGGGGCGATCGTTACGCCGAGCATCGCATTCCAGGAAGTGCATCTGGATATCGATCCGCATGCGACGCATGGGGGCGGGGTCTTCGACCTGAATGTCGCGGGGCAGCACATCGATGTGGCTCAGATGAAGCTCGGCAGCCGTTTCGCTTACCCGATTGCGCAGTCCAGCGGCTGGACCTTCACGCCGGAACTGCATGGTTATTACGTTCGCAATCTGGTCACGACGCGTATCGTGACCAGCGCGTCGTTCCTGGCCGGCGGCTCGTTTACCTCCACCAGCCCGGCGCGCGATACCGATGTGGCGAATTTGGGCCTGGGTCTGACGATCGCGCAGAAGGGGCCGTTCGCACTCAGCGCGGTTTACGACTATTCGTTCGGCCAGACGACGAAGGACAATACGTTCTATCTGCGGGCGAAGACGGAGTTCTGAGCGGGTCCGATTTGACTTACCGCCGACCCGGCCCAAACTCCCCGGATAATCATTCTGGGGAGAAACCCGCCATGTCCAAACTCGCCCTCGACGGAGTCCGCGTCCTCGAACTCGCGCGCTATCAGGCCGG
>CAITUP010000070.1 GCA_903895595.1 uncultured Acetobacteraceae bacterium | reverse complement strand
TATTCACCGCATAGCAGGGATTCGCTGGCAGGCACGGCACACCCGTCTGGAATCGCATAAGGTTTGGTTCTCGACGCCATACCCGATGCCCGGACAGAATCTGCCATGCCTGCCGACACCGAAGATACCCTCCTGCCGTTCTCGCTGCCAAGTATCGGCAAGAAGAAGGTCACCGCCGCATTCGACGGCGGCCAGGTCAGTTCCGACGGCGGCGCCTTGCTGCTGGCCGGTGCCGACAAGCGGCTCGGCTTGATCGACCGGCTCGCCGGTATAATCCCCGACCACCGCGACCCCGCGCCAATCACCCACACGATGGCGGACATCCTGCGCGCCCGTGTGTTGGCCATCGCATGCGGTTACCCCGACGCCAACGACCTGGACCACCTGCGCCGCGATCCGGCCTTCAAGCTGGCCTGCGGGCGGTTGCCGGATAGCGGCGACGACCTCGCCTCGCAGCCGACGATGTCGCGGTGGGAGAACGCGCCGGATCTGCGCAGCCTCGTGCGCATAGCAGAGAAAATCTGGAGCGGGCGAAGGGATTCGAACCCTCGACCCCAACCTTGGCAAGGTTGTGCTCTACCCCTGAGCTACGCCCGCGCTCCGTCGGTGACGCGGTTGATAGGGGGGTTCGGATTGGATTGCAAGCCCTTGAATGCAACCCTCCAATGCCTTCCCGCTGGACGCGGGGCGCCTCTGGCGTCATGGTCCGCCCAACACGCCGGTCCCGCTTGTTTCGGCGGACCGACGCCACATTTATAGGGACGCATGCGTCCGATACGCGGGAAACTCGACACCATGGACACCATCATCGGCCAAGATCCTACCCCTGGCGCCGCCGCCACGATCATGGATGGCGATCAGAAAAACTTCATGGCGGAGGTCATCGAGGCCTCTCGAACCATTCCCGTCCTGGTGGATTTCTGGGCCACGTGGTGCGGACCCTGCAAAACCCTGACGCCGACGCTTGAAAAAGTGACGAAAGCGGCCGGCGGGCGGATCAAGCTGGTGAAAATCGACGTCGATGCGAATCGCGGTCTGGTGCAGCAGCTGGCGCAAATGGGCCTGCCGATGCAGTCCATCCCCACCGTCGTCGCCTTCTGGCAAGGCCAGATCGCCGATCTGTTTCAAGGTGCGCTCCCCGAATCGGAGGTGAAGCGCTTCGTCGAGACCCTGCTGAAAAACGCCGGCGGCTCGATGCCGACCGCGGACGTACTGGCCGAGGCGAAAGCCGCGCTGGAACAGGATGACGCGCAGCAGGCCGCGGAACTGTTCAGTTCCGTCCTGGCCGAGGAACCCGAAAACGGCGACGCCTGGGGCGGCCTGATTCGCGCTCTGATCGCGCTGGGGCAGGAAGAGCAGGCGCTGGACGCCTTGGCACAGGTGCCCGAGAAACTGGCCGAACATGCCGAAATCTCCGGCGCTCGCAGCGCCCTGATGCTGGCGAAGGAAGGGCGGGAGGCCGCGGGCCAGCTGGCGGCGTACGAAGCCCGACTCGCTGTCGATCCGGCCGATCACGAAGCCCGCTATGAGTTGGCCACCGCGCTGAACGCCATGGATCAGCGCGAACAGGCTGCCGACGCGCTGCTGGACATCGTCAAGCGCGCCCGCACCTGGAACGAAGGCGCCGCCCGCGTCCAGTTGCTGAAGTTCTTCGAATCCTGGGGCTCCGACGATCCCGTCACCCAAACCGCTCGGCGGCGCCTGTCCGCCATCCTGTTCAGCTGATGGCCGCGTTTCATCCGACTCGCGACCGGCTGCCGGCGGAAATCGGCATCTTTCCGCTGGCCGGCGTGCTGCTGCTGCCGCGCGGCAAGCTGCCGTTGAACGTCTTCGAACCCCGCTATCTGGCGCTGACCGAGGATTCGCTGCGCACCGGCCGCATGTTCGCGATGATCCAACCGGACCCGCACGCCCCGCCCAGCGAACACGGACCTGGCCTGTACCAGACCGGCTGCCTCGGCCGGTTGTCGTCGTTCAGCGAAACCGACGACGGACGATTCCTGATCACCTTGACCGGCCTGTCGCGGTTTATGATCGCCGAGGAACTGCCGAACCGCAACGGCTATCGCCGGGTGCGCCCGGATTACTCTGCCTATCCCGGCGATCTGGAGCTGACCCCCGACCCGACCGGGGTCGAGCGGGAGGCGCTGCTGACCGCCCTGCGCGCCTATTTCACCGGTCAGAAATTCGACGCCAACTGGGACGCTATCCACCGCATGCCGGATGAAATCCTGGTGACTACGCTCGCCATGGTCTGCCCGTTCGAGCCGGCGGAGAAGCAGGCCCTGCTGGAAGCCCCCACCGATGCGGACCGAGCGGCAACGCTGCTGGCGCTGTTGCAGATGGGCGCGGCCGGTTCCGATCTCCCCCCTGGCCGACCCTTGAGCTGACATGAGCGAAACCTCCCCCCGCCCCACCCCGGTCGACCCGCGTCTGCTGGCGATTCTGGTTTGTCCTTTGACCAAAGCCCCCCTGGAATACGACCGGGAAGCCGGGGAACTGATCAGCCGCAAGGCCGGATTGGCCTACCCGATTCGCGATGGCATCCCGATCATGCTGCCCGACGAAGCCCGGAAGTTGGACGATTGATGACCGTCATCGCCACCGACCTGCGCTACAGCAAAGCCGACCGCATGCTGCACGTGGGGTTCTACGATGGAACATCGGCCTCGCTGCCCGCCGAGTATCTGCGCGTCGAAAGCCCCAGCGCCGAGGTGCAGGGCCACGGTCCCGGCCAGCGCAAAACCGTCCCCGGCAGGCGTCATGTCGGGATCATGGAGATCGAACCGGTCGGCAACTACGCTGTGCGATTGGTGTTCGACGACCTCCACGACTCCGGCCTGTTCACCTGGGAGTATTTTCACGAGCTTGGCCAGCAGTACGACCGGCGCTGGGCGGCATATTTGGCGGCTCTGACGGCGGAAGGCCTGAGCCGAGACCCGTGATGGCCCTGCGTCGCCGCTCGCTGACAGAGTTGGATCGCGCGGAATGGGCGAACTACGCCGCCCGAATCGCCCCGCTGAAGGGGGCGACGCCGGTCGTGGCTATCCCCGAGGTCGTGACGGCACCTGTTGTAGCACGCCCGTCGGAGCCGATTCGGGCCACGCCGCCGATGCGGCGGACTCCGCAGGTGGCGATCGGGGGACAGCCGTCCGGCATCGATACCGGCACATGGAATCGGTTTCAGGCTGGGAAATTGGCGACGGTGCGCCGCTTGGACCTGCACGGAAAGACGACGCAGCGTGCATTCTCCGCCCTGATCGCCTTTATTCGTACCGCCCACGCCGATCATGTCCGCTGCGTGGAGGTGATCACCGGGCGCGGCAGCGGCGAAACCGGCGGCGCGATCAAGCGCGAATTTCCCATTTGGCTGAATCTCCCGGAAATTCGTCCATTGATCTTGGCAGCCAGCCACCCGCACGCCGCGAATCCGGGTTCGGTGCGGCTGCTGCTGCGACGGGTACGGTGACCCCGTTCGGCGCTAGGGTACGCGGCCTGCGCACGGAACGCGGCATCACGCTGACACAGTTGGCGGAGGCGCTGCAGGTCTCCGCCGCCTATCTCTCGGCGTTGGAACACGGCAAGCGCGGCGCCCCCAGCGCCGGGCTGGTCCATCAGGTGAACGAGTATTTCGGGCTGATCTGGGACGACGCCGACGATATGGCGCATCTGGCGAAGCTGTCGAACCCGCGGGTGACAGTGAATACGGCGGGGTTGACCCCGGAGCAGACGGCGCTGGCAAACCGCCTGGCGCAGGCCATTCACCGATTGCCGCCGGAGACTGTGGCGGCGCTGCACGCGGTTCTGGATACGACAACGCCGCAACCCAAACCAAGATTGCGGCGCACGGCCCGTAAGGCCCAGTCGGAAAAGCGGGCGGCGGGTTAGGCGGCCAGTTGCATCACCTGTGCCTCGATCTCCGCGCCGAAGCGCATGCGCGCGGTGGCGAGGTCGAAGGCGCTTTGCAGGCCCAGCCAGAACTGCGGGCTGGTCTTGAAGCACCGCGCCAAACGCAGCGCGAGGTCGGAATTCAGCGGTTCCTGGTCGTCGATCAGAGGAACGATCCGCTCGGGCGAGACGCCCAGCGCGTGCGCCAACGCGGCGGTGTCGAGCCGCAGGGGCTCCATATACTCTTCCCTAAGTACGCGGCCGGGATGCATGAGGCTGCTTGTGCGTGCCATTTTGGGACCTGTTCGGTTCGGAACAGTGCGGGGTATGGAACCCGCTTATGGCGGAATTTGGGCAAGACTGGGGGCAATTGGGGCAGACGCGAATTTTTTTGTGCGACGCAGCATTTCGGCGGCCGACCCCTACCCCGCCCGCTTGCGCAGCAGGTATCGCTGCTTCCCCTCCAGCACCAATTCCCGCCGCTGATTGTGCACCGTGGTCCGGAACCCCAGCACGCCCGTGGTGCGACCAGGGGTGAGTTCCTCGATCTCCAGCGCCGCGTAAAGCGTATCACCCGCGAATACCGGCTTCAGGAATTTGCTGGATTGTTCGAGGAACCCGACCAGCGAATCCTCGATCAGGAACGGGAACAGCCCAGCGCCGGGGGCTGTTTGCGCCAAGGTTTGCAGGCCGTGCGCCAGCAGACCCGGCATGCCGCGCGCTTTGCAGTACTCGACGTCGTAATGGACCGGATGGTTGTCGCCACTCGCGCCCTGAAACGCCAGGAACACAGCCTCGGTCATCGTCCGGCTCGGCAGAAGGAAGCGCTCGCCCAGCTTGAAATCGTCGAACCAGCGCTGTTCCGGGACCATGCGATGCTGGGCCGGATCGAATGCGGTCATACCGCACCCGATGCGTGCATGGCGTCGATTTCGGCGGCACCGAAGCCGAGTTCGGCCAGGACCTCATCGGTGTGCTGACCGATTCCCGGTACCGGACCCATGCCCATCTCCACGTCGGTGAACGTGAACGGCGGCAGCAGACCCCGGTAGGGGCCGTGTTCGGTCTGCACCTCCCGCCAGCGATCGCGAGCCGCCAGTTGCGGGTGATCCCACACATCCTGCGCGTCGTTCAGGCGGCCATTGGCAATACCGTTGGCGTCCAGCAGTTCGACCACCTCCATGGACGTCAGGGGCGCGAATTGCACTTCGATCAAACGGGTCAGCTCCACCCGGTTGTCCCTGCGGTTGTTGGTGGAGTTGAAACGCGCATCCGTCCGCATCTCCGGCTGACCCATCACCTTGTCGCAAAACACCGCCCATTCTCGTTCGTTCTGGATGCCGAAGATGACCTGTCCGTCCTTGGTCTTGTGCGCGCCGTAGGGGGCGATGGCCGGGTGGTTGGTGGGAGAGCGCGGCACCAGGGAGCCGGCGTAGACCTTTCGCAGCATCGGTTGCGTCGTCCACTCGGCCAGAGCGTCGAGCATAGCGATTTTGATATTCGCCCCCTCCCCCGTCCGGCCCCGCCGCACCAGCGCGCCCAGAATGCCGGTCAGCGCATACATGCCGGTGCAGATATCGGCGGCCGAAATGCCAACACGCGACGGTTCGTCCGGCGAGCCGGTCACCGCGATCAGCCCCGATTCGGCCTGAATTAACAGATCGTACGCCTTCTTCTGCACGAACGGCCCGCTCTCCCCGTAACCGGAGATGTCGGCGACGATCAGCTTGGAATTGGCCGGCTTCAGCGCCTCGTAACTCAGCCCCAGCCGCGCGGCCGCGCCGGGAGCAAGGTTTTGCAACAGGATGTCCGACGTTCCGATCAGCCGCATCAGTGCGTCCTTCGCCGCCGGCTGCTTCACGTCCAGGCACAGGCTGCGCTTGCCGCGGTTGAGCCAGACGAAATGGCTGCTCTGGCCATGGACAAAACTGTCGTAGTCGCGGGCGAAGTCGCCGGTGCCGGGACGCTCGATCTTGATGACGTCGCAGCCCATGTCGGCCAAGTGGCGGCTGCACAACGGCGCCGCCACGGCGTGTTCCAGCGCGATCGCGCGCATGCCCTCCAAGGGGCGCCCGTGAGCTTGCATATCGGTGTTTCCTCTCGTAGTCGGCCGCAGAGAAGCGCCGAGACGGCGATCTGTCAAAACAAAGCGGTCATCGCCTGTCCGATGCCTGGGGCGCAGGCGAGGATGGGATTACCGGACACCGGCCCGGGGGCGGCCATGAAGTCGCTGACGCTAGCCCCGGCCTCCTGCAACAGCACCAACGCGGCGGCGACATCCCACAGGTTGATATGCAGTTCGGCGTACGCGTCCTGTCGCCCCGCCGCGACATCGGCCAACCCGAGCGCACCGGAGCCGCCCATGCGCAGGACGGCGCCAGCTTCGGTGACGCGCCCACACAGAGCCAGAAAATCCCCCATCGGCCGCCGTGCCGACCAGCCGATCTCCACCGTTGCTCGGTTCATCGCGGCGGTGTCGGCCGCGTGCATGGGAACACCGTTCAACGTGGCGCCGCCGCCGTGCCGCGCGGCGAAGGTTTCGCCCAAGGCCGGCGCGACGATGACCCCGGCCAAGGGTTGGTCGCCCTCCAGCAACCCAAGCGAAACGCAGAACCGGTTCGCCCCGCGCATGTAGTTCGCGGTGCCGTCGATCGGGTCCACGACCCAGCGGAGCACGCCGGTCCGCCCGATGCCTTCTTCCTCCCCCTGAAATCCGTCCTTGGGAAATTCTTGCAGCAAACGCTCGGACAGAAACCGCTCCACCGCGCCATCGGCTTCAGTGACCCAGTCCTGCACGCCCTTGAGCGTGGCGAGCGGCCCGCCGGGCGGCGGCCGCAGGCGCATCGCCACCCCCCCGGCCTCGGTCGCGAGACAAGTGGCGACTTTTAATCTGCGATCCAAGGCCGGCATAAAACTCTCCGTCATTCGTCCCCACAGTGTCATGGCCCGTGCGGAATGGCGCAAGCGCGGGATAAGGTGGACACTTGTATGCAAACGCCTTGCGGGTTGCCCTTCGCATCCCCAAGTCAAGCCGAACGGGCGGGAGCGAACAATGGAACGGGACGATCGGCTGGCCAAAATACCCTTGAAGGCCAAAGCCATCGCGATCGGGCGATGGCATCAGGCAGCCATGGCTCGGCGCGGAGCAGTGATCCGCGAGTTCCGCGAACTGCGGGAGATTCCGCGCGCTCTGGAGGGATTTTGGATCGTCGTCGAAGCCTGCCTGGCCCATTTCGAAGACCGGGTCATTACCCAGAAAGACCTGGCCGCCCTGGCGACCGGCACCGCCAGCCCGGCGACCATCTCTCGGACGATCCAGGATATCGAAGCCGAAGGCTGGATCGTCACCCGGCCGAGCGAAACCGACGCTCGCGTCCGCATCGTCGATATCACGCCGCGTGCCAAGGAATATTACTTGTCGCGCGTGGAAGCGTCCTGGCAGACATTCTGGTCTATTGCCGAAACGGCCCTGGAGACGGCACCGAAGGACGATGCCGCCAAATAACCGCCCCGGATACTATTCCCACACATCGATAAAATGCGGCTCCCCCGCCGGTGTTGCCGCTTTGAACTCACGTATGGAGCTCGCGATCGCCCGCTCGATGGTTTCCGCCGTTTCGGTCAACCCCGTTGCTATGGCCAGGTCGCGCGCCTCGATCAGATGCCAAATCAGCGGATCGCACATACCGATACTGAATTGCTCGGACGACAGTGCCATGATGTCAATTCCCCCACCTGAGTTTTTCAGCTAATCTTTGCAACAATAGGCCGCAAGACAGAAATAGTTTCTATTTGCAAGCAACACAACCGTTTCGGCGGTTCGCCTCGCCGAATGGTCAGCCATCCGATCGCTACGATCCGGTTCGGTTCCAGCCACCAAGGCAGTATGCTTTCGCGACTATTCGCGCCGATGAAGTCGCACCCGGATACGTCGGCCGCCTATCCGCTGCCATCCTCTGCCTTGTTCTTGGCATCTTATCATCCATAGTACAATCCAACATCAAATCATCGATTTAATAGTGACTGTGGATATCGGTTCATATACAATTTTGGTTTTCGATCAAAGCATCATATATAGACACCGTAATTATAATAATTCATTGTGTATTGGAATATATCGTTAGCCCCGGCAGGGCCGCCCCAGCCGGTCGTGCGTTCAACGCAATACTGCATTGCGTTTCACAAACTACCCTGTCCGCCGGTGCGCAGCGCTTTTTCCCACGCGCTTGACCCGATCCGGCCCAACCGGCAATCCTTAGCCATGCCCATACTCTCCGGATCTGCCCGACTCGCGGGCATTATCGGCTGGCCCGTCAGCCACTCCCGCTCCCCCCGTCTGCACGGCTTTTGGCTGGAGCGGTACAAGGTCGACGGCGCCTATGTTCCCCTGCCCATCCGCACCGAGGATTTCCCGGCGGCGGTACGCGGCCTGATGCTGGCCGGCTTTCAGGGTGCCAACGTTACCATCCCCAACAAGCTGGCCGCGTTCGACGTCTGCGACAGTGTGGACGACACCGCCAAGCGCGCTGGCGCCGTTAACACGTTGATTTTCAAAGACGGTAAGATCTCCGGCGGAAACACCGATGGCGGCGGCTTCTTGTCGGACCTGCGTGCCCATGGCATCGACCCCGCCGCCGGCCCGGCGCTGCTGCTGGGCGCCGGCGGGTCCACCCGCGCCATCGCCGCCGCGTTGCTGGACCTGGGCGTTCCGGTCACCGTCGCCAACCGCACCCGCGCCCGAGCCGAAGCTTTGGCGACAGACCTGGGCGGGATGACGGTCATCGACTGGGACCGCCGCTCCGACGCCGTGCCGGATCACGCCCTGATGGTGAACACGACATCGCTGGGCATGCACAACCAGACGCATCTGGAAATCGATCTGTCCCGCGCCGCGGCGACCATGGCTGTGGCCGATATCGTCTATGTGCCGCTGGAAACTTCCCTCCTTGCCGCCGCCCGGGCGCGCGGGCTGCGGACGGTGAATGGGCTGGGGACGTTGCTGCATCAGGCGGTGCCTGGCTTTACCGCGTGGTTCGGCGTGACACCGATGGTGGACGACGAACTCCGCCGTTTCGTCGCCGCGGACCTGCTGCCATGAAGGTCATCGGCCTCACCGGCGGAATCGGAATGGGCAAATCCACCGCCGCCGCGGCGTTCAAGCGCGCCCGCATCCCGGTATTCGACGCCGATGCCACCGTCCACAAACTGCAATCGCCCGGCGGGCGCGCGCTGAAACCCATCGAAGCCGCGTTTCCCGGCACGATCGTGAACGGCGCGCTGGATCGCGCGGCGTTGCGGGCAGCCGTCTTGGGCAAGCCTGAGGCTCTGACAAAGCTGGAACGCATTCTGCACCCGATGGTGCGGGAGGAAGAGCGCGCTTTCCTCGCCCGCGCGCGACGGGCCGCCAAACCGGCGGCGGTGCTGGATATTCCGCTGCTGTTCGAAACCGGCGGGCGGAAGCTGTCGTTTTCCGTCGTCGTTTCGGCCCCGAGGACGGTGCAGGTCCATCGCGTGCGTATGCGCCGGAAGATGAGCGACAAAGACATCGAGAACGTCATCGCCCGCCAGATGCCGGACGCGGAAAAGCGCCGACGGGCCGATATCGTCGTGCGGACCGGCCTGTCGCGTCACTATACGCAGCTGGCCATGCGCCGGATCATAAGAAGCGTGCGGCCATGATTCGCTCCGTCCTGTTCGACACGGAAACCACGGGCCTCGATCCCCTGACCGGCGATCGGCTGATCGAGGTCGCGGCGCTGGAGCTGATCAACGATCTGCCGACCGGCGCGCATTTCCATGCCATCGTCGACCCGCAGCGCGACATTCCGATGGAAGCGAGCCGGGTGCACGGCATGACCTCGGTCCATGTCGCAGGGAAGCCGCTGTTCGCCGCCATCGCGCACGATCTGCTGGCGTTCTTCGGCGACGGCAAGCTGATCGCCCATAACGCGCCGTTCGATTTCGGCTTTCTGAACGCGGAGTTCGCCCGTCTGGGCCTGCCGTCGCTAGCCGGCGATCGCATGGTGGATACGCTGATTCTGGCCAAGCAGCGCTTTCCCGGCATGCCGAACAGCCTGGATGCGCTCTGCCGTCGCTTCCTGATCGACCTGACGGCCCGGACGACGCACAACGCGCTGCTGGACTGCAAGCTGCTGGCGGATGTCTATGTGGAGCTGACGGGCGGCCGGCAACGCGGCCTGTCGCTCGCCGCCGATGCCGGGCGCAATCCGGTCGCGGTCTACACCCATACGGGCACCCGCACGCCCCGCCTGGTCCAACCGACCGAGGCCGAGTTGGCGGCGCATGAGGCGTTTGTCGGGAAGTTGAAGGAACCGCTCTGGCGGGCCGCCTGACGGCGGCCCGTTCGCGAAGTCAGACCGCGGCGGCCGGCTGGCCAGCGGCGGCGCGGCGGGACTGCCACAGCGCCACGAAATCGATCGGCTGCAGCAGCACGGGCGGGAATCCGCCGTCGCGCGTCACATCCGACAGGATGTTGCGGGCAAACGGGAACAGGATGCGCGGGCATTCCACCAGCAACACCGGCTCCACCGCGTTGTCGGGCAGGCCGTTCAGCGTGAAGACGCCGGCATAGGTCAGTTCCGCGACGAACACCGGCGCCGGGGCGGCGGCACCGTTGGCCTGCGCGCTCGGGTCCGACCCTTCGGCTTTGATCACCAGCGACACTTCGAACACCGGCTGACCGTCGGTGATCCGGCGCGCCTGAACGTCCAGATTGATCGCGACCTGCGGCTGGGCGCGGAGCGTCGTGAACACCTGCGGCGCGCCAGGGACTTCGAACGAGAGGTCCTTTACGTATTGGATATTGACGACCAGCGGCGGCGGCTGGGCGCCGGCGGGCTGGGCAGAGGTAGTTTCGGACATCGTGTTCTCCGGTCTGGGTGACGCGCCGGGGCTGGCGGCCTCATCGGCGCGCGGGTTAGCACGCTCGCCCGCGAAAGGCTACGACCGCCAGACAATCTCCGCCGGCGGTGCCGCGGTGGGGTCGCAACGCAGCCATTCGCCGTTGGCGACGTTCTGGCCGGTCATGCACAGGATGAAGCCCCAGTGGCTGACCACCAGCGTCTCGGACCAATCCGGCCGCGCCGCCATTTCCGTTCGGAAGGCCGCCGCGCGGGCGATGACGGAGTCCGCCGGTTCGTCGTCCGAGGGCCACCAGGTTTCCTCGATGCCGGAGAAATCGTGGTCCGGCCAACGGTCCCGCAGCACCGACCGTTTGGTGCCGATGTCGCAGGCATAGCCGTAGCGCTCCCGCACGGTGGGATGGACGAACACCGGCACGTTCAGCGCCCGCGCCACCGGTTCGGCGGTTTGCAGCGCCCTGGCGTAAGGGGACACCACGATCCGGCCGATCCGTTGTCCGGCCAACGCCCGAGCAGCGGATTCGGCCTGGAGGTGGCCGTATTCGGTGAGGCATGGGTCGGGGATACCGGGGTCGAGGCGGGTCGCGGTGATGTGGACGTTGAACTCGCTCTGCCCGTGCCGCAGCAGGATCACGTTAACCTCTCCGGGGTTTCATTTGTCATTGGGACGGTGCCGCCCTATGTGTTGGCACGCAAGGAGAATCAATATGGGAGCCACGGGCAGCTTTCCGGTCGATCTGGTGCTGTTGGGGTTGGTCGCGGCATTCCTGGTGCTGCGGTTGCGCGGCATCTTGGGTCGCCGGACCGGATTCGAACGTCCGGCCATGCCGCAACAACCGCCGCAGGCGCAGCCCGTTGGAACCGGACCGATCATCGAGGGCAAGGCCGAACCGATCGCCCCCGCTCGGTCCGCGGCCGTGCCCGATCCCAACAGTTCCATGGGCAAGGTGCTGGCCGCCATGCGGGCAATAGACCGCAACCTCGACCCGGCAGGCTTCCTGGGCGGAGCGGAGAAGGCGTTCCGCATGATCGTGGCCGCCTTCGCCAGCGGCGACCGCGTCGCCCTGCGAGGCCTTCTGGCCGACGACACCTACGGTGCGTTCGAACACGCCATCGCGGTGCGGGAGACCGCTGGCCAGTCCCAAACCAGCGAAATCCGCGCCATCGAGTCGATGGCCATCGAAGGCGCCGAACTGCGCGGCAGCGCGGCCACCATCACCGTGCGCATCGTGTCCGATCAGGTCAGCCTAACCCGCGACAAGGATGGCCGCATCGTGGTGGGGGCGGAAGGTGTGACGGAGATCACCGACCTCTGGTCCTTCGAACGCGATCTGCGCCAGCCCGACCCGACCTGGCGTCTGGTGGCTGCCCGGAGCACCTGAGATGCCGTCTTCGAAGCCTCGCGTCGCCCTGTTCGTCACTTGCTTGGTCGATCTGCACCGCCCGACGGTGGGATTCGCCGCGATCAAACTGCTGGAGGATGCCGGCTGTCGCGTGGAGGTGCCGCGCGCCCAGACCTGCTGCGGCCAGCCGGCCTACAATTCCGGGGACCGACGGACGGCGCGCGATCTGGGCCAAGGCATCCTGGATGCGTTCGGCGGCTACGATTACGTGGTGGTGCCGTCGGGGTCCTGCGGCGGGATGATCAAGCACCATCTGCCTCATCTGTTCGACGACGACCCCAACCAGCGGGCGCGGGCCGATGCTCTGGCAGAACGTACCTATGAGATCGTCAGTTTTCTGACCGATGTCCTGGGTGTCGCCGCCCTGCCAGCCGTCCGGCTAAACGGGCCGGTAACCTATCACGACAGTTGCTCCGGGCTGCGGGAACTAGGGGTCAAGCAGCAGCCTCGGGCCCTGCTGGAGTCGGTCGGCGCAACCGTCGTGGAGATGAAGGAACCCGAAATCTGCTGCGGCTTCGGCGGCACGTTTTGCGTGAAATACCCGGATATCTCGATCCGCATGGTATCCGACAAGACCGCCGACATCGCGTCCACCGGCGCCGACACGGTGCTGGCCGGCGACATGGGCTGCCTGCTGAACATCGCCGGCCGCCTGCAACGCGAAGGCAGCAAGGTGCATGCGCGTCATGTGATCGAGGTCCTGGCGGGCATGACCGGATCGGTGCCCCCGATAGGGGAGGCCAGCTGACATGCGCGCCATCGTCTGCCACGAATGGAAGCCCTACCGGGAACTGGCGGTCGAGGAGGTCGCGGCTCCGGTACTGGGGCCGGGACAGGTGCGGATCGGGGTGCACTACGCCGGGGTGTCGTTCGCGACCGATCTGGTGACTCGCGGGCAATACCAGCGCAAACCGCCGCGGCCGTTCACGCCGGGAACGGAAGTGGCCGGAGAAATCCTGGAAGTCGCGCCGGGCGTGACGCGGTTCGGTGTCGGAGACCGGGTCTGCGCCGTGATCGACTGGGGCGGCCACGCCGAGGAAGCGGTCGCCGATCCCGCCACTGTCTACAAGCTGCCGGATTCGTTCCCGTTCGATATCGCGCCACAGATTCCGACATCCTATGGCACCTCGTTCACCGCACTGTCCTGGCGGGCGCAGTTGCAGCCCGGAGAGACTCTGCTGGTGCACGGATCGGCGGGTGCCGTCGGGCTGGCGGCGGTGGAACTGGGCAAGGCGATGGGCGCGCGTGTGATCGCCACCGCCTCCACCCCGGACAAACTGGCGGTCGCGCGCGAGCACGGCGCGGATCATACAGTGCTGTTCCCATCGGCCTCCGCGCTGGAGGAAATCCGGGCGCTGGCGCCCACCGGGGTGAACGTGGTTTACGACCCGATCGGCGGAGACGGGTTCGATCTGGCCCTGCGCTGCACCGGGAATGAAGGCCGCATTCTGGTCATCGGCTTCGCCGCCGGGCGCATCCAGCAGATACCGGCGAACCATCTGCTGGTGAAGAACGTTGCCGTCATGGGGTTCAATTACGGGCTGTATGTCGGCTGGGGACTGAAGGACGAACGGCATCTGCACGAACCCCGGGTGCGGGCGGCAATGGATGCCATGTTCGCGATGTACGACGCCGGCAAGCTGCGGCCGACCACGTCCCACATCTTCCCGCTGGAGGGGTTCCGCGACGCGATGGCGGCGGTGCAGGAACGGCGGGGCATCGGGAAAGTGCTGCTGCGGATGCCGCGAGCGGGGTAGTCGGTTTCTTACGAACCCTTCATGGTCGGGCCTGACCGGAGGACCTACGCCTTCTCAATGATTTCTACGGTCAGGCGCGGGTCCTCCGCCTTCGCGGAGGATGACGGCAGGTCCGGGTGGGGAGAGGCGATCCAACCGCCGTCAGGCCACGCTCAGGACGATTTTCCCGAAATGGCCGTTTTCCTTCATGTGCGCCTGCGCCTCGACCACCTGGTCCAGCGGGAACACGCGGTCGATCGGCAGGTTCAGCCTGCCGGCCTCCACCGCCTGCCACAGGTCGGCGCGCATCAGGCGGGTAATTTCGCGGACTTCCTCCACCGTCCGCGTCCGGAACGTCACGCCGATATAGTCGATGCGCTTCAACGCGTGCAGGTCGAAGTCGAACTCCGCGAACCGCCCACCGAGGCGCCCGACATTCACCACGCGGCCGAGCAGCGCGGCAGCCTTCAGGTTGCCTCCGGCCACGCTGCCGGAGACTTGATCGACGATCAGGTTCACGCCCTTGCCGTCCGTCGCCGCCATCACCGCGTCCGGCCAGTTGGCGTCCGAGGTATCGATGGCGACATCCGCGCCGCACTCGTGCAGCCGCGCCCGCCTCGCGGCGTTGGTGGACGAGCCGAGCACGGTCTTGGCACCCATGAGCTTGGCGATCTGCATGCCGAGCAGGCCGACGCCGGAGCTGGCGCCTTGGATCAGGACGGTTTCGCCCGGCTTCAGGCGGCCGGCGGTAACAATGGCGTTGTGCATGGTCTGCAGCGCGACCGGCAGCGTCGCAGCTTGCTCGAAGCTCATGTTGTTGGCCGGAATCGGGGCGGCGCGGCCCCAGTCGGCGACCGCGTATTCCGCATAGCCGCCGGAGCCGGAGCACATGACTCGGTCGCCGGGCTTTATCCCTCGGGCTTCGGCGCCGACGGCGACGACTTCGCCAGAGAATTCCAGGCCGGCGGGGGTGCCGAGGCCCCCTGCCCTGCCGTGCGCCTGTCCCGTCACCATCCCCAAATCCGCTCGGTTCAGGCCGGCGGCGCGGACTCGGACCAGGATCTCGTTGGGTTTGGGTTCGGGGCGGGGAATGTCCTGGATTTGCAGGCCGGTGGGGGTGATGACGGCGGCTTTCATGGGGCGGTCCTCCGGTTCGGTTGGGGGGAGTATCGCCGATCCGGGTTGGGTTGTCGTGGGGTGGCGCTGTCCGTTGTTTCACGCGGAGGGCGCCGAGCGCACCTTAAACACCGCGACCTCAGTGGCTTTAACGTCCTCCGCGCGCAACAGCGGACCGACCGAAAAGCGCAGGCGCCGCTTCCCCCAGACCCGCCGTTGCGCTAACCCTCCGCCCCGAATCACCCGCCCCGAATCACCCGCCGAGGCCCATCGCATGAGCTGGCTCACCGAGTTCGTCCGACCGAAAATCCGCACCCTGTTCGCGAAGCGGGAGGTGCCGGACAATCTGTGGCATCAGTGCCCGTCCTGCCAGCAGATGATCTTCCATCGCGACATGGTCACCAACATGAAGGTCTGCAGCCATTGCGGGCATCATATGCGGGGCGGCGCGGTCGAACGGTTGGGCTGGACCTTCGACGAAGGCAGCTTCACCCGGATCGAGTTGCCGAAAGCCAACGCCGATCCGCTGCGGTTTCGCGACACCAAGCGCTACACCGACCGGCTGAAGGAAGCGCGCGACAAGACGCATTTGGACGATGCCATCGTCGTCGCGCACGGGACCATCGGCGGCAACAAGGCCGTGGTCGCTGCGATGGAGTTCGGGTTCATCGGCGGTTCCATGGGTGCCGCGGTCGGCAACGGTCTGGTCGCGGCGGCTCGTTTGGCCGTGCTGCAGGACGCGCCGCTGATCGTGTTCACCGCGTCCGGCGGCGCCCGCATGCAGGAAGGCGCGATCAGCCTGATGCAGATGCCGCGATCGGTCATCGCCACGCGGTTGGTGAAGGATGCCGGCCTGCCGTACATCGTGGTGTTCACCGATCCCACGACCGGCGGCGTCACCGCCAGTTTCGCCATGCTCGGCGACCTGCACATCTCCGAACCCGGCGCTCTGATCGGCTTCGCCGGCGCCCGCGTGATCGAGCAGACCGTGCGCGAGAAACTGCCCGAAGGCTTTCAGCGCGCGGAATACCTGCTGGAACACGGCATCGTCGACATGGTCGTCAAGCGCACCGACATGAAGGCCACGCTCGCCCGCGTCATCGGGCTGCTGCGGGTCCGGGATCTCCCGGCGGCGGCGTGAGCGACAACACCGACCCGGTTCTCGCCCGCCTGACGAGCCTGCATCCCAGGCTGATGGACCTCAGCCTGGACCGACTGCGCGGGCTGCTGGCGAAACTGGGGAACCCCGAGCGGCGCCTGCCGCCGGTGATCCATGTCGCCGGCACCAACGGCAAGGGCAGCACCTGCGCGTTCCTGCGCGCGATCGGAGAGGCCGCGGGCTGGCGCGTGCATGTGTTCACATCGCCGCATCTGGTGCGGTTCAACGAGCGTTTCCGCCTCGCCGGCCGGATCGTATCCGACGACGTCCTGACCGCCACGATGGCGCATATCGAGGCCGTAAACGCCAACGAACCGATCACCCTGTTCGAGGTCATTACCGCCGCCGCCTTCCACATGTTCGCACAAGTACCCGCCGAGTTATGCGTGCTGGAGGTTGGGCTGGGCGGGCGCGGCGATGCGACCAACATCGTCCCGCCCCCAGCCGCGACGGCCATTGCCTCCATTTCCTTGGATCACAAGGAGTTGCTCGGTGACACGCTGTCGGTGATCGCCGGAGAGAAAGCCGGGATCATGAAGGCCGGCGTGCCGGTGGCGACCGGAGCGCAACCGCCGGCAGTGACGGGGGTTTTGCTGGATCATGCCGGCCGGGTCGGCGCTCCCGGCCATTTCCGCGGACGGGACTGGTTCATCGAGCCGCTGGGGTCCGGCTTCCGCTACCGCGACCGGTTCGGCAGCCTGACGCTCCCCCCGCCGGGGCTGTCGGGGCTGCACCAGATGGACAACGCCGGCATCGCCATCGCGGCGCTGCGCGCCTCCGGCCTGCCGGTGCCCGAACCCGCCTTCGCCACCGGCATCGCCGCCGCCGAGTGGCCCGCTCGGCTGCAACGCCTGCGCGGGCGTCTGGCGGCACTGCTGCCGGCGGATTGGGAATTATGGCTCGACGGCGGGCACAACCCCGGCGCGGGAGAGGCTCTGGCGGACCATCTGCGCGGCTGGGGAGACCGGCCGGTGCATGTGATCGCCGGGTTGAACCAGGCCAAGGACGGCGCCGGGTTTCTGCGGCCGGTGGTGCCGTATGCGACCACGCTCTGGGCGATCCGGGAGGAAAGCCAACACGCCGCCATGGCTGTGGCGGATGTGATCGCGGCTTCCGGCGGTATCGCCCGGCCGGGGCCGACGCTAATGGAGGCGTTGCGCCAGCTTCCCCGGAACCCCAGCCCCGCACGGGTGCTGATCTGCGGCAGCCTGTATCTGGCGGGCGAGGTCCTGAAGGCCGACGGCGTCACCTGACCGCGACGACGGGATCGGTGCCAGCCCATAACACGCGTCATCCCCGCGCTGGTCACGGAGGTGAAGAGGTGGAGGCCGCCCTACCCCGTAAAAGACCGCTCCGTCCGCCGCCCAATATCCTGCTTGTCCGCCCGCCGAGCGGCCGGCAACGCCTCCGGCGAAATACCGAACCGCAGCATATACGGCCGGAATTTCGCCCGTTCCTCCGCCGCGTCCAGGCCGTGATCCTCGAAATGATAGTCCCGCGGCCCATACCCGCCATTGGGGCGTTCCATCGCGAAGGAACCCATCGCGATGGCGGTGCTGTCCGGCAGATCGAGGCCGAAGTGCCGGTAGACCTGCTCCACCGTGTTCACGGGATCGGTCACCAGATCGATGTGATGCACATGGCACACCCGCTCCGGCAGCCCAGCGTCGTCGCCGACCTCCATCATCCGGCGCGTACCGTCCAGCCAGCGGGCGCTTTCGTCCCGGCCGATCGTCTTGCGGTCCACATGGCGGGAGAATGGGCGCCGCAACACCTCGGTCAGTTTCGCGACCGACAGCAGCACTTTCACGGGATCGCGATGGACGAACACCAAACGTGCATCCGGATACACCGCGCGTATCGCCCGCAGCGCGAACAGATGCTCGGGGCATTTCAGCACCCACTGGCCGCCGTCGGCGGGCGTCCGGTGTTGCAGGTGCTGCAGGAACCGCTTGTGGAACCGGTAGGCCGGCAGATGCCGTTCGATGTCGGCGTCCAGCCATGTACGGTACGACGGGATATGGTAGTTGGAATCGAAGCGCATGGAGCGGAACACATGCGCGTTGATCTCGCTGCATTCCTGCGGCGAGGTGGCATCCAGCGGGTGCAGCGCCCGGAACTCCGGCGCCAGCATTTCGAATGCTCGTAGCTGCCGAGACACGCGGGCGATCCTGTGGTCCGGCGCGCCGGGGCGCAGGCCACGGTCGGGATAGGGATAAATCGTTTGCCACACCGCGGGCGCTCGGTTGCGGGGATCGGCCATCATCAGCCGGTGCAGAAACGTCGTGCCGCTGCGCGGCAGGCCGGTGATGAAAATCGGCCGCCGGATCGGTTGGCCGAGAATCCCAGAATCGTCCTGTTCCTCGGCCCGCATGCGCAGCAGGTTCATCAGGAACCGCGTCACGTCCCACTTGGTCGCGATCTGGCCGACCACACCGAGTTTCGCTTCGGCCGAACAGGATGCCAGGAACATCCGCAAAGGTTCGACGAAACCGGGATCGCCGAAATCGGTCAGCCCGGTTTCCCGCGACGCGCGCCGCAGCAGCGCCTCCCCGTCCAGCGGACGATCCAGCAGTCCCAACAGCGACGCCGCCTTGTCCGCCAGACGCAGGGCGGATTCCTGTAGTGTCACGCGCAATCTCCCGCCACGCCGCACCCGTCCGGCCGGATCGCGGTGTCCCGCTAATATGGCACGCCCGCGCCGCGGATGAAGGGCAACCCGCGGTGACAACCGCGTGAACGGTGCATGGCCCCCATGCAGAACGTCGGATGCCGATCCCGAACGGATCAGACCGTCGCGACAGGCGTGGCGGGGGACCCCACCGCCCCAGGCAGCCGCAGCGGTGGCGCCGTCAGCAGGAACCGGCTGCGCCCGTTGGCCCGCAGCCAATCCGCCAGTTCGGTGTGGTACCACATCTCCCCCAGGTAGCAGCCCAGTTTGAACAGGCAATGGGCGTGCAGCGGCAACGAGGCGCAGAAATCGTCCATACACGGCCGCGACGGATGGCACTCCACCGCGTAATTGTCGGCCAGCAGCGCCACCGCCCCGCTGTCGGTGATCCATTGCAGCAGCCTCTGGTCCCGCCCATCGAACGACGAGGTCGTGGAGAACAGCACCTTGGGGTCCGGCTGCTTCTTCATGTCCAGCAGCAACTGCGCGAAACCGGAGCGGATGCAGACGAAATCGCCGGGCTCGACAACGACCTTGTCCTTCTCCAGCACCATCATCAGGTCCTCGTACCCGACGATGTGGCCGGAGCGTCCGAAATGCGCCTCCAGATCGATCATCACCGCCCTGCCCTGCACGCAGGACACGGCCATGTTCTCGATGCCCAGCTTGCGGGCGCCGGATTCCTGGTTGGTGGGGGTCTGGTTGCCTTTGGCGTCGAAGGTCACGGGACCGATGATGTCCACACCGGCGCGGTAGCCGTTGTAGAACACGTCGCGCATGACCCCGTCGCCCATGGTGTCGAACATCTGCCCGACATGCGACAGGCTGTCCCATTGGGTGGAGTATTGCAGCGTCAGCAGCACCTGATCGTCGCACACCACGTCCAGCGCCGTCGGGTCGTCGCAACGGAGCGGGTAGTTCATGTTGGGCGCGCCCGGCCGCACCGTCGGCGTCAGCACCGGCGGCTTACGGCGGGGATTGATGATGTTGCCGCCGGGGTAGTCCAACGGCAGCGACAGGCAGAAGTTCTTGCCGACCTTCACCTCGGCGATGCCTTGCAGCACCTTCTCGGCGGTGACGAGGTTCAGGCGCCCCAATTGATCGTCCGGCCCGAAATCGCCCCAGGTCGAGCCTTCGGGCCGGCGGTTCCAGCGAGGGTTGGCGGTCATGGATGGTTTCCCCTGTCGAGCGTGATGGAGGGAAGGTGAAACGGTTGGGGGCGGTTGTCGAGAGTCGCGGTTTGTAACCTCCGCGTCCCACCCGCTAAGCTCCTCCCAACAACCCCCAGGGAGCGTCTCATGAACCGTGCGTTGGCCGTGCTCGGCCTGATCCTGTTGCCGTTGCTGCCCGCCAAGGCCGCCGATACGCCCTACGGCTCCGACGAGCTGATCGCGAAAGCCAAGGAAGAAGGCCGGCTGGTTCTCTATTCGGTGAATTTCAACGAGACCGAACAGGCCTGGATCATCGCCTTCAACAAGCGCTTTCCCTTCGTGAAGGTCGAGCTCGTCCGCGCCCCCGGCGGCCAGATGATCACCCGCATCCGCACCGAGGCCGCCGCCGGCAAGCTGGTCGCCGACGTGATCGAATACTCCGACCGCGGGCACCTGAAGTCGATGGGCAGCCTGTATCAGGAATACGCCCCCCCCAACGCCGCCGACTTCAAGCCCGAGGCCGTGACCGATCCGCACAAGCTCTGGCCGCGCACGACGTCCGGCTGGTGCATTGCCTACAATACCGAACTGGTCAAAGACCCGCCGAAGACGTGGTGGGAGCTGACCGACCCGAAATGGACAGGCGGTCAAATCGCCGAGGTCATCGCCGGCGGAGGCGGCCCGCCCTGGAACCGTACTTTGTTCCAACGCCAAGTGTTGGGGTTGGAATATTGGCAGAAATTGGCCGCCAACAAACCGCAGCTGTACCCCAGCGGAGCCCCCGCCACCGACGCGATCATCCGCGGCGAGGTCAAGGTCGGCGCGCAACAAACCAACATCGTCCTGCCACGTGCGCGCGAAGGCGCTCCCATCGCCTGCAATACCCCGCCCGAGGGCATCCCGCTGACATCGTACGGCGCCGGCATCCCCGTCACCGCGAAAAACGTGAACGCGGCGCGTCTGTTCCTCAACTGGTCGTTGTCCCGGGAAGGTCAGGAGGCCTTCGTGCGCGATTCGGCCGGCTTCTCCGCCCTCAAAGATGGTCCACTGCCGGAAGGGATCGACCTGAAATCGATGAAGCCCTGGTATCCGAACATGGACGATTATACGAATCTCCAGGAGACATACGTCGCGGAGTGGAATAAACTGAACAACTATCGTCAATAAACACGGGAGTTTCGCCATGCGCCGGATCGCCTTGATCGCCCTGCTGTTCGCCAGCCAGTCCGCCCTGGCGCGCGCACTACCCGACGGCGGGGTCACGGTGCAGGACGTCGCCGCGTCGTTGCAGGCCAAGGGCTACCAAACCGAAATCGCCACCGACAAGGACGGCGATCCGCTCATCCGCAGCATGAGCGAGGGCGCGAAATTCAGCGTCTGGTTCTACGAGTGCAAAAGCAGCCCGCGCTGCCATTCGTATCAGTTCGCCGCCGGCTTCTCCGGCACTGGTACCTCCGCGCAGCAGGTGGCGGAATGGAATCGGACGAAACGGTTCGGCCGCGTTTACCTCGACCGGCAGAACGATCCGTGGGTAGAAATGGATGTGGACGTCGAACACGGCGCAACGACCGAGGCGCTGACGAACAACATGGATCGCTGGATCCTGGTGATGGGGACGTTCCGGAAATATATCGGGCGGTAGGCTTCTACGCCGCCAACTGTGCCACCGTAACCGCATCCCCCGCGATCGTCGTTCGCCGCATATCGCGCACCTTCGTATCGTCGAATCGCGTCACCCGATGCAGCAACGTGCGATTATCCCACATCACCAGATCGTATTGCTTCCATGTATGCGCGTAAACGAATTGCGGCTGCGTCGCGAATTCTGTCAGATCGCGCAGGAAAGCCCGAGCCTCCGGCACCGGCCAGCCGATGATTTTCCCGGCATGGGAGGATAAATACATCGATTTCCGCCCGGTCACCGGATGCGTCCGCACAAACCGTTGACGGACCGGCTTAAACATCGCCAGTTCCTCGGCCGTCAGATCGTCGAACCCAAGCAGACCGCGCGAATAAATCAACGAATGCTCGCAAATCAGATCTTCGATCTGTGCCTTTGTTTCGTCGTCCAGCGCATCGTACGCCGCCCGCATATCGGCGAACTGCGTCTGTCCGCCCTTTTCCACCGTCACCCGCCCCGACAACAAAGAATATTTCGCCGGCACCGCTCGGAACGAACTGTCGGAGTGCCACAACTGGTTGCCCAGATTGAACATCCGCTTGCGGTCGTCGCGCGCCAGCGGCTTGTGATCCAACCCCAGGTTCGACACATCCGCCATATAGGGATCGAGCCGTTTCTCCGACGGTTTGGTGACATTGCCCCCGGCGGTGTGTTCCAGTTCCCCGAAATTGCGGCTGAACGCCTTCTGCTGTTCGTCGGTGAACGGCTGATCGTGGAACACCAGCACCCCGTACCGGTCCATCCCCGCCTCGATCGCCGCCACCTGTTCGGCGTTCAACGGCTGCGTGATGTCGATGCCGGAAACCTCCCCGGCGAAAACCGCGGTAAGCGGGCGGATGGTGGGGGTCATGGACGTATTCTCCAAGGGCGAACCGATGGTGGGAGTCTAACGCGACGGCATCGTCATCGGCAAATGTTGCCATCCCCCCACCCGAATGACAGAACCCCAATCCAGGAAACGCCTCAGGACACAAACCCCCATGCCGGACGACGCCTCGCACGCCCAGCCGATTGTGCACGATCGGCCCGACACCAAGGGCCGGTCCCTCGTGCTCGCCGCCTGCGTCATGGCGACCTTCATGGCCGCTGTCGAAAGCACCATCGTCGCCACCACCATCCCCACCATCGTGGGCGAGCTTGGCGGCTTCAACCTGTTCAGCTGGGTGTTCACCATCTTCCTGCTGACCCAGGCGGTCAGCATCCCCATCTACGGCCGCCTCGCCGACCTCTACGGCCGCAAACCCGTCTTCTTCGCCGGTGCCGCACTGTTCCTGACCGGCTCCACCTTGTGCGGCTTGGCGTGGAACATGCCCTCCATCATCGTCTTCAGAGCCATCGAGGGCTTTGGAGCCGGTGCCATTCAACCGATCGCGGCGACGATTCTGGGCGACATCTACACGCCCACCGAACGTGCCAAAATCCAAGGCCTGATCTCCAGCGTCTTCGGTGTCGCGGCCGTCATCGGCCCGTCGATGGGCGCCTTTCTGATCCAGCACGTCAGTTGGCGCGTGGTGTTCTGGGTCAACCTCCCCATCGGGGCGGCGGCGGTCGCGATGATCGCGGTGTTCCTGAAGGAAAACGTGCAGCACCGCTACCGCCAGATCGACTGGCTGGGGTCGCTGCTGCTGCTGATCGCGGCGGGAAACCTGATGCTCGCGCTGGTGCAGGGCGGCAGCCTGGGCACCGCCACGCTTTGGACCGTCACCGGCATCGGCCTCGTCGCCCTGGCGCTGCTGCTTGTGCACGAATCCCGCATCCGCGAGCCGATGCTGCCGCTGGAACTCTGGCGCATCCGCATCATCGCGGTCGCGAGCCTCGGCAGCTTCGGCACCGGATCGACGATGATGGGGGTGTCCGCCTTCCTGCCGTCCTATATCCAAGGCGCGATGGGCCGATCCGCCATTGACGGCGGCCTGGTGTTGGGCGCGATGTCGGTCAGCTGGGCCATCGCCAGCATTATCGGCGGCCGCATCATGGTCCGCACATCCTACCGCCTGGTCGCCGTGCTTGGCGGCATCGCGCTGGCAGCCGGCTGCGCGATGCTGACGGTCCTCAGCCCCGCCGAGGGGCCGCTCTGGGCCTCGGTCGCGTCCTTCGTCATGGGCATCGGCATGGGGTTCTGCAACACGGTATTCATCGTGGCGATCCAGGCCTCCGTCCCCTGGCGGCAGCGCGGTGCGGCGACATCGTCCAGCATGTTCCTGCGCTTTGTCGGGCAGGCGGTCGGCGCCGCGGGCTGCGGCGCGGTGCTGAACGCGACCATGCTGCATCTGGACCCGGCCGCGCCGCACGAGGTCAACAAGCTCATGGATGCCGCGACCCGAGCCGCTTTGCCGGCGAACGAGCTAACGCATCTGGTCGATGTCATGGCCGGTTCGCTGCACAACGCCTATTTCCTGGCGCTGTTCCTGTCGCTGCTGACGCTGGCGATCTCAGCCTGCATCCCGGCCCGCCTCAGCCCGCGGCACCAGACCCGGCAGGCCTGACCGGAGCCGTCTGTCTCACCATCGTCTCAAAGTCACGTTTTCCGGGATTCGGTCTCAGAAGCGTGTTCTGCCCGTCCACCAGTTCTTTCAAGAGATCGTCCACCAGCCGCGCGTTGGCACTCAGCGCGGGCGTCCGCGGGGCCGGCAGCGCGGGCGTCCGCGGGGCCGGCATCGTGGGCGTCCGCGGGGCCGGCAGCGCGGGGCGCGAGGGCACGGCGGCCGGTTTCGCCTCCACTCCGGGTTTGGCCGGCGCGGGCGCGGCCAGCCGGGCTGGCGCCCCCCGAGCGGCCTGCATCCGGTCCAACGCCCGCAGCGCCGCCTGCGACTGGCGCATCATGCTGACGGCCTGCGCCTTGCACTTTAGGTTCGCGGCGACCTCGCTGTCCGGCGAATTCGCCAATCGTAGACAATCCAGCGCCTGGAAGCACGCCGCGACGAACTGCGCGGCCAGCATTGCTTCCAACGCGTCGTTCGGTCGCAGCGCCTCCAACGCGGCTCGAGCGGCTTGGTCGCGCAGGGACAGAGCCTCCGGCGTGTCGTCCGGCGGCGGCGGCAGGCTGACGGACAGGAAACAAGCAACGTGCCGATAGACGTCGCTGATGGGGAAGGGAGCGGTTTCCGAGTGCTGGGTCATAATAACATTATGAGTTATTATGAATGTCCTAGGCAAGAAAAAAACGCCAAGATGGGCGTCATCCGTCCCGGCTCCCCGGAATGGCCTTGGCCTCGGGAAATCCCGTCACAACCGCCGCACCATATAACACGCCCCAACCCCATAACTGCCGACATCCACCCCCTCGACCGCCACGAACCCGCGCGCCAGCCAAAACGATAACGCCCGTCCCACCGCCACCAGCGACAGGGTCGGCAGCCGTAAATCCGCCGCCACCGCCGTTAGGACCTCGACCCCCGCCACTGCGTCTCCCCGGCCCCGGACCTCGGGCAGCAATGCAATATCGTGGAGAAACAGCGTATCCGGTTCAGCCGGCAGCGCCACGAGCAGGCTGTTCAGCCGCACCGGCGTCCCCAGCGTCCATGGGTGCGCGATGGCGTATCCGGCTGGGGGATCGTCCAGGATCAAGCAGCCCCGGCAAAACAGCCGCAGACGTTCGGCGAAGACAGCGTGGTCCTCGGGGTAATCCGGATGCACCGCATCGGCGATCCCCTCGGCGGCCTCCAGATCGGCCGCCGCCATCGCCCGCCAGCGCATCACACCACGTCGTTCGGCCGCAGCCGGCACAGCGCCGCGTCGGCATCGCTTTCGATCTGCACCGTCGCGTGCCCGATTCCGAAGCGCCGCCGCAACTCGGCCGACAACGCGTGCGGGCGGCGGTCTTCCTGTTCCCCGGCGAACACCAAATGGGCGGTCAGCGCGGTTTCGGTCGTGCTCAGGCCCCAGATGTGCAGGTCGTGTACCTCCGTCACCCCCGGCACGCTGGCGAGATAGGCCGCGACCTCGGCGTGCTTCACTTTCTCCGGCACCGCGTCCAGCGCGAGGCCGAGCGATTCCTGAAGCAGGCCCCAGGTGCCCCAAGCGATAAGGCCGGCGACCATCAGACTGGCGAGCGGATCGAGCCACAGCAGCCCCGTCAGCCTGATCGCCAACGCCGCCAGCACCACGCCCGCGGCGATGGCCGCGTCGCCCGCGAGATGCGCGAACTGCGCCCGCATGTTCAGATCGTGCCCGCGGTCGCGCAGGAACAGCAACGCGCTGCCGCCGTTCACCGCGATCCCCACCGCCGCCACGACCATCACCAGCCCGGTCTGCACCGGCTCGGGGTTCAACAAACGGTGAAGCGCCTCGACCGCGATCGCGCCGACGCCGATCAGCAGCACCGCCGCGTTGGCCAGAGCCGCCAGAATGGTGCCTCGCCCCCAGCCATAAGTCCGCCGGCTGGTGGGCGGCCGCCGCCCCAGAAATGCCGCCGCCCAGGCCATCAGCAACCCCAGCACATCGCCGAAATTATGCGCCGCGTCGGCGATCAGAGCCATGGAGTTGGCGGCGACGCCGAACCCGATCTCCCCCACCACGAACGCCAGATTGACCGCCGCCCCCAATGCGAACGCGCGGTCGATCCGGTCCGGCGCATGGTGACGATGGTGGTGGTGACCATGACCGTGGTCATGGTTATGATGGTGATCGTGGTGATGTTCGTGCCCGTCCATGGGTGCGAGCATGACACAACCGCGCCGTATCCATACAGTCTCTTTGTTCGCCGATTCGCACTGGACCCCTTATGACCGCTCTGCAATCGATCCTGATCGCCATCCTGCAAGGCGCGACGGAATTGTTCCCCGTCAGCTCCCTGGGACATGCCGTGGTACTGCCGGCATTGTTCAAAACCGGGATCGACCAGCGTTCGCACGAATTCCTGCCGTTTCTGGTCATGCTGCATCTGGGCACCGCCACCGCGCTGTTGACATATTTCTGGAGCGATTGGTGGGCCCTGCTCCGCGGCGTCATCGGCATGGACAACCCCCATAACGTGTCCGAGGCTCGGCGCGTCACCCTGCTGATCGTTATCGCAACCATCCCAGCCGTTATCGTCGGCTTCGGGCTGGAGAAGCTGGTGCGCGGCCTGTTCGGCAACCCCGTCGCCGCGGCGGCGTTCCTGTTCCTCAATGGCGGCGTGCTGCTCTTCGGGGAGCGTCTGCGCCGCAGCGGCACCCGCGAAATCTCCACCCTGACGCGCATGGACGCATTCGTGATCGGCTGCTGCCAGTGTCTGGCGCTGATCCCCGGTATCTCCCGCTCCGGCGTGACGATCGTCGGCGGCCTGCTACGCGGCGTCAACCATGAGGGTTCGGCGCATTTCTCCTTCCTGATCGCCACGCCCATCATCTTCGGCGCGACAGTGCTGGAGGTGCCGAAGCTCCTGCATGAAAGCGTGGCGCCGGGCGTGTTCGGCATGACCGTCGTCGCGGCGGTGGTGGCGGGCATCACGGCGTGGCTGAGCACCTGGTTTCTGATGCGGTATTTCCGCAGCCACGATAACTGGGCGTTGAACCCCTTCGCGTATTACTGCTTCGGGATCGGGGCGATCAGCCTGGGCGTGCTGCTGCTGGTGCACTGAGGCATCTTTTACCAGCCGCCCTCACCATTGACACACCGGCGCACGGTAAATCGTCATGCCGACCTCCGTCAGCATGACGACAAGGCACCGCTGACTATGAGTAAAAGGTTCGGACGCCTGATATTACCCCAACACCACCCGCACCTCATCCCCCTCCGTCACCAGCACCGTCCCGTAAACCGCACTGCGTTCCCGAATATCCGCCAGTTCCGCCTGCTCGTCCGCCAGCGCGCACAGCACCGTTTCGTTGGCGGCATTGTGGCGGACGAACTGGAAGCCGATGGATTTAACCCCGTCCTTCTCCACCGTCGCCCGCGGCATCATACCGATCCAGTTCCCGTGCGCCCGCCCGCCATGGCCGGTGTGGAACGAAAAACTGCCAAGCCCGTAGAAGATCGGCTTGCCGCGATAGACCTCCACCGCCAGCGCGTAATGCGGCCCGTGCCCGACCACGATGTCCGCCCCCGCGTCGATCGCCGCATGGGCGATATCGCGCATATATTGCAGCACATCCTTGCCGAGACCCCAGTGGCAGGACGCCACCACGATATCGGCCTGTGCCCGAAGCGCTTTCACATCGTCCGCGAAGGCCCGCAGATGATCGGGTTCAGCCCAAGTCACAATGATCGGCGGAATGCCCGGCCGGTTCATCGGCGGTATCTCCGGCCGCGTCTTGTGCATCGGCACCTGATAGGCGGTGTTGCCCCGGATCACCGCGATGCCGGGATCGTGCGGCCCGGCCTCATGATTGGTCGGCCAATACACCGAGCTGCGTTGGAGGAACCCGAACCGGATACCCCCACGTTCCAGGACGACCGGCGCCTTGGCCGTCGCCGCGTTGGCCCCCGCCCCGGTGTGCGGAATGCCGGCCTCGTCGAGCGCCGCAATGGATGAAAAAATCGCGGCCTCCCCATAGTTCACATTGTTGGCGATCCCCACAGCCCCAATGCCGGTGCCGGTCAACGCCGCGGCCCCGACGGCGGGATCGGCGAAAAACCCCTCATTATGGAAGGACTGCGCTTGCGGCGGCGTGTAGAGGCAGCATTCCAGATTGGAAAACACCAGGTCGGCGCCGCGGAATTCCTCGCGAACCCGCGTGAACGGGGTCGCGGGGTCGGTGACGTTCATCAGATTGACGTCGCCGGTCAGGATGAGTTTGGCCATGCCCGACGCTAGCCCGAGGCCCCACGGCTGCCAACCCGCGACCGCCCCGCTTCCGCGACAATGCGGCCACAGATCGAACACAGGCCGCGCCCATATTCCCCCTACGCCGAACAACAGGAGGTTGACATGGTGAGCCGGAAAACTTGGACGTCGGTTGCCGCGGTTCTGGGCTTGGCGACATTGGGTGCCACGGCTCTGCCGCAAGACGCCGAGGCGCATTGGCGCCGCGAATGGGGATACGGCTACGTGGCCCCGCCCCCTGCTTACTACTACGCCCCACCCGTCTACTACGCCCCGCCGCCGGTTCGTTACTGGGTGCCGCCCCACAGGGAGCATCGCCATTGGGAGCGCGGTTACCGGGACTGAGGGTTTACGGCAGCCTGGACGCGTTCACCCGATCCGGCGGGTCAACGCGTCCTTTAACTTCGCGCGGTCCAAATCCCCTTCCCAGGCACTGATCACTATCGTCGCAACGCCGTTGCCCACCAAATTCGTCAGCGCTCGGCATTCGCTCATGAACTTGTCGATGCCCAGCACCAGGGTCATGGCCGCGACCGGCACGGGACTGTCCGGAATCGCCGCCAAAGTCGCGGCCAGCGTGATAAAGCCGGCGCCGGTGACGCCCGAGGCGCCCTTCGACGTCAGCATCGCCACCGCGACGATCACCGCGTATTGCCCGAAGCTCAGATGCGCCCCCACCGCCTGCGCCAGGAACAACGTCGTCAGCGTCATGTAGATGTTGGTGCCGTCGAGGTTGAAGCTGTAGCCCGTGGGCACGACAAGACCGACCACGGAACGGCTGGCGCCCAGTTGCTCCATCTTCGTCATCATCTGCGGCAGCACCGTTTCCGACGACGAGGTACCCAGAACGATCAGCAGCTCGTCCTTGATGTAGGCGATGAAGCGGAAGATCGAGAATCCGGCCATCCGCGCAATCGTGCCCAGGACGACGACCACGAACAGGATGCTGGTCAGATAGAACGTGGCCACCAGCCCGGCGAGGTTGCCCAGGCTGGACAACCCATACTGCCCGATCGTGAACGCCATCGCGCCGAAAGCGCCGAGCGGGGCGAGTTTCACGATCATGCCGATGATGCGGAAGAAAATACGGCCCATGATGTCGATCGCATGACCGACCGGCGCGGCGTATTCGCCCAACCCCGTGACAGCGATGCCGGTCAGAACGGAAATCAGCAGCGTTTGCAGCAGATCGCCGCCCACGATGGCGTTGAGGAAGGTGCTGGGGATCAGCCCCAGAATATGAGAAACGACGCTGTCCTTCGCCGCGGCGGTCGCATAAGTGGCAACGGCCGCGGGGTTGAGCGTCCTCGGGTCCACCCCGAAGCTGGAGCCGGGATGCGCGAGTTCGGCGACCACGACGCCGATGACCAGCGCGAAGGTGGACACGACCTCGAAGTAGAACAGCGCTTTGATCCCGACGCGGCCGGCTTTGCTCAAATCGCCCATGGACGCGATACCGTGCACGATGGTGCAGAAGATCACCGGCGCGATCATCATGCGGATCAAAGACACAAACCCGTCGCCGAGCCATTTGAGCGATTTGGCGGTTTCCGGCGCGACGACGCCGAGAATAACGCCGAGGAGAATGGCGATCAGAACCTGGACATAAAGCAGTTTATGCCAGGGATGACGGACGGCGGCGGTGGTCGCGGACATGAATTTTCCCCGTTGCTGCGGGGTTTGTAGCGACATTTTCGGGGCTTGTCTTGGATTTGCAGGGGCCGCACAGGCCATTTTGCACTTGCGGCCTGCCCCTGGTGAATTACCCCCCCGGCCGAGCGGCGATCGTCAAGGCGATCGTGCGGGGCTCGCCGGCCCGCAGCAGACGCAGCGTCACGGTCTGCCCGATCCGTTCCGGCCCCATGAACAGCGATAGCGGGCGCCGATGGCCGAATTTGCGGCCGTCCATTTCCAAGAGGATATCGCCCGCGAGAACCCCGGCGGCATCGGCCGGCGCACCGGACGCCACATTCAGCACCATCGCGCCGCGACGCTGGCCGGCGGCCGGAACGGATTTCTCGGAAAGCGCCACCGGCTCCAGCCCGACACCCAGCCAGCCGCGCGCCACGCGCCCGTGTTCCAGAATCGGATCGACAACCCGCGCGATGGTGGCGGTGGGAATCACCAGCACCCGACGGTGCGGGCCGGAGGCGGACATGCCCAGCAACCCACCCGCGGCATCGAGGACCGGGCCGCCCTCATCGGCGCCCAGGCGGGCATCCAGCCGGATCAGCGTATCGATCCGGCCGCCGGCCATGGCGTGCCACTCCGGCCCGACCGCATGCACGATGGCCAGACGGCCGGTGGCCGCGCCACGATCGTCGGCGCCGAGGATCGCGGCCAAAGACCCGACCCGTGGCGCTTCGGCGGGCGGTGGCAGCACGCCCGACAGCGGGGTTTCCAGACGGAAGACGGCCACGTTCGTGCCGGGATCGCGGCCGGCGAGCTTCGCCCCGACCTCGACACCGTCTTGCACGACGCAGACGCTGTCGCACTGTCCCACGGTCTGTTCGGATGCCACGACCACATCGGGGCGCCAGAGAATGCCGGCGCGCGGGCGTTCGTCGAGGCGCAGGGCCACGACACTGGCGGCGGCGCCGGCGACGCGATCCGCCAAGGCGGCGGAAAACTGGCTCAAAATATCCATGGTCGGACGCTCCATTAGGAATGCCGCGCAGGCGTAGCGCATCGCCGCCCTCCCCCCAAGACAATCGGGACAGTCCTGCTATCATCGCCCCCCAATCACCGGAGGAACCCACCATGAGCGACGATCCAGGCCTGTTCGACATCATGCAAACCACGCGCTCGATGCGTCGGTTGAAGCCCGATCCCGTGCCGGACGAACTGATCCATAAGATCCTGGAGGCCGGATCCTGCGCCGCGAACGGTGGCAACACGCAGAAATGGCGATTCCTGGTCGTGAAGGATCCCGCGATCAAGAAGGCCGTGCAGGTTTGGTACAAGAAAGCGTTCGATGAGGTCGTGGGCCCGCGCTACGCGTCATCCGCTCCTCCGCCCGGCGCCACGGCCGACAAATACAAGCGCCAGCACACCGCCGTGGAATATCTGACCGAACATTATCATGAAGCGCCGGTTTGGATCGTGGCCTGCATCGACGAAGGCCCGAATCCGCCGCCGCGCTGGGCCGGGGCGTCGATCTATCCGGCGGTGCAGAACATGCTGCTCGCGGCGCGTGCGCTGGGGTTGGGATCGACCTTAACGACGCGGCATTTGCAGTTCGAGGCCGAGACCGATGGCGCTTTGGGCCTGCCGTCGGGCGTGCGGTCCTACGCGATCTTGCCGATCGGCTATCCGATGGGGAAATTCGGCCCCGTCGGGCGCGGCAAGCTGGCGGATTTCGTCTACCAGGACCGCTGGGGCCAGCCCTACATCGCCGAGTAATACGAACCGGCGCCCGCATCCCAAGATGCGGGCGCCGGCCTGCCCTTATGCTCGGACTTCGACCTTCATTTTCATCTTTTGGTGGATGGAGCAACGAACGGTGTATTCGCCGATCTTGTCGAACTTCTGCACGATCGTCTGACCCGGATTTTGCAAACCGCGATCGATGTCCGATCCGTCGGAACCGAAGATATGAATATTATGCTGCACGTCGTCGTGGTTGATATAATTGACCACGTCGCCCGACAGGATCGAGATCTTCGACAGACTGAAACGCTGCCGAACCTGATCGATCAGCGTCGGTTCGGTCCCAAACGCAGCCTGAGTCACAAATACAGCTGCGACACACAGTGCCAAAGCGGGCCAAATGGATCGAATTCTCATGGAAGATTCTCCTTTCCCGCCATCAGAAGTGCGCCGCCAGCCAAACGCTGAGATACAACGCGTTGTTGTCGCTCGCGCCATGGCGCACGCCGTTGAACTGGGTATAGGCAACATACTGGGCTGCGAACCGGATATTCCCCCAACCGATCGAGGAGTCCGGCTTGCCGAACGGCACGTAGGCAATCTCGGCGATAAAGCCGCTGCTGTTCGGTTTGTACACGGTCGGTCCGTTCGGCGAACTGTAGAAATTCGCATCCGGCGAACCCCATGTATTGAAATACTGGACGCTCGGCGTCACCGTCGCCGCGATGGCGTAGGACACATCGGCGCGGAACGTGTTCAACGTATTGTGCCGGTTGCTGCCGCCCAGGACGGAACTCGCGTTCAGATCCTGCTTTTCATGGATGAACGTCGCATGCGCCGAAATCATGTCGGACGTTGTCACATCGGGATTGGCGATAAACTGGTAGCTCGCGTCGAAGGCGATGTCGGTATACGAATCGGTCGCCCCGGCCGATCGGTCGCCATTCGGATAGATATCGGTGTGCAGCCCGTACGTCCCCAATTCGAACGAATGGCCGCTCTCGAAATCGTGCTGCAACGCCAGCCGCCAATACGGCACCACACCTTCGATCCGCGGCGCGCCCGATACCGGCACGATACCGGTCGCGTTCAGCACGTCCCGGCCAAGGCCGCGGTACAGTGCGAATTCCGTGTAGACCCAATCGCCCCATAACGCGTACGCACCGGGCCCGACGACCCGCTGGCCCAGTTGGCCGTCGATTATCGCCGACGCCACCGGCCCCGGCGCAAGCCCGGAACTATTATACGGAAAACCCCAAACCGGCGTGGAGTTCCACAGATCGGACACGCCGGGGCTGTTGGTCAAGGTGAAGCCGTAGACGCTGTCGATCTCGAACGGAGAGAATTCGGCGGCGTAGCGGATATCCGCATTATCGATGTGTACGACGCGCGCCACACCGTCGTAGGTGGTCTGAATGAATGCCCCCAGATTGGGTGCGATGCGACCCGCATAATAGACCGAGATTTGATCCAATGCGAAATTGTCGTTCGGCGCGAACCAACGTGCCGCGCCGCCCGGCTGGGCCGCCTGCGTGTGCGTGAATGTTGTCTGAATCGTCACCGCGATCGGCGGTTTCCACGGCTTGCCGTCCGTGGCCGTATAGCCGCGGAGCTTGAAATCCCGTCCGTACGGCCGCAGTTGCGGACCGAAGGCGCCGACATGGCAGGTGGCGCAGGGCTGACCGGTTTGTTGCGCGAACGCCGGCACGGCCCCTGCGTCCCGCGTCGCGGCCAGAAGGACGAAGGATGCCATCAGGACAACAAAAAAAGCCGACATCGCGCGCGGTTCCCCACAGCGTGACCGGCCCCATAGCGATTTCAGGTTCATATAATTTTTTTCCGACTGCCCGTTAAGGGTAACGTTGTCACTTTCTTAACGAGACCGCTCACTCCACGTCAACAACTATTCCATCCAATTTAAAAAAATTTTGTCTTTTTTTTGTCGAACATCCGCAACCGGCCCCGACATGGGACAGACGCGAGATATCGGCTATAGCCGCCCGACAGCAACCTTAATCGACCGGGAAACCCAAGCATGCGGCGACGCACTCTCCTTTCCACCGCGGCTGTCGCGGCTCTGCCCACACGCTTCGCCATCGGGCAAGGCACCGGCGCCGGCACCAACCGCCTGCTCCGCTACATCCCGACCGCCGACCTGTCGGTTTTGGACCCCTCCTGGACCACCACGCAGGTTTCCATCACGCATGGGTACCATGTGTTCGACACCCTGTTCGCGCTCGACAGCGCACAGAAGCCACGCCTCCAGATGGCCGAAAGCGCCAGCGTCTCCGACGACGGCCGCACCTGGGACATCAAGCTGCGCGACGGGCTCACCTTTCACGACGGGGAGAAAGTGCTGGCGCGCGACGCCGCCGCGAGCCTCCGGCGCTGGGCCGCGCGCGACGTGTACGGCCAAACCCTCGGCGGTTTCGTCGAATCCTTCGCGGGCGCCGACGACCGCACCCTGCGGATCAAGCTGAAATCCCCCTTCTCCCTGCTGCCCGACGCGCTGGCCAAGCCCAACGGCATGTTGCCGGTGGTGATGCCGGAACGGCTCGCCAACACCGATTTGAACAAGCCGAACACCGAAATGATCGGCTCCGGCCCCTACCGCTTCCTGAAGGACGAATTCGTGGCCGGCGGCAGCGCCGCTTACGAACGCTTCAAGGGCTACGTGCCCCGGAACGAAAAACCGTCCTGGGCATCCGGCGGCAAGGTCGCCCATATCGACCGGATCGAATGGAAGATCGTCAATGATTCCTCCACCGCCTCCGCCGCGCTGCAAAAGGGCGAGGTCGATTGGTGGGAACAGGTGCAGCCCGATCTGCTGCCGCTGCTGCGCAAAAATCCCGACCTGACCGTGAGCAATTTCAACACCGTCGGCTTCTTCGGCACCATGCGCTTCAACCACCTGCAACCGCCGTTCAACAATGTCGCGATCCGCCGAGCGGTGCGGCTGGGGATGAACCAGGAGGATTACATGAGCGCGGTGACCGGCAGCGACCCGTCGATCTACCGCGCCTGCAAGGCCCTGTTCCCCTGCGGCACGACGTATGGAGACGAAATCGGCACCGCACAGATGACCGGCGACATCGGTGCCGCCCGCGCCGCGCTGAAAGCCGCCGGCTACGCGGGGGAGAAGGTCGTGATCCTCAATCCCGCCGATATCCCGACCATCGGGCCGTTCGGTCTGGTCACCTACGATTACCTCAAGCAGATCGGCATGAACGTCGAGTTGCAATCGATGGACTGGAACACGCTGGCGCAGCGCCGCACCAAGGCCGATCCGGTGGAAAAAGGCGGCTGGTCGATCTTCCACAACTGGTGGCTCGGCACCTCCTTCTCCAACCCCGCGATTTCGGTCGTGGTGCGCGGCCTCGGCGCCAAGGGCTGGGCCGGGTTCTTCACCGATGAGAAAATCGAGGCCCTGACCGCCGATTGGACCACCGCCCCCACCGACGAAGACCGGCTGCGGCTGGCCCAGGCCATCCACCAGCAGGCCATGGACGCCGTGCCCACCGTGGTGCTCGGGCGCTTCTTCATCCTGACCGCGCATCGCAAAGGCCTGACCGGGTTGCTGGAGGGCACCGCGCCCTTCCCCTGGAATCTGAAATGGAGCTGACCATGACAAACGAAACCGACCTGTTCGAGGTCATGCGCACCACCCGATCCATGCGCCGCCTGAAGCCCGATCCGGTGCCTCAGGAGCTGATCGCGCGCGTGCTGGAAGCCGGGACCATGGCCGCGAACGGCGGCAACATGCAGAACTGGCGCTTCCTGGTGATCCGCGATCCCGCGATCAAAGCCGCCGTGGGTGAATATTACCGACGCGGCTGGCATGAGGTCGTAGGCCCACGCTACCGCGCCGGCGGTCCTGCCCCCGGCACCACGCCGGAGCGGTTCGCTCGGATGCTCGACGCGGCGGAGTACTTGGCGGACCATTTCCATGAGGCGCCGGTCTGGATCGTCCCCTGCGCCGCCGGGGCCAATCCGACGCGCACGACGGGATCGTCGATCTACCCTGCCGTGCAGAACATGCTGCTCGCCGCCCGCGCGCTCGGGTTGGGGGCGACGCTGACCACGCTGTATCTGAACTTCGAGAAGGAAGCCGAGGCCGCGATGGGCCTGCCGGAGGGCGTGCATTCCTACGCGATTATTCCGATCGGCTATCCAATGGGGAAATTCGGCCCTGTGCGGCGGACGGCGCTGGCGGATGTGGTGTACGATGATCGTTGGGGGAATGGCTGGGAATAAGCCCGCGCCCGGCTAACCCTTACCGCAGACCGACAGCGCGACCGATGCGAAGCCAGCGACTTCGCTGACGTCCACCGCCAGACGCAAAACCGCATTGTTGATGACGATGTCCCGCCGGGCCGGCAGTCCCGTCAACTTGACCGGCTCCTCCGTCCAGGCGGTAACGATGGTCACCGTAGCCGTCTGCTTCGGTGCCGCGCCCGCCGACGGAATGGCAACCGCGACGCCGACCAGCCCATCCAGAAACACCGCCATGTCGGAGGCGTCCTTGGGCGCCACCTGGATGGGGTGGCGTTTGCGCAGAACGCGGCTTTCGCAAGGCTGCAACGGCCCGGCATCGCGCAGCAACGCGGTCAGCCGCGCCTGATCGACGCCAGCCCCCAGCCGCTGGCGCACAAGAGCGTAAATCTCGGCCATCGAGCCGGTAGGGACTTCGGCGTCATAGCGTTTTTGGATCGCGGCGTTGTCCTGCCGCAGCGTCGCCGCCGCCGCGTCGGCGCGCGCCGCCTGCGCCCGAGCGGCGTCGCGCTCGGCGGCCAGTTGGGCGTTTTTGGTTTCCAGGTTGCTGGTGCGCACCTGCGCCAACTCGCTGCCCGCCACCCACGCGGCATAGCCAAGACCCGCGAGACCGCCGGCCGCCAGCAGCCCCGTTCCGATCAACCCGATGAATTTGGCGCGCTGGCGTTTCCGCTCCCGCGCGAAGCGATTTTGGTAAGCCATGCCGGGGACATCGATCCTTCGAAGGCGGAACGCCGGCAACCTGCCGTCACCGCCTGCCAATGGCAAGCCGGGTTACCGTCTACGCCCGCCGGATATTCCACATATAGGGCCCGGTGGCCTCGATCAGCCCGGTCAGACTGCGCCGGTAGGCCGTCGGAATCTGGAACGTCCCCAGCGGCACCGAGGGCACCGTCTGGAACGCCCGCTTCTGGATCGTATCCGCGATGGCGTCCCGCTCGGCTTGAGACGGTGCTTCCACGAATTCCCGGGTCAGCTTTTCGACTTCGGCGTCTTCGTACCACCCGAACCAGCCTTTGGCGCCTTGGCCGCGGATTTGGCTGTGCTCCACCGGGGTTTGCCGGATCGTGGACGGGCCCCAGGTGTGGTGGACCGACCAGCCGCCCTTCTCCACGGTATCGCGGTTGCTCCGGCGCTGCGCGACGGTGCCCCAATCGGTGGCGACCATCTCCACGTTCATGCCCATGCGCTTCATGATGTCGTAGGTGACGTCGCCCAGCGGCCCGACGGTAACGAGGTCGGTAGGATTGAGGAGGACGGTTTTTTCGCCGTTGTAGCCCGACGCCTCCAACGCTTTTTTGGCTTTTTCGATATCGCCCGGCATGACGGCGGCGCCCAAATTGCGGTCGTAGCGGCTGCCGCAGGGGAACATCGATTTGCAGGTCGCATACAGCGATTTGTCGCCGCCGGTGACCGCCGACATGTAGTCGTCCTGAATCACCGCCATCAGCACCGCTTGGCGCACCTTCACGTTATTGAATGGCGCGTGCATGTGATTGAAGCGCATGACCCCGTTGAACCCGGTCGGGTTCGCTCGGCCGAAGGCGATGTCGGGGTTCTTGCGCAGCACGGGCAGCAGGTCCGCCTGACAGTGCTCGTACCAATCGATCTCCCCGGATTGCAGGGCGGCCGCGGCGGTGGCGGTGTCCGGAATGATCTTCCACTCGACCCGGTCGAAATGCGCGACCTTGCCGCCCGAGGACCACTCCGCCGGCTCCTGCCGTGGCACGTAGTCCTTGTTGCGTTCGTAGGCGACGGCGGCGCCGGGGATGAACTCGTCCTTCAGGAAGCGATAGGGGCCGGAGCCGATGGTCTCCTTGATCTGCTGGAACGGGTCCGTCCGCGCGATATGCTCCGGCATCATGAACGCGACCGAAGCACCGCCACGGGCGATGGCATCGATGAAGATGCCGATCGGACGCTTCAGCTTGATGGTCAGGGTGCGGTCGTCGGTCGCGGTGTAACTGTCGACGTACTGCCAAACCGTCTGGCCGATGGTCTCCCGCGCCGCCCAGCGGGCGAGGCTGGGTCCGCAATCCTGGGCGCGAACCGGCTCACCGTTGTGAAACTTCAGCCCGTCCCGCAGCTTGATCGTGTAAACACGCCCGTCGTCGGAGAGCGAGAATCCCTCGGCCATTTGCGGGCGGGGCTCCAGCTTGCCGTTGATCCCGAACAGCAGGTCGTAGACGGCGTAACCGTGGTTCACCGTCGGCTGCGCGGTGGTGAAGATCGGGTCGAGCAGACTAAGGTTGGCTTGCGGCACGAATCGCAGCGTGCGGTCGCGCATCGGCTGGGCGATGGCGAAGCCGGAGGGCAGCACCGTGGCGGCGGCGGCCATTTTCATCAGGTTGCGGCGGCGCATGGGGTTAGGCTCTCCCTGGAAGGCGATCTGATGTCGCTTATGAGGGATAGACTTGCCGGTTCGGGCATCCGGCGCAACGGGGGGGTGGCCGGGCTATCGCATATGACCTTTGGCCCCCCCCGGTCGTCATGGTCGGGCGTGACCCGACCATCTCCAGCGATTTTACGCATCCTTGAAAAGGCGGTTTTTTTCGGACGGTGCCCAGTTGGCCCGAGATGGTCGGGTCAGGCCCGGCCATGACGGAGAGTGTCGGAAATCTGCCATATGCGATCCCCTGGGGGAGTGGTGCCGGGTGAGGGGATTGAACCCCCGACCTTCGGTTTACAAAACCCAGGGTGTCCTGTCACGCTAAACCCCGCCTCTCTCCGTATACCCCCGCCTAAACCTCAAATCGTCACTCTTATTCCTTCATCCATCCCCCGCACCCCTCCGCTATTTTCCGCTTGCATCCGCACCCCTTGTCCTGTCAGTGTCCTGTCAACAGGACACTCTGACAGGACGCGACAGGACAACCGATGCAAATCATCAGCGAAGGCCCGATCAGGATCACCAAGGCGACCGTCGATGCTGCTTGGCGGCGCCGGAAGCCGGCAACACGGCTGATCCTGCGCGACCATGAGTGCCGGGGGCTGGCGCTGATCGTGAACCCCACGACGATGACCTGGAGCTACTCCTATCGCCCGCGCGGCAACGATCCCGCGACATGCAGTCGTTGGCCCAACAGGGCGGTGACGCTGGGCAACCCGGCTACCCACTCCCACGAGGATGCCCGCACCGAGGCAAATCGTATCAAAGGGCAAGCTGCGGCCGGGGCCGATCCCGCCATGGAAAAGAAGGCCCGCGCGGCCGAAGAACAGCGTAAACGCGGGGCCACTCTTGGCCGCTTGCTGGAAGAATACGGTCGCGCACTACCCAAACGCCCAAAGATGCGGGGGACCGGCGCCCCCTCCCCCGATTACATCGCCGAGGAACTGGCGCAGACGCGCATGGCGGTGAAAGAGATGAAGGCGGAGAACACACCGGTTACCGACTTGACCGAAGCGAATATCCGCGCCCTCCTTGCCGGTGCAGTTGGGCAGACGACGGCCCGGAAGCGGTTCGGCCCGCTGTCCCGCTTCCTCGACTGGTGCCAGGACCTTGGGCATATTCAGGTCAACCCATGCACCCTCCTGGCCCGCTCGCGGCGCCCCAAAACTCCGCAAGCCCGATCCCACTATCTGGCCCCGGCGCAACTTGCGACGCTCTGGCACGCCGCCGAAAGGCTGCGGGAGCCGGTCTGGCGCGATCTGGTTCGGTTCCTGATCGCGGTGCCGTGCCGGCGCGGGGAAGCGACGCGGCTGGATTGGTCGCATCTGGACCTTACCGCCGCCGAATGGCGCCAGCCGGATCACATGACGAAGAACGGGGACCCGCACCGCCTGCATCTGCACCCCTTGGCGTTGGACGTGCTGAACAACCGGGGGAAGGGGTCGCGTTCCGGGCTTGTATTCCCCGCGCCCCGCTCCGGCGAGGAAATCGACACCTTTACCAGGATCAAGGCCGCAATGGCGGCGGCGATCCAGCCGGAGGATGGCCCAGCCCCAACGGAATGGACATGGCACGACATGCGCCGGTCCTTCGCCAGCGCGCTGGGCGAGGCCGGCATACCCGAGATGGTCGCCGATGCGGTGCTGAACCATCGGCAAGCCGCGACGCGCGGCGGAGTACTCGGCGTCTACCAGCGGTCCAGCCGATGGCCCGAACAAATGCGGGCAATGGAACTGTGGGGGCGCCTGCTCTCGGCAGCGATCAATGGGGAGACCGGCAACGTGGTGCCCCTGCCACGCAGCGCCTGAACGTCGCGTCGGGCGGTTCCAGGCGTGACGGGATCGACGAGGGCGCGCCGATGCGATCCCGCGTTGAAGCGGCGCAAAATCTCGGCGACTCGGCGCCGAACCACGTATAATCACCTTGCGGGGCTGGGTTTGGCCACCGAACGTCCCTGTCTCCGCACGGGTTGCCCCGCCGTCCTTTCTTGCGGAGTGCCAGCGGAGACGGCGTATGGGCGATCCTTGGAGTGGAACAGTTTCACCGGAATGGTGGAACAAGTCGGTGTGGCTGAAAGATGCATTTACGCGGTTCGGGGAACCATCGACCAAGCGAAGTTACGAAGAAGCCGCGACGAAATTCATGCAACTCGGTGAGGGCGAAACGGCGGATACGGTTTGGACCCTGCACCTAGCGCGATTGCCTAAAAATGAGCGCACAGCGGAGATAGAACGCCGCTACAAAGGGGAGCAACTGAATGCATTACGCAGGTTTATCGCGTTGCGGGAGGTTCTTCAAATCCAAACGGAGCATAGACTTCAACGCGGTAACCTCGTGGCATTTGGGGAGAATATACGCAAAAACGAAGCCAATGATGGACCAAGGGAATGGATTTCGCCCCCATCATGGTTCGATAAGCTAGTGCCGGATTGGGATGGGAGTACCGCGCGCGGGGCTGGCGGCGCTGACGTAACCGTGCGTCGCATTCGTGTCGTTGATATCGGCGAACATGTTGCTGTTTCTTCTGATGCCACTTCTGGCGAAGCGCTCATGGACGCACCGATCCTGCCGGCGGATGTGACGGCGGAAGAAGCGATTATCCGGCTTGCGTCGGGTAGCGCATTCCCCTGGAATGACGAAGCAGAGGCAACCCTTCGTGACATAATCGTCGCAAAATGGGGGGCTGATATCTTCAACGATTACCCACCAATGGATAAGCGTGGCGGAGAACAGAAGCACCCTTGGGTACGCGCGTGCCGAGACAGCGGCTCCGAAGCACGCCCCCGAGTAGAAGCGCTTGCGGAACGCCGGGCACTTTCGCTGCCCGCGTTGGAATCAGCGTTATGTGCCGATTTGAAGCCGCTTTACGAAATGCGTGGCCGAGCATCTGACGCACTGGACGCCATCATGGCGGACGATTTGAAAATACGGGATACGATCATACTTATCAATCGGTCCCTCGCCGATGGACTGATCGACGTATTCGGCCGTCCTACCCGCCCCACTCCCGATCAATTGGGCCAGGGGGCGATGAAGATACCTCGCTCATTTTTTCAGTATGAGTGGAATACGATTACACTGGAGGGGCGTGCATGCTGCGACTGCGCCGCGTCGGGCGAACAGGCAGAATATTCGCGACTAAAATGGGGAGAATGGGAAGAATTGCGATTTTTCCCGGATGATATCGAAAAACTGATCGCGGCCGGCGATCAAAATGGCCTCGGCTCGGAATCGTCCGAAATTGCAGCGGGGTCAATTTTGCACGGTGGCGTCCGGGCATACTGGACATGGAACCAGACGATTGCCTGGATCATGTTTCGCGATCCTGGTTTTGTGGGGAAGGTGTTGGGAAGCGAAGGACTCCAATTCAAGTTGTTGATTTCGCAACGGACACAGATAGGTCGCCCACCCATCGTTGCCAGCCTCGGCGATGCGCGGCACGAGTTAGTCGAGTGTGCGAAGGCGACCAACATTAAGGTTCTGGGGTGTCGGAGCGGGGCGACCGACGTCGAGACCATCCCCCCTTGGGATCGGTGCCGAGGGGCAATATCGGAAGGCGATGGGCCACCGGTCCTAAAAATAGGCAACGAAGAATATTCGGACAGCGACCTGCGAATTCTAAACCACGGCCCTGGCATTGTTTGGCGCGACTTGTTGTTGCCGCGAGATACGATCGTCAAGCACTGGCCCCCAAACGGCATCAAAATTGCCCAGAGCGATGTATCTCGGCCAGCCCCAGACGGAACAATATTTATCGATGAGGCGATAGAGAGGTTGCAGGTGCGGCTCGGCGGGATATCTGACGGACGGGCCGTCAAGATGGTGTTGGATGTCCTCGCATCCACCGAGGTGCGAACTAGGCTTCGGAGGAACGAAACATATCAACCGAAGAAATACAGCCTACACGCCGATAGCTGGAAAGGCTCCTATATCGACCTGGAAGAATTTCGGAACGGGCGCGGGGGTGTAAGGCTGAATGGTGACGTCTACCACCTGCATCGGGTCTTAATTTCGGAGGACGATTTCAACGATTGGCTGAACCAGATTGCACCGGCATCAACTGGTGGTCCGCTGCCAATGGCTGCCCTCAAGGGCGAACAGCGTCCTGTTCGGGACGTATTGGACACCTCCGACCCTGAGCGATCAATAGAGGCCGTCGATTTCGGCACCATCTCCCCAAATCTGCCAGTATCTAGAGAAGAGTTTTGCAAAAATCAGTACCAATTGCCCAACATGTTGGTTTGGGCGATGTGGAAATATCCAGATAAGAGATATCCAAGCCGGGAACAAATACTCACGGATCATCGCAAAGAATATGGGAAAATAGGCAGAATTAGCGAAAGCATCATCCGCGAACTTTTGAGAAAAATTGCTCCCGGACGCAAAGGGGGCGCCCCTACACACCGAGACCATTTTGGGGGACCCGGAGGCGCGGAACCTGGGAAAAAACCTGGGTAAAATTCTCGGCTTCCCATGTACATCCCAAGTTGAACTCCCAAGTACCTCCGCCGCACAACGCTTGCATCCACAGCGGAGCTACCCCGATGCCAATCTCTGAAATCGAACAGCGCACCCGCAAAAGCGGTACCGTGCTCCCCGACCTGGGCACACTGCCGGTGCGGGTGCCGCGCCACGCAGCGGCCCAACTGTTGACCCGGTACTTCTTCGACACCAGCCCCAGGACATTGGAGCGGTGGCCACTGACTTGGCGTCGCCTCAACGGCAAAGCCCATTGTGAAACTGCTGAGTTGTTCGCGGTTGCCGCTTCGATCCTTGAGGCTAGCCCTCCCGTCATGGGTGGCCAGCGCCTCGCCGCCTGATCCCCAACAACAAACCGCCCCAGCGCGGTGGCACCAGGGCGGCGGATCGAGGCTATTCATGCGGGCAAGCGTGATTTACCCGGTTCGGCGCTAGGGTGCAACTCGAAAGCCCTATCATGACCGATCCCTTTACCGCGCTCCGATGGGAACGCGGCACCCAACATCTTTGTATGCTCGGCCCGCGTGCTGTAGCGGGATTCCTTGGAGACCTGACAGCCCGTATCGGAGGAATGCCGGCCGCTCTCGGTTTACTGGCAGAATACGAACGGAGGCTCACCGCAGGAACGATAGTCGCGGCGGGTCGGCACCGTTTCCCGACGCGCCGGCCGCTGGCGGTGCGGAAATGAGCGGCCATGACGGTGATGACCTGCAAGCCATGATCGGCTTAGCAGACGAATTGGGCGAAGCCGGTGCGGCGTACTTGGCGCGCCAAACCCTTACGAAGCCCATCGCGCTGCGGTGGCTGAAACAGGATAGCACCCCGGCAATTATCGCCGACCTTGATTCGGCCCTGGGCTTAACCCCGTTCCTGATCATCGACGACGACGGGGTCGGGCCGAGTGTTTGGCCTTCCGCGACCTGGGCGTTGAAATGGGCCGGTGTGGCTGCCGTCAATGCTGGTGCCCTGGACCCCGATTTTTACGCGGACTGCGTTCGTCGCGCATCGCTGCATAGGCGGTTTATACTCATCGAATGCAACGATAGTTCG
>CAITUP010000069.1 GCA_903895595.1 uncultured Acetobacteraceae bacterium | reverse complement strand
TGACCCGACCACCTCCTTTAATTGTGGCACGATTGCCCGACGCCCATCGGCTTGAGGTGGTCGGGTCAAGCCCGACCATGACGGGCGGTGGCAGGCCGCATTACGTCCGTTCGAAATCGATCCGCTCGGTCACCGGCAAGCCTTGCAGCTTCCGCCGCAGGCAATCCAGGGCCATTTCGACCGCGCCCAACCGGACCCATTCGCGGCCGCCGAGGATACGGGACCGCCGCACCACCACGTCGTCCGCCGTCGCGATGCCGGTCCAGATGGTGCCGCCGAAGTCGATTCGGTCCGCGCCCTCATCCAGTTCGATCAGCGAAACCAGCGAATGCGACGCCCCGGTCTGTTCGCGGGCCGCCTTGGCGACGGCGGCGGCGGCATCCTCGGTCAGCGCGCCGGCCAGGACGACGTCCTTCAAGCCGTAGACCGCGTGCAGATCGGCGAAGTGGCGCACCGTGACGCCGCGGCGAAAGACGTGTTCGGCGTTCGGCAGATGGCCGATGCGGCCGGCGATGGCGCCGCTGGTGAAGGTTTCCACCAGGGACAACGTGCCCTGCTTGGCCGTCAGCTCCGCCAGAACCACGCCTTCCAGAGTACGGTCGTCCTCGGCCATGATGAAATTGCCCATGCGCTTGCGCACTTCGGCGGTAATGGGCGCCAACTTGCGGTGCACGTCGTCCATATCCGTCCCGCGCACCGTCAGCTTCGTTTCCAGTTGCGGGTAATGCGCCCGGAAGCCCAGCTTCACGCCGCCGGCGGGGTCGAGGTCCTCGACGCCTTTCAGCATCTCATCCGCGTGCGACTCGCCGATACCGTAGGAATGGAAGCGCTTGAGGTAGATCGACGCGGGGGCGCCGGAGCGGGCGAGAATCCGCGGGATCACCTGCTCTTCGAGCATGCGGCGCATCTCACGCGGGACGCCGGGGGTGAAGAAGAAGCGGGCCTTGCCGATATCGACGGCGAAGCCGCAGGCGGTGCCGATCGGGTTGTCGATCATCTCGGCGGTCGACGGCAGCATCGCCTGCTTGACGTTGTTCGGCGGCATGACGCGGGCGCGCTTGGTGAAGAACGCCTCCATCGTGGTCAGCCATTCCTGGTTCAGCGCGAGTTCGACCCCGGCGGCCTGGGCGGCGATTTCCTGCGACAGATCGTCCACCGTCGGCCCGAGGCCGCCGTTCACGATCACCGCGTCGGCGCGGGTTCCGGCAAGCTTGAACGCCGCCAGCAGGGTTTCCCGGTCGTCGCCGACGGTGGTTTCCCACACGACGGACAGGCCGACATCTTCCAGCTTCTGCGCCATGTAGCTGAAGTTGGTGTTGGTGATTTTGCCGGTCAGCACCTCGTCGCCGGTGCAGATGATCTCGATACGCATGGTTGGGTTCCCCCCAGGTTCCGTTGGGGGGAGATTCGGGGATTGAGGGGCGGAGGGCAAGGGGGGCAATGGCCCCCTTCAGCGGGTATGGACGACCATCTTCATCGCCGGATGGATGCCGCAGCGCACCATGTAGTCGCCCAGTTGCTCCAGCGTGATATCGAGCTGCTCGCCGGGCTTCTGCAAGCCGAGGTCGGAACGGATGCCGTCCGGCTTGGTAATCAGCAAAGTGTGGACGATGTTATCGTCATTCTCGACCCGGATTGTCGCGCCTTGCGGCATGTTGACTTCCTGCAATGAGAAAACCTTGTTTTTCTGCCCGATGATCGGCTTATGCACCTCGGCGTAGGCGGCGCCGGCAATCGCGATGCCACCGACAGCCGTCAAAATTACGAATTTACGAAACGTCACGATTTTTTGTCCCCAGTGGATAAATTCGGTCCCGAGGCCTTCGAATCCGGGCTCGACAGTGTTTTCAGGAATGCGACAAGATCGGCGCGATCCCGTTCGGTCAGCGGCAGAATATGGATCTCCGGCGACAGGCTCGGCCGCCGCACGAAGCCATCGACGTAATGGGCAACGACATCGTCGAGCGTCGCGATGGAACCGTCGTGCATATAAGGCGCACGCTCCGCCACGTTGCGCAGGCCGGGCGTCTTGAAGGCGAAGCTGAGTTGGGCGACCCCCTCGATCACCGCGCCGCGGCCTTTGTCGCTGCTGCGCATGCCGATGTCCTGGAAGCTGTCATCGGTGAAGCGCCAGCTGGAATGGCAGGCCGCGCAGTGGCCGGTGGTGTTGAACACGACGAAGCCACGCTTGGCGGAGGCGTCGATGGCGGACTCGTCGCCTTCGATCCAGCGGTCGAACGGGGCCGTACCGCTGACGACCGTGCGTTCGAACGTCGCGATGGCCTTGGCGATCGTGTCGGGGGCAATGGCCTCACCCGGGAACGCGGCGGCGAAGGCTTTCTTGTAGGCCGGAGTCTTGTTGAGGTCGGCGACCAAAGCAGGCAGCGTCTGGTTCATTTCGTCGGGGTTTTGGATCGGACCAAGCGCCTGGTCTTCCAAGGTGTCGGCGCGACCGTCCCAGAACAGCAATTCGGCCCAGGCGAGATTCAGAATCGTGGGCGAACGCCGGCCAAGGCGGTTGCCCTTGGAGCCGACACCGGTCGGCAGACCATCACCCCAGGCGTGCGGCTGGTTGTGGCAGGACGCACAGGACATGGCGCCGTTGCCGGATAGACGGGTGTCGTAGAAAAGCTGTTGCCCCAGGGCCAGCTTGGCGGGGCTGAACGGGTTGTTTTTCGGGAAGGGCACAACCTTCGGCCGCTCGTACGAAGCCTTCATCGCCTGTAGCTCGGCTTGCGTGGGTTCGGCGCGGGCGGCGCAGGCCATAACAGAAAGGCCGACGATCGTCAGACACCGGACAAGGGCGACCAGTCGCAGAGCGGGCGATGGCGCGGGGTGTCGGGCGCTCGAGACCCTCGGACGGGCCACGGACGCGGCTATCGCGAGAAGCAAATTCGGTTTTTGCATGACCAACATTCTTTTTTGTGATATAGTCTAATAATTGACCGCAGGTCACTAGTTAGCCGCGAGCCTCTTCGCGGGTCAATACTTTTTTCCAGGAGATTTTGGGAAATACCCGAGCGTGACGGCCGGTTTCCCGGAGACCGGCGGAAATCCGCAAATTTTAGGCGGATAGCATACAGCTGAAAATGGTATCGTCTGTATCAGCGCAGCCTCCCGCACCATCGCGCCATCCGGGGCAATGAAGGTGCACTCCGGCGAATCGGCGCACAGTGCGGTGCCGTCATGATCCGCTTGAAAGGACCATGACGGGGAAAAACATCTGCCGCGTCAGACGGAATCGGCGCCGATCACGTCGCCGAACTGATCCCAGCTCTTGCCGTCCCAGCGCATCATGCGGACCTGTCCGATCGTGTGGTAATTCGTCGGGCTGGTGTTGATCTTGATGCCCGGCAGCAGCAGCGGGTTCTCGACGTTCTTCAGGTTCGCGGCCTGTTTCATCAGATTTTCGCGGGAGAAGTCGTTGCCGCACTGCTTCAGCACCGGGATCATCGTCATCACCGCGGCCGCGCCGTAGGTGTAGAACGCGTCGTTCAGATCGGCGCCGGGGATCTGCTTTTCCATGATCCCGCGCCACAGAGCGATGCCCGCATCGTCCTTCCAACGCGGGTCGGAGGGGTCTTTGTAATAGGTGCAGCTGATCAGGCCGATCGCCTTTTCAGGACCGGCGGGCTGGATCACCGCGCCGACCGAGGTGGAAACGTCCGACAGAATATGCAGCGGACTCCAATTCATGGCCGCCAGCTTTTTGATTGTCTGACTGGCGAATTTCGGGGTCGAGGCCGATATCAGCACCTCGACTTTCGCCTCCTGCAAGGAAATCGCCTGGCTGTCGATCGTGGGGTCGGTCACCTCGTAGGAGACGGCAACAACGCGTTTGTCGTAGGCGTCCCCGAACGCGTCCTTTATCCCGGCAACGTAATCCTTGCCGAAATCGTCGTTCTGATACAGCAACCCGATTTTCGCGCCCGGCTTCTGCTTCTCCGCGAATTTCGCGAAAATACGGCCTTCCACCCGGTAGCTCGGCTGAAAGCCGATGGTCCAGGGCCAGGATTTCGGATCCTGAAACTTATCCGCGCCAGAACCCACGAACAGATGCGGCACGTGCTTCTGGTTCACGTATTTCAGAAAACCGGAATTCGCGGCGGTGCCCAGCGTGTTGCAGAGACAGGCGACCTCGTCTTCCTCGACGAGGCGACGAACCTGCTCGATCGATTTCGCCGGGGTATAGGCGTCGTCGTAGGACAGGAATTTGACCTTGCGGCCGTTGACGCCACCTTGTTCGTTGAACCAGTTCCAGGTCGCGGTGTGGGCGCGGCCGATGGCGCCATAGGCCGAGGCGGGGCCGCTGTAGGCGGCGGTGCTGCCGATCCGAATCTCGGTCGCGGTGACGCCGTTTTCCGCCGCGCGGGCGATGAAGGGCATGGCGGGCACGAAGGTCGCGGCAGCTTTCAGGAGATGGCGGCGGCGCATGGTCGTATTCCTCAGACGGTGGTTTCGAAGGACCTTATACGGACGGGGTAGCATCGCAAAGGGTTACGGTCGTCCCGCAGCCGGCAGGTCGAGCCATACATCTTCCATTCGCCAGCCCGTGTACATCCCATTGCCCATGATGGTCAGGTTTTTCACCCAAGGCTGCGTGCAGGTACCGGAGCGCGGCAGATAGACGATCGGTCGGGCGAAATCCGCCTGCAAGCGCCGATCGATATCCCGCACCAGCGTCCGGCGGGCGGCAAAATCGGTTTCCACCGACTGCCGGTCGACCAGGGCGTCGATCTCCTTGTTGCAATAGCCGGAGAAATTGCGGCTCGCGCCGCAGACGTAGTTTTCGTAAAACTGAATATCCGGGTCATCGCCGCCGGAACCGGTCAGGTTCAGCGCCAGCGTATAATCCCGTTTCGTCAGGCGCACCGGCCAGATCGCGGTCTCGATCAGCTCCAATTCGGCATCGACGTAAATTTGCTTCAACTGATCGATCAGAATGACCGAGGGATCGCGGTGCTGCGGCACATTGCGGGTGGACAGTTTCACCGACAGGCGCTTATCCGGCCCGTACCCCAACCCCTCCATGATCCGTCGAGCCTCGGCGCGATTGCCGGCGGTGTCGCCGTTGTAACCGGGGAGCGCATGGAGCATGTCGGGCGGCAGACCCCACACGCCCGCGGGCGGGGGCAACAGGGCGCCGCCTTGATCGCTTTTGCCTTCGGACAGGATATCGATGAAGGTTTTCCGGTCTAGCGTCAGCGCCATCGCACGCCCCAGCTCCGGTTTGTCGAAGGGAGGATTGGCTCGGTTGACCAGCAGGTTGACCGACAGGTTGTTCGGCAGGATCTCGCAATGCGCGGCGGGCGCCTGCTGTTGAATGTCGTTCACGACCGGGACGGGCATTTCGTACGGGAAGGTCATATCGAACTTGCCCGCGACGAACGACAACGCGGCGGTGGAGCGGTTGGGCACGATCGTGTATTCGATCCCGTCCAGATGCGGCAGGCCGGGTTTCCAGTAGTCCTTGTTGCGCTCCAGCTTGATGGTTTCGTTGCGGCGATATTCGACGAACCGATAGGGGCCGGTGCCGATCGGGCGCACCCGCATCTGGGCCGCGGGAACGTGGCAGGGGTAAACCGGGGAATAGCCGGCCGCGAGAAATGCCAGGAAGGACGGCTGCGGGCGCTTGAGGCGAAACACGACCTCATCGTCGGCTTTCGTGTCGATGGCGGACAGGTTCTTGAACCATCCCTCGCGCGGATTGATCCGCAGCTTGTCGGCGGACACGCCCATGACCCGGTCCCAGGTGCATTTGACGTCGGCGGCGGTGAAGGGCTTGCCGTCGTGCCAGCCCACGCCTTGGCGCAGTTTGAATGTCAGTTCGGTTCGGTCCGCGCTCCAGCTCCACGCGGTCGCGAGCTCGGGGCGAATGGTGTCGAGGCTGTTTTGCGGGATGTGCTGATCGTAGATAATCAGGTTGTTGAATACGCCCATCATCGGGGTGACGACGGAGTTGCTGGTTTCCTCGTGGATCGACATGTCGCCGGGGCTGTCGCGGTGCAGGATGCGCAGAATGCCGCCGTCGTGCTGGGCTTGGGCCGGCGCGGCCAGCAGCAGCGCGGCGAGCAAGGCAAGGATGGATCGCATAGGTCACCTCGGTTAGGGACAGCGGCCGTCGCGCCGGCGTTGCTTTGCCCGTTGACGACTATCCACGGATGGCATCCGCCACGTTTCACGATTGTCGCCGCACACGAAGTCGACGTCGATACCATTGGCGGCAAGAGGTACGCGGAAATCCAGCCAGTCGCTGTCGGTCGCACTGCTGACAGGCACGCGTTCACGGCGCGCCAACGCGGCGAATTTTCGATCTGAGCGATCGAAGCGTGCCAATGCGGGGTCGTCGGGAAAATCGACGTAGCTGCCATCTGTATTGCGTGGCAGAACAACGCGTTCGACCTTCTTCGGGGCACTTTGCAGCACTGTCAGATAGAACAAATCGCCCACACCGGGTTGCCCGCGTGGCGACAAATGCCGACGATATTCCCCTTGGATTTCCCCGGCCAGATCGAGAACCAGCGTCCCGCTGCCGATAATCTTCATCAGCAGCTCAACCGCCGCCACGCGGCATGATACAGATACCGCTCGGCTGCCGCGCGCCCTATCCGGTCGGCCATTGGCGACGATCGGAACGTTGGTATCCACGATAGAGCGCGTCACTCGGCAGCTTTCCGCATCCGGTGCAAACGGGCAAGCTCGGCCTTGGCAGTTTCGCCGAAGGCATCGCCCATGAAATGCTCCGGCCAGTTCCGGATGAGGCCGAGCAGATCGAGTTGCAGCGGGGTCAACGTTGATTCGCCGCGCTGCGCATCGCAAAAATATAGTTTTACCTCGTCGGCATCGATGCTCCCTTCGGCGATGCGCCGCTGCAAACGCAGAAGCAAATGTTCCGAGTGGCTTTCCAATATCACCTGAACATTTCGATGCTTGGCAGCATGTACGATGACATCCGCCAGCCCCGCTTGCGCCAGGGGATGCAGATGTATCTCCGGCTGTTCCAAGATGATGGTAGAGCCTTCGGGCGCGTATAGCAGCAACGTTACGACCGGCAATACCTGCGATACGCCGAAACCGACATCGGTCAGCAGAACGGGTACTGCCCCCGGCCGGGTCACAACCGTCGCCTGCCATCGGTTCGATCCAGGCGCGATCTCCACCACCTTAAAGTCGTGGATAAGGCCAATGTCCTTCAGCCAATAGGCAACCATTTCCTGAAATGGCCGACGTCTGGACCCGACCTTGAGGTTGCGGGTCTCGTTGGCATCGGTGGCTGCCAAGATTGCATCGATCGCTTTCTCGCCCCGTTGTCCGACATCGGTCGGACGCGAGCGCGCCCACATGTAGTCGCGTCTCGGGAATTCGCGAAGAGGCCCAAGGTAGAAAATTCGATCCATCGCTGCTTCGTACGCAACTTCCAGTGTCGAAAGGAAAGCGGCGTTCTGATAGTACGTGCGCACCTGATCCGGGAATGCGTAATTCTTGATCGGGCCGGGCAGCGGCCAAGCGCGTCCCTGAGCGCGGACAAACCCGAAGGCCCCGGTGTCTTCGCTTGCGCGAAGTTGGAAGCGCTCGGGCTTCGTATCCTGCGAAAGCGAGAACTCCGCGTTGCCCAGGCAGTACGAAATCCGGCGAGTCCGTGGGGCGCGCTTCTCGACGGCGATCTCCGCCGACAACGTGAACTCGTTCCCGCTTGCAAGCGGTGTTGCCTTCTTTTGGTCCGCGGGATCCTCCAGAATGAGTGCGCTCTCTTGATGGAAGGTTACGCCCATCTCGATCGTCCGGTTCTCATCGTGGCGATGGATGGTGTCGTAGATCGTGCCCAGGTCGACGAACGGGCCGCTCAGGTCCAACGCCAACGCGCGATCGGTGGCATTCTTCGTTTGCTTCAGGAGCAACAGGAACTGAAGTATGCTTGTCTTGCCCGAAGCATTCGTGCCGAACAGCCCGGTAATCCGCCCGCAGGGCAGATCGGCCTTCGGCCAGGACTTGAAGTTCGTGAACCGCAGGTGGCGCAACATGGAAACGCCTATAGCAGACACATCGGCCTTGCGCAGTCCCCCGTGCATTCGATCGTAGTTGGGGGTGAGGTGAAGCAGGCAGTCCGCCTGCTGCTGGGGCTGCGGGGGTCGCGGTCCACAGGCGGGGCTGATATCGTCGCGGCCAAACGCTGATCGAGGAACCTCCCATGCCCCATATTTTCGCCGGCGCCGGCGCGTCGTCCTCCCCCCGCGGCATTCCGACCGTGGGCGGTCTGTTCCGCTGCGATACCGCGACCGGCGCTTGGGAAGCGCTGTCCAACGGGCTGCCCGCCAATCCGGAAGTGCACGCGGTGCTGGTCGATCCGGCCGACGCGCGCACGATCTATGCCGGCACCAACGACGGGCCGTACCGGAGCCGCGATGGCGGGGATACATGGACGAAGCTGGATTTCCCCGAGCCGAACACGATGATCTGGACGATCGCGATCCATCCGACGCGGCCGAATGTTCTGTTCGCCGGCAGCGCACCGATCGCGCTGTATCGCAGCCTCGACGGTGGGGACAGTTGGTCCCGCCTGCCCAACGCCGTGTCGCCCTGCCATTGCGAACGCCCGGGGTTCGACAGCCGCGTGCTGCGCATCGCCTTCGATCCGAACCGTCCGGACGACGTCTACGCGGCGCTGGAGGTCAGCGGCATCATCCGCTCCACCGACGGCGGAGAGACCTGGACGGATATGTCGGGGCCGTTGATCAGGCTCGCCGATCTGCCCCATCTGCGCAGCAATGTCGGCGGGCGGCACTGCGGACATTGCGAGGGGATGCTGGATTCGCATGCCTCGGCCATCAGTCCGGCCTTGCCGGGTACGGTGTTCCTGGGGCTGCGGATGGGGCTGTTCCGGTCCGACGACCGGGGCGTGAACTGGTACGACACGGAAATCGGGCGGTTCTCCCCGATCACCTATTGCCACGACGTAATCGTGTCGGCGCACGATCCCCGAACGCTTTACATGTGCCTGTCGCCGGCGGCGGTCAGCGACGACGGGGCATTGTTCCGCAGCACCGATCTGGCGACGACGTGGCAGCGGATCGATCGGGGGGTGGACATGGATTCGACCCTAATGGCGGTGGCCGAGGACGCCCGCGACGCGGCGCGCGTCTGCTGCGTGACGCGGAAGGGTCAGGTGATCGGCACGACGGACGGCGGCGCTACCTGGCGGGAGTTCCGGCTGCCGGCGGGGGTGGAGGATGTCTACGCCGTTGCCTGGGGATGAGGGCTAGGCCCAGCACCCCTCATCCCGCAGCAGCCCCTCGACCGCCTCCGCCGGCACGTCGCTGGACGTAAACGCCTGTCCGATCCCGCGTGCCAGCACGAAGTGCAGCGCCCCGTCGCGGACCTTTTTGTCCCGCCGCATATGCCCGATCAGCGTCGCCGCCGAGAACCGCCGGTTCAGCATCCGCAAATCCGCCGCCATCCCGACCGAGGCCACATGGGCCACCACGCGTTCCGCATCCTCATACGAACAATGCCCCAAACGCGCCGACAGTTTGAACGCCAGCCCCATGCCCACGGCGACGCCTTCGCCGTGCAGCAATCCGCCATCGTAGCCGTAATCCGCCTCCAGCGCGTGCCCGAACGTGTGCCCCAAATTCAGCAGCGCCCGTCCGTCGTTGGGCTTTTCCTCGCGTTCGTCGTCGCCTACCACGGCGGCTTTGAAGGCGCAGGCGCGGCGGATGGCCTCGGCCTGAGCCTCCCGGTCGCCGTTGACCACGGCGGCGCCATTGGCCTCGCACCAGGCGAAGAACCCGGCATCGCCGATCAGGCCGGCTTTGGCGATCTCGGCGTAGCCGGCCCGCAACTCTCGCGGCGGCAGAGTCGCCAGCGTCGCGGTGTCCGCCAGCACCATCCGAGGCTGATAGAAAGCGCCGACGAGGTTCTTGCCGAACGGCGTGTTCACCCCGGTCTTGCCGCCGACCGACGAATCAACCTGCGACAGAAGCGTGGTCGGAATTTGCACGAACGGCAGCCCGCGCAATGTGGTCGCGGCCGCGAACCCCGCGAGATCGCCGACGATCCCGCCGCCGAGCGCAATGACGGCGGTCCGGCGTTCCACACGCGCCTCCAGCAGGGCGGAGACGATTGTTTGCCAGGTTTCGAGGTTTTTCGATGACTCACCGGCATCGATGACCACGGACGAGGCGACGAACCCGGTTTCCCGCAGCCCCGCCATCAGCGTATCCAGATGCAGCCCGGCGACGGTACGGTCCGTTACCACCACGGCGCGCTTCTGCGGCAGCACCGGTGCCAGCAGCGCCCCCGCTCGGGCCAGCAACCCGTCGCCGATCACCACGTCGTAAGCCGACGCCGACAGGACGACCGACAGCCGGCGGGGCGGGGTCCAGCCGGCCAGCGCTTCCAGCACCTGTTCGGTGGTGTGGTCCGGCGACTCGTCGCCACAGTCAACGATCACATCGGCCTCCGCATAGACGGGGTTTCGGATTTCGGTCAGGCGGCGGAGAGTGGCTTCCCGGTCCCCGTCGGCCAGGAGAGGACGATTATCGCGCCCCGCGACCCGGCGCACCAGGGTATCGACCGGGCAGCGCAACCAGACCGACACCGCATCGCGCCGCGTCGCCGCCCGCGTCGCCGGGTCCATAAACGCGCCGCCACCATAAGCCAGCACCATCGGATCGCCCGCCAGCAGCCGCTGGATGACCCGCCGTTCGCCGTCGCGAAACGCCGGCTCGCCGAAACGCGCGAAAATCTCGGGGATGGTGCAGCCGGCCGCGAGTTCGATCTCGGCGTCGGCGTCGCGGAATGGCAGGCCAAGCTGGGCGGCGAGGCGACGCCCGATCGAGGTCTTGCCGGCACCCATCAAACCCACCAGCACGATGGATTTGCCGGCAAGTTGATGAACGGGGGGAGAAAGCTCCCGCAAGTCGGTGTTGCGTGTCATGATGACGGAGGCTAGCACATCGTCCGCTCGCCCGGCCATGATGGCCCGCGCAACCCGGAGTCGCGATCTCTCCCATGGTCCGCCCATGACCCGCATCATCCTGATCGTGGTGGCCCTGGGCCTGCTGGCCGGCGCCGGCGGGTTCGTGTTTTTGGGCGCCTTCCCGCCCGAACCGAAGACCCACCCCGTGGAAAAGACGCTGCCGAACGACCAGTTCCGGGCGCGGTAACATGGCGGCAACCGCCGACCGCCACGTGGAAGCGTTTCTGGAAATGCTGGCGGCGGAACGGGGTTCGGCGCGCAACACGCGTGTGGCCTACGAACTCGACCTGACAGATTTCGCCGCCTTCGCCGAACGCCGGGGCACCGCTGTCGCGAGGGCCGACGCGGCGACCGTGCAAGCCTACATGGCTGGGTTGCAAACCGCCGGCCTGTCCGCCCGCACCGCCGCCCGCCGACTGTCTGCGCTGCGCCAGTTCCACCGGTTCCTGCTGCGGGAGAATATCCGCGAGGACGACCCGACCACCCTGCTCGATACCCCGCGCCTGCCGGTGTCTCTGCCAAAATACCTCACCGAGTCGGAGGTCGATGCTCTCCTGGAAGCAGCCAACCGCAAAAACGGCCGGCCTGGCGCCATCGCTCGGGCGGCGCTGGAAATCCTCTATGCCACCGGCATGCGCGTGTCCGAACTGCTGGCGCTGCCTCGTTCGGCGCTCAGCGGCGACGCGGTGCTGCTGATGATCAAGGGCAAGGGCGGCAAGGAGCGGGTGGTACCGCTGTCGGATTCCGCCAAGGACGCCGCGGCGGCGCTGGCGGCCAGTTTGGAACCGCGCGGCCGCTGGCTGTTTCCCGGCCGCGATCCGCGCTTGGCCATGACTCGGCAGGGTTTTTTCAAATTGTTGAAGCTGGTGGCGCTGGACGCGGGATTGGACCCGGCGCGAGTCTCCCCGCACGTGCTGCGGCATTCCTTCGCCTCCCACCTTCTGGCGCGCGGGGCGGATTTGCGCACGTTGCAGGTGCTGCTGGGTCACGCCGACATCGTCACAACCCAGATTTACACCCATGTTCTGGCCGAGCGTCTGCGGGCGTTGGTGGAGGCGCATCACCCCCTCGCGGAAACCTATGCTTCCCAGCACCCGAATTCGTGCTAAACGCCCCGCCCCATGCGCCATTATCTGGATTTCGAAAAACCCATCGCCGAACTGGAAGGCAAGATCGAGGAGCTTCGGCGGATGTCGGAGCCCGAAGGTCTGAACCTCGCGGATGAGGTGGCGAAACTGACGCAGGCCGCCGACCGGCAGCTGCGGGCGGTCTACGGCAAGTTGACCGCTTGGCAGAAAACCCAGGTCGCGCGCCACCCGGAACGCCCCAAAGCCTCCGACTACATCGCCGGCTTGATCGCCGAGTTCACCCCGATGGCCGGCGACCGGGCGTTCGGGGAAGATACGGCGGTGATCGGAGGGATCGGACGGTTTCATGGGCGGTCCGTCGTCGTCCTCGGCACCGAAAAGGGTTCCGACACCGAAAGCCGGGTGAAGCACAATTTCGGCATGGCGCGGCCTGAGGGCTACCGCAAAGCGCGCCGCCTGATCGAATTCGCCGGCCGATTCCATCTGCCGGTGATCAGCTTCGTCGATACCTCCGGCGCCTTTCCCGGGATCGAGGCCGAAGCGCGCGGCCAGGCCGAAGCCATCGCCCGGTCGATCGAAGCCTGCCTTGAAGCGCCCGTGCCGATGATCGCGACCATCATCGGCGAGGGTGGCTCCGGCGGCGCCATCGCGCTGGCGGCCGGCGACCGGGTGCTGATGCTGGAACACGCGATCTACTCCGTCATCTCGCCGGAAGGCTGCGCGTCGATCCTGTGGCGCGATCCCACACAAACCGCGACGGCGGCCGAGGCCCTGCGCCTGACGGCGGACGATCTGCGCCGGCTGCGACTGGTGGATGGCGTGGTGTCAGAACCCATGGGCGGCGCACAGCGCGACCGAGAGGCCACGATCGCGGCCGTCGGTGCCGCCGTGTGGGAGGCGCTGACGCCCCTGCTGGGCTTGGACGGTGCGATGCTGAAGGCGCAGCGGCGGGAGAAATTCCTGGACATGGGGCGCGACGCGCTGATTTAGGGCGTTTGGGCATTTCGCTGCGGACGCCTCACGCGTTTGTCCGCATATCGCCCCTTGCATTAGCGAAGCGATGCACCGAAAATCGACCGCTTGACAGGATATCGAGACTTGCGCCGATGATACATCTGCCACCTTGGGTTGCACCCAGCCGATCATGCGCCACCTGAAATTATCCTTTACAACCACCGGCTCTGCGCTATTCATCTTGGACTTGGCGCTGATCGCGTTTGTGTGGCCGCTGACGCTCTGGGTGGGACGCCCCGCCAGCCTGATGCCGTTCGCCGATCCGATGGATATCCGCGGTATCGTCTACCCCGCCGCCGACCTGTTGGTCCTGTATGCGATGGGTCTCTACCGCCGCGATGCCATCCTGGAGATGCGCAAGACCGCGACGCGCATTCCCCTGGTCGTCGGCATGGGCGGCGTCCTGGCCATCCTGTGTTCCGTGATCCCGCCTTGGCTCGGCGCGACGTCCTTCGGTTGGTTCGGCGGCCGGGATCAGGCCATGCTGTTCGGGCTGGCGACCGTCTCGTTGACTCTCGCATCCCTGCTGGCACGGCTGATCTTCGCATTCTTACTGCGATTGCGGGTACTGCATCGCCGCCTGCTGGTGATCGGCGCCGGTCAACGGGCCTACGATCTGGTGCGGATGCTGACCAAGGAAGGCAGCAACCTGCATTACGAAATCGCGTTTCTGCACGATGCGTCCATGGGCGAGATCGATCCGCGCCTGCGCGTGGAGCCGCATATCCGCATCCTCCCGCTGGAGGAATACGGCATGCTGGCCACGGCGCGGTTGCTGAAGGCGGATGAAATCGTGGTGGCGCCCGACGACCGGCGCGGCATGGACCTGCACGATCTGCTCGACTGCAAAAAGGCCGGGTTCCCGGTCGTGGATTATCTGACCTTCATCGAAGCGGAGATCCGCCGCATCGACATCAAACGCATTGAGCTCGGCTGGCTGGTGTTCTCCGACGGGTTCACGTTCAGCGCGATCGACCGGTTCCTCAAGCGCGTGTTCGATCTGTTCGTCAGCAGCGTTGTGCTGCTGCTGACCGCACCGCTGCTGCTGGGTGGCATGATCGCCATCCGGTGGGAGGGGCCGGGTCCGGTGTTCTACCGGCAGGAACGCGTCACGATGGACAACAAGACGTTCTGGATCCTGAAGTTGCGCACCATGCGCGTGGACGCCGAGGCGCGCGGTGCGGTCTGGGCGGCGACCCAGGACAACCGGATCACCAAGGTCGGCAATTTCCTCCGCCGCGTCCGCATCGACGAACTGCCGCAGTTGCTGAATATCCTGAAGGGCGAGATGTCCTTTGTCGGACCGCGGCCGGAGCGGCCGATCTTCGTCGCCGAGTTGGCCAAGCAGATCCCGTTGTATAACGAACGTCACATGGTGAAGGCCGGACTGACCGGCTGGGCGCAGGTAAACTACCCCTACGGCGCCTCGGTCGACGATGCCCGCTCGAAACTGAGTTACGATCTTTATTACGTGAAAAATTTTTCCATCCTGTTCGACTTCGTCATCCTGCTGCAGACCATGCGGGAGGTCCTGTGGCCGAGCGGGGTGCGTTAGGGCGGCGCGGTCTGCTGGCGGCGCCGCTGGCGTTGGTGTGCCGTCCGGCGGCAAGCCAAAACACGGAGACCCTGGCGCCCCTGTTGGCTCGGCTGATCGCGGCGTCGCGCACGCAGGCCATCGCCGCCGGGGTGCAGCCTGTGCCGGAATCGGTGCGGCGCGGACTGGCGGGGTATTTCCCCGACGCGCTGCTGCGGAAAGTGCGGTTCGCGGCGGGCGGCATGGAGGGCAATGCGCTGCCGGCGCTGGCGTTCGCATACGGGGATGCGGCAGCGTTGACCCTGGGCGATACGGTTATTTTTCGGGATCGTTGGCGGGCTGAATCCGATCTCAAGCTGTGGGCGCACGAACTGACGCATGTGCAGCAATACGATCGCTGGGGCATCGACGGCTTCGCCGAACGGTACGTGCGCGACAGCAAGGCCGTGGAGCAGGAGGCGTACGGCAACGCCGACCGGTTCGAGGCCTGGCGGGGGAAGCATTGAAAGCCGGCGTTTGTCTGTGGAACGCCTCGCACCGCGCCGCTATGATCCCCCCATGCCCGACGATCTCTACCATCGCGACGCCCTTGCCTGGTCGGAACACCAAGCCGCGCTGCTGCGCCGAGTCGCGCGGGGCGAGCGGATCAACGACGTCGACTGGGACCATGTCGTGGAGGAGATCGAGGACGTGGGTCTCTCGGAATTGCACGCGGTCGAGTCCCATCTTTATCAGATGCTCCTGCATCTCCTGAAGTTGCACGGCTGGCCCGGCCTCAGCACCACCCGACACTGGCGCGGCGAAGTCGTCGGATTTCAAGGCAATGCCGAACGGCGTTTCGCGCCCTCCATGCGGCAACGGCTGGATTTGGAAGCGCTTTATCGGCGGGCCTGCCGGCAGGTCGAACAACTCGCTTTAGGTGGCTCGCCGCCCCGCCCGTCCCCCGCCACCTGCCCGGTCACGCTCGATCAGCTACTGAACGCGACCTGTGCCGAACTGGAAGCCGCATTCGCCGCCGCCACTTGACGGACTACGGCTTGGGGTTACTATCATGATGATAGTCGCCATGAGGCCCCCATGCAGCACACCAGCTTCCGTACCATGCCCTGCCCGATCGCCCGCGGTCTCGATCGCGTCGGCGAGTGGTGGAGCATCCTGATCCTCCGCGACGCCTTCGCCGGCATGACCCGCTTCGACGCGTTCCAGAAAAGCCTCGGCATCGCGCCGGCCATGCTGACCAAGCGGCTGAACGCGCTGGTGGAAAACGGGCTGCTGGCGAAGCACCGCTACAGCGACAAACCGCCCCGCGACGAATACCGCCTGACCCCGCGCGGGGAGGATTTCCGGCCGGTGCTGATCGCCATGCTCGCCTGGGGCAACCGCCATTTCACGCCGGAGGGCGTTCGCGTGCAGATCGTCGACGCCGCCACCGGCGAGGCGGCCGACCCGGTGATAGTCGACCGCAACACCGGCCGGCCGATAGCCGCGCCCGATTACGTCCTCGCCCCCGGCCCCGCCGCCTCCGACGCCATGCGCACCCGCCTCGCCCACCCCAGCACCCTTCTGGAGCAACGCGCATGAGCGCCACCGCCATCAATCCACGCACCCAGCGACTGCTTGCCGGGGCCATCGTGCCGACGCTGCTGAGTATGGCTTGGCCGAACATCCTGGTGATGGTGGCGCAGGCCTCTACGGGATTGATAGAAACCTGGTTCGTGTCGCGCCTCGGCACCGACGCGCTGGCCGGGATGGCGTTGGTGTTTCCCGGGTTCATGATGATGCAGATGCTGTCGGCCGGTGCGATGGGCGGCGGTATTTCGTCGGCGATTGCCCGAGCTTTGGGTGGCCGGCGGAAGGACGACGCGAACGCGCTGGTGCTGCATGCCTTGGTCGTCAACGCGCTGCTCGGCCTTGTCTTCTCCGGCCTGTTCCTGGCGTTCGGCCCCGCCTTGTATCGGTCCATGGGCGGTCGGGACGGATCGCTGGAGGCGGCTTTGGCCTATTCCAACGTGGTCTTCGCCGGCAACATTGTGGTCTGGACGATGAACGCGCTGGCCAGCGCGATCCGCGGCACCGGCAACATGCTCGTGCCGTCGCTGGCCATCTGCTGCGGGGTCGCGCTGCTGATCCCGGTCTCGCCGCTGTTGATCTTCGGCTACGGCCCGATCCCGGGCTTCGGCATCGCGGGAGGCGGCTTGGCGGTGGTGGGCACCAATCTGGTCGTGATGACCGTCCTTGCCGTCTACCTGTTGGGCGGCCGAGCCTTGGTGCGCCCGGTGCTGGCGCGGCTGCGGTGGCCGCTGTTCGCGGATATCCTGCGGGTCGGAGGTGTTGGAGCGATCAGCACGCTGCAAACCAACCTGACCATCGGCCTGACCACCGCCCTGGTCGGCGCCGCCGCCGGGCCGGACGCGGTCGCGGGCTTCGGCACGGGTTCTCGGTTGGAGTATCTGCTGGTGCCCGTGGTTTTCGGCCTCGGGGCGCCGTTGGTGGCGCTGGTGGGCACCAATATCGGGGCCGGTCAGAAGGACCGCGCCTTGCGCATCGCACTGACCGGCAGCGCGGTTGCGTTCGGTCTGACCGAAACCATCGGCCTGCTCGCGGCCTTCTGGCCTGAAGCCTGGCTCGGCCTGTTCGGGCACGACCCGGCGATGCTGGCGACGGGCACGGCCTATCTGAGGACCGTCGGCCCGACTTACGGGTTCTTCGGTCTGGGGCTGTCGCTGTATTTCGCGTCGCAAGGCGCCGGCCGGTTGTTCTGGCCGTTGTTCGCCGGGCTGCTGCGGTTGATCGTCGCGGTGGGCGGAGGGTGGCTGGCGTTCCGGCTGACGGGGTCGCTGAACGCGACGTTCATGGCGCTGGCGTGTGCGTTGGTGATTTACGGGGGGACGTTGGTGACGGCGATCCGGTCGGGGGTTTGGTTCCGGGGGCGGACGAGATGATCCGGTGGGAACGGCGTTGAATTTCCAGTGCCTCCGATATACGTGTGGAGAATGGATGATATACAACCTATGGGCGTTGAAAACCTTCCGCGGCGGTTCTTCCATGAGGCGCGCCGCGCTGCGCTCAAGGAGACCTCACGACTGGTCTTCTCCTCGGCCGACATCCAAACGATTACGCGCGATCCAGCGCTCCTGGCCGAGTTCAGGGAGATCTTCCGGTCGGATGTCAACGACCCCGCCATGTCCGAACTGGTCGTCGACTATCTCGAAGAATTCGCGGTCGATTTGGAGAGTCGTGCCAAGGTCTCCGACATCAAAGTGGACCTGATCGATAGAGCCGGGATCGCGATTGCTGCCGCCGTCACGGTGGCCGCGATCGGTTCGGCCGTCGTGTCCGGTGGCACGTTCGGTTCTGTTTTACTTTTGGCAGGCGGACTTATAGGATTGGCAGCAACCGGGACCAGCCGCATGAAGCTGAAATTGTATGGCCTCGGCTGTTCGGTCGCAGCCGAACGGATAAGGCGACTTGCCGGCGGTCTGAAAGGACACAAACCATGACGCTAACCGGTCTCGATCTCCCGATGGCTCTGCTGGGGCTGGCCGCGGCGCTATGGTGCACGGGTCTGTCGGTATACCTTGTCGTTTCCAATGAGCGTCAAGGACGGGCGTCGCTGGACGCCATCACCGAAGCGTTCGGCCGGCGTCTCGCCCAGTTGGGCGACAAGCAGCGGGCTGGCACCAAAGCCGCTCACTGAACTCCGGTTTTTTCTCCGCCGCTCACCCCCCGACCGCCGGCCCCACGTAAGCCGATGTCGGCCGGATCATCCGGCCGGTCTTCTGCTGCTCCATCGCATGCGCCAACCAGCCGGCGACGCGGCAGGCGGCGAACACCGGGGTGAAACCTTCGCGCGGGAACCCGACCGCGTCCAGCAGCAGCGCCGCCATGATCTCCACGTTGGGCGGCAGTTTCCGGCCCGGCTTCACCCGTTCGATCGCCGCCGCCACCGCGGCCTCCACCCGTGTCGCGAAATCCAGCCGTTTCGCCAACTGGCCCATCCGGTGCATCGACGCGCGCATCGCCTCGGCACGGGGGTCGTTGCCGGCGTAGACGCGGTGGCCGAACCCCATCAGGCGCTCGCCGCCGCGCAGTTTGGCCTCCAGCCACGTATCCAGATCGGGCGCGGCTTCGGCGGCGTCCAGCATGTCCAGCGTCGGACCGGGCGCACCGCCGTGCAGCGCTCCGGTGAACGCACCCCAGGCGCCCAGCACGGCCGAGGCCAAAGACGCGCGCGTGGACGCCACCACGCGGGAGGTGAAGCTGGACGCGCTGAGGCCGCTTTCCACCATCGCCGTGAAGTAGGTGTCCAGGGCGGCAACCGCGCTCTCGGGCGCCGGAGCGCCGTGATACATCCGCAGCAGATCGGCGGCCGTAGACAACCCCGGATCGGGCGCGACCGGCGCCAGCCCGCGCCCCGCTCGCAGCAGCGCGGCGACCGCGACCGTCGTCGCCCCGACCAACTCGGCCGGCGTGGCACGATCCGGCTGCATCGCCAGGGCCAGCCGCATACCCTCGTACAACGGGCGTTCCCGGGCTTGAGGGAGCCAAGTGCCCAGCGCTTCGAAGGCCGCCACGCGTGCCGCCCCGAACGCGGCGGCGATGCCGTCCCGCGTCAGGCCATCCCCCGCGAAACCGTCCCACAGCAGCGCGACCGTGCCCTCATACCCATGATCGGCCAGCAGCACCGGCAGGGCCACGCCGCGCACCCAGATCATGCCGCGCTGGGCATCGGTCAGACACAGAACGGTCTCCGCCGCGACGACGCCATCCAAACCTTGTTGCATGCGGGTTTCCTTTCACACGGCGCCGCTTGATCCGAACGGCGCGGGCTGCGACAACCCGGTTACCAGCCGGAGCGTATCGTGAAAACACCCAAGACCATGTCCGAGGGCCAACGGGCCTACGAAGCCAAGCGCGCCGCCAAAGCCGGGATGAACCTGGACAAGTGGCTGACGATGAAGCAGCGCGAGCAGGAGGCCGAGGAAAAGGCCCGCCTGAAAGCCGCCGAACCGCCGAAGCCACCGAAACCGCCCGGCTTCTTCAAGCGGCTGATCGAACGCGCGCAGCGGCCGCTGGGGTCGTAATACGCTCGCCGTCCACGCCGATTGGAGCGTCGATCCGCGCAAGCGCTGGATGGCCATCGCGTGTCGTCGCGGCGCTATATGGCATGTGGCGGAGCCGCGCCCCGTAGGCGACATTGGCACGCTGTTCGCCCGCCTGATCGCCGAGGCCGATGGCGCTCCCGTCGCGATGGGGGCCGATCTGCCGATCGGGGTACCGCGCGCCTATGCCGCGCAACGGACGGAACCGGATTTTCGCCGGTTTCTGGCCGCGACCGCCAACTGGGCGGATTTCTACCGCGTCTGCACATCGCTGGATGAACTCAACCCCGAACGCCCGTTCTACCCCGCACGCGGGATCAAGGGCATGACCCGCGCCGCCCACGCCGCCGCCTTGGGGCTGGGAGACGCCGTCGGCCTGTCGCGCGCCTGCGACCGAGCAACCGTTGAACGCCCGGCCGGGGCGCCGCTGTTCTGGACGCTCGGGGCCAATCAGACGGGCAAGGCCGCGATCACCGCATGGCGGGATATGCTGTTGCCAGCGCTGGACACCGTGCGCCTTTGGCCGTTCGACGGGCCGTTCCTGTCGCTGCCGACACCCGGCCATGTCGCGCTGGCGGAAACCTACCCGGCCGAGGCCATGCGGCATCTGGCGATTCCCACCAAAGGAAGCAAGCGCCGGCAGTCCGACCGTGCCGCCGTGGCGGGGCCGCTGCACGATGCGATGACTCGGCTGAATGCGGTTCCCGATGCCGGCATGGCGCGTTGTATCGCCGACGGCTTCGGCCCCGACGCAGCCGGCGAGGACCGCTTCGACTGCACGCTCGGGTTACTGTGCGTGATCAACGTCCTGTCCGGCCACCGCCCCGACACCGCGCCAGCCGATCCTTGGCTGACCCAATGGGAGGGCTGGGTGCTCGGGCAGACGGCGTTACCGGTTAGTCGTTAGCCCACCCGTGCCAGCGGCTGCACCGCACGGGGGGTGCCAAGCCCGGCGACCGTTTCCATCGCCGCGGCGATCGCGTCCGCGGTGTAGCGGTCCCGCACCAGGGCCAACCCATCGGCCGCGTGGGCCGCGTTCAGGCCGGCATCGCCGTGCAGCGCCAGGATCGCCTCGGCCAGCACCGCCGGGTCGTCGCTGACGGCGGACGGCAGGACACCGGCCAGCGGAATGCCTTCCGCCGCGATCAGGGTCATGACGCAGGGCACGCCGGCGGCGAAACTGTCCAGGACCTTGCCCTTGATGCCGGCGCCGAAGCGCACCGGGGCGACGGTCAGGCGGATTTTGTCGAACACCTCGTGTAGTTGTTCCACTTGCCCGAGCAGCTGGATGCGGGGGTCGAGGCGGCCCCAGACCGGCGCGGGCCAATCGGCGCCGACCAGGAAGCATTCCAGCGCCGGATCGCGCGCCCAGACGCGGGGCATGATCTCGGCGGCGAGCCAGCGGACGGCATCGGGGTTCGGCGCGTGGCGCATGCCGCCGATGAAGGCCATGCCTTGGCGGTTGGCGAACGGCACCGAACGGTCCTGTGGCTGTAGAGCCCAAGGCACCACATGCACCTGGATGCCGGGGGCTTCGCGCGACAGATACTCGGCCTCGGCCAAAGAGTGGGTGATGACGCTGTCGGCCATCCGCATCGCGTTCAGCTCGCGCGCCTTCAGCAGCACCGCGGCTTCCGCCAGTTCGTCCGTGCGGTGGATTTGGGCCTGACGGGCGGTGCGAACGTGATGCAGATCGGCGACGCTGTAGACGATCTTCGCTTTGCTCTGCCACGTCCGCACCAACGGCGCGTAAGCCTCGGCGTTGGAAAGACGGTGCAGATACACCATGTCGAACATATTGCGCTTGCGGCGCAGCACTTCCTCCACCGAGGAAATCTGCGGCGAGCGATGGCATGCCACGCCCCAGGCCTTCAGCGCCGCGACCGCGTCGTCGCCACGCGACAGCTCGCCCGAAGCGACGAACTCGACGTCCCACCCAAGCGTGCGCAGCGCCTCGATATGGCTCAGGATCGCGGTGGAACCGGCGTCGCGGTTACGGCGCGGCAGCAGATCGTCGATCACCAGCACCCGCTTCGGCCGGGCGGCGGCCGGCTTGGCGCGGGCGATCAGGCGTTCGTCGCCGTGGTCGTTTCGCTGAGTGGCACGCAGACGGCGGATCCGGTCGACGCCTTGCAGCAGCGTATCGAGCAGCGCGTCCATGGTGCCGGTGTCGCTCGCGGTATTCGCGGCCATCTCGATCGTGCGACGCGTATCCTTCACCAGATCGCGGCGATCGTGCGGTTCGATCGCCAGCGGCGAGCCCGCCAGTTCCTTGCCGTCGCTCACCCGGCGCACCCGCAATTCGTGGCGCACGTCGGTGGACAAGGAATGGGCCAGTTGCAGTTCGAACCCATGCCGCCCGTCGCCGATGCCGGCCATTTCGAGGTCAGCGCGGAATCGGTTGGCCGTCAGGCGTGCGACCAGACCGGCGCCATCCAGCACTTCCAGCACGACCGGCGTGTCGGGGTGTTCGGGGTCGAACGCCCAGCCGGTGATGCTGTTGCCGTCCAGGCCGTCGAGGTTGCCTTGCAGAGGGCCGGGCCGGACCTGCGTTTCCCCCGCGGCCAAACCGGCGCGGCTATCGATGCCGCGCTTGATCTGCTCCAGGACGGGGCCGGATTCGATGCGCGGGGCGCAGAACATCCAGCGTTGCGTCCGGTCGCCGGGATACATCTCGGCGAATTCATGCGCGTTGTGGAACATCGATCGGCTGTCGCAATCGACGAAGGTTTCCGTCGGCGCGCCTTCCGCGAAGACGATGTCGTGCTGATCCAGCTCGATATGGAAATACCGGATCGGATCGATCTCCGGGCAGCGGACCACCGATTCGCCATTCACCAGGTGCTCGGCCTGCACCAGCACATCGTCGAAGAACATGGCGTGCAGCGGGGACACATAGAGATCGCGGCCCGGCAGGTTGGCGCCGAGCGCGCCCTGCTTGATCAGGACCGGGATGATGTCGCGGTTCCCCGCGGCGAAGGCGGACGCATAAGCGCGGCGGCCGATCCATTTGATCGGCTTGGCGGTGCCGTCCAGCGTGATGACGCGATCGCCGATGGCCAGGCATTCCACCGGAACATCGCCTTTGTCCGTGCGAATGCCAGTCCCCGCGAGGAAGCAGGGCGTGGCGTTTTCCGTGATGAACGTATTGCCGCCGCCCGTGGACACATGGAAGAAGTTGCTGCTGGCGATGGAAGACGCCAGATTCAAACTGATCGTGCCGCCGCCGCTGACCGGCAGTGCCAGCACGGTGCCGCTGCTCTGCAGGTTCGCCGCTGTCAGCGTGGTCCCCGTGACCACGATCGTATTGCCCGCGGTGAAGCCGGCGAACACGTTGGTCGACGCCGCGTCGGCGCTGCTGAGCGCCATGATGGTGCTGCCGGATCCGAACGCGATGGTGCCGCTGCCCAGCAGATGGGCGATGTTCAGCGTGCCCGTGTTGAAGATCGTGCCGGAATTGGTCAGCAAATGGGACGAGCCCATGCTCGCCGTGCCGGTGATCGACCATTGGGCACCGGAGGCAACCGAGACCGACGGCCCGAAATTGTAATACTGGCTGCCGGCGGTCAGCGCGAGATTGGCACCCGCGATGGTGCCGACACTGGCGCCGGAACCGAGCAGAATGCTGCTGGAGGTGCCGCCGCCTTTGACCTTACCGCCGAACCTCGCACCCGGGTCGATTTCCAGCCGGTCGGCGAAGGCATTGTTGCTCTGGAATTTGACCGAAAGCGTGCCCACCGCGCCGCCGATGCTGCCGGCGTTGATCACGGTTCCGACCGCGCGATCGATGTAGATTGCCTCGCTTGCGCCGTTCGGCGTGATGACGCCTCCGGAAAGATTCGTGACCGTTCCACCCAACGCGAGATAGACGGGATCCATATTATTGCTGTACCGGTACGTACCGGTCAGGCCTGTACTGCTTTGCCCGAGGATGGTCCCGGAATTAACGACGACGCCGGCGGTGCCGTAGAAGGTCGTCGTGTTCACGGCATCGAAAGATTTGCCACCGATCTCGACACCGCCGACGATCGTGCCGGTAGACAGGTTCGTCACAGAAGCAACGAGCGTACTGTCCAACAATATGCCGTTATTGCGGTTGGCGTTGGCAACATCTCCGGCAATCAGGCCCGCGTTGACGATTGAAACGGACCCGATAAACCCCACCGAGGTATAGGCTAGATTATTGAAGCCCGCAGCGGCCAGTATTCCGAAACCCTGGTTCCCATTGACGTTGGCGTAGCTCGACCCGCCAATGTCCCGCCCGAGTTATTCGTTATTGAAAACGACCCGCCGCCGGTCACCGTAACAGGACGGAGGTCGATTCCCTGCCCATAACCTGTAATAATACCATTATTGACGATGACATCGTTCGTCCCCGTCATCCTGATGCCCCCG
>CAITUP010000068.1 GCA_903895595.1 uncultured Acetobacteraceae bacterium | reverse complement strand
CGGGGACCAATACGGGCAGGGAATCGCGACTTTGTGCTTGTCCTGGTCCCCGGGACAAGCCCGGGATGACGGGTTGGGTAGGCCAATGCCCCAATGCAGTGGTCCGGGGACCTTCAAGCGATTGCCCTGTGCCGTCTGTTCGGCCCATTCCGTCATGGTCGGGCCTGACCCGACCAACTCAGGCCACTGTGGTATTCACGAAGTGCGGCGGCCTTCTCCGCCCCACGACTTACCGCGCCAATCTCGATAAAGCGGTGGCGATGGGTCGGCGGTTCGGCGATCACCCCGCACGGCAAAAGAACGGGGTTTGACATGGCACGGACATCGGATGAGGTCATCGCGAGCCTACCGCCCGACCAACAGCAGGAGATCGCGGTCAAGGCTGATCGACGAGGAGATGATGCTGCGCGATCTGCGCAAAGCGCATGAACTGACGCAGACCCGCATGGCGGAGGCGCCGCATATTTCGCAGGACGGCGTGTCGCGGATCGAGAAACGCAGCGATTTTCTACTGTCCACGCTGCGGTCCTATGTGGAAGCGATGGGAGGACAGTTGCGGCTGGTTGCCGAGTTCCCGGATCGCAAGCCGGTCCATATTGCTGGCCTCGATAGCTTGGCCGGGGGCGCGACGCCAGCTCGTCGCGGGCGTAGGGCGACGGGGGCAGCAGCGTAACTGGCACAGTCACACAAGATTACGGCCAGTCTTAGACTACTGCTATATCGCCCATGCGCTCGGCGTCGTGGCGCGTGCGAAGGGCATGGCGCAGATCGCCAAACAAACCGGCCTATCCCGCGAGCAGCTCTACCGTTCGTTACACAACGCCTCGATCCGTTCGGCCAGTCGCCGCGCATCGAGGTTGCCCTCGACCCGCAGGCTTTCGGTGATGGCGAGAGCGTCGCCGGGCGTCGGATGCTCGACTTGCCGGCTGCTCCAAAGCGCCATCGTCCCGTACTCGGCGAAGGCGCGCCGGTAGAGCTGTTCGACTTCGGCGCGTTGTTCTGGTTGGTCCATGCGGCCAGTATGCCAGAAATCCGCCCTTAATCACACAGCCATCTTGCACCCCGTCCCCGGGTCCGCCAAAGCCTCCGCCGCCGCCCCGATCACCCGGTTCTCCCCATTCCGAGCCTCCCGCAGCCAAATGGTTTGGACCGGATTGTGGGAGGCAGACAGTGTGAACGCGCCACGAGGACTATCGATCTTCGTCGCTCGGATTGCCGCGGCCAGAGCCTTGACTGCCGCCGCATCCCCCTTGGTCGCCGCCAACCCAGCCGCGAGCATCTGCCCGGCGTCGTAGCCCTGCACCGCGTAGACGTCGGCGCTACGGGTGGTGGCTTTCATGAAAGCCTCCCGGAACCACTTGTTCTTCGGGTTATCCAGCCCGTCGCCGTAGTGCAGCGCGGTTTGGATGCCCTCGGCCGCGGCGCCTTGAGGCTTCAGCACGCCCTCGGTCAGGAAGCCCGACCCGCACAGCGGCATTTTGTCGCGCAGCCCCGCCGCCGCGTAATCCTTCACGAACTGGATCGCGCCGCCGCCGGCGAAAAACGACCCGACCGCGTCCACGCCGAGGCCCGGCAACTGCGCCAGCAAAGGCTGAAAATTCGTCTCCGGGAACGGCAACGTCAGCACCTTCACCAGCTCGGCGCCTCCGGCTTTCAGCCCGTCGCCGAAGCCTTCGGCGGATTCCTTGCCCGCCGCGTACTCCCAGGTGACCCACGCCGCCTTCTTCACGCCCTTCGCCGCCAGCGCTTTCCCCATCCCGTAGGCCGGCTGCCAGTTGCTGAAAGAAGACCGGAACACCGACGGGGAACACAACTCCCGCGTCGCGGCCACGTTGCCGGCGTTGGGGATGAACAGCGGCACCTCTTTCTCCCGCGCCGCCTGCACCAGCGCCATCACCACGCCGGAGTGTACCGTGCCGACCAGCGCGTCCACGTTGTCGCGCCCGAGCAAACGGTTGACGTTGGCGGGGGCTTTGGATGGGTCGGATTCGTCGTCCAGCCGCACCAGCGTCACCGCTCGGCCGCCGAATTTGCCGCCGTTTTCGGCGACGCACAGCTCGAACGCCGCGGCGATGTTCTCACCCAGGGTCGCGAACGTGCCGGAGAACGGCAGCATCAGCCCGACTTTCAGCGGCGCGTTCTGCGCGATGGCCGGCGCGGCGAGCGCGGCGAGGCTTCCGCCCAGGAACGTGCGGCGTGTCGTTTGGGTCATGGCTGAGTGCTCCCTGTTGTTCGTTGTCGCCGATTGTATCGCATGTTAGCGAAACCCCCAGCAACAGGATCGCTGCATATGCTGCCTTTGAACCCCGCCGATCGCCGTTTCGAGGACTATCCGGTCGGCGCCGTGTTCGAATTCGGCTCGATTTCGCTGACCGAACCCGAGATCATCGCCTTCGCCAAGCAGTTCGACCCGCAGGACATGCACACCGATCCGGTCGTGGCGGCGGCGGGAGCGACCAAGGGCATCATCGCCAGCGGCTGGCATACGGTCAGCGCGATGATGCGGATGCTGGCCGATCGCTATCTGCCGAAGAACGGGCTGCCCTCGCCGGGGATAGACGAGCTGCGCTGGCCCAATCCGGTCCGCCCCGGCGATGTGCTGCGCCTGCGGGTGACGATAATGGATGCGCGGCGATCCAGGTCGAAGCCGGATCGCGGGCTGGTGTTCGCGCTGGTGGAGATGCTGAACCAGCGCGATGAGGTGGTCCTGACGATGAAGCCGATCAACCTGATCCGGACGCGGACGATGACGGGTTAAACGGCCCCCATGCTACCGGAAACAGGACCTGCCGGATTCCGTTGGGTGCTGGATCGAAACCGGCTATCCTGCGCGGCATGGAACTGGAAACGCCCCGAGCCCGTCATGATATGGGCGATACTAGGCTAGGAGTACAACCGATGATCGATTGGAGCGAATGTCAGGACGTGGAACGCATCACCGGCAAAGTGTCCGGTGCATGGTTGATCAAGGGCACTCGGATTCCCGTACAGGGCGTGCTGGATAACGCCGACGATGGCTACTCGCCCGAGGAAATGGGTGAAGCGATTTACGACGGCCTTCCCGTGGACAGGGCGAGACGCGTAATCGCGTTCGCTCGCGCACGGGTGCCGCATGCGGATCCTGCTTGACCAGAACGCGCCGCGCGGATTGCGAGACCGGCTTCCCGGGCATGAGGTCGTTACCGCTCGGCAAATGGGCTGGGATACGCTGGCAAACGGGGCGCTGATCGCCGCGGCGGAGGCAGCGGGTTTCGGCGCGATGATTACGTGCGATCGGAATTTGGCTTATCAGCAGAACCTGTCGGGCCGGCGGATTACTTTGGTTGTGCTGGATACCAATCATTGGGACGTGGTGCGAGCCGATATCGATCGCGTTCGGGGGGCTGTCGGGTCGGTGTCCGTGGGCGCCTACATCGCGCTGTCGTTCGAACGGCCGGTCTTACGGCGTCGGCCATATCCGGGAGGGTCGGGAGAATAGGAACGGCGGCTCCGCCGCGGTCGGTGGGACTCTCCTAAAGCGACACGCTGTGCCGTCGTCCAGGGTGTCGCGGCGATGTGAATACAACACAACGGGCAAAATCTTATGACGCCTGAACCTCGCAAAGTCGCACGAGGTCCAGGTATGTCGGATTAAACCCGCATCGGCATCAGCACGTACAGCGCGCTCGCGTCCGCCGCGTCCTGCACCACCGTGGGTGCCGAACCATCGGAGAAGCGGAACTCCACCTGTTCGCCGATCTGGTCGGTGATGTCGTTGAGATACCGAGCCTGGAAGCCGATTTCCAAGGGGCCGGCGTCGTATTTGACGTGGTCGGCGTCCAGTTCCTCGCTGGCGGTGCCTTGTTCCGGGCTGGCGGCCGACAGAGTCAGCAGATCGCGCGCCAAAGACAGCTTCACCGGGCGCGAACGCTCGGACGAAATCGCGGCCACGCGGCCCACGGCATCGGCGAAGTCTTTTTTGCCGACCAGCAGCACCTTGTCGTTGCCGCGCGGGATCACGCGTTCGTATTCCGGGAAGGTGCCGTCGATCAGCTTGCTGGTCAGCAGGATCTGATCGACGCGGAACTGGATGCGCGTGTCGGACAGGGCGATCTCGACGTTGCCGTTGACCTCATCGAGAAGCTTGCGCAGCTCGTTCACCGTTTTGCGCGGGATGATGACGCCGGGCATGGTGGCGGCACCTTCCGGCAGAGGCTCCTCGACGCGCGCCAGACGGTGGCCGTCGGTCGCGACGGCGCGCAGCACCTTGGTGCCGTCGCTGTCGGCGGCGTGCAGGTAGATGCCGTTCAGGTAGTAGCGGGTTTCCTCGGTGCTGACCGCGAAGCGGGTGCGATCGATCAGCGCGCGCAGCGTCTGCGCCGATAGGTTGAAACGGTGCGGCAGCACGCCGGCGGTCATGGACGGGAAGTCGTCCACCGGCAGCACGACCAGCGACGTGGCGTAACGCCCTGCCCGCAGCGCCAGTTGCGCATCGCCGCCGGGGTGATCGAGTTCGACCTCGGCCCCGTCCGGCAGTTTGCGGACGATTTCGTACAGCGTCGCGGCCGGCGCGGTGCAGGCGCCGTTGCGGGACGTGCCGGCGGCAACATCCTCGACGACCGCGATTTCCATGTCGGTGGCGGTCAGCGAAAGCTTACCGTCCCGCACGGCGATCATGACGTTCGCCAGGATGGGGATGGTGTTGCGCCGCTCCACCACGCTCTGGACGTGAGCCAGCGCCTTCAGCAGCGTGGCGCGATCGGCCTTCAGCTTCATCGTGTCAAATCCTCATGTCCCAAACCGTGAGACGGTCCGGGGCGCCGCCGGGGGGTTAATCGGCGCACAAGATAGCAATGTGCGCCGATCCGCGCCAAGCGGTGATTTTGGAGCGCGATCGCCGAAGGTGGAATCACCGGGAGGCGTGAATCGCGCGACCAACCACCGGCTTCTTATTGCGGGCCGAGGAAGTCCCGCTTGCCCACGTCCACGCCCCGATGGCGCAGGATGTTGTAGGCGGTGGTGACGAAGAAGAAGAAGTTCGGCAGGCCGAACCACTGGATGTATTTAGCGCCGGTGAACGACATTTCGCGGGTGCCGGCGGTCCAGGCGACGGTTTTGTCCTCGGTGCCGTCGATCTGGGCGCGGGTCAGGGTCTTCACCCAATCCAGCGACTTCTGCACGCGGTCCTTGGCCTCGGCGAAGGTCACGGGATCGACGGCGGCGAATTCCGGTTGCGCCGCGCCGCACAGGCGACCCGGGACGTTGCGGCCGAAATCGGCGGCCTGACGGATCTGGCGGCCGAGGCTGAACATGTCGGGAGCCAGCCGATCGGTCAGCAGCCAAGCCTCGTCGATCTTCTTCTCGGTGCAGTGCGCGGCGGCTTTGTCGATGATGCCGAGCAGGGCGGTGAGCTGCTGGATGCAGGGGGTGACGGCGGCGTCGTACATGGAATAGGCCATTGGGGTTCCTCCGTTGGGTCGAGCGGCCGCGATCGGGCCGGGCGCACCTTACAGCGCCTTGCGCCGGATGCCACCACGGCGAGACACGTTCATCGATATGCCATCATTTCGTTTACAGTGCTGGCCGGCGATCCGCCCACGGTTGCGCTTCTTCGAACGCAGCCGCCGCCTGCAACACGCCGAGATCGTCGAACCGACGCCCGACGATTTGCAGCCCCACCGGCAATCCGTCGCCCGTGAACCCGCACGGCACGGATGCCGCGGGATTCCAGGACATGTTGAACGGATAGGAAAATTCCGCCCAGCTGCACCAATCCCACGCGTGCGACGGCCAATGATCCGGCATCAGTTTTTCCGCCGGGAACGCGGCGACGGACACGGATGGGGTCAGCAGGAAATCCCAATCCTCGAACCACCGATGAATATGCGCGATGTACGGCATCTTGCGTTCGCGGGCGGCTTGGTATTCCGCGACCGTGACGTTTTCCGATGCCTCGATGCAGGCGACCAGACACGGGTCCATTTTGTCGCGCCATTTGGCCAGATGCGGGCGCAGGCGGGTCATGTGCGCCGACCAGAAGAACCGGATCAGCTCCGGCCCCGGCGCGGCCCAGGGCGTCGCCACTTCTTCCACCGTTGCGCCAAGATCGCTGAACCGTTCGGCAGCCTTTTTCACCAGCGCCGCGACATCCGGGTCAACCCGCGCATGGCCGAGGTCGGGGCTATAGGCGATGCGTTTTCCCTTCACACCCTCCTTCAGGCGCGCCAGATAGTTCGCGGGCCCAGCCTCCAGCGTCGTGTAATCCAGCGGATGCGGCCCAGCCATGACCTCCAGCATCAGCGCGCTGTCGGCAACGGTGCGCGTCAGCGGCCCCATATGCGAGGTCAAATCCCCGGTGCCCACCGGATAATACGGCACGCGTCCGAAGCTGGGTTTCAGCCCGAACACGCCGCAGAAATGCGCCGGCATGCGGATCGATCCGGCGCCGTCGCTGCCTTGATGCAACGGTCCGAACCCGGCGGCGGATGCCGCCCCGGCACCGGCCGACGACGCGCCGGCATTCATGCCGTATTTCCAGGGATTGTGCGTGATCCCGGTCAGAGGGCTGCGGGACACGCCGGTCCAGCCGAACTCCGACGTCGTGGTCTTGCCCAGGATAATCGCGCCCTCATCGCGCAAGCGCGGCACGACGGGATTGTCTTCGGTTGGCTGGTGCCCCTTGAAAATCTGGCTGCCGCTCTGCGTCGGCATGTCCTTGGTGATTGCCAAATCCTTGATCGTGGCGGGCACCCCGTGCAGTCGCCCGATCCGTCCGCCGCCCATCAGCGCCTTTTCCGCGGCGCGTGCCGCATCCATGGCTTGATCGGCGGCGAGGTGGGCGAAGGCGTTGACCTTCGGCTCCAGCGCCGCGATGCGGTCCAGCAAGGACCGCATGTATTCCACGGGCGAGAGCTGCTTCGTGCGGATCAGCTCCGCCAGTGCGGTCGCGGGCAGGAAGCCCAGGTCTTCGTTGGTCACGCCTGCGGCCCCCGTACGAGTTTACCCGGCAGCGCGCCGGTCGGCACGCCGTTACGATAGGTGATCTGCCCGGCGACGATGGTGGCGTCGTAGCCGTACACTTCCTGCATTAACCGCTTGCCGCCCGCCGGCAGATCGTGCGCGATGTAGGGCTTGCCGGCGCCGAGCCGGTTCCAATCGATGACGTTGACGTCCGCCTTCATCCCGGCGCGGAGAATGCCGCGATCGTGCAGACCGGCCGCGCCGGCGGTGTCGGAGGTCATGCGGCGGACCAGTTCCTCGACCGGGAACATGGCTTGTTCGCGACCGTAATGGGTCAGCAGAAACGTCTGGAACCCGGCATCCAGAATGAACGCGACATGCGCGCCGCCATCGCCGAGGCCCATGATGGCGTTACGGTTCGTCAGCAGTTGTTCCGGCATCGAGAAATTGTAGTACGCGTAGCTCCCGATCGTCGTGTAGACGAAATCGGTGCCGTCCTTGTCCAGCAGCGCGTCGTAAGTGACTTCCTGCGGGGTTTTGCCCTCGCGCGCGGCGATGGCAGCGAAGCTGTCCTCCTGGCGCGGCTGGTAGTTCGGCGGATCGCCGAAATGGAACATTTTGTCCCAGTTCAGGCGGTGGAACAGTGGGAATTTATTGAACTCCGCGGGGTCCTCGCTGAGGATTTTCGCGCGTATTTCCGGATCGCGCATGCGCGCCACACGTTCCGCCAGCGGCAAATGGGCGATCGCATGATAGGTGCGGGTGCCGGAGAACGGGTTCTGGCTGCCCGACAGGCCCATCAGCGCGCCGGTGCCGCGCGGGCCGAACACCGGGCGGATCGGCACGCCGTCGGCGGCGGCCTTGTCGGCGTGGCCCAGCAGCGTGCGCCAGGCTTCCGGGCGCGCATGCCGTTGCGTTAGAGTAAAGACGGTGGGGCGGCCGGAGGTTTCGGTGATGCGGCGCACCATCGCGAACTCCCCATCGAGATCCGGCGCCCATTCCGACACGAACTCCATCATGCCCGAACCGGCGTCTTTCATGCCCAGGGCGATGCCAATCAATTCCTCTTCCTGCGCCTTCATCGTCGGCGTGTGATCGCCGGCCAGCGTTTTGTGCGAGATCGTGCGGGAGGTGGAAAACCCGAACGCGCCGGCTTTCATGGCCTCACGCGCGATTTCGCGCATATGGGCGATATCGCCCTGGTTGGCGTTTTCCAGCGCCAGCGCACGCTCACCCATGACGAACACCCGAACCGCCGCGTGCGGCAACAACGCGCACACATCGACGTCCCGCGCTCGGCGGTCCAGCGCGTCGAGATATTCGGGGAAGGATTCCCAGTCCCAGGTCAGGCCTTCGTTCATGACGGCGCCAGGGATATCTTCCACGCCCTCCATGAGTTCGATCAGACGATCGCGGTCTTCCGGCTTGCAGGGGGCGAAGCCGACGCCGCAATTGCCCATGACGACGGTGGTCACGCCATGCTGCGCGCTGGGGGCGAGATGCGGGTCCCACACGGCCTGCGCGTCGTAATGGGTGTGGATGTCGACGAAACCGGGGGTGACGAGCTTGCCGGTGGCGTCGATTTCCTCGGCACCCTTGCCGGCGACCGTGCCGACAGCGGCGATTTTGCCATTGGCGATAGCGACGTCGGCGGCGATGGGCGCGGCGCCGGTGCCGTCGATGACGGTGCCGCCGCGGATGACCAGATCGTAGTCGGACATTTGTTCGGACTCCTCATTCCCCGTCATGGCCGGGCGTGACCCGGCCATCTGTTTCCAAGTGGCCTGAGATGGTCGGGTCAAGCCCGACCATGACGGTGGGACGGGTCGTCCTCTCCGTCAATACGTAGCACGTCCACCGGACACGTCGAACACGCCGCCGGTCGAGAAACTGCATTCCTCGCTCGCCAGCCACAGGATCAGCGAGGCAACCTCATCGATTTCCCCGAAGCGGGCGATGGGGATTTTCGACAGCATCCAGTCGATCTGGGCCTGCGTCATCTGCTCGAACAGCGGCGTGCGCACGGCGGCGGGGGTGACACAGTTGACGCGGATTTCGCTCGCCGCGAGTTCCTTGCCGAGCGATTTCGTCAGGCCGATGACGCCGGCTTTCGATGCGGAGTAGGCGGACGCGTTCGGGTTCCCCTCCTTCCCCGCGATCGAGGCGATGTTCACGATCCGCCCATAGCCATTGGTTTGCATGAACGGCACCACGGCGCGATTGCTGTAGAAAACGCCCTTGAGGTTGATGTCGATCACCCGGTCCCAGGCCGCGACCGGGTACTCCCAGGTCGGGTGGTTGGGGCCGGTGACGCCAGCGGAGGTCACCAGGATATCGATTTTTCCCAGCTCGGCCGCGGTATCGGTGGCGGCCTTGTGCACGGCATCGGGGTCGGTGATGTCCAGCGCGACGGTGTGCGCGGCGTTGGATTTCGCCAGGGTCGCGGCGTCCATGTCCCAGAGGCTGAGGCGCGCGCCCTCGGCGGCGAGGCGGCGTGCGACGCCGGCGCCGATGCCGGAGGCGCCTCCGGTCACGATGGCGGTGCGTCCTTCGAAGCGTTGGGGCATTGGGGTCTCCTGGATATCGGGGGACAGTGAAGACGCTGGCGGTGCGGCGGGCAAGGGTCTTGGCCGCTTTTACGGTTGATACACGCTATGGTTGTATGGCATAAGGAAGAAGATGGACCTTGCGTCGCTTGGCATTGCGTTAGCCGATTTCCTCTCCTGGACCCCTGGTAAACTGGGTTTGTCGAATTATGTTGTGTTCTCGGCGGCGAGCGGCGTGTTTGGCTCCTGTCTTGTTATTCTTGATGTGTGTTTGGTTGGAGCCGGTCCGGATTCGGCTCTTGGATTGACACATGGTTGGCGCCGCACTCCAACAATCGTCGCGATTTGGTTTATCGCTCCGCTCATCGCTGCAGCCCTTGGCATGGTGGCCCGTATTTTCGAGCCGACGCCGTTGGCGGCAGTTCTGGTTGCGGTATCCTGGCGGACGTTTCTCATCAAACTGCTCGCCAAGGCAAAGCAAGCGGGGTATGATGACGTCGAAGATCATGAAGGTTGAAGCAATGGTTGGTTTTCTGGCGACCGCACTGGGTTATCGTCCCTTCCTTTCAGCGGAACAGGTGACCGCGTTTGCTAAGTCCGCGGCTGCGAACCCTCGGCAGCCCCCACTCATGATTTACGATACACAGCTTGTCCGAACGTGGCTGGTCGCGGATCCCGCCGGCTTGTTAGTGATCTCGGACGATAAAGCGTGGGAAAATCCGACCTTGGTGGCGTCGATTCCCCATGACGAAGCTGCCGTGGTGGCTGTGGACCAGGAGCCGAAGCCTGTTTTGCGTTTCGGGCAGAGCCGTAAGGCATTGCCGTACTCCCCGAAACTCTTCCAGCGCGTATCGGTTGCGAAGCTGATCGAGGAATTTCGTGCCGAACCGGTCGCCTGATTTTTCCCCATGACCCGCTATATCGGCGCCATCGACCAGGGCACCACGTCCAGCCGCTTCATCGTGTTCGACCGCGCCGGCGCCATCATCGCGCAGGCCCAGCGGGAACACCGGCAGATTTTCCCTCAGCCGGGCTGGGTGGAGCACGATCCCGTTGAAATTCGAGACAATGTGACCGCCACGATGGCGGAGGCGCTGTCCGGGGCCGGGCTTACGTCGCGGGACCTCGCCGCCATCGGGATTACCAACCAGCGGGAAACCACCGTGCTGTGGGATCGGATCACCGGCCTGCCGGTGTATAATGCGTTGGTGTGGCAGGACATGCGGGTCGATCCGCTGGTCGCGGAGTACGCGGCGAATGGTGGGCAGGACCGGTTTCGGGCGGCGACGGGATTGCCGCTGGCGAGCTATTTCTCGGCGTTGAAACTGCGATGGCTGTTGGACAACGTTCCAGGCGCGCGCGCCAAGGCCGAGAACGGGGACCTGTTGTTCGGCACGATCGACACCTGGGTGCTTTGGAACCTGACCGGCCTGCACGCGACCGACGTGACGAACGCGAGCCGCACGCAGCTCATGAATTTGGCCACGCTGGATTGGGACCCGGTGCTGCTGGGCGCCTTCGGCATCCCTCGCACGGTGCTGCCGCGCATCGTGCCGTCGTCTGCCGTGCTCGGCACCACCCGCGACGGCATTCCCATCGCCGGTATTCTCGGCGACCAACAGGCCGCGCTGATGGGGCAGGCTTGTTTCGAGCCCGGGGAGGCCAAGAACACCTACGGCACCGGCTGCTTTCTGCTGATGCACACGGGTACCACGCCCGTCCCGTCGCAGCACGGGCTGATTACCACCGTTGCCGCGAAACTTGGCGACGCGCCCGCGACTTACGCGCTGGAGGGTTCCATCGCCATTACCGGTGCGCTGGTGCAGTGGCTGCGGGACAATCTGGGAATTATCGAGCACAGCGCGGATGTCGAAGCCTTGGCCGCGTCCGTCCCCGACAATGGCGATGTGTATTTCGTGCCGGCGTTCTCCGGCCTGTATGCGCCGCATTGGCGAGCCGACGCGCGCGGAACGATCGCCGGCCTGACCCGTTTTGCCTCCGCCGGCCATATCGCCCGCGCGGCGCTGGAGGCGACGGCATATCAGACCATGGATGTCGTGCGGGCGATGGAGCAGGATTCCGGCATTCCGATCCACACGTTGAAAGTGGATGGCGGGATGGTTTCGAACAATCTGCTGATGCAGTTTCAATCCGACATGCTGAACGTGCCGGTCGTGCGGCCGGCGACAGTGGAAACGACCGCGCTGGGGGCGGCTTACGCGGCGGGGTTGGCGGTCGGATATTGGGACGGATTGGACGATCTACGTGCGAACTGGGCGGTTGCTCGGACCTGGACGCCGTCGATGGACGGCGCACGCCGGGAAACGCTGGCAGGGTCTTGGAAGAAGGCGATCGACCGTTCGTTCGGCTGGAGTTATACCAACCGAACTAACCATTGACGCACCGGAATTCGCCACGTCGTCATGCCGACGAAGGTCAGCATGACGATTTACCACGCGCCGATGTGTCAATGTTTAGGTCCGCTGGAGTTAATCCGGCACGACGATATGGTCCGGTTCCAAACCGGACCGATATCGGTCCATCGCCATCCCGTAGGCAGTTTCGATATCCCGAGCAAATCGTTGCGTATCGAATAGGCGGGCGGTGGCGCGGTTTTCAGCCAGCCGATGCTTAACGACGGCGTGTTTGTCCGCGTCGGTAGCAAGCGTCAGCGCGATTTGCTCATACTCCTCCGGGGTGTCGGCGATCAGGTCCGGCATCGCCATCGCGGTCAGCACGCTCGCCGCCATCCGGCTGGCGAAGGTTCGCCCTGGCAACGTCAGCACCGGCACGCCCATCCATAACGCGTCGCTCGCCGTCGTTCCGGCGTTGTACGGCGCGGTATCCAAAAACAGATCGGCCAGCCCGAGGCGCGCCAGATACGCGGAACGCTCGACCCGGCCGGCCAGGATCAGACGTTCCGGCTCCAACCCCAGACCGGTCGCGATGGCGCGCAAATTGTCCGCGGCGGTGGGGTTCGAGGCGTAGAGCCACAGCACGCTCCCCGGCACCTGCCGCACGATCCGCACCCAGCGCGCGAATGTGTCTGGCAGAATCTTGAAGGTGTTGTTGAAGCAACAGAATACGAAACCCGTGTCGGGCAGGCCGAAGGACCGGCGTGTCACCGGGACGGACGCGACCGGCCTCTCCCTCGGGTTCGCCTGATAGCTCGGCAGCCGAATGATTTTCTCGGCGTAATGCGGCACTTCGGCGTCGGGCACGAGCGTACGGTCAGCGATCAGATAATCGGTCGTCTCGACGCCCATTGTCCCCAGAAACCCGATATACGACACCTGTGCCGGTGCCGCCCGACCCGCGAAAATGCCGGGGCGGGCGTGTTTGGTGTAGCCGCCGAGATCGACGGCGATGTCGATCCGCCGCTCCCGCGCCAGCGCCACGGTATCCGCGTCGGACAGCGCCCTTATGTCGATGAATTCATCGACCGCCGCGGCCACACGACGGGTCGTGTCGTCGGTTGTGTCGGGCCCGAACGCGAAGCCGGTCACATGGAACCGGTCGCGGTCGTGGCGCTCCAGCAGCTCCACGATCAAATCGGCGACAGGGTGTTGGCGGAAATCGGCGGAGAAATACCCAAGCCGAATTTTATCGCCCGGCTCGCGACGAGGCAGTGGTAACATCGGCCCAGCGTATTTCTCGGCGGCATAAATGGCAGCCGCCTTCAACTGCAACGCGGGGTCGTCCAGCACCGACAGGGAGGTGAATGGATCGCAGACCTTCTCGCCCCGCGCGATTCGCTCCGACAATATCCGGTGTTTCGCGGGGAAGTCCGTCCACTGGCACAGGGTCAGTTCGACCTGAAACGCGTCGCCATACAGGAAGGGACGATCGGGTACCAGTTTCAAGGTGGCATTGTAGCTGGCCAACGCTGCGTCGTAACGACCCAGCTCGAATTGTGCCACGCCGCGGTTCAACAGCGCGCCGGCGTGATCCGGCTTGAAACCGATGGCGCGTCCGTAACTCCCGATCGCGGTTTCGTATTCGTGGCGGGCGAGGCAGACGTTGCCGATATTGTAATGGGCTTCGGCGTGATCCGGTTTTAGCGCCAGCACATGCGCGAAACAGGTCAGCGCGTCCTGGTACATCTTCCGATCGAAAAGCAGGGTGCCGCGGGTGAAATGCGCTTCCCGCAAATTCGGTTGCAGCTGAACCGCACGCTCGCATGCGCCCAGCGCTTCCTCCGCGCGTCCCACCGCCGCCAACGCCAGCGCTCGGTTGAAATGCGCTTCCGCGAAGCCCGGAGCGATGGCGATAGCACGGTCGTGGCTGGTTACCGCTTCCTCGGCTTGTCCGAGCGCCAGAAGCACATTGCCGCGGTTGACGAAGGCCTCGGCGAAGCGTGGATCGAGGGCGATGGCCTTGTCGCAGGCCGCCAAGGCTTCCCGGTGGCGGCCGAGTTCATGCAGCGCGCTCGCCAGAACGTCGTACGGCGCGGCGGAGCGCGGCGCAGCGGCGATCGCCTTGCCGATCAGCGTGACCGCGCGTTGCGGGCGACCGGTTTCCTGCGCAAGGATGGCACCGAGATGCAGTGCATCCGGATCGCGCGGGTTGCGTTGCAGATAAGGCAGCAGGCATTTCTCGGCATCCGCCGGGCGGCCCTGTTGGAACAGAAGCACGGCCTGCTGAAACGCGTTGCTTGCCACAAGCGCCGACCTTTACATCGCGATCGAGAAACCGCCGTCGACCGGAATAGCCGTTCCGGTCACGAAATCGGATGCCGGGGTGGAGAGGAAAGCCGCGACGCCCGACATGTCCGGCGGTGCGCCCCAGCGGCCGGCCGGTGTGCGCTTTTCGACACTGTCGTGCAGCCCGTTCACCTGTTGGCGGGCGCGCACGGTCAGATCGGTATCGATCCAGCCCGGCAACACCGCGTTCACCTGGATATTGTCCTTCGCCCAGGCCGTCGCCAGCGCGCGGGTCATCTGTACGATGCCGCCTTTGCTGGACGCGTAGGGCGTGGCGTAGGGCGCGCCGAACAGCGACATCATCGACCCGATATTGATCATTTTGCCGCCGCCCGCCCGTTTCATCGCGGGATAGGCGGCCTGGGAGCACAGGAAGGCGCTGGTCAGGTTGGTGTCCAACACCTGATGCCATTCGTCTTCGGAATACTCCTCCGGCATTTTGCGGATGGAGGTGCCGGCGTTGTTGACCAGGATATCGACGCGGCCGAAGCGAGCCTCGGTTTCCGCGATCATCCGCACGCAATCGGCCTTTTTCGTGACGTCGACGGCGATGAATTCCGCCTCGATACCCAAAGCGCGCAGGGCTTCCAGCGCGGCGACGGCCTTGTCGGCGTTGCGGCCGGCGATCGCGACATTGGCGCCGCAGGACGCGATACCCAGCGCCATGCCGAGGCCGATGCCGCCGTTGCCGCCGGTGACGATGGCGACCTTGCCGGAAATATCGAACAGTTTCATCGCGCTTCCCCTAAACTTCGGGTGCCAATCTGGCGCGGGGACGGCGGCGCCGCAAGCCCGGTCTATTCGGCGGCGAGCGCGGCCTTTTCGCTATGGGTCATGAACCAGAGGCCGTCGGCATCCACATCGATGGCGGGTTCGCCATTGCGCCCGACCGGCTCGGGCCATTCGATGAGCGTGCCGCTGTTTATCAGGCGGACGCGGGCGAACTGGGTTTCGTTTCGTAGCGGCTCCCAGACGGGGCCGTGGGCGATATCGTCGGAGAAATCGGCGACCGATTGTCCGCCTTCGCGCCAATGCACCAGGATGCGGTGCCCTGACAGGGGTTCGATCCGGTCGATCGGGTGCAGGAATGCGTCGGTCATGGGTAGGGGATCTCCGACAGAGCATGGGACTACAATTGGCAGCATAGGGCAAAGGGCATGTCACCAATAGCTGGTCCGATCCTTGCCGCGGAGGGGACCGCGTCCCCATTATTTTATCGCACCGTCCAGCAAAACATCCAACGCCGCTTCATCCGACCAAGCCAAACCCACGCCGACTACCCGGACTTTCGCGCGAATATCGAGAGGCAAGCGCACTGCGTCTTTCGGGGTCGTGACCGGCAGTGCGTTCAATGCCGCTGCCCGGTCCATTAATCCGTCCAACTCCCGGCGCGTGTAGAAGTGGTGGTCCGGGAATGGCACGCGTTCGACGACCACCGCGCCTGCGGCCTCCAGGGGCTGGAAGAACTTCTCGGGCCGGGCAATGCCGGCGAAGGCGAGGACTCGTTGGCCGCGCAAGGCCGCGATCTCGGGGCCTTGGACGAGATCGGCGCGCAGGATCGGCAAGGGCACCGCGATGCCCGTCGCGTCGGGGCCGATCAGCACGGCGGCCTGGCAGCGCGCGGCACCGGTTGCGACCGGCTCCCGCAACGGGCCGGCCGGCAGAACGCGGTTGTTGCCGAAGCCGGTGGCACCGTCGATGACCAGGAACGACAGGTCCTTGGACAGGCTCGGGTTCTGCAGCCCATCGTCCATCAGCAGCACCGACGCTCCCGCCGCCACGGCCGCGGCGGCCGAGGCCGCTCGGTCCGCGCCGGTCCAGGTGGGGGCGATTGCGGCCAACAGCAGCGCCTCATCCCCCACCAAAGCGGCCGTATCGTCCGGTTGCACGCGGTGCACCCCGCGGGAGGCGCCTTTGTAGCCGCGCAACAGGATATGCACCGAGCAGCCGCGCTTTTGCAGGCGTCGCGCGAGGTCCAGCACCAGCGTGGTTTTGCCGGCGCCGCCAACCGTGACGTTGCCACAGCAGATGACCGGCACCGGCGCCCGCCATCCCGGCTGAGCGACACGGCGGGCGGTGATGGCGGCCCCGATGGCGGACAAGGGCGATAGGGCCGCGCCCAGCCAGCTATTCTTCTGAAACCAGAACGCCGGGGCGCGGATCATGGGGGCAAAAGGGCCAGCAAGGCCCTCGCGGTGTCGGACGGGAGCGAGGCGTAGAGCTGGATCGCCGCGAAGGCGCGTTCGGTGCGGGCGGCGTCGCCGGCCAGCAGGCGCGACACCGCGGCGGCCAGAGTGGCGGCGTCCGAGACTTCCGTCACTGCGTCGGCCTCCCGCAGGCGGGCGATGGGGTCGGTGAAATTGTCCATGTAGGGACCGACCACGACAGGGCAGCGCAGGCGGACCGGCTCCAGCGGGTTTTGCCCGCCGCCGGGCGGCAGCAGGCTGCGGCCGACCAACGCCACGCGCGCCAAGCGGTACCAGAGCCCGAGTTCCCCCAGCGTGTCGGCGATCCACAGGCCGGCGCCTTCAGGCGGCGGTTCTCCGGCGCCTCGGCGCGGGGCATGCAGCGCGGCGGCCAGTTCTGGCCCTCGATCCGGGTGGCGAGGCGCGAGGATCGTCAGCAAACCTGGGTGTTCGGCCGCGATCAGGGCGTGGGCGGCGGCGACGATGGGTTCCTCGCCGGGGTGGGTGCTGGCGGCGACCCACACCGGGCGGTCGCCGATCAGGTGGCGTAGTTCGCCCAGGGCGGTGGGGTCGGCGGGCAACTCGGGCGCGGCGAATTTCAGGTCGCCGGGGCTGTGTACATGCTTGGCACCCAGCGCGAGAAGGCGTTCGGCGTCCTCCGGTCCACGGGCGTGGATGCGCGTGAAACTGCCAAGGACCAAACGAGCGAACCCCGGCGCCCGGCGCCAGTGTTTCAGGCTGGTCGCGGAGATGCGGGCGTTGATCAGCATCATCGGGATGCGGCGCGTGCGGCAGGCGGCCAGCAGGTTCGGCCACAACTCGCTTTCCACGAAGCCGGCCGCGTCGGGGCGCCAGTGGTCCAGGAACCGCGCGGCCCAGGCGGGCACGTCCAGCGGGGCGAAGCGGTGGATTACTCGGCTATCGATGGGCCGACCCACCCCGTCATGGTCGGGCTCATCTTCGGCGACCGGAGGCTCCTTGGCCTGAGATGGTCGGGTCAGGCCCGACCATGACGGGTTGAGGCGGGCTGGCGGCATCAGGCCCAGTTCCGGCAGGCGGCGTTCCAGCAATTGAGCCGAAGTGACAGTGCCGGTGGTCAGCAGGACCGTGACATCCGCCGTCGCCAGCTCGGTCAGCACGGGAAGCAGCGAGACGGTTTCGCCGACGCTCGCCGCGTGCAGCCATAGCAAGCGACCGGGGGGGCGCGAGGTGGCGTCGGCGCCCCAGCGTTCCGGCAGGCGTTCGGCGATTTCCTTGCCGCGCTTGACCCGCTTTTGCAGGCTGTAGCGCAGCGCCGGGGCGGCCAGGGTCGCCGCCACACGCCACAGGCCCGCTAACGCCGACAAAGCAGTTTCGCGCGCTTGGCCGCTCGGTTCAGCGCGGCGGCGATGTCGGGGACGGCCTCCCGCCAGGCATCGCGGGGGACTTGGATCGCGGTGCCGCAGACCATGACGCCTCGGCCAAAGGGCAGCGGCACGGCCATTCGGTCCCAGGTGCCCAAGGTGATGCGGTTGGCAATGCGGCCGGCGCAGGGCAGGACCGGCACCCCGGCGAGCGCGGCGAGTTGTGCCACGCCGGCATCGGCTTCTCGGCGAGGGCCGCGCGGGCCGTCGGGCGTGATGCCGATCAGCTCGCCGTTCGCCAGCAGGCGCAGCATGGTGCGCAAGGCCGCCGCGCCGCCGCGGGAGGAGGACCCATGGACGGGGCTGATGCCGAAGCGGCGCACGATTTCCCCAATGAAGCGGCCGTCGCGGTGCAGGCTGACCAGGGCATGGAGGGGCGTGGGCTTATAGCCGGGGATGCGTCGGGCCAGGATCGCGAGGGCCGGCATCAGCGGCAGATGTTCGTGCCAAAAAGCGATGACGCCGGGTTGGCCGAGCGCGTGGGGGGCGACGTTTTCCACCCCGTCGAGCGTCCAGCGTGTGGTGCGCAGGGCGAAGGACAGGTACCAGCCGAGCAGTTTGGCCAGAACGGCCTGGACTTTGGGATGCCGGAGCAGCGACCTCATGGCCGGGGCGGGTAGCACGCGGGGGGAGATGGCGGAAGGTGGTGGGGTTGGGCACAGGCGATCGCATATGGGGGTCCCCCGTCATGGTCGGGCCTGACCCGACCATCTCCTGCGATTTTACGCGCCATTGAAAACGCGGAATTTTTTCGTGCGGCGCCCCATGGGCCTGAGATGGTCGGGTCAGGCCCGACCATGACGAGAGGCTGCCATTTGCGATCACCCTGGGGTTGGGCAGGTCCGAATGGACCGGTTGACGGACGGCGGGCCGTCGTTACAGTCCCGTCTTATCCAAGCGGACCGCCCGATGCCCGAACCGCCCCGTTACACCGCGTTTTTGTCCTACAGCCACGCCGACACCGACATCGCGGTGCGGTGGCATGAGCGGTTGGAGGGGATCGCGATCCCCGACCCGCTGGTCGGCACCGAGGGCACACGCGGCCTTGTTCCGCACACGCTGCGGCCGATTTTTCGCGACCGGCTGGATTTCTCCGCCAACCGCGAATTGCAGCCGGCGACGCGGGAGGCGTTGGACCGCTCCGACGCGCTGATCCTGATCGCCACGCCGAACGCGGCGGCCAGTGCGTATGTCAACGAGGAAGTCCGGTATTTCCGGCACCATCACCATCCCGCGCGGCCGTTGATCGTGATTTTGGAGGGGCCGGAGGGGGTGGCGTTCGAGGATTGCATGCCGAAGGCGCTGCGGTTCGGGTTGGATGGGAATGGGGCGGTGACCGACACGCCATACTCCCACCTCGCGGCCGATACGCGGCGGGATGGGCTGGAAACGGTCATGGCGAAGGTGGTCGGCGATCTGGTGGGGTTGGAGCCGATCCAGGTTAAGCCCCGGGTGGAGGAGTGGCTGGCGGCCGCGAAGAAGAATGCGGACGCATTGGCGGCGGTGCAGCAGGGACAGCGGCAGGCGGCGCGGATCAGGAACTGGATCGTGGCCGGGGCGCTGGTGATACTCCTGCTCGCGGGGGGCGCGGCTTGGCATTGGATCGTGCGGCCGATCCAAACCGTGCAGCCACCGATCCTGGACGGGGCCGCCCAGCTACAGGCGGCGCTATCCGGCGCCAAGACGGTCGCGGAGTTGCGTGGCTATCTGCGCGGCCTGGGCGTGAAGATCGATGATATTCCCGACGAACGGCTGACCGCGACGGTTCAGACGTTGATAGAGGATTTCAAGAAAGCGGGTGTCAATCCCAGAGATTTCGAAGGCGCCGTGCGCAATGCTTTGGCTTCCGCGCAGGCCAGCATCAACGCGCTGAAACTCAGCGATGCCGACCGCATTCTGGCGGAGGAACTGAACCGCACGGCCGATGTCGCCCGCGGGCGTGCGGCGATGCTGGCCGAGCGGGGCCGGGTGGCACGGCTGCAATTGCGATATCGCGATGCGGCACGGTTCTATACCGCTGCCAGCGGCGCGGTGGCGGAGGACAACAAAGCTGCCTGGGGCTACGCGACCCAGGCAGCGGATGCGCTTTACAACCAAGGCGACGAATTCGGCGACAACGCGGCGCTGACCGAGGCGATCCAACGCTACCGCGACGCACTCGGCCTCGTCCCGCGCCACCGGTCGGCGGAGGACTGGGCGACCACGCAGATGGGCCTCGGCACCGCGCTGGGGAAGCTCGGGGAGCGG
>CAITUP010000067.1 GCA_903895595.1 uncultured Acetobacteraceae bacterium | reverse complement strand
CTCTGGGACCTCTGGGACCTCTGGGTTGAAGACACGATCGCCACCGGCACGTCCATGCGGATTTTTCCGGGACGCGCGCGCCGCGCAGACGATCGGGAATTCGTTCGCGGGATGCGTGAATCCGGTAGGGACAAGCCCTTGGATGACGGATGGGGCGAATGACGGCGTTCAAGCGATTGCTCTGGCATCCCCCGATAGGCCTTGAAAGTGCGATGGGGCACTGCCACTGTCCGCCTTGGCATGAGCGCAACCGCTATTCCCCGTATGACCGCGGACGAGTTCCTCGTCTGGGCTGAGCAGCAGCCCGAGGGGAGCCATTACGAACTTGTGGCCGGTGAGGTCGTGGCCATGGCGCCGGAGCGGGCCATTCATGGTCGCCTCAAGGGGCGGGTCTATCGAACATTGGATCGAGCGATCCAGACGGCGGGGCTGGATTGCGAGGCATTTCCGGACGGGATGGCGGTGCGGGTGGATGCCAATACCGTGTATGAGCCAGATGCGCTGGTTCGGTGCGGTCCGCCGTTAGACGACGATGCGGTCGAGGTGAACGACCCGATCATCGTGGTTGAAGTGGTGTCGCTATCGTCTCGGAAGCGCGATACCGGCGGCAAGCTGGAGGGCTATTTCCGCCTGCCATCGGTGCGGCATTATTTGATTGTCATGACCGAACCGAAAGCGATTATCCATCATTGCCGGGACGAAGCGGGTGTCATCATGACCCGCATCGTCCGCGAGGAGGCAGTTCGGTTGGATCCGCCCGGTATCGAACTGACCGGCCTGTTCGGTTAAAATACTTTCGTCATCCAACCTACCGCCGCACCACCGCCCCGCCAGCCCCGGACCGACCGCCATCCACCACGACCTGCGTCCCGGTCGTATTGCTCGACAAATCCGAACACAGGAACATCACAGTATTGGCGATCTCCTCCGGCAGCGCATACCGCCCGGCCGGGATCGTCCGGTTCATCGCCGCATGGATCGATTCCGGATCGCCCGGATTCCGCTGCGATTCCAAAGACCGCATCATCCGCGTCTCCACCGGCCCCGGGCACACCGCGTTCACCCGCACGCCCAACGGCGCGACGTCGGTGGAGGCCACCTTCGTCATCCCCAGCACCGCGTGCTTGGACGCCACATAAGCCACCATGCCCGGCCCGCCGAACAACCCGGCAACCGAGGCCGTATTGACGATCGCCCCAGACCCCTGCGCGATCATCGCCGGCAGCACATGCCGCATGCCCAGGAACACGCCTTTGAGGTTCACCGCGATGACCTTGTCGAACATCGCCTCATCGTATTCGTACACCGGTGAGACCGCCCCCTCGATCCCCGCGTTATTGAAGAAGCAGTCGATGCGCCCATAAGCGTCCATCGTCTTCTTCACATACTCCTGCACGGACCCCGATTGCGTCACATCCGCCTGCACGAACCCCACCGTCCCGCCGCGCTGCGCGATAATGTCGGCCGTCGCCTGACCGGACACCGCGTCGGCGTCCACCACCATCACCTTCGCACCCCGCAGCGCGAAGCCCAGCGCCGTGGCGCGCCCGATGCCGCCGCCGCCACCCGTGATCAATGCCACCTTGCCAGTGAAATCCATGGTCCGTTCCCTTCGTATTATGTGCCGCGCAGACTATCCACCCGCCGCAGCCTTTCCGCCAGATCGGGCGCGGCCGGTGGCAGGGCAGCGCGGGCCAAAGCCTCGATCGCCGCCAACGGGGCGATGCCGGCATCGACTGCCGCACGCAACCAATCCCGGTCTTTTTCCCGCCATGCGCAGAGTTTCGCGACGGCGATGTCGGCGGCGGACGGACAGATCGCGGTCACAGCGCCATCCGTTGTGGTGTAGTCCGAAGCGCGGCTTCGCCAGTCCTCGGGCATGATGGCCGTCCCCGGGCTCACGCCGTCGCCGTAATAACCGAAGGTCAGATGAAACCGCGAACCTTCCCCGATGGAGGCATCGATCAGGTCGGAAATCGGCTCGGGGTCGGCCAACCCGTCGGCATAGAGATCGATTTCCGCAGTCAACATCATCGCGACCGGAATATGGCGTTGTATCGCGATCACCGCGCCCGTTCCGACCGCCACGAACCGTGTATGATTTGCGATCGCTGCCGCGGCGCGCAGGATATGATCGATGTCAGACCGTCGCAGCATCGGCCTGCGCCTGCAGTGCCACGACCTCCCGCGAGGTCAGGCCTTGACCGAAGACCGGGCAGGTTTCCCGCAGTAGACGCCCTTGTTCGGAATCCGCGGTCAGCGCGGCGGCGATTTCCGCGGCCGGACGGGCGAGCAGGTGCAGCCACAGCGAGGTGTAGCCGCGCTGGTGCGGATCAGGGGCCATGAACCGGTGCACGAAAGCCAGACCGGTGCCGATCAGAGCGGGGTCCGCCACGAGCCGCCGAGCGGTTTCGGTGGCTTTGAGATAGGTCAGACGCTCGTGACGATCATGGAAGCGCATGAGGGAACGATAGCGCGATCTTGCGCCCCGCCCAAGCCCGTGCGTTGCTACCCCAAAAGAAGGAGGAAGCCATGCGTCTCATCCTGCTCGCGTGCCTGCCAGTGTGCCTGCTGGGGGCCGCGCTGCCGGCCCATGCCGAACGCTTCAAGTGCGGCCATGTCGGCGGTTCGCTGACGTTCGCGCTGGAAGGCAATGTCGCCACGCTCGACCAACACACCAGCAACGCCACGTCCGCCCGCGATATCTCCGCCAGCATTCACGAAGCACTGGTGACCCGCGATGAGGACATGAAACCGATCCTGCTGCTGGCCGACACGCTGACAACCAGCCCAGACAACCGCGTTTTCACGTTCAAACTCCGCCAGGGCCTGCACTTCCATAACGGCAAGGCGATGACCTCGGCAGACGTGCTGGCGTCCTTCCAGCGCTATCAGCGCATCGGCTTGGACCGAGCGGTGCTGGAACCGGTGGCGGAATTGACCGCGCCGGACCCGGCGACCTTCGTCATCGCGCTGAAGGATCCGTTCCCCACCTTCCTGGAAAGCCTGTCCTCCATCACCGTCCCGATCGTGATCGTCCCCGCCGAAAACGCCAATGCCCCGCCGCAACAACTGGCCGGTGTCGGCCTCGGCCCATGGGAAATCGAGGAATACGTCCCCAACAGCCACGTCAAACTGAAACGGTTCGAAAACTACACGCCCGACACCCGCTACGACGACCGCACCGGCTTCGGTGGCTACAAGGTCGCCTGTCTGGACAAAGTGACGTTCCGCATGGTCACGGAACCCGGCGCCCGCGTGGCCGGATTGCAGACCGGTGAACTCGGCGGCGTGCAGGACGTGCCGGTGCTGGCGCAAAAGCGCCTGGCGGTCGACAAGAACATTCGGATGGAGACGGTGGAGAACTACTGGCTCAACGTCGCCTGGCCCAACTGGTCCGCCCCGCCCACCGACAATCTGTATTTCCGCCAAGCCGTGCTGGCCGCGCTGGATTTCGATGAGATCATGGAGGCCGCCAGCGACGGGGTCTACCGCCTGACCAAATCGTTGCAGATCGCCGGGACAACCTATTATTCCGAAACCGGCCGCGAATTGCTAAATCAGCACAATCCGGAGAAAGCGAAACAGCTGCTCGTCAAGGCGCAGTACAACGGCCAGAAAGTCGTTCTGCTGGTGGCGAAGGATTATCCGTCGCGCTACGCCACCGCCGTTGTGATGGCGCAGCAGATGAAGGCGGTCGGGATCAACGCGGAACTGGAGGTGACCGACTGGCCCACCGGGCTGCAGCGCAGCCTGAAAGGCGGCAAGGACTGGAATTTCTTCTTCTCGGCCATGATGACCTACCTGGCGCAGGGCGGCACTTCCACGCTGCGCACGATGGCCGAACCCTCCCCGCTGTTTTGGCCTCCGGAGAAAAAGGTCGATCCGGCGTTCATGGCCGCCTTCCACGACGTCGCCTACGCCGACACGCTGGCCGCTCGGCAGGCCGGTTTCGCCCGCGCCCAGCAGATCGCCATCGAGTCGGTGATGGTGCTGCCATTCGGGTTGATGCCGAAGGTGCAGGGGCTGCGCACGAACGTACAGCACTTCAAGCCGTTCTGGAATCCGCGGCTGTATAACGTGTGGCTGTCGGATTAGCGGGGGAAAATCCTACCGGCGCGTAGCCTTCCTTGACCACCCGGTCGCCCGGTGCGACGGTCGTGGAAAGCGACCTTCTGAGCGGAGACGAAAACGATGGATCGGCAAATGGTCATGGTGGGCTTTCTGCAAGCCCAGAACTGCACGAATTTGGTCAGCTCCTGGCGGCATCCGGAGTCCCGGAAAGACACCTGGAGCCCGGAATATTACGCCGATCTCGGCCGTGTGCTGGAGGAAGCGAAATTCCAGGTGGCGTTCTTCGACGACCGGTTGGCGATGCCCGACCGTTACGGCAACGATCACCGCCACACGGTGGAACACGGTATCCGCTGCGTGAAAATGGACCCCATCACCGTGATGATGGTCATGGCGATGGCGACCAAGCGGATGGGCCTGGGATCGACACGCTCCACGACTTATTACGAACCCTTCGATGTTGCCCGCACCTTCGCGACTTTGGACCTTATGACCAACGGGCGCGCCGCCTGGAACGTCGTGACATCGATGAATGACGGCGAAGCGCTGAACATGGGCGCCGAACTGCATATGGAGCATGACCGCCGTTACGATCGCGCCGAGGAATTCATGCAGGTGGTCATGGGCCACTGGAAATCCTGGGACGACGACGCGATCGTGCAGGACCGAGCAACCGGGTTGTTCGCGCATCCCGACAAGGTGCGGCGGATCGATCATGCCGGAGAGTTTTTCAACTCGCGCGGCCCGTTCACGGTGCCTCGGTCGAAGCAGGGCCATCCGGTGGTCATCCAGGCCGGGCAGAGCGGCCCTGGCAAGCGCTTCGCCGCGAAATGGGGCGAGTTGCTGTTCACCGGCAGCCCGATCACGCTCGATATCGGTCGCGCCAACTATAAAGCGATGAAGGAATCGGTCGCCGCCAGCGGGCGCGATCCGGCACATTGCATCATCGCACCGTCCGCCTACATCGTCTCGGCCGAAACGAAGATGGAGGCCGAGGATAAAATGGCCTACATCGAAACTCTCGCGACCGATGAGGACGCATTGTCGCTGCTGTCGGAGTCGATGAATTTCGACTTCTCGACCAAATCGATGGACGACGTGTTCACCGATGACGAACTTGCGAATATTTCCGGCACGCAATCCCAGCGCGACCGCGTCGTGCAGCTGTCGGGCAAGAAAAACCCCACGGTCGCCGATTTCGTCAAACACACGCGACGGGCACGCCCGAACAAGCCGTTCGTGGGCGGACCGAAGGAAGTGGCGGATGGGCTGGAGGAATGGTTCTCCACGGGTATCTGCGACGGGTTCGTGGTTGCCGCGACGCACGTGCCGGGCACCTACATGGAATTCGCGAAATACGTGATCCCCGAACTGCAACGGCGCGGGCTGTATCACAAGGACTATCGCGGCGAGACGCTGCGGGAAAATCTCGGTCTGCCGATTCCCCGGGTCGGCGCGTAGTGCCGATCCCGCCCGGTCGGCTCATAGGAAAGGGTAAAAAAATGATCCACGAACTGCGCACCTATACGTTCCACCCTGGCAAGATCAACACCTACCTGCAAATCGCCCGCGACGTCGGGCGTCCGGTGCGGGGGCAGAATTACGGGGTTAATCTGGGGTATTGGACGACCGAATTCGGGTCTTTGAACCAGATTTGGCACCTCTGGCAGTACGAAAGCATGGAAGAACGCGCCCGCCTGCGCGTCGAACTCGGCAAGAATGAGCGCTGGACGAAGGAATACGTCGCCAATATCCGGCCGCTGATCGCGCGTCAGGATATCCGCTTCCTGAACCTGGTGAATGGCGTCAACCAGCCGGAAAAGGAAGGCGGGTTCTACGAACTGCGGATGTACCGCTTCACGCCGGGCACCGCCGGCACGTTCGCGGCGAATTACAAAGCCATCCTGCCGGTGCGGGAAAAATATTCCCGCAACATCGGCCTGTGGACCGGCGAGGCGCCGCAGCCGAACGAGTTTCTGCATATGTGGAACTATTCCAGTCTTGAGCAGCGTGCCAAGGCGCGCGCGGCCCTGTTCCAGGACAAGGACTGGCTGGATTTCGTTGCCAAGGGGGCGGGCACGATTTTGGAGATGAACAACATTCTGCTCCTGCCCACCGACTACAGCCCGATGAAGTAAGGGAAAACCACGCCATGAAACTCGGCCTGTCGATCGGCTATTCCAAAGCGCATCTGGATATCCCAGTCGCGCTCGTGCAACGGGCCGAGGCTCTTGGTTACGATTCCGTGTGGACGGCGGAGGCTTACGGGTCCGACGCCGTTACGCCCTTGGCCTTTCTCGCCGGCCAAACGAAACGGATCAAACTCGCCACCGGCATCATGCAGATCGCCGCCCGCACCCCCGCCAACGCGGCGATGTGCGCGGGCACGGTGGATGCGCTGGCGGGCGGGGGGCGCTTCATCGCCGGTCTGGGTGTGTCCGGCCCGCAGATCGTCGAGGGCTGGTATGGCGAACCCTGGGGCCGGCCGTACTACCGCCTGAAAGATTACGTCGCCATCATGCGCAAAATCTTCGCGCGCGAGGAGCCGGTGACGCACGACGGCAAGGAAATCTCCCTGCCATATCGCGGCCCCGGCTCCATGGGTGTCGGCAAACCCCTGAAATCCATTCTGCACATGAACCCGTCGATCCCGATCTACCTTGCGACCGGCAACGAAGCGACGGTGAAACTGACAGGCGAAATCGCCGATGGCTGGTGCCCGATGGGGTTCGTTCCAGGTGCGATGGAGGAATATCGCCCCTGGCTGGAAGAAGGTTTCCGCCGAGCGGGCAACGGCAAGACGATGGCGGATTTCGAAATTCAAGCGTCGGTGCATGTCGAAGTCGCCGACGATGTGAAATCGGCGCTGGCGAAATTGAAACCCGAAGTCGCGCTGTATGTCGGCGGCATGGGGCATCGCGACAAAAATTTCCACAAGGACCAGATGATCCGCCGCGGTTTCGGCGAAGCGGCCGACCGCATCCAGGAACTGTATCTCGCCCATCGTAAGGATGAGGCCATCGCCGCCGTCCCCGACGAATGGGTGGACCTGAAATCCCTGGTTGGCCCGCCGGCGCGCATCAAGGAACGGTTTCGCGCCTGGGAGGGAACGGGTGCCACCGGTATCACCGTGCGGTCCCGCCAGCCCGAGGCCATCGATGTCATGGCCGAAGCCGCCCGTTTGAACGCAGCATAAACAGGAGGAAATCATGCGTTTCCAGGGAAAAATCGCCCTTATTACGGCATCGGCGAATGGGATTGGACGCGCCAGCGCCGGCATCATGGCGCGCGAGGGCGCGACGGTGGTGTGTGTCGATAATCATCAGGAACGTCTCGACGCCGCGATCGATGCGATGAGCAAGGAAGGCGGCGCCGTCCATCCGCGCTTGTGCGACGCGATGGATCAGGCCCAGGTCGATGCCACGGTGGCGAGCGTCGTTAAGGAATTCGGCCGCATCGACATTCTGGTCAATGCCGTCGGCGGCAGCACCATCATCGCGCACCCCAGCGCGAACGTGGAGGACCACTCGCTGGACGATTGGCAGCGGGTGATCAACTTCAACCTCAACGGCACGTTCCTGTTCACGCACGCCGTCGTGCCGGTGATGAAGGCGCAGAAGTCCGGGAAAATCGTCAATCTGGCCTCGATCGCCGGTCGCGGCATGAGCGTCGCCAGCGGTTCGGCTTACGCGGCGGCGAAGGGCGGCATTATCGCCTTCACGCGGAAATTGTCGTTCGAACTCGGACCGTTCGGCATCAATATCAATGCCATCGCGCCAAGCCTGACGCTGACGGAACGGATCACGCCGCACTGGAACCAGCGTGCGCCGGACTCACAGGCCGCGCAAATCGCCAACACGCCGTTGCGGCGCGTGGCGGACGCGACGGATCAGGCGAAGGTGATCTGCTTCCTGGCCTCATCCGATGCGGATTTCGTCACCGGTCTGACCATCGACGTGACCGGCGGGCAGTAGGGTTAGGGCAGGCGGGGAAGCTTCTCGGCCAAAGCGGCGTAAGCTTCCTCATCCGTCCGATCGTAACGCAACGGAGTCACCACGATCCGTCCCGCTCGGAGGGCGGAATAATCGCTCTCTGGCCCTTGCGGGCGGTCGCCGCGGCGAAAATTCAGCCAGTGGTATTGCATGCCGCGCGGGTCGGTACGGGTATCGACGTTCATGCCCGCGACCATGCCGACGCCTTGGCGCGCCAGCGTTATTTCCCCGGCCTCGGCAGCCGAACCGGGTGGGAAATTAACGTTCAGCACCGCGTCCTTGCCCCAGCCCATGGCCAGCAGTTTGCGCACCACGTCCGCGCCCAATTCTCGTGAGCAATCCCAGGTGACATTGTTACGGTCGGCATACGCTTGGCTCATCGCGATGGCGGGAACGCCGAGCATCATGGCGGTCATGGCGCCGCCGACGGTGCCGGAGAAGACGGTTTCCAGACCCAGGTTCAGGCCGCGGTTGACGCCGGACAGCACCAGCTGAGGCAATGAATCTTTCATGATATGGCACAGCCCGATGGCGGCGCAGTCGCCGGGGGTGCCGGACACGCCGAACCGTTTCCCGCCTCGGTCGGTGATGCGCAGCGCGTGGTGCAGGGACACGGCGTGGGATTGGCCGCTCTGATCGTGTTCGGGGGCGACGACCCAGACCTCGCGCGCGATTTGCGCGGCGATGTGTTCCATGATCGCCAAGCCAGGGGCGTCGATGCCGTCGTCGTTGGTCAGGAGTACGCGGTCCAGCACAATAAGGCTCCGATCTTTACCAGGGGACTCCGTGTTGCATGCCCCGGGGGATTTTGCCAGTCTCCGGGCTATGAAGAGAGGGAACGAATCATGCTGATCATCGACGCGCAGGTCCACATTTGGGGCAGCGGCCAACCGACCCCGCACCACCGCCAGACGTCGGTGTTTTCGGCCGAAGAGCTGATCAAAGAGATGCATGAAGCCGGGGTACACGGCGCCGTGCTGCACCCGCCGAGCTGGGATGCGGGCTCGAATGAGATGGCTGATGAGGCCGTGCGGAAATACCCCGACAAATTCTGCACGTTGGGCTGGTTTCCGCTGAACGATCCGTCCCAACGATCTCGTATCGAAACCTGGAAGCAACGGCCGGGGATGCTGGGCTTGCGCTGGGCGCTGACGCGGCCCGAGCAGGCGACCTGGCATAACGACGGCACGATGGATTGGCTTTGGCCGGCGGCGGAAAAGGCGGGGACCCCGGTTGCCACGATGGCATGGCGGTTTCTGAAACAATTCGGCGAAATCGCGGAACGGCACCCGAATCTGAAATTGATCATCGACCATCTGGGAACGGTCCGCTCCGGCAAGGACGAAGCGGCGTTCGAGGATCTGACCGATCTTCTGGCGCTGGCGAAACACCCGAACATCGCGGTGAAGGCGACGGGGGCGGCGGGGTGTTCGTCGCATCCATATCCGTTCAGCAATATCCATGACGGATTGCAGCGGATCTTCGACGCGTTCGGGCCGGACCGGTTCTTCTGGGGCACGGATATCACGCGCATGCCGTGTTCGTACCGGCAATGCGTGACGTTCTTCACCGAAGAGCTGAAATGGCTGAAGGGCGCCGACCTGGAAAAGGTGATGGGGCAGGGCGTGATCAAGTGGCTGGACTGGAAGCGTCCGGCCTAACGTAACTTCGCGCGCAGGCCTTCCAACTGCGCGCGGTATTTCTCCGCGTCGCCATAGTCGGCGAAATCCTTGTAGCGCGCGTGGGCACCGCGAATTTGCGTGGCGTGGCGGATGGGGCACCAATATTGCTCCGTCCGCCCGAAGACCTCCCGCGCATAGGCGAGAACGCCGTTTCCGTAGCCGCAATAGACGCAGTTGAGCTTTTCGATGGCGTTCAGATAGCCCAACCGATGCCGGTCGATGACGATGTAATCCCGGCGGGCAACGCGGGCGATGCCCCAGGCGGTGAAGCAAATCCACTGGTAGGCGGTCACGCCGAGGTCCAGCAGCGCGATTGGCCCGATCATCGCGTAAATGACGGGCGCGAGCAGGAGGTGTTTCAGCGGCGTCTCCCGCAAATATCGCGGAATGCTGGTGCGCAGGCGTGCATTGGCCTGCTTGGCCTCCTTTTCGAACACCGCCTTGCCGTTGGTCAGGCTGTAGCGAAACCGGGTCCGATAGGCGGCGAGTTTCGCTTCGATGTCGGCTTCGATGTCATGGATTTGGGCGAACAGGCGGTCGAGTTCGGCGTTCATGGGTGCTCTCCGCCTGTTGCGTATGGGAATGCCGCTTGCGACCGCGCACCGCGCGGCGGTCATTCGAACGACGGACGTCAGGCCGCCGCCTTATCGCCTCGATCTGAAACGGGGCGACGCCGCTTAGCCCGCTTCGGTACCGACGGCTCTGAAAAATCCGTCAGATCGCCCACCCGTGTTTGCGTCGGCCGCCGGGCTTCTTCCTCGGCAATCAGCTGCTCCGAGCGCGCGGCGGCTCGGGCGCGGCTTTCCGGAGAAAGTTTGGCTTTCATCGTGGCATGCGACACGCTCATGGCATTGGTTCCATTGATAAGTTTCAACCTCGCGACCGGGGTTTGGGCGGTTTGGCGAGCCGTTCCAGATAGGCCTTGAACCGCAGATCGGCGGTTTGGATCAAGGTTTCGTAAAACGTCTTTTCCGCCCGGCCTCTTAACCCGCTTTTGTCCCCCGCGAGCAGAAGAACGGCCCGGCTTTCGGGATCAAATGCGAACGCCACCCGCCATACCCCATTCGCCGTATTGAACCGCAGTTCTTTCATGTTTGGGTAGGCGCTATCCCGGAGCGTATCGACGAGCGGGCCGACCCAGGCTGGGACCATAGACCTCCAACATGTCGGCATGGGCGATCAGTTGCTCTCGTACGTCTTCATCAAGCCGAGCGAATTCTCGGGCGAAAGTTCGTTCATACCTGACGGTCCATTTAGGCACTCAAGGTAGCCTTTCATCGGGCGTGCGCCAATGGCGACGTTACCCCTCGATCTTCCACCCCACCCAATCGCACAACGCCTTGCCCATCACCAGTTCTTTATCCGTCCCGGTTAGCCAAGGCAGTTCCTCGGTAAACATCGTCACGCATTCCCGGTACGAACACGGCATCCGCGTGATATCCGTCCCCCAGAACGTGCGGCTCGGCCCGAACGCATCGAAAATGCGCTGCGTCGGGTCCGACATATCCCGGAACGGATACGGCAATTTCGAGTAGCTGGGCGCCCCAGACACCTTCACCGCGACATTGGGGAAACGCGCCAGAGCCAGCATTTCCGGCAGATCGCCGAATGTCACGGCGCCCGTTGCACCGCCGCCACGGCCGTAATGATCGATCAGCAGGCGCAGCCCGGGGTGGCGTTCGGCGACGCGGGCGACGGTGTTGAAATGCCCGCCGGCCAGCAGCCCGACCGGGGTGCCGGCTTTCTCGGCCGCGGCCCAGAACCAATCCAGGGTGTTATCGTCCCACCAGCCCTTATGCGCCGGGGCGGTAAAGGTGAAACGAAAGCCCAGCATACCGGGCTGCTGCTTCCATGTTTCGACGACGCCGCGCTTGGCCGGATCGGCGAGATCGAAATGACCCAGAATGGCGAACTTGTTCGGGTGCTGGCGAGCGGCTTCCACCGCCGTGGCGTTGGTCCGAGGCAGCGAACTCGGCGGATGCAGCAGCGCCGCATCCACACCCGCGCCGGCCATTTCCTGCAACGCGTCGTCCATGGAGTAGGTGCGCACCTGACGGTGGTGCGCGTTCATGGTCTCGTTTTCCCAGATATGGAGTTGAGAATCGACGATTAGCATGGGTTGGCTCCTTGCTTTACAACCCGTCATGGCCGGGCCTGACCCGGCCATCTCAGGCCAATTGGAGAGAGATGGTCGGGTTAAACCCGACCATGACGATTCACGAACTACTCCGCCGCCTTCAACAGCGGCTCGGCGCCTGAGAAAGCCGGCATGATCTCTTTCGCGAAGCGGCGCATGCTGCGCAGCCCGCGCTGCCCGCCGCCCGAACCGCCGCCGTTGATCAGCACGTAGCCGACGCCGGATTGGCGCAACGCCTCCAGCCGTTCCGCGATTTCATCGGGGTCGCCGTAGATCGCGCTGTTGACGTTGATCGCGTTCGGATCGCCCGAGGCGCGGTCCGGCCCGCCCAGGATCGTGCCATCCGGGTGAGTCGCCAGGGCCAACTGCCGCATCCGGTTGGCCAAACGACGTTCCAGCGCCTCCTGCTTTTCCGCCTCGCTTTCCGCGACGAAGAACGCGCGGGTGACGCCGACCATCATCGGATCGAAGACGCGGCCGGCGGCTTCCACGGCTTCGCGGTAGACCGCGATGCTCTCCGCCACGTCAGCCGGGGAGGCGTACTGCCCCAGCAGCAAATTGAACCCGCGCCGCGCCACATCGCGGATGGAACGCGGGCTGCCGGCTCCCATCCACACCGTCGGGTGCGGTTTCCGCGCCGGGGGTGGTTCGACGATGATGTTCGTAAACGACCAAAAGCGACCCTTGTGGGAAAAGCGTTCCTCCGACGTCCAGCATTTCAGCAGCAGTTCGATCGATTCCTCGAACCGCCCGTCGGAATCGGCGAAGGGCACGTCGAAACCCTCGAATTCGTTGTAGCGGTAGCCTTTGCCGATGCCGAAATCCAACCGCCCGCCGGACAGAAGGTCCAACGTCGCGGCCTGTTCGGCAAGCAGCACCGGGTTATGCCAGGGCAGCACGATCACCGCCGTTCCGAGCCGTAGTGTGGTGGTGCGGGCGCCGAGCCATGTCAGCAGGCTCAGGGTCGCGGAGACCTGACCGAAGCCGGTGAAATGATGCTCGACGACAAAGGTGCCGTGAAACCCGAGCGCCTCGGCTTCGACGTTGTATTCGATGAAGTCCCGAAAGCCCTCGGCGCTGTCGAACTCGCCGCTGCCACGCCGCGCCGCCGCGCTGCCGAACAGACCGAACTGCATGATCGTATTCCTCGTGCTTGTTATCGATCCCACGATACCGCCCGATCTGCCTTCTGCCAATTGCCGGCCGGCCGAACCGGTCCTAGGGTGGGGGCAACACGAGGAAGAGTATCCATGGAATTCGGTTGGTATCATGAGTTTCACCGGCAGGTGCCGGGTATGTCGGACGCCGCGGCTTTCGAGATGGGCCTGGATCAGGCCGTTCAGTCGGAAGCGTGGGGTCTCGACTCGTTTTGGCTGGCCGAAATCCATCAGCAGGCGCCGCGTTCGGTGCTGGCCTCACCGCAGAACGTCGCCACCGCGATCGCGGTCCGTACCACGAAGATGAAAATCGGCACGGCGGTGTCGGTACTGCCATTGCAGCATCCGCTGCGGCTGGCCGAGGAAACCGCGACGATCGATCAGATCAGCAAAGGCCGCTTCCTGCTGGGCGCCGGCCGCAGCGGCAATCCGCGGGCGTACGCGGCCTACGGCGTGCCGTATTCCGAAAGCCGGGAACGGTTTTACGAGACGTTGGAAGTGCTGAAACTCGCCTGGAGCCAGGATGTGTTCTCCTTCCACGGCAAGTTCCATCATTTCGATGAGGCGAAGGCGGTGCCTCGTCCCTACCAAAAACCCTACCCGGAAATCCGTATCGCCGGCGCCTCCGAAGACACCTTCCCCATGCTCGGCGCGTTGGGTCATCCGCTGTTCGTGGCCGTGCGCAGCGGGACGCTGGCCGGTCTGGCGCCGGATCTGGAGGCGTATCGCGCCGCCTACAAGGCCGCCGGCCACCCCGGCAAAGGCCAAGTGCATCTGCGCCTGTCCATGCATGTGGCGGAGACCGATGCTCAGGCGGATGCCGAGAGCAAGGACAGCATCATGGGTGGCTACGGACTGCTGAAAAGCCAGCTCGAAGGCTCCCCCAATGCTCGGCGTCGCGCGGAGCTGGCGGATGTGCAGTCGCTGACGTTCGACCTGGCCAAGCGCGACAAGGTCGTGGTCGGCAGCCCGGACACCGTGACCGCTCGGTTGTTGCAGTTGAAGGAAGAGTTGGGCATCGACGGGATTCTGGCCGAGCTGAATTTCGGGGCCAAAATCCCGCCGGATGCGATGATGCGGTCGTGCCAGTTGCTGTGTCAGGTCGTGCGACCGCGCCTACAGTAGCGAAACCCCGTCATGGTCGGGCTTGACCCCGCGATGACGGGAGGTGGGGCCGGTCAGTAATCGATAATCGGCGGCAACGTCGCCATAAACGACGGCGTCTGCTCGATCGCTTCGTGCCACGCCGCCAGCACCGGGTGACCTTTCCGCCAATCGAACGTCCGGTGCCGTCGTTCCACCCAGCCCAGCGCGGCACCCAGCGCGATGCGGGCGGCGTCCATACGGCCCTGATACGCACCGTCCGCGACGGCTTGCTCCAGCGTGTCCAACGTCCGTGTGGCGCGGGTCAGTTCCAGCACCTGCATGCCGGGGGAGCGTTCGTGGACGGGGCGCCGCAGCTCTCGGTTCCATACCGCGACCCCGTCCAGCAGGCCCATCGCGGTGCCCATGCGCGCCATCGTGACCCAGTTGTCCGACCCGTCGCGTGGCAGCAGCGGCGGGTTGCCGTGCGTCGTGTCGAGATGGAAAAAGATCAGCAACGATTCCGTCAGCACCGTGCCGTCGTCCAGTCGCAGGGTCGGCACGCGCCCGACGGGGTTGTAGGGCAGCAGGGTGGAGGCCGGGTCGCGCAACGTGACCTCCTCCTTCTCGGTCGTTGCGTCCAGACCCAGTTCGATCAGCGCGATGCGGACAATGCGGGCGTAGGGGGAGCCGGCGGAGTAGAAGATTTTCATGCGGACCTCACCACGGGGTTTTGTAGCCTGTGAACGGCGTCGGAATGCGTTTGATGTCCTGCATCAGGTCCGGCGGAATTTCCTCGCTGGCACCCGTCGAGTCCGGCTGCAACGACAACGCGTCGCTCAGGCCGCCGAAGCGTTCCGCGATCCGTTGCGCGATGTCCTTGTGCGTCCCCACGGCCGCGAACAGATGCACGACATCGTCCGGCACCCGGCTGGCGAGTTCGCCCCATTTCCCGGCCTTCGACATCGCGTTCAGTTCGCGGCCGAGGTCGCCCAGCCCGTGCAATTCGAACACCGGCCAATAGCTGGGCGTGGTGCCGTAGAAGGCCACGCGGTTGCGCACGATTTCGAACATGCGGGCGGTGGATTCCTCGGTCGTTCCGGTCGCGATAAAGCCGCCGCCCGTGATTTCGAAATTTTCGCGGGTGCGCCCGGTTTTCGCCATGCCCTCCTGAAGTTTGGGGAGGATTTCCACCTCCATATACCGCCGGGTGCAGAACCCGTGCAGGCGGACCCCATCGCCGACCTCACCCGCCATCCGTAACGAATGCGGGCCGACCGCCGCCAATGTGACCGGCACCATTTTCTGGCCGGTGGACGGCGGCATGAAATAAGGCGGCATCAGCGTGAAGGTGTAGTGTTTGCCACGGAAGTCGAGCTTTTCCCCCGTTTCCCAACTGGTCCAGATCGCCCGCAACGCCTGCACGTACTCCCGTAGCCGCGGCGCGGGCGCCGTCCACGCCACGCTGAACCGCTTTTCGTTGTGCGGCCGGATCTGCGGCCCCAGCCCCAGCACGAACCGGCCGTTCGACGCGTTTTGCAGATCCCAGGCGGCGTTGGCCACCACCATGGGGCTGCGCGGAAAGGCGATGGCAACGGATGTGCCAAGCTCGATCCGTCCCGTGCTTACCGCCGCGATGGCGTGAGCCAGAAACGGGTCGTGCTTGTTTTCCATCGTCATCAGGCCGTCGTAACCGGCTGCTTCCGACGCCAGCGCCGCCGCCGCGACGGCGCGCAGATTGTCTTGCGGCAGCGTGTTCAGAACCCGCACGACTACCGCCCCTTGAACACGGGCTTGCGCTTTTCCTTGAAGGCGGCAACAGCCTCGCGGTGGTCTTCTGTCTGGGAACACCGAGCCTGATTGAAGGCTTCCATGTCGAGGACGGTGTCGAAGCTGCCGGTTTCGGACTCGAACAAATTACGCTTCGTGGCGGCCACCGCGATCTGCGGCATTTCGGCGATGCGGCGCGCCATTTCCATCGTCGCGGCGTGCAAATCGGCGTCGTCCACCACGCGGTTGACCAGGCCGAGGCGCAGGGCTTCATCGGCCCCGATCAGATCGGGCAGGAAGAACAGCTCGCGCGCCTTCGCCGTCCCGACCAGCCGGGTCAACGTCCAACTGCCGCCCCAGTCGCCGGACAGGCCGACCTTCAGGAACGCGGTGGTGAAGCGCGCGGATTTCGCGGCGATGCGCATGTCGGTGGCCAACGCCATGCTCAGCCCCGCGCCGGCCGCGACGCCGTTGACCATGGCGATGATGACCTTCGGATGCTTGCGCATCAGCATCGGGATCGAGTTCGAGAACTGAATGCCGCGCGCCCGCGCTTCCAGGCCGCGAGCGGCGCGGTCGCCCATGCCCTTGACGTCGCCGCCGGACGAGAACGCGCGTCCCGCCCCGGTGATCACCACGCAACGGACCTCGTCGTCGTCGGCGTAGCGGTTCAGCGCGGCCAGCATGCCGTTGCGAATGTCCATGGACAGGGCGTTCAACGCCTCCGGCCGGTTGAGCGTCAGGGTGGCGACGCCGTTGTCGATGCTTTCCAACAAATCGGGCATGGGTTCCTCCAGATTGGCCCCCTCCCGTCATGGTCGGGTCAAGCCCGACCATGACGTGCGGGCGGGATGGCCGGCACCTTGGCTTGCCGCGCCGAAGCCTGCAACATCCGGCGAACGGAGGAGACCCCAAAATGCCCCTGACCCTGGAAAACCGCCTGCGCATCGGCGTGCAAACCATCCACCGCCGCACCGAACCCGCTGTTGGTCCGTGGGAGCCGCGGATCGATGATCTGGTCGAACTGGTGCAACTCGTCGATCGCTGCGGCTACGAGTCGCTGTGGGCGGGCGATCACATCTCCTATGCGATCCCGATCCTGGACCCGATGTTGCAACTCGCCCAGGCGGCGGTGGTGAGCCGGCGGCTGACGTTGGGAACCTCCGTCCTGCTGCTGCCGCTGCGGCACCCGACGCCGGTGGCGAAACAGGTTCTTACGTTGGATCACCTGACCGAGGGCCGGCTGATCCTGGGCGTCGGCGTCGGCGGCGAATTCCCTCGGGAATACACCGCTTGCGACGTCCCGCACAACGAACGCGGCGCGCGATTGGCGGAGGGCGTGCAGGTGCTGCGCAAATTCTTCTCCGGTGAGCCGGTGTCGCACCACGGGCGTTTCTACGGCCCGTTCGAGGATATTCCCATGCGCCCCGGCCCGCGGCAGGCGGGCGGCCCGCCGATCTGGTTCGCCGGCCGCAAACCGGCAGCCCTCCGCCGCATCGGGCGGCTCGGGGATGGGTTTCTGGCGTATGTGATCTCCCCGGATATGTATCGCGATGCGCTGGTGTCGATCGGGGAGGCCGCCGACGCGGCGGGGCGTGGGGATGTGCCGTTCGGGACCGGGCATTTGTTGTTTACGCGGCTGGATACCGATTACGAAACGGCCTTGGACCGCGCGACGGAAACGTTGAGCGTGCGTTACGCCATGGATTTCCGGAAGGCGGCGGCACGATATTGCGCTTTGGGCACGCCTTCTCAGGTGGCCGAGCGGATACGGGAGTTTTATGCCGCGGGGGTGCGACATGCGGTGCTGGATCTGCTTGGACCTTACGAGCAACGGAACCGGCAGATCGAGTGGTTTGCTTCGGATTGTTTACCTTTATTGCGGGATTTGGTCTGACTCCGTCATGGTCGGGCTTGACCCGACCGTCTCCTGCGACCATGGCCGCCCGTGTGCTGGGGATAGGAAGAAGTATTTTACACAGATAAACACAGATGAACAGGATGGCCGGTGTTTGTGTCAGGGGGATCGCATATGGCAGATTTCCGACACTTTCCGTCATGGTCGGGCCTGACCCGACCATCTCCTGCGACCATGGCCGCCCGTGTGCCGGTGGATCGGAAGAAGTATTTTACACAGATAAACACAGATGAACAGGATGGCCGGTGTTTGTGTCAGGGGGATCGCATATGGCAGATTTCCGACACTTTCCGTCATGG
>CAITUP010000066.1 GCA_903895595.1 uncultured Acetobacteraceae bacterium | reverse complement strand
CAGAGCGATATAGTTAACGATTGAGGTTCGGTCTTTGGATTTAACAAATGCCCGACCATGACGGTGGGGGGTGGCATACAACACATCCGGCGATACCTCCGGCGCCGCGATCTCCACCAGTTGCCCATCCCGTGCCGCCAGGAAAAAACAGTTGCGCCGCCCCGTGTGGCAGGCGACCCCGTCCTGATGCACCAGCAGCAGCAGCGTGTCGCCGTCGCAATCGACCCGTAGCTCCCTCAGATGCTGAGTCTGGCCGGACGTCTCGCCTTTGCGCCACAATCCCTTACGGCTGCGGCTGTAGTAGCAGACGCGGCCCGTCGCCAGCGTTTCCGCAACGGACTCGCGGTTCATCCAGGCCATCATCAACACCTCCCCGGTGTCGTGCTGCTGGGCGATGGCGGGCACCAGACCGTCCGCGTTAAACGCGATGGCGGAGAGGATCGGGTCTTGCGTGGCATCCTGTGTCATGGATGCTATTTAGGACTCCGGCGCGACGCCGGAAAGGAGTGGCCATGGGGTTCTCCCCCCGAACCGAAGCATTGCTCGACCGCGCCGGCGCCATTTGTTCGGACAAAGGCGCTCGGCTGACCGCGATCCGGCGGCAGGTACTGGGGCTGATCCTGGATGCGCCGCAGCCCAGCGGCGCCTACGATCTGCTCGACCGGCTGCGCGGCTCGCACGACAATGCCGCGCCGCCGACGGTCTATCGGGCGCTGGATTGGCTGCTGGAGCTGGGGTTGATCCACAAGCTGGAACGCCTGTCCGCCTTCGTCGGCTGCATCGCGCACGACGACGACGCCCACGCCGATTGCGAGCATGCTCATGCCGCGCAATTTCTGATCTGCCGCGGCTGCGGCCGGGTCATCGAGATCGAAGACCACGAACTCGCCCACGCGCTGGAGCACGCGGCCCGTCGCGTCGGCTTCAGCGTGGGAAAAGCCACCATCGAGGCGGAAGGCCAATGTTCCGCCTGTGCTACCGCCGCCAACAAGGAGACTGTTTGATGCTTTTGACCGCTTCCGCCGACGCCGCGCGCGTCAACCGCCGCCGAGGCTCCGCGCCCGATGGCGTGACATTCTGGCACACGCTGTATCTGGGAACCTCGCGCTACAACATGGCGCCGGGCACGCCCGATCCGGATAAGTCCGAGCTGTTCCCGATGGCGTTTTTGGTGGAGCAGGACCCGGGGAGTACCGCGCAGGCGCATTTCCATCAGCAGGATCAGTTCCAGTTGGTCGTCGGCGGGCATGGGATCATGGGCACGCATGAGGTCGCGCCGGTGACGGTGCACTTCACGGGCGCCTACACCGCTTACGGCCCGATCAAGGCCGATCCCCAGGACGGCGTCCACTACTTCACCCTCCGCAACGGATTCGACCCGGGTGCTCGGTTCATGTCGAACATGGAGAACCGGCAGTTCCTGCGCGGCCTGCCGGACCGGCGGCATCGGGAGGCATCGAAGGTTTCCGACGGCGCCGAGATCGTGCTGCCGCAGGAAGAAGACGGCATGGGCGCGTGGCGGTTCCGGGTTGGGGCGGGCGAGCGCGTGGTCGGGCCGAACCCCGAAGAAGGCCGAGGCCAGTATTGGATCGTGGCCGGGGGCGAGATGCTGGCGGGCGACGATGTCCTGTCGCGCCTGTCGATGACCTTCGTCGGACCGGATGAGGCCGCGTTCTCCGCTGTTGCCGGGCCGGAAGGCCTGGATGTCGTGGTCATGCAGTTCCCGAGGCACTGATGGACGTCAGGCCCATCGCCGGCAGCATCGGCGCCGAAATCCTCGGCGTCGATCTGGCGCGCGACCTCGGCGATCAAGGTGTCGTCGGCGCGATTCGGCGGGCGTTTCTGGATCATTTGGTCGTGTTCTTTCGCGATCAAACGCTGACTTCGGCGGATTTTCTGCGGTTCGCGCAGTCGATCGGCCAGCCTCTCGACTATCCGTTCGTGCCGGGGTTGGACGGTTTTTCCGTCATTACCCCGGTGGTGAAGCGCCCCGATCAGACGATCGCGTTCGGAGGCAATTGGCATACCGACACGACCTATTTCGCCGAACCGCCGACGGCGACGATGCTGGTGGCGCGGGAGCTGCCTCCGACCGGCGGCGATACGCAGTTCGCCAATCTGTATCTGGCTTATGAGGCTTTGTCCGACGGCATGAAGGCGTTGTTGGCCGGGCTGCGCAGTGTGTCCCGCTCCGACAAGGCCGAGGCCAGCCGCACGCGGGAAGACCGAGCGACGGCGGAGCGGACGGTGCTGGTGGCGGATCATCCTGTGGTGCGGACGCATCCGGAAACCGGACGGAAGTCGTTGTTCGTCAATCTCGCCCATACCGCGCATTTCGTGGGGATGACCGAGGCGGAGAGCATGCCGATCCTGCGGTACCTTTTCGCGCATCAAGTCCGGCCGGAGTTCACCTGTAGGTTCCGCTGGGCGCCGGGGTCGGTGGCGTTGTGGGACAACCGGTGCACGTTGCACTCGGCGATCAACGACTATAACGGGCACCGGCGGGAGATGCACCGGATCACATTGGCCGGGGACGTGCCGGTGTGATGCTGCCGGATATGGTGGAGATTCCGGCGGGAACCTTCACCATGGGCACAACGGATGCGGAGCTGGATCGCGAGGGGGTACCGTTTCCCTGGCGCACGCAGGAGCAACCGCGTCATCGCGTGACGTTCGCGCGCGGTTTCCGGCTTGGCCGCTATCCGGTCACGCGCGGCGCGTTTGCTCGGTTTGTCGCGGATACCGGTTATGTCGTGGCGCCCGGTGTGTCGGTGCGGACGGCGCAGCAGCGGTGGGTGCGGTCGGAGGCGCATGATTGGCGCGATCCCGGATTTCCGCAGGACGATCGGCATCCGGTGGTGTGCGTGGATGCCGGGGATGCCGAGGCTTATGCCGCCTGGTTGTCGGCGCGCACCGGGTTGGTGTTTCGGCTGCCGAGCGAGGCTGAGTGGGAATATGCCTGCCGCGCGGGGACGGAGACGGCGCGGTTCTGGGGGGACTCGGCGGAGGGGGCGGCGCTGTATGCCAATGTCGCCGATGCCAGTCTGGCGCGGGCGTTGGGCGGGGCGGTGGATGGGGTGTTCGACACCGACGACGGGTTCGCGTTTACGGCGCCGGTCGGGTCGTTTCGGGCGAACCCTTGGGGGCTGCACGATATGCTGGGGAATGTCTGGGAATATACGGCGGGGGATTGGCGCACGGACTACAGTCCGACCGCCGCGTTGGGCAGCGGCCGAGCGCTGCGGGGCGGATCGTGGGACGACGGGCCGGTGAATGTGCGGGCGGGGACGCGGTATCGGTTCGAGGGGCGGGGTGCCGGAACCGGGTTTCGCCTCGTGGCCGATGGGGAATGGTGAGCCCGTTGGGATTCGAACCCAAGGCCCCAAGATTAAAAGTCTCGTGCTCTACCAACTGAGCTACGGGCTCTCACCGCGCGGAGGCGTCTTGAACGCCACCCCGCGCCGCCGGTCAAGGGGAACCAGCGGCCGGGGTACGCAACTCTGCTATTTCGCCGCCGAGGCGAGATGCATTTTCACGATCTTGTCGGGGTTCGACACCGAACCGCTTCCGCCGCTGCCGCGCTTGATGGCGTCGATGTGCTCCATGCCCTCGGTCACCTGACCCCAGATGGTGTACTGGCCGTCCAGATGCGGGGCGGGGGCGAACATGATGTAGAACTGGCTGTTGGCACTGTTCGGATTCTGCGTGCGGGCCGCGCCGACCGTGCCGCGGCGAAAGCCGCGTTCGTTGGTGAACTCGGCGGGCAGGTCGGGCAGGTGGCTGCCGCCGGTGCCGGTGCCGGTGGGGTCGCCACCCTGCGCCATGAAGCCCTCGATCACGCGATGGAACGGGGTGCCGTCGTAGAAGCCCTCGGCAGCCAGGGTCTTTACGCGTTCGACGTGCTTGGGGGCGAGGTCCGGGAACAGTTCGATGGTCACGCGCCCGCTGGCGAGGTCCATGTAGAGGATGTTGTCGTCGCTCATGGTATCGGTCCTGGTAAGGGTTGTTATTTCACGTCGGCGGCGACGCGCATGTGGAGAATGCGGTCGGGTTCGCCCAGCACTTGGCCGTTGGAGCCGGCGCCACGTTTGATGGCGTCCACGAACTCCATGCCTTTCACGACCTGACCCCAGATGGTGTATTGGCCGTCCAGGCCGGGGTTGGGCGCGAACATGATGTAGAACTGGCTGTTGGCGCTGTTCGGGTTGCTCGTACGGGCAGCCCCAACGGTGCCGCGCAGGAAGTGGCGCTTGTTGGTGAACTCGGCGGGCAGGTCGGGCATCTTGCTGCCGCCGCCGCCGGTGCCGGTGGGGTCGCCGCCTTGGGCCATGAAGCCCTCGATCACCCGGTGGAACGGGGTGCCGTCGTAGAAGCCTTGGCGGGCGAGGGTTTTCACCCGCTCCACATGCTTGGGCGCCAGATCGGGGAACAGCTGGATTTCAACGCGTCCGGCCTTGATGTCGAGGTAGATGGTGTTTTCCAGGTCCATCGCGGGCTGCGCCAAAGCGGCGGTCGGCAGCAGCGCGGCGGCGGCGAGCAGGGTGCGGCGTTTCATCGTTCGGTTCCTATCTATCCCCGGATGCGTTTCATCACCGCGTCGTAGGTGCGCGTCGGAACGAACGACGTGATGTCGCCGCCGAGGTACGCGACTTCCTTGACGAGGCGGGAGGCGATGAATTGGTGGCGCTCGCTGGCCATCAGGAACACCGTCTCGATGTCGGGGGCCATGCGGTAGTTCATGCCGGCCATCTGGAACTCGTAATCGAAGTCCGACACCGCGCGCAGGCCGCGCACGATCATGCTGGCGCCGACCTTACGGGCGAAATCGATCAGCAGCGTGTCGAAGGGCACGACCTCGATGGTCATGGCGTTCTTGTCGGCGATGGCGGTGATTTCGGCGGTCACCAGTTCGACACGTTCTTCCAGCGTGAACAGCGGGCCTTTGCCGGTGTTGATCGCAACGCCGACCACCAGCTTGTCCAGCAGGCGGGCGGCGCGGGCGATGACGTCCAGATGGCCGTTGGTCACCGGATCGAACGTGCCGGGATAGATGCCAACGCGGCGCTTGGTCATGGGATCAGCCATCCGTTCCTTCCCCAGGGGTCGTGTCAGGGGCGCCTTCCGGCGCGCCCGTTTCATCGGTTTCGTCGTCCAGGACCGGGAATACGCTGGTCACGCGCTCCCCGGCGTCCACCCGGAACAATGTCACGCCCATGCCCTGGCGCCCGGTGATGCGGACCTGGTCGCCGGGCACGCGGATCAAACGTCCGGCATCCGTCACCAGCATCACGTCATCGCCGCTGCGCACCGGGAAGGTCGCGACCACTGCTTTACCATTACGCGGTGCCAGCGTGATGTTGGCAATCCCCTGCCCGCCGCGGCCGGTCACGCGATACTCGTAGGCCGAGGTCCGCTTGCCGAAACCGCTGTCGGTGACGGTGAGCAGGATTTCCTCGCCGATTTCCATGTCGGCGATTTTTTCGGCGGACAGCGCGACTTCCGCGACCTGTTCGTCGTCGCCGGAGGGTTCGCTGTCTTCCTCGGCGCTGGCGCGGCGTTTCGCGTTGGCGATTTTTAGATAGGCGGCGCGTTCTTCCATCGTCGCATCGACGTGGCGCAGAACGGACAGGCTCATGACCTCGTCCGCCTGCAGCAGCTTGATGCCGCGCACGCCGGAGGAATCGCGGCCGGCGAAGACGCGGACGGTTTCGTCGGACAGGATGAAGCGGATGCATCGGCCCTTGCGGGTGGCGAGCAGGACATCGTCGCCCTCGCGGCAGGTGGCGACGCCGATCAGCTTATCGCCTTCATCCAGTTTCATCGCGATCAGGCCGGCGGCGCGGACGTTGCGGAAGTCCGACAGCCGGTTGCGGCGGACGTTGCCGGACGCGGTGGCGAAGACGAGGTGCAGGCTCTCCCACAACGTCTCATCCTGCGGCAACGGCAGGACCGTCGTGATCTCATCCGATCCCAGTTCCGGCAGCAAATTCACCAGCGCGCGGCCCTTCGCGGTGGGGCCGGCTTCGGGGAGTTTCCACACCTTCTCCCGGAACGCCTTCCCGCCGGAGGAGAAGAACAGCACCCATTGATGGGTGTGGCCGTTGAAGCTGCGAGTGACGATGTCGTCGCCCCGCGTACCGGCACCGGACCGTCCGCGCCCGCCTCGGTTCTGGGAGCGATAGGTTTCCAGCGAAGTCCGCTTGATGAAGCCGTCGCGGGTGATGGTGACGACCATCTGGCCGGGCTCGATCAGGCTTTCGTCGTCCTGGTCGGCCTGGGCGTCGGCGATTTCGGTGCGGCGGGGGGAAGCGATCTGCTTGCGGGCTTCCGTCAGCTCCTCGGTCATCACTTCCATGCGGCGGATGTGCGAGCCGAGGATTTCCAGCAGTTCTGTAATTCTCCCGGCGACTTCGGTCATCTCGGCCTGGATCTTTTCGCGTTCCAGGCCGGTCAGGCGGGCGAGCCGCAATTCAAGGATTCCGCGTGCCTGTTCGTCGGTCAGGCGGACGGTGCCATCGGGGGCAATGATGTTGCCGGGTTCGTCGATCAAGGCGAGCAGGGCGCCGATGTCCTCGGCCGGCCAGTCGCGGTCCATCAGGGCGACGCGGGCGGCGGCGGCGTCGGGGGCGCCGCGGATCAGGCGGATCACTTCGTCGATGTTGGCGACGGCGATGGCGAGGCCCACGAGATTATGGGCGCGGTCGCGGGCTTTGCCGAGGTCGAAGCGGGCACGGCGGATGATGACTTCCTCGCGGAAGCGGATGAAGCAGAACAGCGCCTCTTTCAGCCCCATCTGCCGCGGCTGGCCGTCGTCGAGCGCCAGCATATTGGTGCCGAAGCTGACCTGCATCTGGGTGAAGCGGAAGAGCTGGTTCAGCACGACCTCGGGCGTCGCGTCGCGGCGGATTTCGATCACGATGCGCATACCCGAGCGGTCGGACTCGTCGCGCATTTCGCCGATGCCCTCGATCTGCTTGGCGCGCACCAGTTCGGCGATGCGTTCCAGCAGGGTCTTTTTATTCACCTGATACGGGATTTCCGTGACGATGATGGCAGTGCGGTCTTTGCGGATTTCCTCGAATTCCGTCTTGGAACGGATAATGATCGAGTCGCGCCCCGTCTCGAACGCGCCCCTGATCCCGGAGCGGCCGATGATGATGCCGCCGGTGGGGAAATCCGGGCCTTGGACGACTTTCATCAGATCGTCGAGGCTGGTGTCCGGATCGGCCATCAGCATCAGCGTGGCGTCGATGATCTCGCCGGGGTTGTGCGGCGGGATGTTGGTGGCCATGCCGACGGCGATGCCGTTGGCGCCGTTGATCAGCAGGTTCGGAAACTTGGCCGGGAGGACTTTCGGCTCATTCTCAGACTCATCGTAGTTCGGCTGGAAATCGACGGTTTCCTTGTCGATGTCTTCCAGCAGCAACTCGGCGGCCTTGGCCAGACGGACCTCGGTATAGCGCATCGCCGCCGGGTTGTCGCCGTCGACCGATCCGAAGTTGCCTTGGCCGTCGATCAGCGGAACGCGCAGGCTGAACGGCTGCGCCATGCGCACCATGGCGTCGTAAATCGCGCTGTCGCCGTGCGGGTGGTACTTACCCATGACGTCGCCGACCACGCGGGCGGATTTACGGTAGGGCTTGTCGGCCGTGTAGCCGGCTTCGTGCATGCCGAACAGAATCCGCCGATGCACCGGCTTCAGCCCATCCCGAGCATCCGGCAGCGCTCGGGATACGATGACGCTCATGGCGTAATCGAGGTAGGAGCGGCGCATTTCCTCTTCGAGCATCACCGGTTGGGAGATGCCGTAGGGGCTGGGGGGCGCGGTATCGTCGGGCGTGTCGGACAAGGGGTACTCGTGTGCTGTGGCGTCGCGTCAGGGGCGGCTTGATAGGCTGATTCGAGGGGATTGGCGAGGGGGTTGACGGTTGGCGCCGCCGGGGGTGATTCCGGGGTTCATGGAACAGGAAAAGCCACAGGCCGAACCAGTGAAAACGGCGCGGGAGATCCGGCTGGAGCGGGAGACCGCGGCGTTGCGCGCGAACCTGCGCCGGCGGAAGGATCAGGCTCGGGCGCGGGAGGATGCGGGGGAGCGGGGGGACGAGGCCGGTTAAAAGCCGGTCAACAGCACGTACAGGGCGCGGCCGCGATTTCCGGGGTCAGTCCCACGAACGTCCTGCCATTGAGTTGGACGACCGGATTGAGGTCACGAATGGCCCGGACGCTGTGTTCGCCGCGGTGGCTGGGGGCGCGGGGCATCGACGGCATCCTGTGTGGGATTGATGCGAACGATAGACGCTTTGGGGCTGGTTGTCACCGAAATGACCGCGGGTGAGATCGTTAAGATTCACCACAGAACCACGGAACCACGGAACTCTTGGATTATTGGCGGCATCGGAACCTGGGGCGGGATTCTGCGTTTTCGTTCTGTGGTTCTGTGGTTCTGTGGTGAATCTTTGGGGAGACGGTCCCGGTCTTGGCCCCGCGATGCGTTGCCGGGAAGGCGTGGCGGCTGCTTCGGGTCTTGGTGCCGAGGCCGTCCGTGGTGGCGGCATCGGTTTTTAACGGGAAGGCACGAAAGCACGAAGGGTGCGGCGGCCGCGCGCTGGACACAACAGGCACAACACACGCCCTTGCACGACGCGACCCGAACACACATCTTTCCGCCAGCGGCATCCTTCCGGGCCGCGTGGAGTGGCAATGAGTCGCGAACCTCGCCCGAATGGCTTTTTCGATACCGTCAAACGGACGTTCGGGCTGCGCTCGCCGCCGGATCAGACGCCGCCGCCGCGCGCGATCCCCAGACAACCCGCACAGACGGAGGTTCGCGCAATCCCGGCAACGAACGGGTTCATTTGCTACGCTCGCGCGGATCATGAATTGGTCGCGACCTTTCGGACATACCTCGCCGCGGTGGAAGAGGACTGCGGCATTCGTTTCTGGCAGGACCCCGACCTAATCGCCGGCGGCCATTGGAACGACGACATCGCCCGCGCGATCCAGGCGGCGGAGGTGTTTTTGCTGCTGCTCAGCCCCGCGTGGCGGGCCAGCACCTACATCCGAGATACCGAACTTCCTGCCATCCGCAAGCGAAGCGTGGAAAACGGCGGCCTTGTCATTCCCGTCATTCTGTCCGAGTGCGCGTGGCCTCCGATCGCGGGCAACCTGCAAGCCGTGCCACGAAATGGACGGGACATTCTCCCGATCGATCTATGGGCACACGAGGGACAGCCAGTGAACAGGGGGCATCTGGTCGCCGTGCAGGCGATCGAGGGCGCCATACGCAACCGTTCGAAGCTGGCGCCGACGAGCATCGAATGGCAGATCGTGCTTGAGCCGGACCGACAGAACCCGGCCGCGCCGGTGTGGATCGAGGCAAAGCGCCAACTCGTCATGGACCCCAAAGGCGATCGGACCGATGCGGCGGCCGCGGCGGAACCGGTCACGCAGGAACTCCACGAAGGGACGCGCGCGCTGGCAACGACGTTGGAGGCAAAAGTCCGTGGCCGTGTCGGCAACCATGAAGACTGGAGCAAGCTGGTGGGTGCCGTCTCGGCGTTCGTCAAGGATCTTGCCCCGGATACCGATGCCTTCGCCGGGCGCCTTGTCCCCGCCTGGGTGACATATAACGAACTGGCGTCGGAATACGACCGGCACGCCTTGCGGCTGGCGGAAGCGGACGGGGTACATGACCCGCTTCCCAGCGACGTCGCCGTGGCCCTGAAGGAATCCATTACCGTCGCGGGCGCATTTCTGCATCGGTTCCCTTTGGTTCGGACGTTCGAGACTGCTTCCGTCCCCACCCGGATTTCGGACAGTCTCGCGCAAGCGATCGAAGACATGCTCGGCGCGGCGAATGCCAACGGACTGATCCCGGAACCCGACGCCGAGAGGCTGACCACCATGGTCCGGCAACGACTGAGCGGCACGGAGGCCGACGGCAAGGCGGCCGTGTTCGCGGTGCAAGGGGTCAGAAATCTGCTTCTGAAGATGGGGAATTTCAGTGCCGCCGCCGAACTTGGGCGATGGGAGCCAGACAATCCCAACGACGCCGCGTTGCTGGCGTGCATCATGACGGTGCTGGCGCAGACGGGGGACCGCCTTGCTCCGCTCCTCGATGGGTATTCGACCGGTTTGAAACTTGCGTTTCAACAGCTGATCGCGATCGCGAAGAACCCCGCCGCTCGTGCGCCCGGCGTCCCGTCCCGCCAGACCCGCCGCCCCGGCACGATCGTGGCTACCGAACTCGGCAACCTTCAGATGGCCTACATCCCCGATGGCCAATATATGCGCGGCGCGGAACCGGCGGAGCAGGAGCGGGAAGGCGTGCCGGAACAATATCGCGGCTGGGAGCAGCCGCGCCGGCTTGTCACCATCCGCCAGCCGTTCCTGCTGGGGCGGACGCCGGTCACGGTGGGGCAGTTCCGGCGGTTCGTGGAGCACAGCGGCCACAAGGTGCCAGCCGGGGTTTACACATGGGTGCAGGGCAAAGGTTGGCAACAGACCGAGGCACAGGATTGGCGCGCCCCGGTTTTCCGCAGACCGACGACCATCCGGTCACGTGCGTGGGGCCGGAGGATGCCGATGCCTTCGTTCGCTGGCTCTCCAGCGTGACGAAGAAGGATTATCGCCTGCCATCGGAAGCCGAATGGGAATTCGCTTGCCGAGCCGGCACTACCACCGCTCGGTTTTGGGGGGACGATCGCGAGGGGGCACGCAAATATGCCAATGTGTCCGACCTTTCCCTGGCACCGGTCCTAAAAATGGATCCGAAACCGGAGCGGTTCTTTCAGCACGACGACGGTTACCCCTTCACGTCTACCGTCGCGGCCTTCGACCCCAATCCCTGGGGTCTGTACGATATGCTCGGCAACGTCTGGGAGTGGATGGCCGACGACTGGTTCGATAGCCATGAGGACGCCGATTGTACGGACACCAAAAGAACAACCACAGGTAGTAATAGGCTCCGTGTGGTGCGCGGCGCTTCCTGGTTCAGCGGTCCCTGGTTCGTCCGCTCCGCCTCCCGGGGCAGGGACGGCGACCGGGACACGACCTCTGGCTTCCGGTTGGCCAGGACGCTGTAAGCCTCTTATATCTTAGACTCTTTGCCTCTTTTGATCTTACCGCCGAAGGCGGTAAATTTTGAAATTTTGGGGTGTCGAATTTTTTCAGTTCCAATTCGTTATAGTAAAGTCGGATGACGGGCGGAAATATTCCTGACCCGACTCGAATCCGCCATGCCATGGTCGCACATGACAGAAACTCAAAGCAGCGCGCGACGCACCGGCCCCGCGTTGGAGGCGATGTACCAGTTTCTGCTGTGGCTCATGCCCATGGTGGAGAAATTCCCGCGCAGCCAGAAATTCGTGCTCGGCGACCGGATCGAAAACGCCGCTTTGGACATATTGGATTCATTGATCGTCGCAACGTATTCGCGCAGCCGGGATCAATCGTTGGCGAATGCCAATCTGGGCCTCGACCGGTTGCGGTTTTTCATGCGGCTTTCGCAGGAGCTGCGGCTGATCGACATGAAGCGTTACGAACACGCCGCGCGCGGCATCGATGAGGTCGGGCGCATGATCGGCGGCTGGGCCAAAGCGAATCGTGCACATGCGGCATAACGATCTGTTCGGGCAGATTGCCAATTTTCCGGCCTTGTATGCGGCCTATCGCAAAGCCGTTGCCGGCAAGCGCGCCAAGCCGGGCGCGGCGGCGTTCGCGGCGAATTTGGAAGGCAATCTGCTGCGGATCGAGCGGGAACTGCAGGATCGTTCCTGGTACCCCGGCCGTTACACCGAAATCGCGATAAAGGACCCGAAGCCGCGCATGGTTTCGGCCGCGCCGTTTCGTGATCGTGTCGTGCATCACGCGGTGCATGCCATCGTTGGCCCAATTTTCGACGCCGGATTCATCCATCACTCCTATGCCAACCGAGCGGATAAGGGGACGCACCGGGCGGTGGATCAGTACGAATATTGGCGCGACCGTTATGCGCATGTGCTTCGTTGCGATATTTTCCGTTATTTCCCCGCCATCGACCATGCTGTCCTGAAGCAGGATATGCGCCGGCGTATCGGCTGTAGCGACACGCTATGGCTTCTGGATGGGATTATCGACGGGTCCAACACGCAGGAGCCGGTGAATGTTCATTACCTCGGCGACGATTTGTTCGCGCCCTATCGGCGGCGGCGTGGACTGCCGATCGGCAATCTGACCAGCCAGTTCTTTGCCAATGTTTATCTGGATCGGCTGGATCATTTCGCCACCGAGGTTCTGCGAGCGCCGTTTGTCCGTTACGTCGACGATTTTGCCTTGTTTCACGACGATCCCTCGGTTCTGGCGGCGTGGCGGGACCGCATCGCCGGTTTTCTCGCGGTCCGGCGATTGTCGTTGCATCCGCGCAAGACTGTTGTTCTGGCAACGGCCGAGCCGGCCGGGTTTCTCGGGTACGAACTGCATGCCGAACGGCGCGCGTTGCCGGCGGCTTCGGTTCGACGGTTCCGCAATCGTCTGCGCGGGCTGCGGGACCGGCAGCGCGCGGGAACCATCGATCCGGCCGCCATCGCGGTACGGGTCCGCGCCTGGATCGCCCATGCGGACCATGCCGATACGTGGCGCTTGCGCCGCGCGATCTTCCGGGGCGGGTTGTTCGACCCGTCGCGAAAGCCTGGCTACCCCCCGGCTCCGTGTGGTGCGCGGCGCTTCCTGGAACAACAATCCCTGGAACGTCCGCTCCGCCTCCCGGAACAGGAACAACGACCGGAACACGAACACTGGCTTCCGGTTGGCCAGCACGCCTCCATGCCAGAGCTGGTGGAACTAAGGTTCCACCGGGAGAGCCGAGGTTGCGTTCAGGGGTGGCCATGATGACAACGGGTTCGTAGCGGAACCCGGGGCGACGGCGCCCGTTCTGGTCCTTCGATGGGCAACGGGCGCCGGCCGGGACGCCGCCATCCCGAGCTATTTTGCTTGACACGGTCCGGAAAATATGTTCATGATACGTTCATGTCCGCCGCGCTCACAGCCCCGCACGCCGCGTTGCCCGATCCGTCCCCGGATCGGTCGGCGCAGGACGACGCGATCGAGCGCACATCGCGGCTACTCGCTGTCGTGCGGGCGTTGATCGCCTTCGGGCGGCATTTGACCCAGGCCCTGCTGGTGCGCGATCCAAGCGAAAGTCCGGTCCGTCTGATCCGGCATTTCGGCGTCGCCACAGTGCGGGAAATCGTCGCGCGTGTCGCGCGCGGGCTCCAACTGGCTCTGGCGCTGGAGGCTCGGCTGGCGCTGCGGCTGTCCAAGCCGGTGGCCGTGCGTGCGGAGGCGCCCGCCCGTCAGCGCGCCCCCGGTGCGCCGCGAGCAAGGCGGGACCTGGACGCGGACGAACCGCCGCCCGACCCGCTGCCGAGCGTGGAAGAGATGGCGCGGATGATCCGCCATCGCGGGGTGGAGGATGTGATCGTCGATATCTGCCGGGATTTCGGCATCGCGGCGAACCATCCGCTCTGGTCGCGGATTTACGACAGGCTGGGCGACTGCGCGAGCAGTGCGGTCCGGTTGGTGCGGGTCATCGTCAATCGCCGGCATGCCGCCTGGACGTATGCGCCGCGTGCCGACGATGAGACGGTGGAGGCCGAGTTTTGGGTGCCGGCCCTGCGATTGGGCACCGGGCCGCCTTGAGGGCGATTTTCAGCCGATGGAACGACGCGCACGGGGCCGGACGACGGCTGGCCCCGCTATCGCGATTCCGGCTTCGTTAGGATGTTTCACTGGGCCTAAAAGCCCCGTCATCCCCGCTCGTCATGGTCGGGCGTGACCCGACCATGACGGAAAGTGGGGGAAATCCGCCATATGCAATCGCCCTGCGTCATCCCCTTGCTTGTCACGGGGATGACGAGCTGGGTAGGCTTTTGGCGCCTATGGGGCGCTGCCCCCTACCCCGCCGTCCCCATGACGGCCGCCGGCCGGGGCGGCATTGCCTGTTCGCGCGCCCGGTCCAGCCATAGCGCGAACCGCAGCAGGATCGCGCAGCCCGCGATCATCAGCACCGGGTCGGTCCACCCCATTGCGCCGGGCCACAGGCGGAACACCGCCGTCAGCCCCCAGGACAGGAACAGCCCGAGGCAAAAAACCAGCAGACTGTGCCGGCCGGCGGCGGCGAGCCAGCGGAAGCCCATGCCGCGCATCCACCGCGCCTCCCGCGGGACGGCAATCGCGACCAGCCATGCCAGCGCGAAGGCGTGCAGCACGCGGGGCAGGACCAGCAGGTCCTTGCCGATGATCGCGTCGGTTTCCGCCAGCGGGATCGCGAACGGCAGGAAGCCGAACCAGGACAGGCGCAGAAGCAGGCCGGCGACGACCACCGCGATCGCTCCGGCTGTCAGCCAGCGCCAGGGCGGCAGTGCTCGTCCATGCAGCAAGGTGCGGCGGCCGAGCCAGGCGCCGGTGAGGAAGAGGATTTGCCAGGCGAAGGGGTTAAAGCCGCCATGGGTGCCGGTGCCCAGGACGGGGGGCGCGAGACCGAACACATGGGCGGCGGCGTAGATGGCCAGGGGGGCGATCAGGGCCCAGTCGCCGATGCGGGCCTCCAGCGCCGCGAAGGCGGGCAGCACCAGCATGCACCACATGAACACCGGCAGAATGTCCATGTAGTTGGGTTGGTAGAAGGTGGTCAGGCCGGCCAGCACCGCCTGGATCGGATGCGCCTGCATGTAGGACCAGCCGAGGCGATCGGCCTCCCCTGGGAAGATGGCGGTGGCGGCGAAGGCCATGGCGCCGAACAGGACGAAGACCACCATGTTGGTGCGATACAAGCGGATGCTGCGGACCAGCATGTCCTTGCTCGCCACGACCCAGCCCTGGCGGGCGGTTTTCAGCGCGAACACACTGCCGAGCATCAGGCCGGACAGGAACACGAACTGTTCGGAACTGTCGGACAGACCCCATGCACCGTGGATCATCCAGGCGCCGACCCAGGACCCGGCGGCGTGGCTGGCGAAAATGGTCAGCTGGAGCCAGCCGCGCACGATGTCGACGCGGGTGTCGCGGGGGGGACGCGCGGGGACGGGTTGGGCAGACTGGTTCATACGGCATTCCGGCACGCGGGTGGGCGATGGTGGTCAGACACGCCTGGATGGGCGGCGTTACACATGCCGTTTGCCGCGAACCGCCGCATTGCGCTACAGCGTCGCTTTCCCCGCTGGAGAGCCACCCCCGCAATGCCCGTGATGTCCGACCGTTGGATCCGCCAAATGGCGCAAGAACGCGGCATGATCGAACCCTTCGTCGAAGCCCAAAAGCGGGAGGGCGTGATCAGCTACGGCCTGTCCAGCTACGGCTACGATGCCCGTATCGCCGACGAATTCAAGGTCTTTACCAATATCGACTCGGCGATCGTGGACCCGAAGGATTTCTCGCCGACCAGCTTCGTGGACCGGAAAACCGCGACCTGCATCATCCCGCCGAACAGTTTCGCGCTTGGGCATACGGTCGAGTATTTCCGGATTCCTCGGGACATTCTGGTGGTGTGCCTGGGCAAATCCACCTACGCGCGCTGCGGCATTATCGTGAACGTGACGCCGCTGGAGCCGGAGTGGGAGGGGCAGGTGACGATCGAAATCAGCAACACCACCCCCCTGCCCGCCAAGATCCATGCGAATGAGGGCATCTGCCAGTTCCTCTTCCTGCAAGGGAATGAGCCGTGCGAGACCAGCTACGCCGACAAGGCCGGGAAATACATGGGGCAGCGCGGCACCGCTCTGCCGAGGATGTAAGCGATGGACCGTATCCGAATTCGTGGCGGCAAGCCTCTGAGCGGGGAAATCCCGATCGGCGGGGCGAAGAACGCGGCTCTGCCGCTGATGGCCGCGGGGCTGCTGACCGACGATCGCCTGGTACTGTCCAATGTGCCCAAGCTGGCGGATATCGCGACCATGGCGTCGCTGCTGGCGCAGCACGGGATCGCGGTGGAACGGCCGGATAACGCCGGGCGCGTGCTGTCGCTCGGCGGGCGGATCACGAATACCGAGGCGCCCTACGATATCGTGCGCACGATGCGGGCGTCGTTCCTGGTGATGGGGCCGCTGCTGGCTCGAACCGGAGAGGCTCGGGTGTCGCTGCCGGGCGGTTGCGAGATCGGGGCGCGTCCGGTCGATCTGCATCTGAAGGGCCTGGAGCAGATGGGCGCGCGCTTCAATCTGGAGGGCGGCTACGTCGATGGGCGCGTGGACGGACGGTTGCGGGGCGCGAAGATCGTGTTCCCGTTCGTGTCGGTGGGGGCGACCGAGAATTTGCTGATGGCGGCGGCGCTGGCCGAGGGGCGGACCGAACTGGTGAACGCGGCGCGGGAACCGGAGATCGGCGATCTGGCGCATTGCCTGGTGGCGATGGGGGCGGACATCAAGGGGATCGGTAGCGATACGCTGGTGATCGAGGGTGTGCGGGCGCTGCATGGCGCGGATCACGCGATCATTCCCGACCGGATCGAAACCGGCAGCTACGCCTGCGCCGCCGCGATCTCCGGTGGGTCGGTGTTATTGAGGCACGCCCGTCTGGAGCACTTGGGCGCCACTGTGCGCGTGATGCGGGAAGCCGGGGTGGATATTACGGAAGAAGCCGGCGGGCTGATGGTGCGGCGGCTGAACGGGCTGCACGGCGCGGACGTGATGACGGAGCCGTATCCGGGGTTCCCAACCGACATGCAGGCGCAGTTCATGGCGATGCTGTCGGTGGCCGAGGGGGCGTCGATGGTGACGGAGACGATCTTCGAGAACCGGTTTATGCATGTGCCCGAGCTGAACCGGATGGGGGCGCGGATCAATGTGCACGGGACGTCGGCGATTGTGCGCGGGGTGCCGTCCTTGTCCGGCGCGCCGGTGATGGCGAGCGATCTGCGAGCTTCGTTGTCGCTGATCCTGGCGGGGCTGGCGGCGAAGGGGGAAACGGTGGTGAACCGGGTGTATCACCTGGATCGCGGATATGAGGCGGTGGAGCAGAAGCTGGCTGCTTGCGGGGCGGATATCGAGCGTATCAGGGGGTAGGGGGACGGGGGCGTGCTGACCAGGATCGAGATCGACGGGTTCAAGAGCTTCGAGAATTTCAGTCTCGATCTGGTACCGATGACGGCAATCGTAGGTCCGAATGCCAGCGGGAAGTCGAACCTGTTCGATACAATTCGGTTTTTGTCGCTGCTGGCGCAGACGGATATTCGCTCGGCGATGCAGCAATTGCGCGGCGAACCGGATGAGCTGTTCCGTCAAACGTCGGCCGGCTCGTCCAAAATCATGACATTCGCGGTGGAGGTATTGCTCGATAAAACCGGTGTCGATGCGTTCGGCAAAGGATACGCGATCACCGCGCAGCGGTTGCGCTATGAACTGAAGCTTGAAATCGTCCTGAACGACGGCAAGGCACCCACTGGAGTATTTGTCAGACAGGAACGCTGCGGACCGCTCAAAAAGGCCGATGAGCAAGCGGAATATCTTAAGAAGGCCAAACTGGCATATAACTCGGCAGTAGCAGACTTCATCAGGGTGAGTAAGGACGGCGATGCCATCGAGATTCGTCAGGACGGACGGCAGAAGCATGGCCTTCCTGTGAAATTATCGTTGAAAGAAGCATCCAAAACTGCACTTTCGACGGCGGTGACCGCCGAGTTCCCGCATCTCTACGCCTTACGAGAAATCCTCACTGGTATTCGTTTTCTGGAGATCGAACCGCATGCCGCTCGGTCAACTAACGACCGTTTTGCCGGATCGATTTTGAAGCAGGATGCCTCCAATTTGGCGGCGGTGTTGGCGCATCTGAAGTATGCAACCCGCACTGACACCACGCCAGATGGCGTGTTGGCGGCAATCGCGTCCGATCTCGCATCGATGATCCCCTCGGTCAGCCAGCTTATCGTGCGCGACGATCCGAACGACCGGCAATATGCGTTCGGTTTGAAATTTACCGATGGCCAGACATTCAGCTCCCGCGTTATTTCGGACGGTACCTTGCGGCTGCTGGCCCTGCTGACGGTCCTGAATGACCCTCGTCGCAGCGGAACGCTTTGCTTCGAAGAACCTGAAAACGGCGTACATGAAGGCCGAGTGCCGAACCTTGTCGAGTTTCTCCGACAGGCGGCGCATGTTTCCACCGGACCCGACGATCCTTCGTTTCAAGTACTTCTGAATACCCATTCGCCCAAGGTCATGAAGGCACTCCACGACGATGAGATCGTTGTTGCCGACACAATCGTTTCGATCGATCCCGCCGGACCGACGCGGTCTGTCCGGTCGCGCATGCGCACCGGCGTGAAATCCATGGGCGACCTATTCGACCCAAATAGGCATCTAACTCGCTTTCAGGTCGACCAGACCCTGCAACGGTTGGGCGACGGGGCATGATCTATCTCGCCTGGGCGGCAATGTACGAAGGTGATACCGACGCCGCCTATTTCGATGTGCTTATCCCTCGCGTTATGGAAGAACTCGTTCGAACCGAAGGTCGCACTAACGTCGATATCCCGCCCAATCCGGAAGTCCGTTTGCGCAGAGACTCTGTCGAAGCAGTCGCAGAATTGGCTTGCAAAGCGCGCGACGCCTTCTACCTGCTGTTCATCCACGGCGATTCCGGCGGCCGTAGCGTCAGCGCCAGCCTCGATAACCGCACTCAGGCCGTGTGCGCGGCCATGCAGGCCCGATGCGACTGGCCGCCGGCGCGCTGCGTCACTATTGCGCCGGATCATGAAACCGAGGCTTGGCTTCTCGCCGATCCCGACGCGGTCAGGGGTTTTCTCGGGTACACCGGCCGGGCCGCAGATATCGGACTTCCTGTCACGGCCAAGGAGGCCGAAAATCTGACCGATCCCAAAGCCACGCTGGCACATGCCGTCCAAACCATGCGTGGCAAACGCCGCCCCTACGATCCGAAGCAGATTTTCCCGGCCATTGCCCAGCGCCACACCATAGCAAACTTGCGCCGCGCCCCGTCCTTCGCGATCTTCGAGAACCGACTGCGGGCCGCCTTAGTCGACCTCGGTTGTCTCCAACCGACCTAATCGTCCCCCCTACCGCCGAGCGAATGCCCCATACGCCGACAATGCCTGGGCGAAAGCACGGTATGTCGTCTGGGCGGGCTGGAACGCCGCGTACGCCCCCGTCTGTGTACCGCCGCCCCCGATATTCGGGCTCTGCCAGCGCAGCAGCACCAGCACCCGATACGCATCGCCCAGCGCCGGCGTCTCCGAATGGTAGGCGCCGATGGCATAGGCCCAGTCTTTTCCCGGTCCATGCAACTGGTTCAAGAACCGGGCAGCGTAGCGGGTATTGGCGATGGGGTCGAAGGCCTCATCGAGGGACGCGAACGCGTTCGGGTGGAACATCAGGTTGATCTGGGCACAGCCGACGTCGATGGACCGCACGCCGCGTGCCTGCAGGGCCTGCACCGCGGCGATGGCCTGGGCTTTGGTTTCATAGAAATGGCCTTGGCCCTCGGCATTGATCGTCCAGGGCCAGGGACGCACGGCGCCGGCCCGTTCGTCGAAGCGGCCGCTCTCCACTTGCGCGATGGCTTGCAGCATGCGGGGCGGCAGGTGGGCGTAATTCTCCGCCGATGCGATGGCCGTGTCGCACAGACCAAGCGCGGGGCTGGCATGGGCAGAACCGATGGCGAGAAGACCGAACACCAAAAGGGATAAGAAGCGCATAGCGTCGTTCTACACCAATTTTGACCGCACGCCACAAAATTTAGTCATCGCGCTCCAACAGGAAATGCCCGAAGCGTCCCGCGGGATCGGTCCATTGCCGCCTCGGCGACCAACCGGCGGCCCGAGCGATGCCCAGCAACCGTTCGGGGGTGTGTTTGTAGCTGTTTTCGGTATGTATTGTCTCACCTTCCTGAAAACGGATCATCGCGCCATGTAGGCGGACTTCCTGCCGGCGGAGACTAACCAGATGCATCTCGATACGGCTTTCCGGATCGTTCCAGACGGCTTCGTGGCGGAAGGCGGCCAGGTCGAAATCGGCCCCGGCCTCCCGATTCAAGCGCACCAATAGGTTGCAATTGAAGGCGGCGGTGACACCCTGGGCATCGTCGTAGGCGGGGATCAGTTCCGCCGGGGCTTTGCGCAAATCGGCGCCTAGCAGGAAGCGGGCGCCTTTTCCCAGGCTGGCGGCGGCGCGGATCAGGAAATCTCGGGCCGCCTCGGGTTCCATGTTGCCGATGGTGGAGCCGGGGAAGAACCCCAGCACGGGCGCGCCCGTTGGCAGGGACAATGTGATCGGCTGCATGAAATCCGCCGCCACCGGCCGCACGTCCAGGCCGGGATGGCTGGTCGCCATGCGGGTGCGCAGCCGCTCCAGTTCCCCGGCCGCGACGTCGATCGGAATGTAGGACCGGAAGGCGCCGGGGGTGGCGAGCAGGTAGCCGGCTTTTTCCTCATGGCTGGCGCCATATTCCACCAGGACCGCGTTCGGTCCGGCCTCGGCAGCGACGGTGGGGCCTATATCGGCCAGCAGCACGCGTTCGGTCCGGGTCAGGTAGTACTCCGGCAGTTCGGTGATGCGGTAGAAAAGCCGGCAGCCTTCCTCATCGTAGAACAGGCTGGGCGGCAGGGTTTTGCGCGGGGCCAACAGCCCCGCCAGCGCGATTTGCGCGATATCGGTCATGCTTACCCCTACAGGTCGCGGGCCAGCCGCAAGCCGGAAAACTGCCAGCGCTTGTCGGGATGGAAGAAATTACGGTACGGCATGCGGGCCTGCCCCGGCGACGTGGCCAGGGAGCCGCCGCGCAGCACCATCTGATTGATCATGAACTTACCATTATACTCCCCGACCGCACCCGGCGGCGGGCGGAAGCCGGGATAGGGGCGGTAGGCGCTGTCGGTCCATTGCCAGACATGGCCGGTCGCCTCCTTCAGGCGTGGGGCAGCGGCTTCCCATTCGGCTTCCGTGGGCAGGCGGGCGCCGGACCAGCGGGCGAAGGCGTCGGCTTCGTACCAGGAGATGTGGCGCACGGGAGCATCGGGTTCCAAGGTTTGCAAACCGTTCAGGCCCATCTGCATGCCGTCGTCGCCCCAATACAGCGGCCCGGTCCAGCCCTCCGCCTGCACCGTCGCCCAGCCGTCCGCCATCCACAGCGCGGCGGTTCGGTAGCCGCCATCGTGAATAAAATCCTGCCAGTCGCGGTTGCGGACCAACCGGTCGGCGATGGCGTAATCGCGCAGCAGCACGTCGTGGGCCGGGGTCTCGTTATCGAAGCAGAAGCCGTGGCCGGTATGGCCGATGCGGACGATGCCGCCGGGGCATTCCAGGAACCGGGTCGGGCCGGCGGCCGGCTGAGGCTCCCGCCAGTCCGGCAGGGCTGCAGGGGACAGGGGGTTCTGCGCGAAAGCGTGCAGGATATCGGTCAGCAGCAGTTCCTGGTGCTGCTGCTCGTGCTCCAGGCCCAGCGCCACGATATCGGGGGGGGCGGCGTGCATATGCGTCCGCATCGCGGCGTCGACATGGGCACGGAAGGCGGAGATGCGCGCGGCAGAGGGGCGGGTCAGCAGGCCGCGCATCGGGCGGGGATGCCGGGCGCCGACGGCCTCGTAGTAGGAATTAAACAGGAAGCGGTGGCCGGGATCGAAGACGCGGTAGCCGGGGACGTGCGGCGTGAGGACGAATTCCTCGAAAAACCAGGTCGTATGCGCGCGGTGCCATTTGGCGGGGCTGGCATCGGGCATCGACTGGACGCACTGATCCTCATCCGTCAGGGCGGCGGCCAACGTTTCCGTATGGTCGCGTACGGCGCGGTAGCGCGTCGCCAGCGAGGCCGGCGGCGTTGATGCGAGATCGTCCATGCCTCCCTCCCCGGTTTGGCGGCGACCGGACTATGGCATCGCGGCCGGCCGTGCGAAAGGGAGCGCAATGTCACATGGCTGTCGTTGATACGCGTCCGAGGTATCGTACAACTGTCCGACCGACCTGGAGACCGACATGCTGAAACCGATCGCCGCCGCCCTCGCGCTGACTTTGCTCGCCAGCGTTCCGTCGAAGGCCGAAGCCCCCGACCCGCTGCGCAAGATCGGGCATATCGTGGTGATCTTCGACGAAAACCGCAGCTTCGACAGCATGTTCGGCAATTTTCCGGGCGCCAACGGACTGGCCAATGCTGGCGACCGAGCGATTCAGATCGGGCCGGACGGGCTGCCGTATAAGACGCTGCCGCAACCGATCGACAGCCATATCAAGGGCGTCGATCCTCGGTTCCCCGCCAATCTGCCAAACAAGCCGTTCGATATGGCGCGCTACGTCGGGATGTCGGACAAGACCGGCGACCTGATCCACGCGTTCTATCAGGAGCAGATGCAGATCGACGGCGGGCGGATGGACCGCTACGCCGTGGTCTCCAACGCCGCCGGCCTGGTCATGGGCTATTACGACACCTCCAAAACCTATCTTTGGAAGACCGCTCGGCAGTTCACGCTGGGCGACGCGATGTTCCATTCCGCGTTCGGCGGGTCGTTCATTAACCACGCCTTCCTGGTGTGTTCCTGCGCCTATCGCTGGCCGAACGCCCCGGAGGGCATCGTAGCCAAGGTCGGGCCGGACGGCGCGATGATCAAGAACGGGCAGGTGGACCCGTACGGCAACGCGATCAACACCAGCCAATCGGTCTTCCTGCACGACCCGAAAATCACCGACCAGGCCATGCTGGTACCGGCGCAGACTCAGCCGCATATCGGCGACCGGCTGGATGCGAAGAACGTCAGCTGGGCGTGGTATTCGGGCGGTTACGACGATGCCATGGCGGGGAAAGCGGCCGAGGACTTCCAGTTCCACCATCAGCCCTTCGCCTATTTCCAAAACATGGCGCCGGGGACGCCGGCGCAGAAGACCCATCTGAAGGATTACAAGGATTTCGTCCGCGACATTCAGGGCAACAGGCTGCCGCAGGTGACGTTCTACAAGCCGATCGGGGAGCTGAACGAGCATCCCGGTTATGCCAATGTGACCGCGGGCGACAAGCATTTGGCCGAGGTTATCGGCATGCTGCAGAAGAGCCCGGCCTATAAGGACATGCTGATCGTCGTGACGTACGATGAGAACGGCGGTTCGTGGGATCATGTCGCTCCGCCCCGGCGCGACAAATGGGGTCCGGGGACGCGGGTGCCGCTGGTGGCGGTCGGGCCGACGGTGAAGAACGGGTATGTCGATCACACGCCGTACGATTTCGGATCGATCCTGCGCACGATCGAGATGCGGTTCGGCGCCGATCCAGTGAATGAGATCGACGGGAATGCCTACCCGATGCGGGGGTTGCTGAAGTAGGCCGTTCGGCCGTCCCACAGCGCTCGGGCGGCTTCCAGGCAGGCTTCCCGAGTCGGGTAGCGATAGGCCGCGCGTAAGGCGACGGCGGCGGTGGCGACGACGGTTTGCGCTGCCGCCGGGTCGGTCCGGTCGCCGCGCCAAACGGCGATAAAATCCTCGACGGAATCGCTGGTGGCTTTGCCCTCGGTTTCGAGCGCTGGCCAGGTTTCCTCGCCGGTCGGGGTCGTGACGATCAAGGGTTTGGCACCGCTCCATTCCGCTTCACCGCCGCCACCCTTCAGGACGGTGACGGAGCGCTGCAGCAACGCCGCGGTGCCGACGTGGACGGCGATATAGTTGGGGTGAAAGACGCCATCGACCGAACCGGCGGCGCCGGCCGGATCGAGCAAGCGGCCGACCGTGTTTAACGGGGACCGTAGGCCGAGAACGCCGCGTAAGGCGAGCAGGTCGGCGAGGGCGGCGCAAACTGTCTCCAGCGGCAGGAAGGCGAAACCGGTGCTGTCCAGGTTCGCTCTGGCGGCAGGCGCTGTGCTGGATGGCTCGATCTGTAGCCCGTGCAACGCAGCGATCAGGTTCACACGTCCCGGACCAGCCAGGGGGCCATGCATCGCGACGCGCACGCCGGATCGGGCGACCAAGAGGGCCGAAAGCAGATACCAGGGTAGGCCGCGGGTGCGGCCATCGGCGTAGCTGGGCCAATCGAGATCGACCGGTTCGCCGAGGTCCCAGGGCACGCCGGCGTGTGTTCGGGCGGCCTCCACCAAGCCGGCCATTTCGTCCGCGGCCTCCCCCCGAAAACGCATGAGCATCAGCAGGGCGCCGATCTGCTCCCGGGTCGCTTCGCCGCGCAGGATCATGCCGAGGGCGAGGCGCGCTTCGTCGCGGGTGAGGGAGCGGGATTTGCCGGGGCCTCGACCGAGGATGCGCACGAACGGGGCGAAGTCATGCGTATCGGTGGGGGCACGGGGTGGGAGTGCGTCGGTCATGGGAACAAGTATATCACCCACGCCACACCCTGTCCGTCACGGTTGGGCTTGAATCGGCTGTTTAGGCCGGCAGGTGCCAAAATGGTGGGGCCTGTGCCGATCCCAGCGCCTCTGTTTCGCGCGGAGCGCGCGGAGACAGATAAAGTCGCGAAGGTCGCCGAGGGTTCCGTATACGCCGCGATCTCCGCGGCTTACCCTTCCTCCGCGTGCTCCGCGCGAAACGGCGATGCCGCACGAGGGGGCGCAACCACGCCGTTGGCTTCTTGGTCTACGCCGGCACCGCCAGCCAGACGGCGCCGTCCTCGATCTTGGTGGGGATTTTCGGGGTGCAGCCGATATCCGGTGCGACGGCCTCTCCGCTTTCAAGGTCGATCACCCAGGAATGCAGCGGGCAAGCGACGCGGTGGCCGTGGACGATGCCTTCGGACAGCGGACCTTGCTTGTGCGGGCAGCGGTTCAGCACGGCGAAGATGCTGTCGTCGCCGCAACGGAACACCGCGATCTCGCCCTTGCGGTGCGGGATGGTGCGGGCACCGAGGGGCAGGATATCGGCCAAGGCGCAGACCCGGACCCAGGTCAGTTCGGTCATCGCTTCCATCTCACACCAGCGCCGGCAAGGGTTTGAATTCGGTCGCATCGACGCCCTGGTTGGCGCGTTCGGCCCAGGGATCGTCCTGCAGGAAGCTTTGGGCGTGCCGGAATTTCTCGGCCAGCACCTTGCGGCCCTCGGCGTCGTCGACGATCCGGGTTCGGACATAGGCGATGCCGACACGTTCGATCCAGGGCGCGGTGCGGTCGAGGTAGCGGGCTTCCTCGCGATACAGCTGCATGAAGGCGGCGCAGTATTCCAGGACTTCTGCTTCGGTCGCGACGTGGCAGAGCCTGTCGGTGCCGCGCAGCTCGATGCCGCCATTGCCGCCGACCAACAGGTCGAAGCCGGATTCGACGCAGACGACGCCGAAATCTTTGATGGACGCCTCGGCGCAGTTCCGGGGGCAGCCGGAGACGCCCATTTTGAACTTGTGCGGCGTCCAGTTGCCCCAGGTCAAACGCTCCAGCTGCTTACCGAGGCTGGTGGAATCCTGGGTGCCGAAGCGGCACCATTCGAGGCCGACGCAGGTTTTCACGGTGCGCAGGCCTTTGGCATAGGCGTGACCGGAGACAAGGCCGGCATCGGTCAGCTCGCCCCAGACGGCGGGGAGGTCGGGTTTCTTGATGCCGTAAATGCCAAGCCGCTGGCCGCCGGTGATTTTGACTTCTTTCACGTCGTATTTGGCTGCCACGGTGGCAATGGCCGCCAGTTCGGCGGGGGTCGCGGTGCCGCCCCACATGCGAGGGATGACGGAGTAGGTGCCGTCCTTCTGGATATTGGCGTGAGCGCGTTCGTTGATGAAGCGGGAGCGGCTGTCGTCCTGGTATTCGCCGGGCCACGCGCACAGGAGATAAAAATTCAGGGCCGGACGGCAAGAGGCGCAGCCATCCGGGGTTTTCCAGGCCATGGCTTCGCGGACCGCGGCTTGAGTTTTCAGTTTTTGCTTGAGGATTTGGGTGCGGACTTCCTCATGCGTGTGGTCGGTGCATTTGCAGACGGTGGGGATGGCTGGGCCGGTCACTTCCACCCCCAAGGTGGCCGCCAACAACTGCCGGACCAAGGGCGCGCAGGAACCGCAGGAGGCCGAGGCTTTGGTGTGGGCTTTCACCGCCTCGTAACTGTCCAGGCCCTTGGCCTTGATGGTGTCGACGATGGTGCCTTTGCAGACGCCGTTGCAGCCGCAGATCTGCATGTCGTCCGGCATGGCGGCGACATCGGGTTCCTGTGTCCCTCCGCCGAGCGCTGCCTGACCGAGGATCATGCGGCTGGCGATGTCGGACACGTCGGTGCGGCGGCGGATCAGGTCGAAATACCAGGCGCCGTCGGTGACATCGCCGTACAGAACCGTGCCGACCACCTTGCCGTCGCGCATCACCAGTTTGCGGTAGGCGCCCCGTCTGGCGTCGCGGAGAACGATTTCATCCTCGTCCTCACCGGCCGCGAGCTGGCCGGCGGAGTAGACGTCGATGCCGGTGATTTTCAGCCGGGTGGCGCTGACTTGAGCCGTGTAGATCAACTCTCCGCCGCCGGCGAGGTGATGGGCGCAGACTTTGGCCATGTCCCAAATCGGGGCAACCAGGCCCACGACTTGGCCGCGATGTTCGGCGCACTCGCCGACCGCGAAGATGTCGGGGTCGGAGGTGGAAAGGTTGTCGCCGACGACGATGCCTCGGTTGACTTCCAGGCCGGCTTCGCGGGCGAGCGTGGTTTCCGGGCGGATGCCGATGGCGACCACGACGAGATCGGCCGGGGCCCCGCGTCCGTCGGCCAGTTTGATGCCGGTGACGCGGTCTTTGCCCGTCACTTCCTCGGTCTGGCCGTTGGTGAAGAAGGCGATGCCGCGTTCGGTCAGATCGCGTTGGAGCAGCTTGCCGGCGGTTTCGTCCAGCTGGCGTTCCATCAGCGTGGGCATCAGGTGCACCAGCGCGACATCCATGCCGCGCCGCTTCAGGCCCCAGGCGGCTTCGAGGCCGAGAAGGCCGCCGCCGATGACGACGGCTTTGCGGTGCTTCGTCGACGCATCGATCATCGTATCCACGTCAGCGATGTCGCGGAAGGCGCAGACGCCGGGAAGGTTCAAGCCGGGAATCGGCGGGACGATCGGTTTGGAGCCTGTGGCGAGCAGCAGCCGATCATAGGGAACGGTCAGGCCGGATTGCGCGGTGACGGTGCGCGCCTTGGGGTCGATCTTGACGACGGGATCGCCGGTATGGAGCGAAATGTCGTTTTCCTCGTACCAGGCACGGGTGTTGATGACGATGTCGTCCACCTGCTTCTCGCCCGCCAGGACCGAGGACAGCATGATGCGGTCGTAGTTCGGATGCGGTTCGGCGCCGAAGACGGCGATGTCGAAGCGGGTGGGGTCGAGTTTCAGCAGTTCCTCGACCGTGCGCATGCCGGCCATGCCGTTGCCGACGACTACGAGGCGTTCTCGGGAGATGGGGAGCATTGGCGGCACCTTGATCGGGTCGGCGGGCCGGCTTTGGCACGCTGTGGGATCGGGGAGCAGATGCGCGACCCCGCCGCCATTGCCGGGGTGCGTGCCGGCGGTGGGGACGCGCAGGCTGGGAATGGCTACGCAAAGGGCATGCCAGTTAAAAAGGGCCTGAATAGGATCGCCGCGCGCCGAATATTTGACGCATTATTAACCACATGTCTATATAATACGCATATTCAGCCCCCAATGTCAGACTGCCGGGTTCGAACCCCCACAGTTGTGAGTGGCGCACCAAACGCTCCCCACACGCTTGGCCGCAAAAAGCCGCAGTCCAACGCCCCGTCAACACCATGTCGGTGCAGGGCCAAATTTAGACCCGTTCCAGCCGGCCAGATCAAAAAAATCTCGCAAAGGCAAATAAATGTTCGCTCTACCATTCAGCGCTATAATACGATGATATTACTTCATATTCATTTGACGTAGAGAACTCTACCGCTTGAGATACACCATCACGGGTTGTAATATGCCACTTATGATTGCAAGTCAGCTTAAACACCCTCTTTACAACCTGCTGCCAACGAAACGGCATCCTCTTGGAGGGTAACGAGATCGCGTTGCCGACGTGAGGAGGGGCCAGTGCCAAACAGTGTCATCATCGAGCACCTGTCAGGATCGAAAGCTCACCGGATCGAACCGTTTCCCATGGATGGTTTGACCGAACTCTCCATT
>CAITUP010000065.1 GCA_903895595.1 uncultured Acetobacteraceae bacterium | reverse complement strand
GGTCTCCCTGTGCGACCTGTACGTCTCCGATCTTGTTATGGCTGACCGAGTAGTCTCTCTGCCACTGTGTGTTGTCGGGGTCCTGGCATGCGAGGCGTTCGCTGATTGCCATGCCGGCGTGAAACGCTTGCAAGGCGCCCGGGAGGTCTCCCTGTGCGACCTGTACGTCTCCGATCTTGTTATGGCTGACCGAGTAGTCTCTCTGCCACTGTGTGTTGTCGGGGTCCTGGCATGCGAGGCGTTCGCTGATTGCCATGCCGGCGCGAAACGCTTCGAACGCCCCCGTCAAATTGCCGACGGTCACAAGAGAATCGCCCAAACGCGTCCAAGCAACAGCCGCCGCGGAATTGGCCCCAGCCAATCCGTAAAGCTGTGCCGCCTCCCGCCAAGCCCGTTCTGCTGCCTCCCAGTCGCCACGCGCCGCGAATCCCGCGGCAGCGCGCGCCAATAGATCGGCGAGCGTCCGTTCCTGGCCCGGTTGTCCGCGCAACGCCTTCGCGGCATGTAACGCCATTTCGGGATCGGGCGCTCGGGTTGGACCGGGCTGCTCCCGATCGGGCTCCGCCATTTCGGTTCGTTGCCGGTCCCAGTCCTCGAAGCGGCGGGTCACGGTCGGTTCGATGTGTATCGATAAGGACCGCACCGACCAAACATCCGGCGCCATGTCGCGCATGAGTATCGCGACCCATGGTGCGCCGACAACGATCACCGGCAAAGCGAAGTGCCGCCGAAACGGATTGCGCTGCTGGTTCAAACTGCCTAACGCCCGGCGCCACGCGCCGTTCCACGCCTCGAAATCCGCCGCTGTCGCTCCAATGACGGCCGATACCCAAACCGCGCCGGCATCCGATTCCACCGGCAAGTTCAATAATGTTGGCGTAAGCAGCCCCAAATCGTCCGGCGTATCCGGCTCGACACGGATCAGGCGTTGCGATCCGGCTGCGAGAAAGCGCTCCAGTTCCTGGCGACACAAAGCCGCCCCATCCCGATCCGGCACGCTCAGGACGATCAACGCGAAGCCGTGGCCCAAAACGAATTGGTTCAGCAGAACCCGCCATTCATCCGCCGCATCGGCGCCGAAACGCCGTGCGATGGCATCCGTCGCGGGCAGAATGTCGGGGTGGTCGGCCAATTCAGGTACCGTCCTTGGCGCCGGCCCGAGCGACGATGCGGGCTACATCTTCGCGGATCAGCGGATGCAGGTCGTACCAAGATTCGCCGTTGACGAAATAGGCGACACGATGCGTATCGAGAAAATTGCTGAGCCGTTCGACCGAACGCTCGTCGGCGGTGAGAAGCCCGTGGGTGCGGGTCTCTCCGATTTCGAACAACCATTTCGCGTCGTCGAGCGGAATTTCCGCCAAGGCTCGCCGTTCGGCATTGATCGCGCTGGTGATCGCGTCGTCGCCGATCGGTAGCGACCGGGCGCGTTTGAAGACCTCTTGCACCAGCCGCAGAAAATCGCGGACATGACCGGTGCATGCCCCGATCAAGCGGTCCAACGGGCCGCCCGGAGCCTCGGCCGCGGGTCCGAACAGCCGTGCCATCTCCTGGGGTTTCAAGCGCTTATAGAGCAGCGAACGAAACACCGCCCGCGCCCGCGCATCCGGCGTGCGATCCGCATCGTTATGCCAAAGATGCGCGGTCGGCAGAATGGTGATGGGAACGGGGGATGAATTCGGCAAATAGCGCAGCCAGGGCGGCACCGAATAAATCGCATGCACATAGGGCAAGCGCAGACGGTCGATGTGGACCGTGAACAGCTGCTGGACGCTTTGGATAACGTCCTTCCAGGTTAAATAGGAGCCTCGCAATTGCTCCAAGGAGTCGAATATGAACACGACTTTCGTGTCTGCACCTCTTGCGGCCCAGATCGCTTTGACGCCGTCCTCGATGAAGGCGTCGGCCTCGGCCTTGAGATCAACGAGATGGCCGCTGAGAAATTTTTGCAAATTCTGCTTGAAACTCGATGCGGTTTTCAACTCGGCTTTAATGTTTACACCGGTCTTGAGGCTGCCAAGCACGGCTCCGGCGGGCGTGCTGTAATCCAGCTTCGCGCCCGCTTCGCCGATGCGGATCTCGGTCTTGGTAAGGAAGTTCTTCAACCGGTCCCAGAAGCTTTCGCGCGCCATGTCGGTGCCGATGGCATCATTCAGCGTGTCGCTGAAGGCTCCGGCGATGACCATCAACATGTCCGAGATATCGATCGGTTCGGCCGGATTTACGTAGTCCATCGCGTCGGCGTACAGGACCAGATAGCCCAGGTCCCGAAGCTGCTTGCGCAAGCGCCACAGTTCGGTTGTTTTGCCCGCACCGCGAAAGCCTGAAAAAAGCTGCAGGCTCTCAACGGGATTGGCGCCCACCTCGAACGCCAGCAGGGCCACGGGATCGGAGTCGTCGAGTTCCTCGTGAATCGGCTCACGCACGGGATCGTCGGGTTCCAGCGGCTGGTCGGTGAGCCGCCGGTGCATCGCGATCAGGAAATCGAGTTCGTCCTTTTGCAGAGCCATCGCCGCCAGCGCCTACCGTTCGGTCATGTCCGTACCTGGATATCACATGGCGGCGTTCAAGGGACAGGACCGGCTTTGTCAGTAAATGGCGGTGATTGCCCACAAAACCCCCGCCGCCATAACCCCCGCGAACACATCGTCCGCCATCACCCCCACCGGCGTGTGCCACCGGTCCGCCCAACCCACCGGCCCGGGTTTCCAGATATCGAACAGCCGGAACAACCCGAACGCCGCCACCAACTGCCACCAGCCCAGCGTGCCCATCCCGAGCATCGCGATCCATTGGCCGACGAATTCGTCGATGACGACCCAGCCTGGGTCGCCCGTGACTCCCCGCCGCACCGCCCAGACTCCGGCGAAGAATGCAGTCACGGCGGCAGCGGCCACCAGCCAGGGGGACAGCGCGAACAGCCCGGCCCCCACGATCAGCGCGGCCAAGGATCCGGCGGTTCCAGGTGCCACGGGAAACAAGCCGCTGCCGAAACCGGATGCGATCAGGCGGGGCCAGTTCAGGCTCACCGCGTCCATTGCGCCAACAAAGACGGAGCCGCCGAACCGGTCCGCGCTCGGTAGACCACCACGTTCTCCATCACGCGCTGCACGTAGTTGCGGGTCTCGGCGAAGGGGATCGTCTCCAGCCAATCCAGCATCGCGACGGCGCCACCGCGAGGATCGCCGTTTTCGCCCAGCCATTGATCCACCCGGTGCGGACCGGCGTTGTAGGCGGCGGCGGCCAGGGGCAGGGAACCGCCGAAGCGGTCCAGCATCTCCCGCAGGTACGCGGTGCCGAGCAGCATGTTTTGGGCGGCGTCGGCGGTCAAAGCGGGGACGTTGACCGGAACGCCCAACTGCTTGCCGACCGCGCGGGCCGTCGGTGGCATCAGCTGCATCAGCCCCCGCGCGCCGGAGGGCGAAACGGCGGCGATGTCGAAGCTGCTCTCCTGGCGCATGATCGCCAGAGCGGCGGCTTTGTCGGGGGCGCCGGGCGGATCGACGGGGATGGGCCAGCCGGCGACCGGCAGCGCGATGCCGTCCCGCCCCATCCGGCGGGCGACATAGACCGCCGCGTCGGGGACGCCGAGTTTCAGGCCGAGTTCGGCGGCGAGCGCCCGTTCGGCGGGGTTCGGGGCGAGTTCGTCCATGCGGACCAGGAACACGCGGGCGCGGGCCGGCTCGCCCCAGGCCACCAGCCAGGATGCGGCGCGGACGACCTCATGCCCCGTGAAGCCCATGGCGACGTCGCGGGTCCAGGCGGGATCGCGCAGCGCGTTGACCCGCTGGTGCAGGGCGGCAGAGTCGTCGCCGAGAGCGATGGCGGCGAGCTGGCCGTAGAACGTCGTGGTCCAGGCGGCGGCCAGCTCGTAATCCGGCTTCGGATCGCGGCCCATGGCGGCCAGAGTGCGGCCGATCCAGTAATGGGCGCGCCCCTGGGTGATCGCGGCGGGAGAGGCTGCGGCCAGGGCTTTGAAGTGCCCCAGAGCATCGGACGGTTGGTTCAGTCGGCGCAACGCGATGAAGCCTGCCAGGAATTCGGCGTCGGCAAGGGGTTCACCGGCGGTCTGGCCGTGCGAATTCGCCAAAGCGTAGGCGTTCCGGTCGTCCTTCTGCCGGAGCAACCGCCGTATCAGCGCCTGTCGCTCGGTCCAGAAGGCGGTGGCATGATCCGGGTCGGGTTGTGCCGCGTTTTGCCACAGCGCGATGGCACTGGTGTAATCCTCGGCGGTGCGCAACGCCTTCGCGTTGGCGAGCGCCTGCGCGGGCGGCGTCATCGCCGCATGGCGGGCGTCCAGGCGGGCGACTTGCCGGGATGCGGCGGTGGGGGACCGCCAGCTCAGTTGGACGTAGCGCGCCCATTCGTCGTCCGGGGTGGGAACCGATCCCCAGCGCTGGAGAAACGCGGTTTCCGCGGCCACGTCGTCGAGGCCCGCGATCCAGGCCTGGCGCGCGAAGTCCGCGTCCGACAGCACGTCGGCGCAGCGCAGCAACGCGCGCGGCATCGTCGGACGCGGGGTCTTGCATTGCGCGGCGACAATGGCGGGATCGGGTTCGGCGAGCAGCACTTCCTGCCGGCGGCGTTCCAACTGCGCCTGGGCCGGCCAGTCGGGGCTGGATTGGATAAAATCCGCGATCTCCGCCAAGCGTGCGGCGTTCGGAGCCAGCATGCGGTAGTACCGCACCAGCTTCGCCGCGACCGGATCGGCCAACCCGGCCACGGCCGCTTCCGCCTCGGCCCATCGGTCGGCGCGGATGGCGGCGACGGGGTTCGGGACCTGGGCGCGCGACGGCGCCGCGACCCAAACCGTCGCGCAACAGAGCAAAAAGGGCAGGAGGCGTCGGCGCATGCTTGGTTCTAACCCGAAGCGCGCCGCGCCGCCATCAGCGCCGCAGCCGCTTGGTGCCGAGGCCGATGCTCTTCGCCAGTTCCGACCGGCGTTCGGCGTAATCGGGTGCCACCATCGGATACGACGGGCCGAGACCCCAGCGTTCGCGGTAGGCCTCCGGCGTCAGGCCGTGGGCGCTTTGCAAGTGGCGCTTCAACGTCTTCTGCTTCTTGCCGTCTTCCAGGCAAATAATATGATCCTGAAATACCGATTCCTCGGGCGGCACAGCGGGGACCAGCTCTTCGGATATCGGTGCCAGAATTGGCGCGGCTTCTTCCTCGGCCAGCTCGCCCTCGCGATCCGGATTCAACCCGTTCAGGGCGCTGTAAACCGCTCGGATCAATCCGGGCAGTGCGTCCGCGGTCACTGGGTTATGTCCGACATGCGCGGCGACGACGCGTGCGGTCAGTGCGAGGACAGTCGTATCTTCTGGTGATTCGTTCATTTAGCGCCCTTTCCCCTTGCAGGACTTGCGCCATATAAGATCATCTCCGGGATGGCGGCAATAGTGAGCCAACCGATAGTGAGACCGAGGTCTGTAATGACTGCAATGCAAAATGACGATGCGGCGGTGGTTTCGGCCGATCGGGAGATCGATATTACCGCCGACCTCTGCCCGATGACATTCGTGCGGACCCGGTTGGCGCTGGATCGCATGACGCCGGGTCAGGTGCTGAAAGTGCGCCTGCGCGGGGCCGAGCCCTTGCGCAACGTGCCCCGCACCGCCACGGAACAGGGGCATACGGTGCTGTCGCTGGAGACCGGGGACGACGGTGTCAGCGTGCTGCTGTTGCGACGGGGCGCGTAAGGGCGACTCGCATCACCAGGGCGTCGTCGCCATTGGCGTAGTAGCGCTTGCGGCGGCCGACCTCCGCAAATCCGAATCGGGCATACAGCGCGCGTGCCGTGGTGTTGTGTTCCGCCACTTCCAGGAACATCGACCGAGCATCCAACCCGGCCGCACGATCCATCGCGGCACGCAGCAACTCTGCGCCCAGACCTTGGCGGCGGGCGGGCGGCACCACGCCGATCGTCAGGATTTCGGCCTCGTCCATGATGGTGCGGGCCAGCACCATGCCGCCGCGCGGGTCGATCAGGCCGAAGCCGCCGGGCAGGCCGATATGCAGGGCGATGATTGTTTCGGACCAGACTTCCTCGGGGGGGAAGGCCGCTTGGTGAATCGCCGCGAGCGCCGCGGCATGGGCGGCGGTGGCGGGCGTCATGCCAAGGGCGGCGGACGCAAGCCGCCGGCGGGCAGTTTGGCCTCGGGCGGATCGACGTAGACCGGCTGCGCGTCCCGCGGCGGCAGGCGTCCGGCGAACCGCTCCGCTGCCGCCGTCGCGACCGCCAAAGCCGTGGGCAGGCGCGCGTTGGTCAGCATGACGTCGTAATTCCGTGCCGCCAGCCAAGCAGTGACGACGATGGATGCGTCTCCGGCGATGGCGACCGGACCGGTCGGGGCGGGCAGGGCGGTCAACGCGTGCGCCGCGATCGTGTCGCCGATCTCCAGAAAAACCCGGTCGCGGCGGCTGTCGGTGGCGGTCCACAATGTGCGGTTCGGCAAGGGGGGGAGCATGGCAGCCAATGCCTCGCCCACCGTGACCGCGATCACGGGCACGCCGAGGCCGAGCGCGATCCCGTGCGCCAGGGCCAATCCCGCCCGTATGCCGGTGAAACTGCCCGGCCCGACCGTGACGGCGACGCAATCCAGGGGCAGATTGCCGGCCTCATCCAACACGGCCTGGGCCATGACCGGCAGCAGCGCGGCATGGCCGCGGTCTGTGTCCTCGCACCGCTCCGCCACCACCGCACCATCGGCGACGACGGCGGCGGAGCAGCGGGCCAAAGCGGCGTCCAGCGCGAGGACGCGCAAGGTCATAGGAGCAGGCAGGCCTCATCGAAGCTGAGGCGCGGCGGGCGCGGCGGCAGGTCGGCGGTGTCGCCATGGCCGAGATTGACCAGAAAGTTGGAGCGCCAGCCGGAGTAGGCGAAGAACTCGGCGTCCACTTTGGCGTTGTCGAAGCCGGACATGCCACCGACGTCCAGCCCGACCATGTGGGCGGCGGTCATCAGATAGGCGCCCTGCAGCGTACCGTTGCGGAACGCCGTTGTCGCGGCCAGCGACTCGTTGCTGGTGAACCACTTCACCGCGTCCGGATTGGCCGGAAACAGTTGCGGCAGCTTGTCGTAGAACTTCGGGTCATAGGCGACGATGACCGTCACCGGCGCCGCCATGGTCTTGTCACGGTTGCCGGAAGACAGGGCAGGGGACAGGCGTTGTTTCGCGTCCTTGGAGCGAATGAACACAAACCGAGCCGGCGAGCAGTTGGCCGAAGTCGGGCCGAACTTCAGGATGTCGTAAAGTTCGGTCAGCGTCTCATCGGAGACGGGTTCGTCTTTCCATTTGTTCTGGGTGCGGGCTTCGCGGAACAGCGCGTCGATGGTGGCGGCGTCGATCGTCATGGGGGGCTCCGGGCTACGCCGTCATGGTCGGGCCTGACCCGACCATCTCAGGCCAATGGGAAAAAAATGGTCGGGTCAGGCCCGACCATGACGCTGACTATCAGAATGCAACCTGCTCGACCGCGACCACTTCCGGTACGTAGTGCTTGAGCATGTTTTCGATCCCATGCTTCAGCGTCGCGCTGGAGGACGGGCACCCCGAGCAAGCGCCTTGCATGTGGAGGCGGACGATGCCGTCCCGGTAGCCGCGGAACACGATGTCGCCGCCGTCGCCGGCCACAGCCGGGCGGACGCGGGTATCGAGCAGTTCCTTGATCTGATCGACGACTTCCTGGTCGGCGGGGTCGGTATCCTCTTCCAGGTCGTCGTCCGAACCGCCTTCGATGACCGGACGGCCGGCGACGAAATGCTCCATGATCGCGCCGAGGACCTGGGGCTTCAGGGATTGCCAAGCGATTTCGTCGGTCTTGGTGACGGTGATGAAGTCGCCGCCGAGGAAGACGCGGGCCACGCCGGGCAGATCGAACAAAGCGGTCGCCAACTGGCTGCGGCCGGCTGACTCGCGGGACGCGAAGTCGGCGGTCGAGAAGCCCATCACGTCCTGGCCGGGCAGGAATTTCAGGGTCGCGGGGTTCGGCGTGCCTTCGGTTTCGATGAACATGGCGATCGGCCTTTGGGCTGGGGGCGGAAACAGGACCGGAGCGGTCCTGGACGGTTGAACGCTATGTCGTGCGAAATGGGGCCGGTGACAAGGGGGTGGTTGGGTTTGGCTTACGCCTTGTCGGTCGGCCTGTTACAAATTCCAAGGATCGACAATCGTCAGGCCGGCACCCGCGAAATCGGCCACGTTGCGCGTCACCAGTATTTTGCCATGGGTCTGCGCCGTGGCGGCGATCAGGGCGTCCGCGACGGGCCAGGTACGCAAACCTATTAACCGCCCCCAGTTGGTCGCGACATCGTCGTCGATAGGCAGCAGACGAGACGCGTAGTTCACGCGCATCTCCTCCAGCCAGCGGGTCAGGTTGCGCGCGGCCGGTGCGTCCCGCCGTTCCAGAACCGCGACGCCTTTCACGATTTCACCGATGGTGATCGCACTGAGATAAAGCGTGTCGGGATGAACCGAACGCAACCAGGCCACGGCTTGCGGTGAGCGGCGCCGAGCTTCCGACACCATGTTGGTATCGAGGAGATACATCAGAATGCGATATCGCGGCCGGTGTCGCGGGGCCGATCGTTGATGGCGTCGACCACATCGTCCGGCCATGGAGTATCGGACAGCAAAAAATCGGTAAATGACATACGCGGTTTCACCAATGCGTCGTAGTCGGCGGCGGAAAGGACCACCGCTGCCCGCTGTCCGTGCACGGTAACGGTCTGCGGACCGTCGTCGCGGGCACGTTTGACCAACTCGCTGAATCGGTTTTTGGCGTCCTGGAGTTGCCAGCTAAGCATGAAACCCTCTTCATCTAGACTGGCTAGATAGTGCGTGTCTGCTTTGCCCTCGTCAATGGCAAGCATACGAACGGGGCCATGCGTTTCCTTCCGCGACGCGGGCGTGGTACCGTCCCGGGAAACGCCAACGGCGGAGGAAACAGCACCATGCCGAACCGCCGGACACGTCCGTGAGCGGCCACGTCGAGGTTATCCATACCCAGGGCGGCATTTTCAGCTGCACCGGGCGGCAGTGGCTGATTCTGCTGATGGTGCAGCTGTCGAACCTGCTGTTCGGCATGACAATCACCCTCGCCAATGTCGTGCTGCCGGAAGTGCGGGGCACGTTGTCGGCGACCCAGGACGAGATTTCCTGGGTCATCACCCTAAACCTCGTCGCCACGGCCATCGCGACGCCTCTGACCGGTTGGCTGTCCAGCCGCCTCGGCTGGCGGAACCTGATGTTCGCCACCGTGACCGGCTTTACCATCTCCTCCTTCCTGTGCGGCGTCGCGAACAGCCTGGAGGCGCTGATCCTGTTCCGCGTCTTCCAGGGCATTTTCGGGGCGCCGATCATGCCGATGGGGCAGGCCATTCTGCTGGCCTCGTTTCCCCGGCATCTGCACGCGACGGCACTGGTCATCTGGGGCATCGGCGCCGTGTTCGGCCCCGTCCTCGGCCCCGTGCTCGGGTCGATGGCGACCGAGGCCTATAATTGGCGCGCCGCGTTCTTCATGATCGTGCCGCCGGGGTTCGCGGCGATGACGACGATCTGGTTCGCGCTGTCGGGCCATACCGAACGGTCGCGCCCGCGCTTCGACTGGACGGGGTTCCTGACGCTGTCGGTTGCCATTCTCTGCGCGCAGTTGATCATGGATCGCGGGCAGCGGTGGGATTGGTTCGATGCCCCGGAAATTGTGATCCTGGCGGTGGTCGGGTTGGTCGCGCTCTGGATGTTCGTGGTGCACTGCCTGACCGCGTCGCAGCCGTTCCTCAATCCCAAGTTGCTGCTGGACCGCAATTTCTCCATCGGGATTCTGTTGGCATTCGTGATGGGCATGCTGAGTTTCACCACCCTGACGCTGTTCCCGAGCCTGCTGCACGATCTGCGGGAATATCCGGACAGCGTGATCGGCTCGCTGCTGGCGGCACGAGGCATGGGGAACTGGCTGGCCTTCCTGGTGATCGTTCCGCTGACCCGGGTGGCGCCGCGATTCGCAATCGCCAGCGGGCTCGCGTTACAGGCGGGAGCCGGCCTGTGGATGGCGCAGTTCGACATCAACCTTACGTTCTTCGACGTGTTCTGCTCCAACATGCTGCAGGGCTTCGGCCAGAGCATCACCTTCACGCCGATGACCGTGATGGCCTTCGCCACCCTGCCGCGCCATCTGGTAACCGAGGGATCGGCGATCTTCACCCTGCTGCGCAATTTCGGGTCGAGTCTGTTCATCTCCCTCTGCGTTATGGTCCTGCTGCGGTCCACGGCGGTGAACTACGCTCGGATGACCGAGTTCGTCTCGCCGTTCAACAAGGTCCTGTCGTTTCCCGAAATGCCCACGCAATGGGCGCTGGACACCGCGACCGGGCTGCTGCGCGTGTCGAACGAGATTCAGCGGCAGGCGGCGATGATCGGGTACATCAACGCGTTCTATCTGATGGGGTTCGCGGCGGCGGTAGCGGTGCCGTTGTCATGCATGATGCGGTTGGGGAGCCAAAGCCGCTAAGGCGATGCCGAACGAGTGGCGAGACGCCCGGCTGCAGGGCACGCGCTTTCAACGTCATGCCGACCTGCGTCGGTATAACGTTTTTGGGGAACAGTCCCGCCTACCGCCATCCGGCCCGCAGCGAACTCAACACCATGGCCGTTCCCGCGAAGCAGGCCGCCACGCCGATGCAGACCTGGGTGCCGAACGCCACCGTTTCCGTTCCCGCGCCGTGCGTCAGCCCGAAGATCAGCGCCACCAGCGCGCTGCCCGTCGTCTGCCCCAGCAGCCGCGATGTGGACACGATCCCGCTGCCGGCCCCGGCCCTGTTCGGCGGGGCGCTGCCGATGATCAGGCGGTTGTTGGGCGTCTGGAAGCAGCCGAATCCCAGGCCGCAGATCGCCAGCCGCCACGCCACGTCCCAGCGGACGATCGGCACCGGCATGAACAGCACCAGGATCAGGCCGGCGCACATTGCCGCCATCCCCAGCCCGCCGAGCAACCCGGTGTTGTAGCGGTCGGCGAGGCGACCGGAGATGGGGGCCATGATGACCAGCATCGTCGGCCAGGGGGTGATCAGCACCCCGATCTCGATGGGCGACAGCCCGCCGATGTATTGGAAGAAGAAGGGCAGGGAGACCATTGCCATCACCTGCGCGCAATGGGCGCAGACGGCGGTGGCGGACGACAGAGCGAACACCGGCTTGGCGAACAGATCGACCGGCAGCATCGGCGCGCGTAAGCCCAATTGCCGGCGGACGAAGACGAAGCCGATGGCGGCCGTGAGCGCGAACTCCAGCGCGATGACCCAGGGGAGCTGGCCTCGGCCGACGCCGTCCAGCGCGGTGATGAACAGGCCGAAGGTCAGGGCATTCAGTACCGCGCTGATCGGGTCGAACGGGGCGCCGGCCAGGGGCGTGCGCGGCAGGAAGCGCAGCGACAGAAACAGGGCGACGATGCCCAGCGGCACCTGGATCAGGAATAGCCACTGCCACGACGACACCGCCATGACCGCCGCCGCGAAGGATGGACCGGCGGCGGAGCAGCCTGTTACCACCAGCCCGTTGATCCCGACGCCGCGGCCAAGCTGCGCGCGCGGGAAGATGAAGCGGACCAGGGCGCCGTTGACACTCATGATCCCGGCGCCGCCGAAGCCTTGGATGACTCGGGCGATCACGAGGATTTCCATGTTCGGCGCCTCGGCGCAGGCGATGGATGAGAAAATGTAGCCGACCAGGCCCCAGCAGTAGACGCGGCGGTGTCCGTAGATGTCTCCCAGCGACGCGAACGGCAGCAAGGTGACGGTCACGGCGAGCTGATACGCGTTCACCACCCAGATCGATTCGGCCGGGGTGGAGGCCAGGTCGCGGGCGATGGTCGGCAGCGCCACGTTGGCGACGGACCCCACCAGCACGGACATGCCGACCGAGACCGCGACGGCCAGCATCGCGATCCAGCGCGTGGAGGGCGGCAACCCGTCGGGAATGGTCTGATCGGCGGTATGGGACATGCACCCGTTCATCGCCTGTCGGGGCGCGCTTGCCAAGCCGCGCCCATGTGGCAGGTTAGGGCCAATCGATTGCCAGGAGGATGCGATGCAGATCGGCGTGGTTGGTTTGGGCCGGATGGGGGCCAATATTTCGCGGCGGCTGATGCGCGCCGGGCACTCCACCGTGGTGTGGGACGCGAACGCGAGCTCGGTCGCGGAGCTCGGGACCGACGGCGCGACGCCGGCCAGCGGGCTGGCGGATCTGGTGTCGAAGCTGACAGGCTCGCCGCGGGCGGTGTGGGTGATGCTGCCGCACGGCAAGATCACCGAGGACACGATCGCCACACTGTCCGGGCTGCTGGGCAAGGGCGACATCGTCATCGACGGGGGCAATACCTACTACAAGGACGACGTCCGCCGTGGGCATGAGCTGGCGGCCAAGGGGCTGCGTTATCTGGACGTTGGGACCTCCGGCGGGGTGTGGGGCTTGCAGCGCGGCTACTGCCTGATGATCGGCGGGGACACCGACGCGGTGACGTATCTCGACCCGATCTTCAAGGCGCTGGCGCCAGGGATGGGCGATATCGAGCGCACCACGGGCCGCGAGGGCCGCGATCCCCGAGCCGAGGAAGGCTACATCCACGCCGGCCCGGTCGGGGCCGGGCATTTCGTGAAGATGATCCATAACGGCATCGAATACGGCATGATGCAGGCGATGGCGGAAGGGTTCGACATCCTGCGCAACCGCGCCTCGGCCAAGCTGCCGGAAGACATGCGCTACGATCTGAGTTTGGGCGATATCGCCGAGGTCTGGCGGCGCGGATCGGTGGTGACGTCCTGGCTGCTCGACCTGACCTCCGCCGCGCTGGCGAAGGATGAGGCGCTGGACGGGTTCTCCGGCGTTGTGGAAGACTCCGGCGAGGGCCGCTGGACGGTGGAAGCGGCCGTCGAGGAAGCGGTGCCGGCCGAGGTGCTGGCGGCGTCCCTGTTCGTGCGCTTCCGGTCGCGCCAGGAGCATACGTTCGCCGAAAAGGTGCTGTCCGCCATGCGCTTCGGCTTCGGCGGGCATGTGGAGGCCCCCAAGAAGGGATGACCTCCATCCTTGTCATGGGCGTATCCGGCTGCGGCAAAACGACCGTCGCGGCCGGGATCGCCGAACGCCTGGGCTGGCGGCTGCTGGAGGGCGACGCGTTCCATCCGCCGGCCAATGTGGCGAAGATGGCGTCCGGCACGCCGCTGACGGACGAGGACCGCTGGCCGTGGTTGCACGCTATCGCGGCGGCCGGTAAGCGCCCGTCATGGTCGGGCCTGACCCGACCACCGCAGGCCCATCCCGACCATGACGGGGATGGGGGGCAATGCGTCATCGCCTGCTCAGCCCTGAAACGCGCCTACCGGACGATCCTGGCGCCCGACATCCTCGTTTACCTGCGCGGCAGCCGGGCCCTGATCGGCGACCGGCTGGCGGCCCGCAAAGGCCACTTCATGCCGCCCGCGCTGCTGGACAGCCAGTTCGCCACGCTGGAGGAACCCGGCCCCGACGAAAACCCGGTGATCGTAGACATCGACGCACCGCCGGAAGCACTGATCGAGACCGTCCTTGCCCGCCTAAAGGAACGCCTGCCATGACCGCGATCTACCCCAGCCTGCGCGACCGCACCGTGTTCGTAACCGGCGGTGCCAGCGGCATCGGCGCGGCCGAAGTGGCTGCCTTCGTTCGTCAGGGCGCCCGTGTCGCCTTCGTCGACATCGACGATGCGGCGGCGGCCGCGCTCTGCCAAAGCCTGAAAGCCGAGGGACACGCCGAACCATTCTTCCAGCACTGCGACCTCCGCGACATCGCGGCTTTGCGATCCGCCATCGCGAAGGCCGCGGCCCGTCTCGGTCCCATCGCCGTCCTGGTGAACAACGCCGCCAACGATCAGCGGCATAAATGGGAGGACGTGACCCCCGCCTTCTGGGACGAGCGCATGGAAACCAACCTGCGCCATCAGTTCTTCGCCATCCAGGCCGTCGCACCCATGATGAAAGCGGCCGGCGGCGGGTCCATCGTCAATTTCGGCTCCATCAGTTGGCACACCAACAATGGCGGCATGCCTGCCTACACCACGGCGAAAGCGGGGGTGGAGGGGCTGACGAAAGGCATGGCCCGCGACCTCGGGCCGGACGGCATCCGAGTGAACACCGTCATTCCCGGCTGGATCATGACCCAACGCCAGATCGACTTGTGGCTGACACCCCAAGCCGAGGTCGACCTGATGCGTGCCCAATGCCTGAAGGAGAAAGTCTACCCCGACGACGTCGCCCGCATGGTGCTGTGGCTGGCATCGGACGACAGCCGGATGTGTACCAGCCAGCTTTGGGTCGTGGACGGGGGACGTCTCTGACATGGCTGCCCCCGCCGAGATCCTGGCCCGCTTCTTCCCGGTCCCGACGCAAACGACCGACGAGGACAAAACCTTTTTGCTCGCGGCGCTCGGGCTGATGCGGCGCGAAAACCCGACATTCTCCTTCCTGGAGATCGGATCCTACCGCGGCGGCAGTTTGGCGCCGTTCCTGATGGATTCCAGCTGCGACCGCATCGTCTCAATCGACGAACGCGGTAGGGCGTTGTCGGACGAACGGGGCAAGAAAATCGACTACACCGGTTTCACCCAGCAGGCCATGGTCGAAGCGCTGCACGCGCGCGGCGTCCCGACGGACAAGCTGATCATGTTCGATGGATCGATCGAACGGTACGACGGCTCCGGCGGCGCGTCCTTCGATCTCGCCTTCATCGATGGCGAGCATACCGACGCCGCCTGCTTTCGCGACTTTCTGTGGACACTGCCGTTGATGCGGCCGGATTCCATCGTGATGTTTCACGACCGGACCTTCATCCACAACGCCCTGCGCCTGATCGACATCTACCTGCGCAAGGACGGCCGGCCCTGCCGCACGATCCACAAGGCAGACTCCGAAATGTCGGCCATCGCGTTCGGGCGCTACCGGACGATCGATCTGCAGGGCTGGTTCGGGGCCGAGGAACTGCCGGAAGACTTCCATCCGCGCGCTGAAGTGGAGATGATCCAGCACGTCCTGAGCAACCGGGTGAAGGTGGATCACGTTCTCAGCATCGTCTCGCCGCGGACCGACCCGGCCGCGTGATCCGCCGGCCCGCTTACTCCAGGTCCAGCGGTTGGTAGTGACCGGTGCCGTCCAACTGCGTGCCCCAAACCTTGTGCAACGCCTGGTGTTCGGTCTTGCTGAAGCTGATCTTCGGCCCCAAACCCATGTCGAAATCGCGCATATTCTCCATCGCGGCGACCAGCTTGTCGGTATCGAGTTGCGGGCCCGCGCGGCGGAGGCCTTCGATCAGGATGTTGGTCTGTAGGAAGGCTTCCAACGACACGTAGTCGGGAACGCTGCCTGGGAAGTACTTCTCCAGCGTGGTCTTGTAGTCCAGCACGACACCGGCATAGCTCTCGATCGGCGGCACCGCCTGTGTCACGATGACGCCGTTGGCGAATTTCGGCCCCAGGATCGTCAGTTCCTCGGCGAGCGAACTGCTGCCGACCGCCGATATGTTTGTGTAGATCAGGCCGGGAAACAGGTCCTTGGTCTTCTCGATGAACTTCGCAGCCGGCCGGTATGTCGCGACCATCACGATGGCTTTAATCGCGATCGGGCCACGCTGTTTTTGGTTTTGCTGCGGCGGCTGCGTCTGCTGCAGTTGTTGGATAGCCGTGTCCACATCGACCGTGTTGCGGGGATAATTCAGCCGCAGTACCGTCCCGACGTCGCTGGAGGAAGGGATCAACGCCCGTATCGCACGGCCCACGCCCTCATAACCGGCATCGCCGAACCCGTCCTGCTGGGTGAAGACCGCGATCTGCTCCGGCTTCAGGCGCCGGACCTTGATCAAATAGCGCACCGCCGCACCGGTTTCCTCGGCATAACTCGGGCGATAGTTAAACGCATAGCGATCGGGCGGGTCGCGGCGGGCGAAACCGGCGCCGGTGAACGGCGCGTAGAACAAGGCCTTGTGGGCCAAGGCATAGGGCAGCGAGATAGCGGTCGTCGCCGTGCCGAAATTGGCGACGAACCCGAAGACCTGGTCCTTCTCGTAAAGCTGCTTCGTCGCATCCAGGGTGCGGGCGGGATCGTAGCCGTCGTCGGCGGTGAACAGCGTCAGCTTGCGGCCGTTAATGCCGCCCGTGTCGTTCGCGATGTTGAAGGCCGCCAAAGTGCCCAGCTTCAACTGCGCACCGTAATCGCGGGAGCCGCCGGTGAAGGGGGCCACCATGCCGAACCGGATCTCCTGGTCGGTGACACCGTGCACCGATGCGGCCGCTGGGGGCGGGGGTGCGGCGGGTTTGGCGGCGACAGGCGGCACCGGCGTTGCCGCAACGGGGACAGGAGGGGGTGGCGCAAGTGCGGGCACGGGGGGCGGCGCGGCCGCCACGACCGGCGTTGCCACGACCGGCGGTACTGGCGCGGGAGCCGCGGCAGCCGGTGGCTCGGCCGCTTTGGTCGCCGCGGCCACGGACGTTTCGCCGAGCCAGGACCCGGTTTGATGTTCCAGACCAGAGAGATCGTTTTCCGCGAACGCGCAGTTGTTCTGCTTGCTTACGACGGACTCTTTTCCCGCCAGAAGACCCTTGTCGTAGCCGTCCTTTAGATGGGCGGTGGGATGATCGGCGTCGAACTTCTTGATCAGCGCCTGGATCTTGTCCGTCGCGGCGCGCACGCGCGGTTCGGGAATGAAAACGCATTCGGCGGCGGCCCCGAGCACACGTCCGACATGGGCCACCGCGAGGGTTGCATCGGCTTCGGCATCGGCTGCCAGCACGGTCGAAGCCGTTGGGACCGAACCGACGATCAGCGCGCCGAATACCGCGGCCATAAGTTGACTTCGCATCTTCACTCCCATTGGTCCCGGCGTTCCCTGCCGCGCAGAGTGCAATGTTCGAGCATCGGGCGTGGACGCGGACCAAGCGTTAATCGTCTATTAACATAGCCAAATCTCAGAAAGCCGGTCAAGCGTCGATAATTTAACCGGCAGGCGGTGGTGCCAGTTAAGCATACGCCAGCACCGATGCAACCATATAGTCGGCAGGTCCTCCTGTCAGCCGCCCATCGTGCTTCAATCGCTGCCTTGCGGCGCGCGGAAGCCGCCGACACCGCGTTCGATGTCCGTCACATGACGCGGCAGGAAGCCGTCCGAGTTGGTGGCACCGCAGGAATGAGCGATAATCTCCACCTCTTCGCGGATACGGTCGGCGTAATGGGCGACCCGCACCGCCTTGTCCGTTGGGTCCAAACCGGCGATCAGCCGTGGCTTGGACGATGTCACCCCGGTCGGGCAGTTGCCCGATCCGCATTTCATCGCCTGGATGCAGCCCAGGCTGAACATGAAGCCGCGCGCCGACGACACGAAATCCGCCCCCATGCATAGCGCCCACGCCACCTTATCGGGGGTGATCAGCTTGGCGGAAGCGACGATGCGAATACGATCCCGCAGCCCGTGCCGGTCCCGAGCGGCGGTGACGTGGCCCAGCGCCAGGGTGATGGGAAGGCCGACATAGTCCATCAAGGGGGCAGGGGCCGCGCCGGAACCGCCCTCACCGCCATCGATCTGCACGTAGTCGGGGCACCCTTCGGGGTGGGCGACGCAATCGGCGAACCAATCGTCGAGGAACGCCGGGTCGCCCAGCACGAATTTCACCCCGACCGGTTTGCCCGTTACCGTCCGCAGCCGGTTCACGAACAGGCCGAGTTCGCGGATCGAGCCGATATCCTTGTGCCGGTTCGGGCTGATGCTGTCCTCGCCTTCGGGGATCCCGCGGATTTTGGCGATTTCCGGCGTCACTTTGACCCCAGGCAGGATGCCGCCTTTGCCGGGCTTGGCGCCCTGGGCGAGCTTGACCTCGAACATCCGCACTTGCTCGTGCGACGCGAGTTCCCGCAGCCGCTCCTCCGACAGGTTTCCCTGGCCGTCTCGCGCGCCGTATTTCGCGGTGCCGAGTTGCATGACGACATCGCAACCGCCTTCGAGGTGATAGGGCGACAGACCGCCCTCTCCGGTCGCCATCCAGATGCCGGCCATCTTGGCGCCGCGCGACAACGCCGACACCGCGGCGTGGCTGAGAGCACCGTAACTCATGCCGCTGATATTAAAGAAACTCTTGGCATGATACGGCATCCGGCTGGCGCCCGGCCCCTCGGCGATTCCGATGGTTTTTCCAGGCCATGCACGCTTTTCCTCATCCAACACCGCGAACGCCGCATTCCGGAATATGAAGCTCGGCACGTTTTCGCTGCCGAAGCTGCGCAGGTTGGACACGTTCTTGGCCGAGCGATAAACCCAGGACCGTTCCAGTCGGTTGAACGGACGTTCGGACCAGTCTGGAAGATATTGATATTGCCGCATATACTCGCCCATGGTCTCGGCGAAATAGCGGAAATATCCGATAATCGGAAAATTGCGCAGGATGGTGTGCGCGGTCTGCCGCCGGTCGTGGACGTAAAGCAGCGTCAGACCGGTCAGCAGCAACAGGACGATGATGGCGAACGTGAGCAAAGCGGCCTCCCGGCAGGATGGGTTACAGGCTTGTGGACCTGTCTTCGCCGGATATGTGACGCCGAAAAGATGAAGAAATCGCTAAGATTTCAGTTTTCCAGCAGATTTTTTTTCGTCGGGGCGGCGGGCGCGGCCGGATTTCCGGACGATCGTGACAGGAATGACCACCGGATCGACGATGCCGGCGCGCATGGCGCCACCGCGGTCGTCGCCGTTTCTGACAAGGACCGCGGGGATTTCGATGGCGGTGGGGTCGCGGAAGGGTGGGGCGGTGTTGTCTGGCATGAGCGTGCACTCCAAATTCGCGGTGTGTTCCTATCGCTGCCGGATTTTCGCGCCAATGGAATTCTTGCCGGGCGTCATGGCGCGGGGAAATCGTCCATCGCCGGCCGCCCGGTCAGATAGCGCCAGTGGTGCCACAGAAGCCGCGCCGCGAGGGACCGGTGCGGTTGCCACATCGTTGCCAGTTGCCGCAGCGCCACCGGGTTGGGGCGGGCGGGGAGCTGTTTCAAATCCGCGGCGGCGGCGGCCAGCGCGACATCGCCGGCCGGGAACACGTCCAAGCGTCCGAGGGCGAACAGCAGATAGATTTCCGCGGTCCAGGGACCGAGGCCGCGAACGGATACGATGGTGCGGATGGCGTCGGCGTCGTCCATGCGGGCGAGGGCGCCGGTTTCGAGCGTGCCGTCCAGAAACGCGGTGGCCAAGGCCCTGGCATGGGCGACTTTCGGGCGCGACAGGCCGGCGGCCCGCAGTGCGTCCTCTGGCAGAGTAAGCAGGCTGGCGGGATCCAACGCACCGGGAACCGCCCGCAGCCGGTTCCAGATCGCCGATGCGGCGGCGTTGCTGATCAATTGTGCGACAATGGCCTGCAACAGTCCCGGAAATCCCGGCGTTCGGCTACGCCACGGGAGCGGCCCGGCCCTAACGAGGATGCTCGCCATGTCGGGGTCTTGCAGGACCAAAAGGTCCAGAGCCTTCTGGGCCTCAGGTGGCGGCGGGGGGATTTGCATCCCCCCAATAAACCGCTTTTAGCCGGCGCGGGAAATCTTGCCGGTTTTGGTGTCGATGGTAAAGCGCGCGATCGGCGAACCATCGGCGGTGGCATAGGCGAAGCCGATCTTGCCGTCCTTCGCCGGCCCGACCTCGGTCACCTTCCAGGTATGGTTGCCGAACCACAGCAGGATGGATTCCGCGATCTTCTGCACGTCCGGCGGCGTCAGCTTGCGGTCGTCGGGATGATACATCATCGCGAACAGGCTCGGGTCGATCATCCGGTCGTGCATGTGGTGCATCGGGCCGCCGGGCATACCCATCATCGGGTGCGGACGATCCGGGCTGCTATGCCAAAGGGGACGTTGATCCGGGCCGTCGCCGCCGCCGGCTTGCGCGCCGGGTGGAGCGGGAGGCGGTGCCGGCTGGGCGTGCAGCGTGGCGCCAAGGCCAGCCACGCCAAGGCCGGTCAGCACTGTCATCGCCGCGAGTGTCTTGTATCGCATGAAAATCTCCTGGGTTGATCGACGCCCCGGATATAAGAGCGGTTTGTTGCGGCACGACGTACCCCCGCCGCTCGAAGTGCAAAGAAATGCAACAAGGTCTGCCAAATTGGGCGGCCGGCGCTTATGGTTCGGTCATGGAGCAAAATCCGCACATTCTCATTATCGACGACGACCGGGAAATACGGGAGTTGTTGGCGCGGTTCCTGGAACGGAACCAAATCCGTGTCACCGCCGTCCGCGACGGGCGGGAGGCTCGGCGGGCCTGGACCAACGGGCATTATCAGCTCGTGGTCCTGGATTTGATGCTTCCGGGTGAATCGGGCCTCGAACTCGCGCGTTGGATGCGCGGTCAATCCAACATCCCGATCCTGATGCTCACCGCGATGGGTGAGGAAACCGATCGCGTCATCGGCCTGGAAATGGGCGCCGACGATTACGTCGCCAAGCCCTTCAGTCCGCGCGAATTACTGGCTCGGATTCGCGCGATCCTGCGCCGAGCGGGCGATCAGACCGATCACCGGCAGGCCACGATGGCGGTCAAGCAATACCGCTTTTCCGGCTGGACGCTGGAACCGGCGCATCGGCGGCTGCTGAACCCGGAGGGGACGGAGATCAGCCTGACCGGCGGGGAATTCGACCTGCTGCTGGCGCTGGTGGACCGCGCCAACCGCGTGCTGACCCGCGACATGTTGCTCGATCTGCTGCGCGGACGGCAGGCAGGGCCGTTCGACCGGGCGATCGACGTCGCGATCTCCCGCCTGCGGCGGAAACTGGAGGACGACGGTCATCACGCTCAGCTGATCAAGACGGTCCGCGGCGGCGGCTACGTGCTGGCGACCACGGTCGAGCGCGTGTGACAAAACGACGATTCAGATTGTGGCCTCGCAGCCTGGCAACGCGCACGGCGTTTGTGCTGCTGGCGGGGTTGATGCTGGTGCAGATCGCGGGTTTGACCATCCATGCGTTCGATCGGATCGACGTGCAGCAGATCTCCCAGGTGCGGGAGGCATCCGGCCGTATCTCCAGCATTTTCCGGGCGGTTTCGGCGACAGTGCCGGACCGGCGCGCGGGGGTGTTGGAGGCGTTTCATCGGTCGTCCGGGCTCGCGGTGGCAATCGACAAGGTCCCGCCCGTTTCCGAAATGCCACCCATGCCGCCGGCCATGATTCGCCGGTTTTGGTTCGCACTGGACGCGGGGCCGATCATGGACGCCGATGGCCGGCCCGAGCGACGATTCGGCGGCGGGGCGGAGTTTATGCGGCGCAATTTCGGACGTCCCGGCGGTCCCCCGCCCGACATCGTGGCGTTCGGTGGGGTGCCGTTCGGGCAAGCCGTGATCGGGGTCCGGCTCGACGACGGCAATTGGCTGAATTTCGACGCCAATCTCGGGCCGGCGCGGCCGTGGCACTCGCCGACCTTCATGGCGGCCTTCGCGCTGATGACCGTGGTGGCCGCGGGATTGATCCTGTGGGCGGTGCGGCGTCTGACCGCGCCTGTCCGCACGCTCGCGGCGGCGGCGGAGGCTCTGGGCCGCGACGTGCATGCCCCGCCGATGCCGGAAACCGGCCCCGAGGAAGTCGCCACCGCCGCCATCGCCTTCAACACCATGGCCCGGCGGATCCGGCGGTTCGTGGACGACCGCACGACACTGCTGACCGCGATCGGGCACGATTTGCGGACCCCGATCACCCGCCTGAAACTCCGCGCGGAATTTGTCGAGGACGACGAACAGCGCGGCAAGATACTGGCCGATCTGGAGGAATTGGAGGCGATGGTCGCGGCAACCCTGGCGTTCGGCCGCGATGCGCGCACCAGTGAGCAGGTGGCGACGATCGACCTTGTCGAGTTGTTGCGCACGATCCTGGATGAGGCCGGGGACGCCCACCCCGATGCCGCCGGCGGGTTCGATTACGACGGACCTGCCCATCTGGCCGTCCGGGCGCGGTCCTTGGGGATGAAGCGTGCGTTGACCAACCTGATCTCGAACGCAATCGCCTATGGCGGTTCGGCCCATGTGCGGCTGGCGCCCCCCGCCGGCGGCATGGTGCGGGTGGAGATTGCCGACGACGGCCCAGGGATTCCGCCAGAGTCGCTGGAGCGGGTGTTCGAACCATTCGTTCGATTGGAAACCAGCCGCAACCGGGAAACCGGCGGCACTGGCCTCGGGCTGCCGATCGCGCGCGACATTCTGCGTGCGCACGGCGGCGATGTGGTGTTGGAGAACCAGCCGGCGGGCGGGCTGATGGCGGTGGTTACCCTGCCGGCGTGAGCATGCCGGACGGTTCGGCAGTCTGGCCTCGTCTGGGCAAACGGGACACCAGGAAGCCGACGATGGCCAGATTGAACAGGTTGAACAGCACACCGGTCGCGAAGGCAGCGGTATAGCTGCCGAACCGATCGAACAGCTCCCCGCCGAACCAGCTTCCCACGGCCATCCCGGACATGCCGGTGAACAGGACGGTGGGGATGCGCCAGGATGCCTCCGACGACGGGAACAGGTCGCGGATCGACACCGCGTAGGACGGAATGATGCCGCTGAACCCCAGGCCGAAGGCGGCGGAGATGGCGAACAACCCGTATTCGTTCTTGGTCAGCATGAACGAACCGATGGCGACGGCCTGACAGAGCGACCCCACCAGCACTGTCCGCAGCCCGCCGATCCGGTCGGCCAGCGCGCCCCAAAATTGGCGGGACAGGAACGCACAGCCCAGCAGCACCGACAACATGGCGGCGCCGTGCGTGGGGGAGACTCCGATATCGCTGCAAAACGCCACGAGGTGGGCGCTGGGGATCGACATCGGGATGCAGCAACAGAACGCCGCGCCGCAGATCGCCGCCTGCGCCACGTTCGGGCGCATGCCAAGCACGGTGGGGCGTCGCTGGGCGGCGCCGACGGGGCCTCCGGTTGCCAGCGGGGCAGGGGCTTTGCGGAGGAAGAAGAGGAAGGGCGGGATGACGACGGTCACCACGGCGGCGTATGCCAGCATCGTGGCCTGCCAGCCGAAACGGGCAATGCCATGCTCGAACACCGTCGGCCAGACCACCCCGGCGATGTACTGGCCGGAGGAGATCAATGCGATCGCGGCGCCCCTGTGCTTGTCGAACCAGCGGCTGACGTAGATCAGCAAGGGCGCGTAGATCGCGCCGTTGCCGACGATGCCGATCAGCACGCCGTGACCGAGATACAGCGCCCAGACGCTGCCGAGCGTCGACAGCGCGAGCCCGCAGGCCATCATGATTGTGCCGAGCGCCACGATGGCACGAATGCCGATGCGGTCGGCGAGCCAGCCCATCGGGATGCCGCCGAATCCGGTGCCGACCCAGACCAGCGACCCGGCCAGCGCCAGCACCGACCGGTCCGTGTCCATCGCCACCGTCATCGGCTTCAGCCCGACCACGATCAGCAACGGCGATCCGTAGGAGATCGACAGAATCGCCAGAGTCAGCGCCGCCGCGCCCCAGGACGCTCGTGATTCGATGGTCTCGGGCATGCTTGGATGCGTCCTTCCCTCGCGCGGCCTGTTTGCTCGACGGCTGCGCAGTCCTATAACCGGACCACCGATTGCATTGAGCGGTCAAGCTGGAGAGACGCATGAGCGAACCTGTAGGCCTAATTCCCACTGGTCCCTTGAAGGGGCTGCGCGTATTCGATTTGACCCGCGTTCTGGCGGGGCCCACCTGCGCGCAGATGCTGGGCGACCTGGGCGCCGACGTCGTCAAGATCGAGCGCCCTGGCGCCGGCGACGACACCCGCGGCTTCGCCCCGCCGTTCATGCCGGGCACCAAGGAAAGCGCCTATTTCACGGGTGTGAACCGCAACAAGCAGTCGGTCACCCTGGATATCGGGCAGAAGGAAGGCCAGGAAATCGCTCTGAAGCTGATCGCCGAGTGCGACATCTTTGTCGAGAACTTCAAAGTCGGCGCTCTGGCGAAATATGGCTTGGGGTATGAGCAACTCCACGCGAAGTTCCCCCGGCTGATTTATTGCTCGATCACCGGTTTCGGTCAGACGGGGCCGTATGCGCCTCGGCCCGGTTACGACAGCCTGATCCAGGGCATGGGCGGGGTGATGAGCCTGACCGGCGAGCCTGACGGGCTGCCGCAGAAGGTCGGCGTTCCCGTGGCGGATCTGTTCGCCGGGCTGTACGGCTGCATCGGCATTCTGGCGGCACTGCGCCACCGCGATCTGACCGGGCAGGGGCAGCAGATCGATATCGGCATGCTGGATACGAGTGTGGCGTGGCTGGCCAATCAGGGGATGAATTATCTGGCGACCGGGGAAAACCCGCCGCGCCTGGGTAACCAGCATCCCAACATCGTGCCGTATCAGGTGTTCCCGACCGGCGACGGCTACATGGTGCTGTCGGTCGGTAACGACCCCACGTTCAAGCGCTTCTGCGAAGCGTTCGAGCTGACCCATCTGCTGACCGACCCGCGCTTCGCGACCAACGCCGCTCGGGTGGAAAACCGCCAGCTGGTGACGGACACGCTGACCCCGGTGATGCAGCAGCACCCGACGGATTGGTGGATCGATAAGCTGGAGGGGTTGAAAATCGGCTGCGGCCCGATCAACACGCTGGAGAAAGTGTTCACCGATCCACATGTGGTCGCGCGCGGGATGGTGCTGGAAATGCCGCATCCGTCGGGCACGCCGGTGAAGGTGATCGCCAATCCGGTGAAACTGTCGGAAACGCCGGCCGATTACCGCATCGCGCCGCCGTTGCTAGGGCAACACACGGATTCTGTGTTGTCGGAGCGGCTCGGGCTCGACGCGGCCGCGTTGGCGGCGCTGCGGGAGAAGGGGGTTATCTGACGGGCTGTCAGGAGCGTGTTGGCCGAACGAATTCGGCCAACTCCTCCCCTAGCGACGCCCGATAACGATCTTGACCTCGATGGTCCCGATCACCAGGATAAAGCGTTGTTTGTAAGGCATGCGCTTACTCCTGACGTTGAACCGGTCGGGGACCATCCCCGGCCGGTTCGGACATTCTGGGGTCAGCCTGGTTAATTAAAGGTTCACGGGCGCGAAAAAAATCGGTTCGACTGCCGTCGCCCCCCAAACCTGTTAACCCACATTAGAAATGTCCCCTTTCTCCACATTAGAAATGTCCCCTTTGTGATCGGATCGCATAGGGGAGCGGGG
>CAITUP010000064.1 GCA_903895595.1 uncultured Acetobacteraceae bacterium | reverse complement strand
GGGTTTTTCGGATGGTGCCCCATTGGCGCGAGATGGTCGGGTCAAGCCCGACCATGACGGAACGTGTCGGAAATCCGCCATATGCGAGGCCCATGGAGAGCGCCCGCCCCTGGGTCAATGTTTCGTTCGCTTGGCACCGGACAGTTTTTACTTGACGCGAAAAATAAAACTAGTTCATCATATGTTCATGTCCACCGCGCCCCCAGTCCCCCATGCCGATCCGGTCGATCCGTCCTGGGACCGGGCGCTACAGGACGACGCGGCCGCACGCACATCGCGGTTGCTCGGCGTCGTGCGGGCACTGATCGCCTTCGGGCAGCATCTGGCCGAGGCCCTGCTGCACCGCGATCCCACCGAAAACCCCGTTCGTTTGATCCGGCATTTCGGCGTCGCCACGGTGGCGGAGATCGTCAACCGCGTCGCCTATGCGCTGCGGCTGGCGATGGCGCTGGAGGCTCGGTTGTCGCGCTGGCAGGCCAAGCCGCCGATCGCGCGTGGCACCGCCACCGCCGCCCGACCGAGCGCCCAAGCCGCGCCGCGTGCGAAGCGGGATCCGGACGCGGACGATCCTCCGCCCGACCCGCTGCCAAGCGTGGAGGCGCTGGTCCGGATGATCCGCAACCGGCCGGTGGGGGATGTGATCGTGGATATCTGCCGGGATTTCGGCATCGCGGCGAACCATCCACTCTGGTGGGAGGTTTACGACGCGGTACTGATTTACCCGAGCAGCGCGATCCGGCTGGCTCGGGTCATCGTCAATCGCCGGCATGCGTCCTGGACGTATGCGCCGCTTGGTGTCGACGAAACGGTGGAGGCCGAATTCTGGCCTCCGGCCCTCCGGTTGGGCACCGGGCCGCCCTGAGGGCGATTTTCGATCGATGCAACGAACCTCACGGGGCCGGTTAACGGCTGGCCCCGCCATGGCGATTCCGGGTTCTCGTGCCGCTTGCAGTGGCCTGTTCTACGCCGCCGTCCAACCCCCATCGATGACCAGACTCTGCCCCGTCATGAAGGCGGATGCATCCGAAGCCAGGAACACCACCCCGCCCGCCATATCCCGCGGCGTGCCGAAGCGGCCCATCGGCGTGCCGGACAGCATGCGCTGGCCGTGCACCTCATGCTCCAACAGCTTGTGGGTCAGGTCCGTATCCACCCATCCCGGCGCCACTGTATTCACTCGCACCCCCCGTTCGGCCCAATCGATGGCGAGTGCCTTGGTCAGCAGCTCCGCCCCGCCCTTGGAGGCGCAGTACGGCACCGACCGCACCAGCCCGACATGCCCGGCGAGGGACGAAATATTGATCACCGACCCGCCGCGAACCATCGCGCCGCCCAGGTATTTGCAGCAGAGGAACAACCCGGTCAGGTTGATGTCGATGATGTTCTGCCATTCCTCCAACGAGGTACGGTCGATCTGCTTGAAGATCGGATCGACGCCGGCATTGTTGACCAGCACGTCGATGCGGCCGTGTTTGGCGATGACCGCGTCGCGCAGGGCGATGACGTCGGCCTCTTTCGACACGTCGGCCGTGTGTGCCCAGGCGCCGTTGCCGATGGCGGCGGCGGCTTCCTCCAGCGGGGCCAGAGTGCGGCCGGTCAGCACGACGGTGGCGCCGTTGCGGGCGAGGCCCTCGGCCATGCCGCGGCCGATGCCCCGGCCGCCGCCGGTGACGATGCAGATTTTTCCGGTCAGGTCGAAGTCGTTGGAGGGCATGTGCGGTCCTGCCTGTCTTTTTTACCGTCATGGTCGGGTTAAACCCGACCATGACGATGCTTCGAATGGCTACCAGTTCGCCCCGTTGCGGGCGATGCGTTGGGCGATGCTCCAGCGGTGCACTTCCGACGGGCCGTCGTAGATGCGGAAGCCGCGGACTTCGCTGAAGATGCGTGCGACCAAGGTCTCCCCGGTGACGCCCTGGCCGCCGAGGACCTGCACGCAACGATCGACGACGCGCCAGATGGCCTCGGAGCAGAACACCTTCGCCATCGACGATTCCACCGAACCGCGGCCGCCGTTATCCAGCAAGGATGCCGTGTGCCAGATGGACAGCCGGCTCATGCGGATGTCCATTTCGTTGTCGGCGAGCTGGAAGCCGACGCCCTCATGCTCGATCAGCTTGTGGCCGAATACTTCGCGCCGCAGCGCGTAGCCGGTCGCGATCTCGTGGGCGCGAATGGCGGCGCCCAACCACCGCATGCAGTGGGTTAGCCGAGCCGGTGCCAGACGCACTTGGGCGTAGCGGAAGCCTTTGCCGGGTTCGCCCAGAATATCGGACGCGGGGATGCGCACATTGTTGAACTTCACCACGGCGTGGCCGCCGGCGAAGGCACTGTCCAGCGAATCCATCGCGCGCACGATCTCGATGCCGGGCGTGTCCATGTCGGCGAGGAACATGGTGGCGTGCCCGTCCTCATCCTTGGCCATGACGATGGCGAAGGCGGCGCCGTAGGCTCCGGTAATGAACCATTTGGTGCCGTTGATGACGTAGTGGTTGCCGTCCTTGACCGCGGTGGTGTTCATCGCGGCCGGGTCGGAGCCGGCGCCGGGGGCGGGTTCGGTCATGCAGAAGCACGACCGCGTGGCGCCGGAGGCCAAGGGCCGCAGCCAGCGTTCCTTTTGTTCGTGCGAGGCGACCTGTTCCAACAGGTGCATATTGCCCTCGTCCGGCGCGAAGATGTGCATCGCGACCGGGCCAAGCAGCGAATACCCGGCTTCCTCGAACACGATCGCCTTGGCGACGTGGTTCAGACCCATACCGCCGTATTCAACCCCGACATGCGGCGCGACCAGCCCCTCGGCGGCGGCGAGCGCCACCAGCTCGCGGCGGAATTCTTCGGTGGGGCCGTGATGGGTTTGGCGATTATCGCCTTCGAGGGGGACGATTTTCTCGCGGATGAACTTGCGGGTGCGGGCCTGCAGTTCGGTGAGTTCGGGGGAGAGGGAAAAATCCATTAGAAGGCGCGTCCTTGGGCGATGTCGTGGGTGAATTCCAGAATGCCGGTGCCGATACCGGTCAACGGCGCGTAGCGGGGTTCGGCGGTCACGCCATTGCGATAGCGCAAACCGAGTTGCAGGAAGATGACCGACAGTTTGTACAGCGCCAGCACGCGGTGGAACAGGAAGTCCGACATGTCCCGGCCGGACAGGCGGGCGTAGGTGGCGACGGCTTCCGCGCGCGGGATCAGGCAGGCCTCGACCGCCGGCATTTGTTCCATGTCGTGCATCGCCCAGGGATCGTCTTCGTGGACCCAGTAGCTCAGCAGCGTCGCGAAATCGAACAGCGGGTCGCCGCGGGTGCCCTGATCCCAGTCCACGACCGCACGCGGGGCGAAGGTAACGGGATCGACGATGATGTTGTTGAGCTTGAAATCGTTGTGCAGCAGGCCGGGGGCGCCGTCGGGCACCAAGTGCTTCTCCAGCCAGGCGCCGACATCGCGGTGCAGCGCGTCGGTGCCATCTTCCTTTGCCGCCAACCCCCGCGAGCGCCAGCCGGACACGCCGCGCGCCAGGAACCCGGCGGGGCGGCCGAGGTCGTCCAGCCCCACCGCCTTGGTGTCCACGGCGTGGATGGCGGCGATGGTTTCCAGCAGCATGTTCGACAGCCGAACCCCGATCTCCGGCCGGCCGGCCAGTTCGGGCGGCATGTGCTCGCGGATCACCAGACCCGGGCGGTATTCGATGATCTGGAAGCGCTGGCCGATAATGGCTGGATCGTCGCACAGATGCAGCCCGCGCGCGATGAACGGCAGCGCGTCCGGCAGGCGCGATAGAATGCGGAACTCGCGCGCCATGTCGTAGGCTCCGGCGGGCAGTTCCCCCATCGGCGGGCGGCGCAGGACGGCGGGTTTGCCGTCGAGATGTATGAGATAGTTCAGGTTCGCCAGCCCGCCGGCGAACTGGCGCGGCGCCGGGTCCGAATCCAAGCGCAGGCCCTGGCCCGCGAGGTACGCGCCCACGGCGGCCCAATCCAATGCGACGCTGTCTGCCTCACTGCGCAAACCCGCGAAAATTTCGTCCGGCACGGGGCCTCCTGTCGGTGTAACCTGTGTTGCGATCCTGATAGCCGATCCCGGCGGCGCGATACAGAAGGGCACCTTATGCGGATTTTGGCGTTGTTGCTCCTGCTGGTTCCGGCCTGGGCGCAGGCCGCGTGCTTGGTGACGCCTCGGGCGACGGTGCCGGTGGGGTTCGTGAATGGCGCCATCCTGGTGACGGTCGCGGTGAATGGTGCCAACGCCACCTTCATTCTCGACACCGGGGCAGCGCGGTCGATGGTGACCAGGGAAGCGACGAAGCGGCTGGCGATCGCCCGCGACGAATGGGTCGGCACCGCCATGCGCGGCGTCGGCGGGGTGGAGAAACTGCCGAACGCCAACCCGCGCACGTTGACATTAGGCGGCGTGAAGCTGGAGCGCCGTACCCTGACCCACGACACCAGCCTCACCGTTGGCACGCTCCCCCGTACGCGAGCGGGAGAACGTATCATCGACGGTCTGCTCGGGCGCGATTTTTTGTCGGTGTTCGATCTGGCGCTGGACCTCCCGGCGCGGTCGTTGACGCTGTTCGCCGTGACCGGCTGCGCGGAGCGCTTCCTGCCGTGGTCGGAACCTTACAGCGCGATCGCGGTGGACAATCCGATGGAAAGCGCCCTGGTCGTGCCGGTTACGCTGGACGGCGTCAGGTTGCGGGCGCTGCTCGATACCGGCGCCGGCTCCTCCCTGATCGCCGCGCCCGGCATGGCGCGGCTCGGGTTGACCGAGGCCGCGATTGCCGGCGATCCCTGGCAGGAAGTCAGCGGCCTCGGGCCGCGGACGGTGCCGATGCACCGGCATCGGTTCCGGGAACTGCGTGTCGGAGCGGGCACGCTGGAGCCGCCGATTTTCTGGGTGGCACCGGTGCAACTCAGCCCGATCGTGGACATGCTGCTCGGGGCCGATTGGCTGGCGGGGCGGAAGGTTTGGATATCGTTCGCGACGAAACAGATGTTCGTGGCGGGCCCCTGACCATTCCGATCCTCCTTACCTGAAGCTTGTCACCTTATGGCAGCACAGCATGTCGGCGGCGAAGCTGCGTCGTCTCGCGAAGACCCCTGGGTTGCAACGCATCCGCGAGCGATCTGCCATCAAAGCGACGCCGTGGGTGCGAACACCCGCCACCGCCCCGCGCGGTCGTCCTGCCGCCTCGAAAACCCAACCCGTGACTCCGCCTCCGCCCTGCGCTAATCCCTTGTCCTTCGCGCACAATCTCAGGACCCAGAACCTCCGATCATGGCCAGCAGCAACGATATCCGCGCTACCTTCCTCGACTATTTCGCTCGCAACGGGCACCAGCCGGTGGAAAGCTCTCCCCTGGTGCCGCGCAACGATCCGACGTTGATGTTCGCGAACTCAGGCATGGTCCAGTTCAAGAATGTGTTCACCGGGCAGGAGAAGCGCGGCTACACCCGCGCGACGACGGCGCAGAAATGCGTGCGCGCCGGGGGCAAGCACAACGATCTGGACAATGTCGGCTACACCGCGCGCCACCATACGTTCTTCGAAATGCTGGGAAATTTCAGTTTCGGGGATTATTTCAAGGAACAGGCGATCCCCTTCGCGTGGGAGCTGCTGACCAAGGATTTCGGCCTCGACAAGTCCCGCCTGTTGGTGACGGTGTATTCCGAGGATGAGGAAGCGCCGGTCATCTGGAAGAAGGTCGCCGGCCTGGCGGACAGCCGGATCATCCGCATCCCGACGTCCGACAATTTCTGGCGCATGGGCGATACCGGCCCGTGCGGCCCGTGTTCGGAAATCTTCTACGACCACGGCGACCACATTCCCGGCGGCCCGCCCGGAAGCCCGGATGAGGACGGGGACCGGTTCATCGAAATCTGGAACCTCGTGTTCATGCAGTACGAGGAAGGCCCGCCCGGCACCCGCAACCCGCTGCCGCGCCCGTCGATCGACACCGGCATGGGGCTGGAGCGGTTCGCCGCGATCCTGCAAGGCAAGCACGACAACTACGACACCGACACGCTGCGGGCTTTGATCCTCGCGAGCGCGGAAGCCACCGGGCAGGACCCGGACGGGACACATCGCACGAGCCACCGCGTGGTCGCCGACCACCTGCGTAGTTCAGCCTTCCTGATGGCCGACGGGGTGCTGCCGTCGAACGAAGGGCGCGGCTACGTGCTGCGCCGGATCATGCGGCGCGCGATGCGGCATGCGGCGATGATGGGTGCGCGGGAGCCGGTGATGCACCGCCTCGTGCCAGCGCTGGTGCGGCAGATGGGCGCGGCGTATCCGGAACTCGGGCGCGCCGAAGATCTTATCGTCGACACGCTGAAGCTGGAGGAAACCCGCTTCAAACAGCTCCTGGATCGCGGTCTGCACCTGTTGGCCGAGGAAACCGGACGGCTGGGCGACAAGGAAGCGCTGCCGGGCGCGGTGGCGTTCCGGCTTTACGATACGTTCGGCTTCCCGCTGGACCTGACGCAGGACGCGCTGCGCGAACAGGGTCGCACGGTCGATCTGGACGGCTTCGAGGCCGCCATGGCCGAACAGCGCCGTCGCGCCCGCGCCGCCTGGGCCGGATCCGGGGAGGCCGCGACCGAACGCGTGTGGTTCGAAATCAAGGAGGAAACCGGCGCGTCGGATTTCCTTGGGTATTCGACAGAAAGCGCTGAGGCCGTCATTGGGGCCATCGTCGCGGGGGGGGCTTCGGTGCCATCCGCGGGCGTCGGGACCGAGGTCGCGGTCGTGCTGAACCAAACCCCGTTCTACGGCGAAAGCGGCGGTCAGGTCGGCGATACCGGCGTGATCACGGGTGCCGATGGGCTGCGGATCGTGATCACCGACACGCAGAAGAAGTTGGGCGATCTGTTCGTGCATCTCGGGCGGGTCGAGGCCGGTGTCGCGACCGTTGGCGCCGCCGTGGTGGCCTCGGTCGATCACGGGCGGCGGTCGGCAATCCGAGCGCATCATTCGGCGACGCATTTGCTGCATGAGGCGCTGCGGCGGAAGCTCGGCACCCATGTGCAGCAGAAAGGTAGCTTGAACGCCCCCGATCGCCTGCGCTTCGACGTCAGCCAGCCGCGTCCGATCACGGCCGAGGAACTGAGCTGGGTCGAAACCCAGGTGAACGCCCGCATCCGCGAGAATACCGAGGTCACAACCCGCCTGATGACCCCCGAAGCCGCCGTCGCCCTGGGCGCGATGGCGCTGTTCGGGGAGAAATACGGCGATGAAGTCCGCGTTGTCGGCATGGGCGCGCCGGACGACGGCAAGGCCAACTGGTCGGTGGAACTTTGCGGCGGCACGCATGTCCGGCGCACCGGCGATATCGGCTATTTCCGCATTGTCGCGGAGAGCGCTGTCGCGGCGGGGGTGCGGCGGATCGAGGCCGTGACGGGTGCCTCGGCCGAGACGATGGTCATGGAGCGGGAAGGCCGCCTGAATGAGGTCGCGGTGGCGCTGCGGGCGTCCCCGGCGGAACTGGCGGATCGCGTGGCGGCGTTGCTGGAAGACCGGCGCAAGCTGGAACGTCAGGTCGCGGAGCTGCAGAAGAAGCTCGCGACCGGCGGATCGGCGGCGGCGGTGGAGGACATTGGCGGGGTGAAATTCTCCGGCCGCAACATGGGCGAAGTGCCGGCGCGCGACCTGAAAGGCCTGGCCGAGGCCATCGGCAAGCAGATGGAATCCGGCGTCGTGGCGCTGGTGTCCACGGCCGAGGGCAAAGCCAGCATCGTCGTCGGCGTGTCCGCCGATCTGGCGGGGCGGTTCAACGCGGTCGAGCTGGTGCGGGCGGCGGCGGCGGCGGTCGGCGGCAAGGGCGGCGGCGGGCGACCGGATATGGCGCAGGCCGGCGGGCCGGATGGTGCCAAGGCGGATGAGGCTTTGGCGGCGGTGCGGGCAGCTTTGGGTTAAGGCGTCTGCCGCAACGCCTGCACGCGCCGCGCCCGCTCGGCCGGGTCGGGCGCGGCGCCGATTTGTTCCGGTGTTTGAGCCGGCAGGCCTTCCCACATGCGTGTGTACCGGAGTTGGTGCGGATCCGGCGCCATGAAGCGTTGCAGGAACTGGCGGGCGGATTCGATCGGCGACGGGTCGCGCACGATGCGCCGCGCGGTTTCCCGCGCTTCGCGGTATCGTTCTTCCCGCCCTCCGATGCCCGATGTAGAACCTGTCCAACGCACAGAGGGATAAGAACCATGCCCACATGGGAAAAGCGCCAAGTCGGCCGCACCGCCTTGCACGTCACCACGCTCGGCCTCGGCACCGCCACCATGGGGGGCACGCGGGTGAAGGTGACGCGCCAGCAGGGGGAGGACATTGTCTCCGCCGCCTGGGATGCCGGCGTGCGCTATGTGGATACCGCGCCGTTCTACGGCATCGGCGCGGCCGAACACCGGGTCGGCGATGCGTTGCGGGATAAACCGCGTGACGAATGGGTGCTGGGCACCAAGGTCGGACGGCTGCTGCGGCCGACGAAAGAAGGCCGGATCGAGCCCATGCCCTTCGACGTGATCTACGATTACTCCTACGATGGTATCATGCGCTCCATCGAGGACAGCTATCAGCGCCTGGGTCTGGCGAAGATCGACATCGCGTTGGTGCACGACATCGGTGCCTACCAGCACGGGGTCGAACTGAACGCGGTTTACCTGAAAACGCTGGCCGAGAGCGGGTACAAGGCGCTGGAGGAACTCCGCCGGACCGGTGTCGTCAGCGCCATCGGCATAGGGGTGAACGAGAAAGAGGTTCTCATCGACGCCCTGGGCTTCGGCGACTGGGACGCGTTCCTTCTGGCCGGCCGTTACACGCTGCTGGAGCAAGGGCCGTTGGACGATCTGCTGCCGATGTGCGTGGCGCGCGGCACGTCGATCATTGTCGGCGGGCCGTTGAATTCCGGCATTCTGGCGGGGCGCGATACCTGGAACTACGCCGCCGCGCCGGCCGAGGTGGTGGCGCGCGTGAAGAAGATCCAGGCGGTGTGCGAGGCGCATGGCGTGCCGCTGCCGGCGGCGGCTTTGCAGTTTCCGCTTGCTCACCCGGCGGTGTGCGCGGTAATACCCGGCCCGCGCACGGCGGCGGAATTCAACGAGAATTTGCCGTTGTTTACACGGGTCATCCCCTCCGCCTTGTGGTCGGATTTGCGGAACGAAGGTTTGCTGCATCCGAACGCGCCAGTGCCGCGGTCGCCAAACTGATAACCGTCATCGTAACGATATTGGCGAGCAGTCCGACGATGCCGACGATCGCCTCGTGCAGTTCCTCGGGCAAACCGGGGAAAATCTGCGCCCGTTTAAGGCGGGACAACGCGATGTAGGCGACCGTCGCCACGCCCCCGCAGATGTTGGCGATGGCGCCAACCGGGTCATAAAACTGTAGGCCGTCAGCCGAACTCGAACGAGGTCACGCCGTAGACAAACGCCACCTTCATTTCGGCCGCGGTGCCGTTGACCATTCGAGCGCATCCGAACGATTGCTGCCAGCTGAGGTCCTTCATGATGCCCAAGGCCGCGGCGTTGGGTTCCGGCACATCGAGCGATACGGGCTCTCCGGGAATCCCAGATAACAGGCTGCCAAGCAGGCGCTCGGCGGTCGCGGCATCGTCGGCATACAGCGGGCCAATCTTGTGGCCCGACCGGCAGGGGCGTCGGAAACCGTAGCCGGTCAGTGCGTCGCCGCGGAGAATGGCATAACCCTGCCCGTTGGGCTGGGTCGTCCAGGCGCGCATGAACGCGGGTCGCCGGATGCCGGACACCGCGGCATCGTACTCATCCACCATGGCCGAGGGAACGCGATCCAGCGGAACCGCGTCCGGGTCCAGGGTTCCCGCCGCGTCGCCTTGAAAGCGCAAGTCGCGATAGAGGTAGGTAAAGCCACCTGCTTCATAGAACGGCGTCATCTCGAACACGCCATCCATGCCGATCGGGGCGCCGGGCTTCAGCCGCGCGCGCAGGCGGCGCAACCGTTCGTGCCAAAGCACGCGGCCGAGGCCCTGACGGCGCACATCGGCCCGCATAATGAATAGGCCCATGAAGCCGGCGTCCTGGCCATACGCAACGATCGCGCCGCCGCCCACGCATTCGTTCCCGTGGCGGAGAGCGATGAAGGCATCGGGGTCGCATGCCCAGGCGGTGGCGATGTCGGACAGGCCGGGGTTCCAGCCTTCCTCGGCGGCCCAGGTATCGAGAAGGCCGGCTTCGTCGCGAGTCATCCGGCCGATACGGTAGCCGGCGGGCAGGGTGGCGGGCACGTTAGTGCGCATGTGGCAGATGCGGCAGCGCCACCATCAACGCCGCCGCCGACAGGACGATCATCGCGAGCGCCGTGCCGCCGGCCCCGATGGCGCGGAACATGTTCGGTCCGGGGCCGAAGCGCATGCTCAATCCGAAGGCGTGGCAAACCCGCAGCGCCACGACCAGCGGTCCGAGCACGAACACCAGCTTCGGCCAAGCGCCGGAGAATTCCACGATCGCCATCAGGATCAGGAACAGCGACACGTTTTCGGTTAGATTACCGTGCATGCGGATGCGGCGGGACAGCGCTTCATGACCGCCGTCGCCCAGGCCGGTTTTGTACCGAACCCGGCCGAGCCCGACATGGATCATCAGCATCACGTGCCAAATGCCGAGCGCGCCGGCTGTGGCGGCGGTGACCGCGGGAAACGTTAAAGCCGACATCGCATGGGTCCTTCCTCGCAGCGGGGCGTGCGGCCACCATTGCACGGGCGGAGCGCTTAGCCCAGCCGCGCCTTGACCTCCCCCCGGCCGCGTGACAACGAATGGCGAAACAGCGCGGCCACCCGGTGGCGTCGTGGGGAGAAAGCCAATGTCTGAAAATCTGTTCGCCGGCCTGAAGGTCATCGACTGCGCCAGCTGGATCGCCGGCCCCGCCGCCGCGACCATTCTGTCCGATTTCGGCGCCGACGTGATCAAGATCGAGCCTCCTGGCGTGGGCGATCCCTGGCGCGGCCGCGGCCCCAACCCCAAGGCGCCGACCGATTATTATTGGCAGTTGACGTCGCGCAACAAACGCAGCCTCGCCATCGATTTGAAGCACGATGAAGGCCGAGCGGCGCTGCACAAATTGGTGTCGGGCGCGGATGTGTTCGTGACCAACTTCCCGCTGCCGGTGCGCGATCGCCTCGGACTGTCGCCGGCGCATCTGCTGCCGCTGAACCCCCGGCTGATTTACGCGTCCTTTACCGCTTATGGCGAAGAAGGGGAGGAAGCGGCGAAAACCGGCTTCGACTCCACGGCTTACTGGGCGCGCACCGGCCTGATGGACATGGTCCGCGCCTACGACGATTTGGAGCCGGCACGTTCCATGCCGGGCATGGGCGATCACCCCAGCGCCACCGGGTTGTATGCGGCCATCGTCACGGCGCTGTACCGGCGGGAAAAGACGGGGCAGGGCGGGGTGGTGAAATCGTCGCTGTTGCAGAACGGCCTCTGGGCCAACGGCTGCGCCGTGCAAACCCGCCTGTTCGGCGACAACGTGCCGCACCGTCCGACCCGGCTGGAGGTGCCGAACGCGCTGGCCAATCACTACCGCACCAGCGACAATCGTTGGTTCATCATGGCGCTTTACAATGAGCAGCGGCAGCTCGCCGGCTTCCTGGACGCGATCGGCCGCCCGGAACTCGCCCAAGACCCCCGCTTCGCCACCGACGCTGCCCGCAAACAAAATGCTCGGGCGTTGGTTGACGTGCTGGATGGCGTGTTCTCGACCCGGCCGTTGGCGGAATGGCGCACGATCCTGGATGGCGTGGGCGTGACCTTTGGCATCGTGGGCAAGGTGAACGAGGTTCTGGACGACCCGCAAATGGTCCACTCCGGCGCGTTCGTGTCCTTCGCGGACGGGGAGGGGATGACGGTCTCCGCGCCGTTCCATATCGACGGGTCGGAGAAGGTGGCGCCGCGCCGTGCACCCTCGATCGGGCAGCACAGCGACGCGGTTTTGGCGGAGGCCGGGTATTCCAAGGAGGCGATCGGCAAGCTGCGGGCGTTGGGGGTGCTGGCTTAGGGCATGGATCGGACCCGTTCCGAACTTTAAGGAGAACGTATGGTCGTGCGCGATCGCGCCACCCGTGTAATTGTATGCCCCGTTGGCTGTTAGTGACACCTCCTGCGCGGCCGCGCGGTGGGGCTGAACAGGTTGTGTCCCAGGCAGTGGTGAAAAAGCTGTGGGTAAGGGACCCGCCGTAGCGACCGCCACGAGTCCGGCGGAGGCGGTTCACAACGTCACCCGCGCCGAAGTCGGCGTCCCACCGCTGAAATGGGATAACCGACTGGCGGCGGACGCCGAGACATGGGCGAGGCATTTGGCCCAAATGAGCGTCTTGCAGCATTGGGGCTCGTATGGCGCACCGAACAACGGCGAAGGCGAAAACCTGTGGATGGGCAGCCGGGGTGCTTACCCGGTCGAGCAGATGACCGGCCATTGGGTCAATGAAAAAACGGCAGTTGTCATTATGGCGGTCGTCACCTTTTCATCGTCATGGTCGGGGTTTGACCCGACCGACTCTGGCGATTTGAGGCGCGTTGAAATTGCGAGGTTTTTTTGGCGGTACCCCATTGGCCTGAGTTGGTCGGGTCAAGCCCGACCATGACGGGTATGCGGAACAAAATGGCAAAATGAGAACTGCCGATGAAAAAACCGCCTTCCGCCGCGTCCAAGTCGTGGTTGCCGACCTGCGTCGGCATGACGAGAGCGCAGCCGAATATGAATCAATGGTGGTTCGCCATATTAGGCGCCCGGTTCACTAAAAAGCAGTATTGTGCCGCTACGGGGACCCCGAACAAGTCCGGGGACGATGAGTTTGTAACGCCGCCGTCCGATGTTGCAGTATCGATGCAGGCTTTTTGCTGCCGCACAACCCCTACCCAGCCAAGCCCAACCGCACCCCAGCCGCCAACCGCTCCACATCCGCCGCCGGCAGAGGCGCCACGACCGTGTAGCCCATCCCCTTATCCGTCCAGGCGCACCCCTCCAGACTCCCCGCCGCCAGCACCGACAGCGGCTGGCTCGTGGGATCGTCCACCGGGCGGGTGAAAATGGTCAGCCGCACGCCGGCTTCATTCTGATACATGAACATCCCGGCCGGCCCGCGCGGCGTCGCGGCCAGCCGTCCGCCGATATATTTGTACCCGGCGACCGACAGATCGGGCGGCGTCACCGGGTGGTTCATCCGGTTGGACACCCAACGCGCCAGATCCTCCCGCTGTTCCGCGCCGAGCTCCGTGGGGCGGCGGCGGTCGGCGGTGAAGACGGCGTGGTTGGCGAAGGCTTCCTCGGCCAGAAGGGTAATCGTGGACGGCGGAGTCATCCGCTCATGCAGCGACCAGCCGCCGCCGGCGCCGATGCCGAACGCCAGCAGCACCGCCGCGGCCGCGCGCCACCACAGGCGTCGGGACCGCAAATCGTGCTGAATTACATAGGGGTCGAGCCGTCGAGGTACCGGCTCGTCGGCGATATCCTCCAGCGCGGCACGCAGGAGGGAGCGCTGCATCGTATAGGCCGCGACTTTCTCGGCGGCAGCAGGGTGGTCGCGCAGGTGCCGCTCGATCACGGGGATGCGTTCGGCGTCCAGCAGCCGGTCGACGTAGGCGTGCAGATCGTCGTCGGAAATCGGTCGTCCCAGGTCGCTCATTTAACCCTCCGCAGGGCAGGACGGGCTTCGGAACCAGTGAGTTGGCGCAGCTTCTCGCGCCCGCGCGCCAGGCGGGACATCACGGTGCCGATGGGCACGCCCACCACCGCGGCTGTTTCGGCATAAGAAAGGTCTTCGACGGAAACCAACAACACGACGATACGTTGCTCCTCGGGCAATTGTTCCAAAGCGCGCAACATGTCGCGCCACAAAAGTCTGTCTTCCTGGTTCGCTCGGTGGCCGACGGCGTGGGCGGCGGTGTCGTCCAGATAGGCGGCGTCGGGGCGGATATTCTGGCGGCGGCGCTGGCTGACGAAGACGTTGTGCAGGATCGTAAACATCCAGGCGCGAAGGTCGGTATCTTCCCGCCGCGTGTGCTGCTTGCCGATCGCCAGCACCAGGCAATCGTGCACCAGATCGTCCGCGCGGTCGCGGTCCCGCACGAGCGCCAGGGCGTAGCGGCGCAGCGCGGGGATGCAATCCTCGATCCGCTTCACTTGCGGCGCGGTGGGACGCACCGCCTCCGCCGTGAACCCCGAGGGTTGCCCCTGGGGTCCCGGTGCATCGTTGTCGGGTGTTGGCGTGTCATCGTTCGAGTTGGCCTGATCCAGGGCGGTATCCCTTTTCGTGACGGTCAGACGGTCGGTGGGGCGCTTTATTCCCGGCGGTTATCCCAGGAACCTGCGCAGCTGATCGACCGCGAACGCCGGCCGTTCCCGCACCGAGGCATGCCCAGCCCCCGGCACCTCCACCACCATGCTCCCGGCAATCGCTTCATTCATCCAAACCGCCGCGTCCTTGAACGCCGGCCCTTCGTTCGAGCCCAGCAGAATCAGCGTCGGTGCCGCGATCCGCTTCGCTTCCTCCCGCGCATCCACCGTCGCCAGGGCTTCGCACGCCAAGCCGTAGGCCTCCCCCGAGCACTCTTCGAAGACGCGGCGGACGTGCTGGACGTCGGTTGTGTCGGCGTCGAGCGATTCCTGGGTGAAGAAGATTTTCATCAGCATGGGGATCAGGCTCGCCACCCCATTCTCCCGCGCCGCCTTCGCCCGTAACGGCCAGTTTGCTCGGGCTTCCTCGATGTAGCGCGGGGTGCAGTCGGCCAGTATCAGCTTGTCCACCATCGCGGGATAGGTGCCGGCGAAATGCTGGGCGATGCTGCCGCCCAGGGAGATTCCCATCAGATGGAACTTCGTCAGGCCAGCCCGTTCGGCTGCGGCTTTCAGCTGTTCGGTCAGTTCGGGCACGCCGTATTGGTGGCCGGGCAGGGGTGTGTCGCCATGGCCCGGCAGGTTGTAGGCGATGAGTTCGAAGGAATCCGTCAGCGGTTCCAACACGTCCCAGAAGCGCCAGGATTGTCCCAGGCAGTGGATCAGCACCAGCGGCGTGCCTTTGCCGCGGCGATGCAGCTCGAGCGTGGCGGGGTCGAGCGGCTGGGGGTTCCAGTTATCCATTTTCGTACGTCCTCGTTCGGTCTATGGCGGGGCTTGTAGCGGGGAGTGCCGTCCAATGCCATTCGCGATCGAAGAACACGTCTTGAGGACCGACCGTCACACGACCGGATATCTGGCGTGCGGAGCCGAACAGGCGCCGCTGCTGATGTTCGTGCACGGCTGGCCGGAGCTGTCGTGGTCCTGGCGGCACCAACTCCCGGTGTTCGCGGCGCTGGGGTTCCGCTGCATCGCGCCGGATATGCGGGGGTATGGACGGTCGTCGGCCTACGACACGCACGACGCCTACGCCCTGCAACACAGTGCCTGCGACATGCTGGGACTGCTGGACGCGCTTGGCGCCGAGAAAGCGGTGTGGATCGGGCACGATTGGGGCGCGCCGGTGGTGTGGGGGATCGCGAGCCACTATCCGGACCGGTGCCACGCCGTCGCGAACCTGTGTGTGCCGTATTTCGCGAAGGGCTTCGGCCCCGGCGGCATTCTGTCGCTGATCGACCGAGACCTGTATCCGGTGGACCGGTTCCCCGCCGGCCAATGGGAATACCAGCTGTTCTACCGCGAAAACTTCGCTCGGGCGCAGGCGGTGTTCGAGGCCGATGTGCAAGCCACCGTCAAAGCCCTGTTCCGCAAAGGCAGCGAAAAGGCGATCGGCAAGCCATCCCGCACCGCCATGGTCCGCGTCGAGGGGGGATGGTTCGGTGGCGCGGACAAGGCGCCCGACGTGCCCATGGACACCGACGTCCTCACCGAGGCCGATTGCGCCACCTACACGGAATCCCTGACCCGCAACGGGTTCTTCGGCCCCAACTCCTGGTACATGAACCATGAGGCCAACGCCGCGTGGTCCGCTCAAGCGGTGCATGGCGGCCGGCTGACCATGCCGGTGCTTTTCCTGCACGGCGCCTTCGATACGACGTGCGACACGATGCACTCGCGTCTCGCGGAGCCGATGCGCGCCGACTGCGCCGATTTGACCGAACACGTCGTGCAATCCGGCCACTGGATGGCGCAGGAGCAGCCGGTTGCGGTGAATGCCGCGTTGGCTCGCTGGTTGGCAACCAAGCTGCCGCACATCTGGGCGGCGTGACCACAGCGGCCGTCATCGGCGGCGGGCCGGCGGGGCTGATGGCGGCGGAAATTCTGGCGAACGCCGGCGTCGCCGTCACTGTTTACGACCGCATGCCCTCGGTCGGGCGCAAGTTCCTGATGGCGGGGCGCGGCGGCCTGAACCTGACGCATTCCGAACCGCTCGATTCGTTCCTTGGCCGCTATGGCGGGGCGCGGGATTGGCTGGAACCGGCGGTCCGAGCGTTTCCTCCGGCTGCGTTGATGGAGTGGGCCGAAGGACTGGGGCAATCGGTTTTCACCGGCAGCAGCGGGCGGGTATTTCCCAAGGCGATGAAAGCGTCGCCGTTGCTGCGCGCGTGGTTGGGCCGGTTGGCCGCGCTGGGGGTAACGTTCCGGCTGCGTCATCGCTGGACTGGTTGGGACGCTGGGGCGCTGACGTTCGATACCGGCGTGGAAGACCGCCCCGACGTCACGGTCCTGGCGCTCGGCGGCGCGTCGTGGCCGCGGCTGGGATCGGACGGCGGCTGGGTGCAACTGCTGGGCGATGCGGTCGCGCCTCTGGTCCCCGCCAATTGCGGCTTCGAGGTTCCTTGGTCGGACCATTTCCGCGACCGTTTCGCCGGCACGCCGCTGAAACGCATCGCGATCCGGTTCCAGGACCGCATCGTGCGCGGGGAGGCCGTCGTAAGTCTCCACGGGATCGAAGGTGGGGCCATTTATGCTCTGTCTGCCCAACTGCGAGACGCCATCGCCGCAACCGGTAACGCGGCCATCGCGCTCGATCTTCGCCCCGACCTGACCCCGACCGCCCTGGCCGAACGCCTCGCGGCGCCGCGCCGAGGCCAATCGCTGTCAACCTTCCTGCGCAAACAAGCCGCTCTGCCGCCCGTCGCCATCGGCCTGATCCAGGAAGCGCTGCACCGCGACGGCGGAGACCCCGCAACGCTGATCAAAGCGTTACCGCTGAACCTGACGGCGACGCGGCCGATTGAGCGTGCCATCTCCTCCGCGGGCGGGGTGCGCCGCGATGCGGTGGATCCCGCGTTCATGCTGCGCGCGCGACCCGGTGTGTTCGTGGCCGGAGAAATGCTGGATTGGGAAGCCCCCACGGGCGGCTACCTGCTGCAAGCCGACTTCGCCACAGCCGTCGCCGCCGCGCGAGGGGCTCTGGCTTTTGCTGGGGTGCTCAGCCCGTCGCCCTGATCTCCGCCAAGCCGCGCTTCGCCGTCCCGTCCGGTCCGAAGTTCGCTGGATCGAGCCAGCCCAGCAGTGCGTCACGGCACCGGGGCCATTCGTCGCCGACGATACTGTACCAGTCGGTGTCCCGCTGACGGCCTTTGACGACCTGGTGCATGCGGTGCGTGCCCTCGAACGTGAAGCCAAGCCGGTCCGCCGCGCGTTTGGACGGGGCGTTCAGCGCGTTGCATTTCCATACCAGCCGGCGGTAGCCCAAATCGTCGGCGGCATGGCGGAGCGCCAAAAACATCGCCTCGGTCGCGGCCTTCGTTCGCTGCATGGCCGGCCCGAACCAGATACCGCCGAGTTCGATCGACGCGTGTTTCGGCTGAATATCCAGGAGCGACAGCCAACCGGATGCTTCCCCCGTCGCCACCGGCCGCACCGCCCAGGTGACGTAATCCACGTTGACGGACAGATCACCCACGTGCCGCGCCATCGCGTCCTGCGACGGGAACGGTCCATAGCCTAAATAGGCCCAGCTCTCGTCCGCCCCCTGCGCCGCGCGCCAGAGCTCGGGGGCATGACGGACGTGCAGCGGCTCCAGCACCACGAACTGGCCACGGAGCGGCACGCGCGCGGGCAGAGGGCGCGGGGTGGTGTCGACGGCGGGACCGAGGGGCGGGGGCATGGTGTGTCCTTATTCGCTGGCGGCGTGCGCCGGAGCGTGCTTATCCTGGAATATGGCGCGCGGTCGAACGTCCAATAAGCATGCCATGGGGCAGTCCGCCCCCGATAACGGTGGACCCGGAGGAAAACGATGTTGCGCCGCGTTTCGATCGCTTGTGTTTTCATGGCTGGGTCGATGGGGGCCGCATCCGGTGCATCCCTGCATTACGACGCGACGCTGAGCGGCGGGAGCGAGGTGCCGGCGAGGACCGGCGACGCCACGGGCCATTTGCTGGGGACGCTGGACACCGTCGCCAAAACTTTCAGCTACACCGTCACCTTCCATGCTTTGACCGGCCCCGCGACGATGGCGCATTTCCATGGCCCGGCCGCGGTGGGTGCCAATGCCGGGGTCGTCGTACCCCTCGGCAAGGATCCGGTTAGCCCAATTGTCGGCAAGGTCGTGCTGACCGATGCCCAAATCGCCGAATTGAAGGCCGGTAAGTGGTATGTGAATGTGCATACGGTCGCCAATCCCGGCGGGGAAATCCGCGGCCAGATGAAGGCCTCGGACGGTCCGGCCATGCCGCCGTCGATGTTTGGGAATGGCGGCAAGAAGTCGTAGGTTCCACGTGCGTCCCCGCCGGGTCGGGGTTCGGACCCGGAAACAACCACACAGGGGAATATGCCATGATACGTCACACGCTGCTGGCCTCGGTACTATCGCTGGGCCTGATGGGGGCAGCCTCGGCTGCGTCGTTGCACTACGAAGCCTCGCTGGACGCCAAGTCCGAAGTCCCGGCGAAGACCGGGGATGGATCGGGCCAGGTTCTGGCGACGCTGGATACCGCCACCAAGACGTTGAGCTACACGCTGACGTTCCAGGGGCTGAGCGGGCCGGCCACCGCCGCGCATTTCCATGGACCGGCGGCCGCGGGCGCCAATGCCGGGGTTGCGGTCGCGATTGGTAAGGATCCGGTCAACCCGGCCAGCGGCAAGGCGACGCTGACGGACGCGCAGATCGCGGATCTGAAAGCCGGCAAGTGGTATGCGAACGTTCACACCGCAGCCAATCCGGGTGGAGAAATCCGCGGGCAGATGAAGTCCACCGATGGCGGTGCCATGCCGATGGGCAAGCCGATGAAGCACGGCGCGGCCATGGGCGACCATACCGGGATGCCGATGAAGCATTAAAGAACGAGGGGTCGTTTCCCCTCCCGCAACGGGAGGGGAAACTTTCTGCCTGACAGCGATCAGCTGTTCGGGCCGCGTTCCATCGACACCGGCTGCCAGCGGCGCAGCTTGGTGTTTTGCAGCACGGCCGGGTTGACGCAGCTCATCGGCCATTTGCCTTCCAGCAGCAGGGCCAATTCGCGGCTGACGTGCCGCTTGCGCGCTGGGTCGAACCGCGACGAGGCCGAAGCCGTGTGCGCGCTGAGGATCACGTTGTTCATCGACAGCAGCGGATTGTTGTTGCCGGGAGGTTCCTGCTCCAGCACGTCCAGACCGGCATAGGCGATCCACTTCTCGTCCAACGCCTTGATCAGCGCGGTTTCCTGCACCGTCGGGCCTCGGCCGGTATTGATGAAGATCGCGGTGGGCTTCATCTGGCGGAAATGCTCCTCGCCCAACATGCCTTCGACCTCGGGGCGGGCGGGGGCGTGCATGGAGATGAAGTCGGACTGGCTGAGGACCTCTTCCAAGGTGGAGGGGATCACGCCGTGTTCGACCATCACCAATTCCTCGATGAACGGATCGAACGCCAGGATGCGCACGCCGAACGGTTTCGCGCGCTTGGCGACGGCGCGGGCGACATGCCCGAAGGAGATCAGTCCGAGGGTCTGGCCCATGATGCGGGGGATTTGCAGCAGCGCCGGACGGCCTTCGCGCCAGCGGCCCTCGCGCACCATCTTGTCCTGCTCGATGGCGCGGCGATGCGTCGCCAGCAGCAGCATCATGGCATGGTCGGCGACTTCCTCGATGAAGGTATCGGGGCAGTTGGTGACGGGGATGCCGCGTTCGGTGGCGGCTTTCACGTCCACGCTATCGACGCCGACGCTGCCCAGCACGATGCCGCGCACGCGCGCGGGCAAAGCGTCGATGAGTTTTTTGCTGAAGCGGATGCCCTTGGCATAGATCGCGTCGGCGTCCTGGCAGAAGGCGATGAATCCGTCTTCGTCGGTCGGGCCTTCGACGATTTCGGCGTCGAGGTGCTTCAGGTCCTTCATTTCGTCGTCGTAGCCGCCGCCGGCCACGCTGAAGCTGACCCCGGCGGGGGTCGCGATTTTGAATTTTGCCATGTTCGTTCTCCTGTTCGTGCCGTTCCGGGCGTTTCATTCTTAACGGGGCAGGCGCGTTTCTCCGTTCCCTCCGCCGCGTATGGTCACGTTACCACGCGAGGAGGATTCCAAGCACGGGCCGGGGGGGGCGGCAAGGTGGGCGGGCCGCCGCCCGCGCTACTTCCGGAACAGCACGCTGTTCAGAATGTCGTTGGTATCGGCATCGTATTTTCTGTCGCCCTCGGGCGAGGCCCATTCCGACAGCATCAGCTTCCATTTTCGGTTGGGGCCCGGGTCCAGGAACACGTACTGAAGGATGGTCTTCTTGCCATGCCACGTGGCCGGCAGGTTCATGAAACGGGCGGGGACGCCGTTGACCGTGCCATCCTTCGTCTGCGGCTTGCCGGTGACCACCACGCCCTGGTCGTCGTAATATTTCTGATGCTCCTGGGAGACCTCATCGAGGCTGGCTTCTGTATAGGCCTCGGCCCAGATGTAGACCTCATCGTCTCTGGTTTGCGCCTGAAGGCCGCGATCGGTGGCGGTGACTTGCCACGCGTTCGGGAGGATCAAGGTGGCAAACCCGTCGCCCGGGCCGATGGAATAGGTCCCAGCCCAGCCGGTTCCGGGCAGGCAGAGGATGGCGCCAAGAAGGCCAAGCAGCAGCGCGACCGGTCGCACGATCATAACGATTTCTCCATAACGACTTTGTTGCGGAATCATAGGCCGTGGCGGTCGGCTGTCAATGTCGGTTTCCGTTCGAGCCGATTGGGGAAAGGAGCCTTCAACTTCCATCCAAATCCCAAATCTCCGGCCAGAACAAATCCTTCCAGCTCGTCGCCTGCACTTTCCATTTCCCCACACGTCCCATGAACGTCGCCCACTGCAACTGCCCATGCGGCGTGACGTCGAACGTGATGCCCGGCTGCGACATGATCTGCACGACCTCGTCCACGTTGACCTTCGCCGCGGTATCCGCGGCATAAAACTCGACCGCCTCCCGCCGGTGAGCATTCACAAACGCTGTCGCCTCCTTCAGTGCCTCCACCACCGCTCGGTAGACTTTCGGGTTTCCGTCGTGGAATTTCTTCGATGTCCAGGCCACCGACCCGGCCGCGTTGCCGATCACGTCGCGCGAATCCAGGACCGTATGGATCGCCGGGTTCTTCAATTGGATGTCTTGGAACGGTGGCACGGTGAACGCGGAATTGAACGCGCTTCCACCCGACAGCAGCCCCGCCGTGGCGTCGGCCGGCGACATGGCGACGCCCAGCTTGTCGAACCGATCGTATTCCGCGTCGCCCCAAATCTTCGCGGCCGCCATTTGCAGCACCACCGCCTGGGACGACATTTTCACCCCCGGCATCGCGATCCGGTCGTCGTCGGTGAAATCGCGGATGGAGCGGACATTCGGATTCCGCGTGTTCAGCTTCCACGGCAGGTAGACGATGTTGGACACGCCCCGTACCTCCTGCGCGGTGCCGAAGGTTTTGGCCCACAGCACCATCAAACCGGGCGGCCCGCCGGACACGATGTCCACGGCGCCCGACAGCAGCGCCTGGTTCTGCGCGTCGGACCCGTTGAACACCGCGAAGCTAACCTTCACGTCCGGCACGCCCAAAGCGGCGGCGTGTTTCTCGATCAGGCCCATGTGCTTCATGACGTTGAATTGCAGGAACGCCGCGCTGGTCTGTTGCGCGATCCGTACCTCGTTCGTTTCGGCCCGAGCGATCCCGACGGTCAGCAGCAGGCCCAACAAGATGGTGCAGAGGCGCATGTCAGTTCCCCGGAAGATCGTGGATTTCGGGCCAGAACAGGTCCTTCCAGGACTCCGCGGCATTCTTGTTGCGTCCGACGCGGTGCAGGAATGCCGCCCATTTGGCCGCCGCCAGCGGCGTCACGCTGTAATTCGTGCGCTTGTCGTCCATGATTTGCGTCATCAGCCCGGCGTCCACCTTGGCTCGGGTGTCTTCCAGGTAGTAGGCCAATGCTTCCGCCTTGTGGGTCATGACGAAGACCGAGGCCTCCTTCATCGCTTCGACGATCGCGCGATAGACCTTGGGGTTGGCGTCGTGGAACTTCTTCGATGTCCAGGCGTAGCTGGCGGTTGAGGGACCGAGCAGTTCGGTCGAGTCCAGGACGACGTGGATGGCGGGATCGCGGAGCTGCATGTCCTGGAACGGCGGGATGGTGAAGGCGGAGTTGAACGCCGCCCCGCCCGATAACAGGCCGGCGGTGGTGTCGGATGGCGACATCGACACCGTCAGCGGGTCCAGCCGGGCGTACTCCGCGTCGCCCCATTCCCGCGCCGCCGCCATTTCCAGCAGCACTGCCTGAGCGGCGAGCTTCACGGCGGGCATCGCGATTTTGTCGTTCGGACCGAAATCGCGGATGTGGTGCACGTTCGGGTTCCGCGTCGTCAGCAGAAAGGGCAACTGCGCGAGGCCGCCGACTCCGCGGACCTCCTGCGGGGTGCCTTTGGTGCGGGACCAGACGATCATTAGGCCGGGAGGGCCGCCAGACACGATATCCAGCGCGCCGGACAGCAGGGCGTCGTTCATCGCGTCCGGGCCGTTGAAGGCGGCGAAGGACACTTTGACGTCCGGTATGCCGGCGGCGGCGGCGTGTTTCTCGATCAGCGCCTGGTGCTTCATGACGTTGAATTGCAGGAACGCCATGCTGGTTTGCTGGGCGATCCGCACTTCGTTTGTTTCGGCGTACGCTGGTACCGCGAGCAGCAGCAGGCCCAGTAGGTAAATTATGTGGCGCATGGCCGGTGTCCTCCCTGTTCTTGGGGTGGAGCATGGCATGGGGCGGATGCGGTGGGGAAGGGTGGCTCGCTGGCGGTTCCGTGGTAATCTATCGGTGTGGAGAAGGTTCCCATGGCCACGGCTTTCATCCCACGGCTGGATATTCTGCCTTTGCCGCAGCGGCGTCTGTGGGCGGAGTTGTCAGCTGTGCCGCCCGAGTTCGTGCTGTACGATGGCACTGCGCTGGCATTGCATCTGGGGCACCGGGAATCGGTGGATTTCGATTTTTTCGGCAACCGGCCGCTCGATCTGGATTGTCTGCCCGCGCTTGACGGTGGCTCGGCATGAAGACCATTCCGCTGACACTGGAGACAGAGGCGCTGGCCCGCCGCTTCGTGTGGTTCGAACCGCCGGAGGAGGCATTGTCCGATACGGATCGGTTCGTTGCCTACGCGCTGGCGCGGGCGACGCATGCGGATATGAAGCTGTTGCGCCGGTTCCTGATGGACGACGATCTGCGGGAGGCGCTGGATCGGGCACCTCCGGGGATCGTCGATCCTCGGTCCTGGGCTTATTGGAATTCGGTGCTCGGGCGTTATCCGGCGCCGGCTATGCCGGTTCGGCGGTTTGGGTGAGGGGGTAGTGTCCATCGGCGTTGTTGTTCTGGTATGACCATGACGTTATGACATTGGACGCGTGAGCTTGGTTCCGGGAGTACGGCGGCTGGTGGGCCGGGGCCGATCCCGCCTGACCATTGAAAGTACTTGCGTGATGAGTTGTCAGAGCGCTACTGAACGAGCCTCCAGATTGTACAAGTCGTCATATGAAGCGGTTCGGAATCCTTGGAATGGCTGTAAAGGTGGTGGACATTGACCGACGAAGAGCTAGCCGTGGGGATTGAACTTGAGCGTATCTTTACTCCTTTGGCCCACAAGAAGCGTGATCATGTACGTACGAATGGTGGTCGCTTTGTACACTACACGTCAGCTGAAAATGCGGTGAACATCATAAAAAATCGCCGGATATGGATGCGCAATGTTAGATATATGAACGACTACAGAGAAGCCTATCACGGGTATGACAAATTATTGGCGTTGTTCCAAATTCCGTATATTATTGAAGCTTACCAGCGCGCTCTAGCGCCATTTGGTAATAAGATGCATGAGAAAATACTTACGCAGTTTGATCAATGGCGGAATAATATACAGTTAAATACCTATGTTTGTTCCTTTTCCGAGCATGATGATGCGGAGGACCTACATGGACGACTATCGATGTGGCGAGCTTATGGCGGCGATTCAGCTAAAGCTGCTATTATTTTTTGGCTTCCGCTAACCCCAGGTTCGGCAGTTGGATTACGTCTGCTCGTCAGCCCGGTCGAATACATGACGGATGCGGATTTTGAAAACGAATTCATGTCGAGTATCCGGAGTATAGAGAAAAATGCCGATTATCTTCGTTCGGTCGATCCGGTGAAAATCCAGAATATGGGGTTTTTTGCGTTAGTTCTGGCTGCACTATGTCTCAAACACGAAGGATTTGCGGAGGAGCGGGAGTGGCGGGCGATCTATCTGCCATATGCCCTGCCGTCAGCACACATTGAGCGAAGCGTCGAAGTTGTCGGAGGAATTCCGCAGATAGTTTACAAAATTCCCCTTGAAAATAAGCCCGACGAGCAGATAACCGGTGTCGATATTCCCAATTTGATTGACAAAATCATCGTGGGACCGTCTGGCTATCCCGTACCAATTTCGGAGGCATTTGTCAGCCTTTTGTCTGATGCGGGTATACCGGATTCTCGACCTCGTGTAACTGTATCGTATATCCCCCTGCGGACATAGCAAATTTACGTCAAAAAACCTGTAGCAAAAGCTAGAAATGCCCGCAGTGCGGCAGCGCGGGCATTTCTTGCTCTTGAGACGCCGTCGACATCAACTCTTGGAGCCAGTACCAAAATTAGCTATCCTCGCCTCACCTCCCAAGGGCCCCCACCATGAACGTCTCCCTAACCCCTGAACTCGAACGCCGGATCGCCGAAAAGGTCCAAAGCGGCCTCTACCCAACAGCCAGCGAGGTCGTGCGGGAAGGCCTGCGCCTCCTGTTCGCTCGGGAGGAAGCCGAGCAAGAACGAACCGCGCGCTGGCAAACCCAAATCCAGGAAGGCCTGGACGAACTGGACCGAGGCGAACTCCTCCCCCTGGAATCTGCTTTCGCCGAAGCCCGCGCGCGCGTGGCCGCGCATCGCCAGCGGCAGTGACCGACAGGTTTCTGACCCCAAGAGCACGCCTGGATCTGCTCGAGATCGCCGACTACATTGGCGACCGAAACCCCGATGCCGCTGACCGTCTGCTGGACCGTCTCATGGCTGCCTGTGAAATGCTGGACCGCCGCCCAGCCCTGGGTCACGCCCGCCCCGACCTTGTACCGCTTCGAGACGATATCCGGTTCTGGCCGGTGGGTCGCTATTTGATCGTCTATCGCGGCGATCCCGCGGGCATCCAGGTCATCCGCGTCCTGAGCGCCTACCGCGACGTCGCGGCGCTGCTGCGTTAACGCGCATCCAACTCCTCTCCCGCCCCGCGATTTTTTTCCGCATACCCGAAATGTCACACGATCCGTTAAGAAATCCTTAACCCTTTTGGTGTAACGGTCCATATGGAGCGCGAGACAGAACCATACCGGCGCATCGTTTGCATGCGCCGTGAGGATGTCCGACCGCACGCACATAAGGGATACCAGACAGATGGAAGGTGCCGATCTCCTTGCCTCGGCCTTCGACGGCACGAACACCGCGCTTCTGATGGCGCAATACGCCGAGTGGGCCGCCAACCCCGCGTCAGTGGACCCCGGATACGCCGCGATCTTCGAGGCGATGGACGACGACGCCCGCGCTCTGCTGCAAGGCAACGCCTCCTGGGCGCCCGCGCGCCAGACCGCGCCCGTCGCAGCCTCCCGCGCCGACACGATCGCCAGCCTGCGCGCCCTGATGCTCATCCGCTCCTACCGCGTGCGTGGCCATCTCGAAGCCCACCTCGATCCGCTCGGCCTCCAGCTCCCGACCCCGCACCCGGAACTCGACCCGCGCAGCTACGGTTTCACCGATGCCGACCAGGACCGCGGCATCTTCATCGACAACGTGCTCGGCCGCGAAAGCGCCACGTTGCGCGAAATCGTGACCATCCTGCGGGAAACCTATTGCGGCTCCATCGGCGTGGAGTTCATGCACATCCAGGACCCCGACCAGAAATCCTGGATCCAGCGCCGGGTCGAAGGGGCGCCCTGGCGCACCGCCTTCGACCGCACGTCCAAGCGCAAAATCCTGCACCAACTGACCGAGGCCGAGGGCTTCGAAATGTTCTGCCAGAAGCGCTACGTCACCACCAAGCGCTTCGGCCTGGAAGGCGGGGAGGTCACCATCCCCGCGCTGCACGCGATCATCGAGACGGTGGCGGCGGCCGGCGTCAAGGAAGTCGCCATCGGCATGCCCCACCGCGGCCGCCTGAACACGCTGGTGAACGTGGTGAAGAAGCCCTTCACCGCCGTCTTCTCGGAATTCGAGGGCGAGAGCTTCAAACCCGACGACGTCCAGGGTTCCGGCGATGTGAAGTACCATCTGGGCACCTCCACCGACCAGGAAATCGCCGGCCGGATGGTGCATCTGTCCTTGCAGCCGAACCCATCGCACCTCGAAGCGGTCAATCCCGTCGTGGTGGGGAAGGTCCGCGCGCGGCAGGATCAGGCTGGGGATACGCAGAAGCGCTCGTCTGTCATGGCGATCCTGATGCACGGCGACGCGGCGTTCGCGGGGCAGGGGATGGTTTATGAAACCCTGGCGATGAGCCAACTGATCGGCTACCGCACCGGCGGCACCGTGCATGTGGTGGTCAACAACCAGATCGGCTTCACGACCGTGCCGGCGCACGCCTATTCCGGCCTCTATTGCACCGACGTCGCCAAATCCATCCAGGCGCCGGTGCTGCACGTGAACGGCGACGACCCGGAAGCGGTCATTTTTTGTGCACGCATGGCCGCCGAGTTCCGCATGCGCTTCGCCGCCGACATCGTGCTGGACATCGTCTGCTACCGCCGCCACGGGCATAACGAAACCGATGAACCGGCGTTCACGCAGCCGATGATGTACAAGGCCATCGGCCTGCAATCGACCACGCGGAAACTCTACGCCGACCGTTTGGCGGCCGAGGACATGGTTTCCGCCGCCGACGCGCGCGGCATGGTGGAAGGCTTCGCCAAGACCCTGGAAGACGCCTATCAGGCGGCGCAATCCTATAAGGTGAACAAGGCCGATTGGCTGGAAGGCCATTGGGCAGGCCTGAAGCAGTCGGACCAGGAGGTCGAGCGGCAGGAAGAAGCTACCGCCGTCCCGGCCGACACGCTCCGCCAGGTCGGTCACGCGCTGGCCAGCGTCCCGGCGGGGTTCAAGGCCAATACGAAGATTCTCCGTCAGCTCGATGCCAAGCGCAACGCGATCGATACCGGCGAAGGTATCGACTGGGCGACCGGGGAGGCTCTGGCGTTCGGCACCCTGCTGCTGGAAGGCCACCGCGTCCGCCTGTCGGGCGAGGACTGCCAGCGCGGCACCTTCAGCCAGCGCCACGCGGTGCTGATCGACCAGGAAAACCAGAACGAATACGTGCCGCTGAACAACATCGAGCCCGATCAGGCGAAGATCGAGATTTACAACTCGCTGTTGTCCGAAGTCGGCGTCATGGGCTTCGAATACGGCTATTCGCTGGCCGATCCGCGCACTTTGGTGCTTTGGGAAGGTCAGTTCGGCGACTTCGCCAACGGCGCGCAACCGATCATCGATCAGTTCGTAGCGAGCGGGGAGACCAAATGGCTCCGCATGTCCGGGCTGACGCTGCTGTTGCCGCACGGCTACGAAGGGCAGGGGCCGGAACACTCCTCGGCGCGCCCCGAGCGGTATTTGCAGCTGTGTGCCGAGCGGAACATGGCGGTGTGCAATCTGACCACGCCGGCCAACTACTACCATGCGCTGCGCCGCCAGGTCCGCCGCAACTTCCGCAAGCCGCTGATCGTGTTCACGCCGAAGTCGCTGCTGCGGCACAAGCTGGCTGTCTCGCCCTTGGCCGACTTCGCGGAGGGTTCGGCTTTCCGCTTCGTCATCCCCGAGATCGACGCGATCGGGCCGGCCGAACAGGTGAAACGCATCGTCGTCTGCACCGGCAAGGTCTACTACGATCTGCTCGCCGCTCGGCGCGAACGCGGCATCCAGGATGTCGCGATTGTCCGCCTGGAACAACTGTATCCGTTCCCGGTCAACAGCCTGACTCGCGCATTCTCCACCTACCCGAACGCGGAAGTCGTGTGGTGTCAGGAAGAGCCGGAGAACATGGGCGCCTGGCAGTTCCTAGACCGTCGCATCGAAGGCGTGCTGTCCGGTCTGGATGTGAAGGCCAAACGCCCTCGCTACGTCGGCCGCGACGCTGCCGCCAGCCCCGCGACCGGTCAGGCCCGCGTCCATAACGCACAACAGGCGGCGCTCGTTGCCGCTGCCATCGGCTAGGATTTTTGCCAATGTCGACCGATATCACCGTTCCCACCCTGGGCGAAAGCGTCACGACGGCCACGGTTGCCCGCTGGATCAAGCAACCCGGAGAAGCCGTCGCCGCCGACGAGCCGCTGGTCGAACTGGAAACCGACAAGGTGACGGTGGAGGTCAACGCGCCCTCCGCCGGCGTTCTGGTCGCGATTTCCGTGCCGGAAGGCAGCGAGGTCGAGGTCGGGGCACTGCTTGGTATTATCGAGGCAGGCGCCGCACCGACCGTGGCCGGCCCCGCCGCCAACCCCCCGGCCGGCGTCCGGCCGCCGCCGCGTCCGCTTGGCCCCGTTGCGCGCCCGGCCGCCGCGCCGGCCCCCGTGCATGCGCCGTTACCCTCGGCAGCTAAGATTATCGAGGAACAAGGGCTTACCCCGACTGCCATCGGCGACGGCACCGGCAAGGCTGGCCGCATCACCAAGGGCGACGTTCTGGCCTTCCTGGCCCGTGCCGCGCAGCCGGCCGGCGCCGCGACCGCCCCGGCACCGGTGTCTGTTGCTGCTCCCCCGGCCCCGCCGCGTGTCGCTGGGGAAGGGGAGGAGCGGGTGAAAATGACCCGCCTCCGCCGTACCATCGCGTTACGCCTGAAGGAAGCGCAGAACAACGCCGCCATGCTCACCACCTTCAATGAGGTGGACATGTCCGCGATCATGGCGATGCGCAGCGAGTACCGCGACGCGTTCGAGAAGAAGCACAAGGGCATCCGCCTCGGCTTCATGAGCGTGTTCGTGCGCGCCTGCTGCGTCGCGCTGAAGGAATTCCCGGCGGTGAACGCCGAGATCGATGGCGACGACATCGTCTACAAGCACCATGTCCACATGGGAATCGCCATCGGCGGCGCCAACGGCCTCGTTGTCCCCGTCGTCCGCCATGCCGACCAACTCGGGTTCGCGGGGATCGAAGGTGCGATCGCCGATTTCGGCAAGCGCGCCCGCGACGGCGGCCTGAAGGCGGACGAACTGTCGGGCGGCACGTTCAGCATCACCAACGGCGGCATCTACGGTTCCTTGATGTCCACCCCGATCCTGAACCCGCCGCAATCGGCGATCCTTGGGATGCACAAGATCCAGGACCGCGCGATGGTCGTCGGCGGCAAGATCGAGGTGCGGCCAATGATGTATCTGGCCCTGTCGTACGATCATCGCATCGTCGACGGGAAGGAAGCGGTGTCCTTTCTGGTGCGCGTCAAGGAAGGCGTCGAGGACCCGCGCCGGTTGTTGCTGGATTTGTGATGGTCGTCCGGACGATCGGACGATGGCACAACCCGTCCGCCGCCCGCCGATATTCGAGGTATGTGTGCATGGTCAGGCCTATTCCGCGCAGTCCGATAACCGTGTCGCGCTCAATGCCTGGAAGCGTCAGGTGAGCCGCGCCGCGGTCGCGGCTTGGGGACAAGCGGAACCGCTCGTCGGCGCCGTCGAACTGCATATCGTCCATTATGGCGAATCCCGCTCGGGCGACTTGGACAATCTGAACAAGCCGATTCAGGATGCCATGCAGGGTGTTGTATTCATTGACGACAGGCAGGTATCGTCGGTGCGGGGCAGTTGGCGCGATATCGAAGGCGAATATCGTGCCCGCTACATCCCTGCGGCATTGGGCGCCGCGTTTAGCGACGGCACGCCATTCGTCCATATCCGCGCGTGGCACGCGATTACGACCAAGGAGCTGGATTGATGTCCGCGACCACCGAGCAGTCCGTTGAACGTGCCCGAAAGCGTGTGATTCGCGACTACAAGCGCCGGGGCTATCGGGTGACGGATCGCCCCACACCCGACGTCGTTCCGGGTTTCATGAGGGATCTTCACCCCGGTCTCATGGTGGAACGCGAGGACGATCACGCGGTCGTTGAAGTGCGAACCGCACAGTCCTTGAAAGGGGCGAACGAATTCGTCGAATTGGCGGAGCGGATCGAAAGCACCGAAGGGTGGCGCCTCGAGTTGGTCACCGTTCGTCCAGAGGAGCCGTTACCCGACCTCTCGTATGCCACGCAAGCATTCAGGGCGTTATGCGAGCAACCAATCCCGGGGCAAAGTTCTGACGTTCTCACGGTATATTTTGTATCGTTGATAGAGGGACTTGTCACGGAACTAGCGCATACCCAAGGCACACGACCTCGCGACAAGTCTGTGGAATTCCATGTGCGGGAATTGGCATTCCGCGCTGTCATCGATGACGATACCGAGGCGGATATTATGAATGCCCTGGAGCTGCGCAGGAGGGTGTTACTTTCTTCCAACCAGATGCGGCAGACCGCACCGGACGTTGCGAAGGATTTGGCAAAGCTGTGCGAATCGCTGTTTGCGACGTTGTCGCCGGCTCGAAACGACCGGGCGAATCATCGCGGCGCGATCAAGGATACAGGGCTCGCATGACCCAAACATACGACGTCATCGTCATCGGCGCGGGCCCCGGCGGCTATGTCTGCGCCATTCGCGCGGCGCAACTCGGCCTCAAGGTCGCCTGCGTCGAAAAGCGCGTGACCCTTGGCGGCACCTGCCTTAATGTCGGCTGCATCCCCTCCAAGGCGCTGCTGCAATCGTCGGAGGATTTCGACCACGCGGCGCACGGGCTGTCCGATCACGGGGTGATCGTCGAGAATGTGCGCCTCGATCTGGCGCGGATGCAGGCGCGCAAGGCCGAGGTCGTCGGCGCCAACGTCAAAGGCGTCGAATTCCTGTTCCGCAAGAACAAGGTCACCTGGCTGAAAGGCACCGGCCGCATCGTCGCCGCGGGGCAGGTGGACGTGGACGGCACCATCCACACGACCAAACACATTGTCATCGCCACCGGCAGCGAGAGCACGCCATTGCCCGGCGTCACGGTGGACGAAAAGCGCATCGTCACCTCGACCGGTGCGCTGGAACTGGACGCGGTGCCGAAACATCTGGTTGTCATCGGCGCCGGCGTGATTGGGCTCGAACTAGGCAGCGTCTGGCGCCGGTTGGGAGCCGAGGTCACCGTCATCGAATTTTTGCCCCGCATCGTTCCCACGCTGGATACCGAGGTCGCGACCGCTTTCCAGCGCATCCTCGCGAAACAAGGCCTGAAATTCCGGCTTGGCGCCAAGGTCACCGCCGCGGTGCCGACCGAGACCGGGATCGCACTGACCGTCGAACCCGCCAAAGGCGGCGCGGCCGAGACACTTGAAGCCGATGTCGTCCTGCTGGCGATCGGACGCCGCCCCTTCATCGAAGGCCTCGGCCTGGAAGCGGCTGGCGTCGCGTTGGACGAACGCCACCGGATCAGGACCGACGCGCATTTCGCCACCAACGTCCCCGGCATCTACGCGATCGGCGACGCCATCGCCGGCCCGATGCTGGCCCACAAGGCGGAAGATGAGGGCGTCGCGCTGGCGGAACGCCTCGCCGGTCAGGCCGGGCATGTGAACTACGATGTCATCCCGAGCGTGGTGTACACATGGCCGGAAGTCGCTGCCGTCGGACAGACGGAGGAAGAATTGAAAGCGGCCGGCATCGCCTACAAGGTGGGCAAATTCCCGTTCCTCGCAAACGGGCGCGCTCGTGCGATGGGCAGCACCGATGGGTTCGTGAAGCTGTTATCCGACAAAATCACCGATCGACTTCTCGGCGCCCATATCCTCGGGCCGGACGCCGGTACGTTGATCGCCGAACTGGCGCTGGCGATGGAATTCGGTGCCTCGGCCGAGGATGTCGCCCGCACCTGCCACGCGCATCCCAGCCTGAATGAGGCCGTGAAGGAAGCCGCGCTCGCCGTGGATGGCCGGGCGCTGCATATTTAGCGCCCCGTCAGTGCCTCGATCTGCGTGACCAGCCCCGGATGGGTGCGAAGGAATTCCAGCAGATCGTCCTCGACCTGCCGCCGAGCGGGGCCGCGCAAATGGGACCAGTCGGCGACGGGGGTGATGGATACGACCACTGGTGACCTGCGCCCGCCCGTCAGGCTGTTCCACGCCATGCGGGCGCGGACCGGCAGGCCGCCCATGCTCGGGGCGCCGTCGATCCACATCCCGACTGCCATGGCCAGCGCCTCTTCGGTGCCAGTCAGCAGGCGCCAAACATGCGGCTCCGGCTCGATCCAGCTTTCGACCGTTTCCTCGACCCAGGGCGGCCGAGCGAGGCGTCGGCGTTCGGCGAGGACGGGACCGGAGGTGCTGCGTGGCGAAAACGCGGCGATGTGTAAATCGAACGCGGTTCCATTCTCGCAGTTTATTCGCTGATCGGTTGCTCGGCCGCCGGCCGCGGCGCGGGCGCGTTCTGGCGGGGCGCCGGGTGCGGATGTGCATCCTGGACCAGGGTCCAGCGGACGAGGTTGCGCCAGCGTCGCGTTCGCGGTCCGGTCCAGCAGCAGTGCTGTCGCCGGGCCGGCGCCCGCGAGGACGATCATTATGGCGGCGGCGCAAGCGCCGGGCGTCGCATAGGAGCCGGTCATGTCCGGTTCCGGCTTGATGGCCGGCGGCGCCGTGTCGATTCGATCCTCCCGGAACGGCAGGCCGCAGGCGAGCAGCAGCAGAATGACCAGCGAGAAGAAAATCCAGCCGTAGATGACATGATCGGCCGCGGCGGCTTCGGCGCTCCCCAGAATATGCCCTAGCCCCACGATCCCCAGCGCCCGAAAGCCGTTGGCGACGATCGGCACGACGATGGAAATGACGATGAAGGCCGTTCGCCGGATCGGACTGCGATACATCAGGATCGCATACAGCGCCCCGAACGCGATGGCGGCGATCAGAAAGCGCAACCCGGCGCAGGCCTGGGCGATGAAGAACCGGCCCTCTGGGATTTCGATTGTGTACCCGTCCACGTAGGCGGGAATGTGCAGGATCTGCGTGCCGTAGAGGACGAAGACCGCCGTGATGTCCTGCAACTTGGGCGTCAGGAACTCCCCGAACGGGACCAGGAAATACAGATAGAGCAGCGGCCCGGACATCGCCCACCACAGGCGTTTGCCCAGCACACCCAGGAACAGCAGTTCCAGGAGGGTGACCGCGATCAATTGCCGACCTTCCATGATTCCCAGGCGTTCGGCAAAAAGCCACGCGGCGGCAAGAGGCAGGCCGGCCAGCGAGACCCACGGCATCGGCCGGGCGGACAGTCCGGCCAGCGTGTCCTTCCGGTCCCACAGCAGATAGAGCGCGATCGGGGCCACCAGAAAGCAATGGTTGTAGGCGGTAGAGTCGTTCCAGGTCTGGACGGCCGTCACGACCTCCGTCTGGAACAAGCCGCCCAGCACCAGAATGCCGGCGATCAGGGCAATCCCCGTGCCTTTCAATCCGCTCCAGGCTTGGGTTAGTTCGTTCTGGTGTGCCGGTGCCGCCGCGGTCATGTCAGTGTCTCCGAGGGGCGAAGGAATTCGTCGTAGCGGCTGAGGCGTGCGGCCCAGTTGTATTGCCGCATCACGCATGCCCGCGCGGCACGTCCAATGTCGGAGCCGCGCGAGCCGGTCGCAAGATCGGTGCAGGCAGCCGCGAAGCCGGCGGCATCGTCGGCTAGAACGACCTCGAGGCCTGGGGTCGCATCGATCCCCTCCAGCGCGCCGGAGGTGACGACGACCGGGCGGGCCATGGCCATGGCCTCCAAAACCTTGTTCTGAATGCCGCGGGCGATGCGCATCGGCGCGACTGATGCGGTTGCATGCACGACGTAGGGCCGCACGTCGGTGACGCGTCCCGTGACATGCACGCCCTCGATACGGGTCAAACGCTGCACGGCCTCATTGGGGCTGTGCCCGACGATGTGGAACTGCGCGTCCGGCAAAGCGCGGCGAATGGCGGGCAAAATGTCGTTGGCGAACCATGCGACGGCATCGGCGTTGGGCGGGTAGTCCATGGTGCCGGTGAACACGTAATTGGGAACCGACAGGTCGTAGAGCGGCGGCAGATCGAGCGTCGGGTCGAAATATTCGTGATCGACGCCGTTGCTCACGCCCATGACGCGAGCGTGTCCGGCCGGGACCAGGGAGGAAAACAGGTCGGCCTCGGCGTCGGAGACGAAGCTCGCCAGATCGGCCTCCCGCGCGATGCGTTGTTCCAGGGCGGCGACCTTGCGCCATTCGCGCCGGTAGACCCAGCGCTTCAGGCCGGTCATCGTTTCCGAATAGGAGCGCCATTTCTCTGAATCGACATCCACCAGATCGACCGCGAGCGGCGCGGTGCGCGGCAGGTCGAGTACGTAGGGTGCCATGTTGGACGAGTAGACAAACACCATCGCCGGCTTCACGTTCGCCATGACATCGCGCACCCAACGGGCCAGACCGCGATCCTTGAAATAGGTGACGCTCAGCGCCTCTCCGGTCAGCAGACCGCGCAGGCACAGCAACGTCGCGACCCGGCGGTTCAATGGCGCGACATGCATGCTGGCGCACATCGCCCTCATGGTTTGCACGTGTTCGGCGTCGGCGGGATCGTCGAGCAGGCAGCCCAGATGCATCTCGTACCACTGCGCCAGATAGGCGAAGATACGCAGCGCGCGGATTTTCTCGCCTTTGGTGGGCGGGTAGGGCAGGCGCTGGATCAGGAACAGCAGTGGCGGTTTCATCCCAGCCCGCGTACCAGCGGCGGGCCGATCCGGTTCGCGACGGCCAACGGCAGGCGTTTCCAGGCGGCGATGAACAGCGCGTATTTGGGGTTCAGCGGGTTGTGGTCGGGCATGACAGCGCCGGGTGCGAGCTTGTAGCGGTAGTGCAGTGGGGCGGGCTCGAACCCCCAATTGTGCTTGAAGGAATAGGCGCCGGTGCCGAGCTTGCTGCGGCCGAAGTCGAACAGGCGGTAGCCGCGATCTGCGGCGCGGCGCATGACCTCCCAGTACATAAAATCGTTGCCGGCGACCTGACGCGCGCCGATGGTGCCGCCGCCGTAGTAGGGCAGGACTTCATCGCGCCAGTGGAAATTCATCACCGAGGCGACGGCCGTGTCGCCATTCAGGATGGTCACGATGTCCGCGCAATCGCGGAACGTGTGCATCAAGGATGCGAACCAGCGGCGGGAGAACACGGGTGTACCCAGATTGCGCACGCTTTCGGCGTAGATGCGGTGCAGGCGCGCCGGGTCCTGTTCGACGACGGATGTCAGCCCGTTTTGGATGCCTTTGCGCACCATCGCCCGCTGCTTGCGCGGGATCGCCTTCATGTTCTGGTCGTGGTTGGCGACGATCGGCTTGCGGAAGGTGACGTAAAGGTCGGGCCGCTGGAGCCAGTCGCCCTCGACGGGGTCCCGGTGCCGGAATTCCACGCCGCTGGCGCCAGTTTCGGGCAGCAAATCGGCCGCATACTCCGCCAAAGCCTCGGCTGTTTCGGCATCCGCCGCCAGCGGCCCACCGTAGACGCAGAACGGGACCGAGGTCAGCGTGTTGCCGAACAGCAGCGTTTTCACCTGCACCAGCGGCAGCACGCCGACGATGGCGCCGTCGCGTTCGGCGAAAGTGTAGAAGGACCGATGGCCGAATTCCTCGGCGATCAACCGGCGCCAGGCGGCGCGATGGAAGAACGTGCCGTTGGGCATCGAATCCACGAAGGAATCCCATGCGGGTTCGCTGGCGATCTCCAGGGGGCGAAAGGTCAGAGCCATGGGATCAGGTGGCGAGTTCGGATGCGTAGACCCGGTCCATGCGGTCCCAGGCGAAATCCCGCAACAGTTTGTCGAGCGCCGGCGCCATTCCGCTGAGGTTGGTGTAGTGCCGGATACGCGACTTCCAGCCGCAGTTTTCGATGCGGGGCTGGCCGGGATCGACCTCCCACGGGTGGAAATAGAAGATGCCGGGTCGCGCTTCGGTGCCGTTCACCCGTTTCAGACCTTGATAATACAGGAATTTTGGCAGCAACCGGAAGTAGCCGCCCCCGGAACAGGGCCAGTTGCGCCCGAAGGCGCGTACGGCGGTCATCGGGATTTCCCAGATGGCACAGCCTTGCGGGTGGAACGGGGTGCGCGGCGCGTCCGGCATCCCATACAAATCGTGCGCGATGGGGTTGATGGAGGAGCTGTAGCGGTAGCCGGCCTCCTGCAACTCGGCGAAGGCCCAGAGGTTCTTCGCCCCAATGGAGAATGTCGCGGCTCGGTAGCCCTGGACCGGTACGCCGCCGATATCCTCCAGCGTCAGCCGGGTTTTGAGCACGTCGGTGCGGAACGTCGTCGGGTCCTGGCTGTCGGCTCGAATATGTTCCCAGCCGTGGCTGGCCAGTTCGTGCCCCGCGGCGACGATGCGGCGCACCATTGCCGGATGGCGCTGGGCGACGCAGCCGAGGGTGAAGAAGGTCGCGTGCACTCCAGCGGCATCGAACTGACCGAGGATGCGGTCCACGTTGGCTTCGACGCGGGATTCCCGCGCGTCCCAGGATGCGCGGTCGATGCAATGCGCAAAAGCCTGGACCTGATAGTAGTCCTCGACGTCCACCGTCATGGCGTTGGTGGGGCCGTTCATTGCGGCACCCGCGTGTCCATGATCTCCAGCAACCGCTTCAACATGCGTTCCTGCCGTAAGGCCCCCTGTTCCAGCGCCAGAATTCGGCCGGACAGCGTGTCGAGTTCCCGCGACGGCGAAGGGACCGCGGCGACTGCCGTGGGTTCCTCCGGCGCGGCGGTGCCGGCGCCGAGATCTTCGTTCAGTTCGTCGGCCGTGGTGTTCACCATATCGGCCGTGATCCGGTGCTGTTCCTCCAGCGCGCCCAGCAGCAGCACGCGGGAGCACAGGGTGTTGATCCGCCGGGGAATGCCGCCGCTTTGTTGGTGGATGGCAGCGAAGCTGTTGTCGTCCCAAGTGGGGTCGTCCTTCCAGCCGACGGTGCGCAGCCGATGCTCGATATAGCCGCGCGTTTCTGTTTCCGACAGCGGGCCGAGATGGTACGATGCCAGCACGCGCTGGCGCAGCTGTTCGGCGTCCTTCAACGCAAGCATGGGACGGAACTGCGGCTGCCCGAGCAGGATGGTCTGCACCGAGGCGCGTCCGTCCACCGTGATGTTGGACAACATCCGCAGTTCTTCCAGCGCCGCCAGGGGCAGGTTCTGCACCTCATCGACCAGCAGCAGCAGGCGGCGGCCGGCTTTGCGGTGCTGCCGCACGACATGCTCGTAGCGCACCAGCAGCGATGCCTTGTCGCCGCCGATATCCGCCTCCAGCCCGAAACCGGCCATGGCCAGACGCAGCAGATCGTCGCCGGACACGCGGGTGGTGACCACGCGGGACATGACGTAGGTGCTGCGGTCGAGTTGGGTCCACAACTGTTCGACCAATGTCGTCTTGCCGGCCCCGACTTCCCCGGTGATGACGATGAAGCCTTCTTCCTGCGAGAGGCCGTAGACCAGATGCGCGATGGCGCGGCTGTGCCCGCTGGAGCCGAAGAAAAATCGGCGATCCGGCGTCAGCAGGAAGGGCAGTCCGGTCAGGCGATAGAATTTCTCGTACACAAGGGAATCCGTCAGAACTGCTTGGTGATGCCGAGGAGGAGCATATCTACGTAGAGGTTCAGCAGCGGAGTGGGAGAGGTGCTTTTGAAGAAGCTGTATCGCACGGTGCCGGACAGGGAGTCAGTGATAAAATACTGGAGGGCGCTGTTGAACGCCATGCTGTTGCCGCCGCCTTGGATACCGCCAGTCTGCACATTGTACGACGCCGAGTTGGTGAGCGTAAGGTCCGGCGCCAGTTCGTGGATCCATTGCAGTATGACGCCAGATGTCCTTGTGGATGCCTGCGTCGCCGATTGACCGCCGGTCGCGATGCTGTTGGCGCTGTTGAGCGTGAACGTCAGCGTATCGCGGTTGAGACGTGTGTTCACACTGGCGGTGAAGGTTTGAAACCGGAAAACCCCGGGTTGGATCGGGGAGCTGTTGTTGCCGGTGAATTGCTGCCCGCCGGTCGTCGCGTTCACCGTGCCCCCCGTGGCGCCAACCGAACCCGTATTGAGCTGGTTGGCCAGGTTTTCCAACTGGGTGCCGAGCGATTCATGGTAGCTGGCGCTGATGTTTGTGCGGGCGGTCAGCTGGTAGTGGCCGTCGAACGACAGCGATTCCGCACCTTGCTGATGACCGTAGCTGATCGTGATCGTGCTGTCCGGATTGGGTGTCAGGGTTGTTCCGACGGACCAGGTAAAGTCGTTGATCGGTCTCTGTCCGAGCCCGGTATAGACGATCCGCTCATGACCGACGCTGACGTTCAACTTGGCCCATTGGTTGACGGCGTAGCTGACCTGATTGGTGATGATTTCCCGTGTGGACCGGCTCGATGGTACGGTGGCGAAGCTGGTCGCGGTCAGGCCGGTACCCTGGGACGTGGAGTTCGTTTGCGTGAAATCGATATCGAATGTGTCCTGAAAGTCGTTCAGGATGTCTCCGGATTTGAAATTAAGGGTCTGCTCGTTGCTCACGAGGTTTTGCCCGCCGGAGCTGGATGGAAAGGGCAGATACTTGATGCCGTTGACCGGGGTGCTCTGGCTGAGGTTCAGCGAGTAGCCGACCCTCAGTGTTCCGTAATCGCCGAATTTTTGTACCACATAGGGCGAGATCCCGATGCTGGAGGTCTGCACGACGTCTTGCCGGTTGGCACCTGTCTGCCCAAGCCCGCCTGGGCTTGCCCCCGCGGTCAGTCCGCCGATATTGCCCGCGCCAATGGTTCCGCCTCCGCCGAGGGCCCCACGGGTCGACTGAATGCCGGACACCGCCCGCAGGTCCAGAAAGGCCATTTCGCTGATCGCCGTGATCGTAGCGGCGCCGTTAAGCTGCTGATTTAAGGCGTTTTGTGATCCGGTTCTGGCGTTCATGATCAGTACGGGCGCGTAGTCCAGGCTGACCTGGGCGCGTTCGGTGTTGCCAACCAGGGTCATCCCTGGCGACACCGACGTGGTCAGATCCCAGCGGCGTGGGCTGCTGGTTTGCAGGATGTTGTCGGTCAGAGCTTCCTGGAAGCTAACACGAGGCTGAAACGTCCAGCCGCCGCCCGCGGCAAGGCCTTGCAGACCGTTGGCGATCTGTAATTGGTGCTTCAGGTCCTGCGCATCCGGGGCCGCGAGGTCGGTCGCGACCGGCCCGTCCGTGGCGTTGCCGATCAAGGGGAACGCGCGCACGGTCCCCGGCTGGGACAACAGCAGGGCAATCAGGCCAACGGCGATCCACCCCGGCATTCGTCCAGTGGCGCGGCGGAGCACGGTATCCGGTTGCATCTAATCGGGTCCAGCGCGCGCGGCGTCAGGAGGAGTAGTAGGAGGAATAGGCGCCGAACGTGTAGCGCGACGAGATCTGCTGCTTGTTCAGGACCAGCGTGATGGTCTGGCAGGCCTGGATCAGATCGAGCGAGGCCTCGACCTCATCGCGCTGGGTTCGGTCGGCTTCCACCACGAACACAATCTGCCCAACTACCGGCGCCAGCACCGCCGGATCGGAGGTGGACAGGCAGGGCGGCGCATCGAGAATGAGCAACCGGTCCGCGTAGCGCCGTCCCAGGCTTTGGATCAGCCGCGTCATTTCCTTCGTCGAAAACAGCTCCGCGCTGCGTTCGCGTTCGCGTCCGACCGGCAGGATCGACAGCCGCTCGATCGGGGTTTTCACGATCAGCGGCGCCGGGTCGAGCTTGGGGTTCGACACGAGGTCCAGCAGGCCGCGCGATTCCGCGAGGCCGAGCGCATAGCAGAAGGAGTCCCGCTTGGAGTCGGCGTCCACCAGCAGCACGTGGTGATCGCCCTGGCGCGCGATGGATCCGGCGAGGTTGACCGATGTGAAGCTTTTTCCTTCGCCGGGCCGCGCGCTGGTGACCATCAACAGGTTGGAGAAGCCGGGGTCGGACCCGGGGCCGAACGCGGTGCGCAGGATTTGCCGCTGCACGAGACGGAATTCCTCGGAAATACGGCTGCGGGTGCGTGACCAGTCGACCATGCCGCCACGTTCAAGGGCAACGGCGTCGACAGCCGAACGGCTTTGCAACAGATCGGGGTTCGACAGCACCTCGACCTGCGGCTGGTCGCGCATGACGATCGACGGGGCCGGCATCCGCGCGGCCCCGCGGCGCGGTCTGGCTTCGAGGACGTTCGCGGGCGCGACATCGTCGGTCGGCTCCATCGGGCGCGGCTGCGCTGGAAGCGGAGGGTCGCCGACGTCGGCTTCGGACGGCGGTGGCCGGAACAATGCCGAGCGACCCGGCCGGGCTGGGCGTACGACCGGCGGGACCGGTTGTTCCTCTGGCGGGGCGGCGATTGGCGGGGGTAAATCCGGGTCGAGCAGATGCGCGGCCGAACCCTCCAGCGCGCCGGAGCGCAACATTTTCTCAGCGACACGCTCGACGAGGTGAGATGATTTAGGTCTGAGCATTCAGATGAGCGCCGCTTTGCGAAGGATGTTAACCATCAGGCCACCATATACGCCCACCAGGATGGCGACCGCGAACCCAAATCGCAGCACGGTCATCAGGCGCTGGCGCAATGGCGCCATACCGAGGACCGAAATGCCTCCCAGCACTGGCAGCCCTAACGCGCGCAGATCGTCGACTGTCGAAAATGAGCGGTCCATTTGGCCGAAAAGAACGGTCACGCCGGCGCCCGCCGCGAGACCGGCCAGCAACACGCCGGTGATCAGCAGCATGCGGTTGGGTGCGGCGGGAAGCCGGGGAATCTCCGGAGGGTCGATGACCTGCAGCTTGACCTTGTCCGCCTGCGTGTCGGCGGCCTGGGCGATGTTGGCCGATTGCAGACGGGACAGCAGCTCTTCGTAGTTTTTGCGCAGCACGCTGTAGTCGCGGTCCATGTTCTGGTACTCGGCCATCAGGCCGGGCTGCTCGCGCTGCATTTTTTCCAGCTTGTCGCGGTACCGGATCGACTCGTCGCGCTGGCGCTGCAGCGACACGATCTGGATATCGGCTTCGATCAGCTTCACCTTCAATTGGTCGTAGACCGGGTTTGGCACCGAACGTTTCATCTGATTGGGATCGGGCGGGGTTGGGGCAGCGGGGGTGCCGGCGACCGCTGCCGGCTTTGGCGCGGGGGCGGTTTTCGCAGCTTCGGCCTTCAGCGAAGCGATGATCTTCCGTTGCGCGATCACGTCCGGATGGGCTTCGGTGTCCTTCAGCAGCAGCATGCGCAGTTGATCTTCTGCCTCGGCGACAGGGTTTTTCGCCACCGGTAATCCCGCGGCAACCTGCTGCGCGGCGGTCATGGCAGCGGGGCCGGATTCCACGACCAACATGGACGGCGTGTTCTCCACCTCCTGCTTCAAGGCGTCGCGGCTGACCATGGCGTCTTGCAATTTGCCCTCGAGCAAGGATGCCGTCATCCGGGCGCCTTCGAGCGCCGGAACATTGGGGTTGGTCTCATTTGGCAGGATATCGACATAGCGGGCCCGGAACTCGGCGCGCCGTTTCTCCGCCCCGCGCAGCTGCTGCTCGTAGGACGCAATCTGCCGCTCGAGAAATCGCCGCGCGTTTTCCATGTCCGCTCGGTTGGAGCCGGTGGCGCTTTCCACGAAAATCGTCAGCAGTGTCTGCACCACGTCGTGGGCGACCTTGGGAACCTTGTCGCGGTAGGTGATGGTGAACAGGTTCTTGGTTTGCGGCACCACTTTGATGTCGGTAGCCAGCCGGGTCATGAGCCGCTCGCGATCGGACTGCCCGTTCAGTGTCAAATCCAGGTCGGTCTTGGAGATGAGTTTTTCCAGGTTCGGGCGGCTGAGCAACGTCCGTTGCAGAATTTCCAGCTGCGTGGTCGGCGCTGAATCAGCGGCAATACCGCGCAGCAGCGGGGTCAGGATGGCGTCGGCATCGACGAACAGGCGGGCACCGGATTCGAAGGTGTTGGGGATCATATAGACCCCGACCCAGCCGACGCCGCAGGTCAGCCACGCGACGATCACGCCGGTCCAGCGGCGGCGCCAGGCGGCCCGCAGGTATTGGGTAATGAGCGTGCGAAGCGAGTCCATGACCGGCCGGTCTCCTTAGAACCAGGATTGCGGAATTATCAGGGTGTCTCCGGGCACCATTTCGATGTTCTGGCTGATATCCCCGTCCTTGATCAGATCGCTGATCCGCACGCGGATCGATTGCGTTTTGCCCTCCGGCATTCTGCGCACGATGATCGAGCGATTGCCGGAAGCGTATTTTGTCAGACCCTTGGTCGCGATCATGACGTCGAGCAGCGTCATGTGGTCCCGGTACGGAATGGCGACGGGGTCGGTCGCTTCGCCGATGATCCGTATCTGGCGGTCGGTCGGGCCGATGAAGTTCCGAACAATGATGGTGACGTTCGGCTCCTGGACGAACTTCTTCAGCCGCTCCTCGATTTCGCGGGCCAGGACGGTGGGGGTTTTCCCGGCGGCGACGATGTCCTCGATCAGCGGCGTTGAGATACGCCCATCCGGTCGCACCGAAACGCCGCCCTCGCTCAGGTCCGGGTTGCGGTACACGAAGATGCTGAGTGAATCGCCCGAGCCGATGACGTAGTCCTCGGACAGTTTGACCATAGCGCGATGATAATATAATTATATGGACGTGTCTGGGGTGTGTTACACACTCGATACGCGTTAACGCGCCACCCGAAAACGCCGACTGCCCGCTTGCGGCAGCCCAATCGCAGGAGAACGTATGGCCCGCGTATTCGCCCACCATCTGCGCCGGGACATGGCAGTTCTAGGGCTGTGCGAGTTATCGTTGTCGGCTGTTTTCCTCGGTTTATTGTCCATATCCGTCCATGAGTGGGTGGGTTTCACCGGTGTGTCCTGGCCGGCGATGCGCAGCGCGATGGGTCTCGCGGGCACGATCGCGGTGTCGATCGCGGCGACCGCTGCCACCATGGGCCTCTATCGTCCGCAGATCTGCCGCGACCCCGGGCGGATGCTGAAAACCACAACCATAACTGGTATTCTCGCATCTCCCCTCATTCTCTGGGTGAGCGGATCTTCGTTGTCCGGATTGACCGTGGCGCAGATGGGCTGGGTAGCGCAGGTTCTCGGCGTCTGGCTCACGGCTGTACTCGTGTCGCGCGTGTCGTTCGGGTTGCTGAGCGCCAACGGCCGCTTCACCCGCCATATCCTGATCGTCGCCGACGGTGACGGCGGCGCGCATCTGCGCGCGTTGATCGCGCGTCATCATGGCCCGTTGTTCGCGCCGATCCTGGGATCGCCAGCGACGTTGCCGGCGATGGCCGGCGATCTACGGCGGCAACGCCTCTGGGGTGTGGTGGTCGCCGACGGCGTGTTGTCGGCTCCGGCGATGGAAGCGATCCTCGCGGGGCGGAAAAATGGGGTCAAAATATACAGCGATGCCGGCTTCCAGGAACGGCATCTCGGACGGATCGATCCATCGGGCGCGGCGGCGCGCGATCCGGCGGTGTTTCGGCCGGATGGGGAGCGGCGTTTGTCGGACCGCACGAAGCGTGTGCTCGATGTCGCGGTCAGTATCGCGTTGCTGATCGGGACGCTGCCGGTGATGGCCGTGACCGCGCTCGCGATCAAACTGGATAGCCCGGGACCAGTGTTTTACCGGCAACTGCGGACAGGATTGAACGGCCGGTCCTTCACCCTGCTGAAATTCCGCAGCATGCGGGCGGATGCCGAATCCGGTGGAATCCCGCGCTGGGCGCAGAAGCAGGACCCGCGGATCACCCGGATCGGCCATTTCATCCGGCAGACCCGCATCGATGAGTTGCCGCAGCTGCTGAACGTGCTGCGTGGCGACATGAGCGTGGTCGGCCCGCGCCCTGAGCGGCCGCATTTCGTCAAGGAGTTGGCACTGGCGATCGAGGCCTATACCATTCGGGATCGGGTAAAGCCTGGCATTACCGGTTGGGCGCAGGTCAATTACCCCTATGGCGCGTCGGTCGAAGATGCTCGGGAAAAGCTCGCCTACGACTTATATTATGTCAAAAATCGCGGATTCTTTCTGGACCTCCTGATTCTGTGCTCGACAGTGAGGGTGATTCTGTTTCGCGAAGGGGCACGCTGAGCGGCGGCGTCCGTGTCAGCCACTAGGATAAGTTCATGACGTTCGATCTGCCGGCCGTGGTCGGCTTGCACGCGCTATGCGCGCTGATCTACGGCTTCCTGACGGTGCTGATATTCGCGCGCCTGGCGGCCGGCGAACAGGCGCGGAGCCGTACCGGGATTTGGCTTGCAGCGGCCTGTCTGGCGACTGCCATTTGGGCGGGCGCGGTGGCGGTCCTGTGGGGCACCCGCTTCATGGGTATCGCCGGCTGGCTGGAATTGGCGCGTATCGCCTCGTGGTACGGTTTTATCCTGCATCTTTACCGGCGCACCGTGACCGCGCCGCGGCAATTGATGCAGGCCTTCACCACCATGGGTTTGCTGGCGGTGCTGCTCGTAGGTGGCTGGCCTTTGTCGGATCTGCTGTTTCATCAATCGACCGCGTCGGCGGCGTCGGTCGGTGCCATGATCCGGTTGTGCTTCGCCGTGTCGAGTATACTTCTGCTCGAAAATATGTATTTCAATACCGACAAAGACGCGCGTTGGCATATCAATCTGCTCTGTATCGGGTTGGGCGGATTGTACCTGTACGATCTGTTGCTGTATGCCGACGCGCTGCTGTTCCGGCGCCTGTCCTTCCCGCTCTTCACGGGCCGAGCGGCGGCGACGATGGTGGCGGCGCCGCTGATCGCGCTGGCGGCGGCGCGGGCACGGCGTTGGAAGGTCGATATCCACGTATCCCGCGAAGTGGTGTTCCACAGTTTCACGCTGATCGCCGCGGGCGTGTTTCTGGTCGCGATCGCCGCGACCGGAGAGATCATGCGCCGGGGCGGCAGCGAATGGGGCTACGTGGCCGAAGTCACGCTGATCTTCGGCGCGCTTTTGGGGGTCGCGGTGGCATTGACCTCCGGCTCCTTCCGTTCCCGCCTGCGCTTCATGTTCATCGATAATTTCTTCAGTGCCCGCTACGACTACCGGCGCGAATGGATGCGTTGCATCGACACGCTGACCGCGCCGGACGCCCATGTGGGATTGCACCGCCGGGCCATTCGCGCGGTGGCGGAGGTCGTGGACAGCCCGGCCGGTGCCTTGTTCGTGCGGGCACCGGAGGAGGTTGCGTTCCAGTGGGCCGGCTCGATGAATATGCCCGCGGCGACCGCGCCGATACCGCCTGGCCACTCACTGATCCCGCGATTCGGCGACGGCGAATGGATCGTCGTGTTCGACGATGCGCCGGATGCGCGGGCCGGGCTGGAGGAACTGCCGCGCTCCTGGTTGGCGGTGCCGTTGAACCATTTCGGGTCTCTGATCGGTTTCGTCGTCCTGGCCGCGTCGCGCGCGCCGTTCAAGCTGGACCGGGAGGTCTACGAATTGCTGCGGGTCGTTGGGCGGGAGGTCGCGAGCCGCATCGCCGAACAGCGGGCCGCGCAGGTTCTGGATCAGACCCGGCAACTCCGCGAATACAGCCAGCGCTTCGCGTTCGTGATCCATGACATCAAGAACGTATCCGGCCAGCTGTCGATGCTGCTGACCAACGCCGAGGTCCATGCCGACAATCCCGAATTCCAGCGCGATATGCTGACGACGGTGCGGGCTTCGGTCGGCAAGATCACCCGGTTGCTGACCCGCCTCCAGCCCGACCGGCAGGAACGCAGCCACACCCTCGTCGCGCCGTTGGAGCATCTGAAAGCCGTCGCCGAGGCGTGCCGTGCCACCCGCGCCGCGACGATCGAGTTGCCCGACGACGCCACCGGGGCGGGGATCGCGATTGATCCCGAGTCGTTCGATGCGGTTTTGACCCATCTGATGAACAACGCCGCCGAGGCATCCGGCGGCAAACCGGTGACGGTGCGATTGAGGGATGGCAGTTTACGGATCGAGATCGATATCTGCGATCGTGGTCCCGGGATGACGCCGGAATTCGTGCGCGACGAATTGTTCCGCCCCTTCTCTACAACCAAGGGTGGCGGACACGGAATCGGTGCGTTTCAGGCTCGGCAATTGTTACGTGACGCGGGGGGCGATCTCCTGGTACTAAGCCGCGTTGGCGAAGGTACCACGATGCGAATTTTGTTACCCGCGGTCCCCGCGGTGCCACAAGCGGCGGTTTGAACGGAGCGGGTATGGCGAAGCCGAAACTTCTGATTGTCGAGGACGATGAGGGACTGTGCTCGCAATATCGTTGGGCCTTTCCGGCCTGCGACGTGATGCTGGTGCATGCCCGGCCGCAGGCCATCGCGGCCGTCAAGCGCGACGACCCGCCGGTCGTTCTGATGGACCTCGGCCTGCCGCCCGATCCCGACGGGGTGAGCGAGGGGTTCGCGATCCTGGAACAGATACAAAGTATCGCACCGCGGACCAAGGTGATCGTCGTGACCGGCAATGGCGAACGCAGCAATGCGTTGAAGGCGATCGCCTCCGGCGCTTACGATTTTTGCGAGAAACCGGTCGAGATCGAACTTCTGCGTACAATCATCGCCCGCGCGTTGAACTTGTACCGGCTGGAAGAGGAAAACAGAGCGCTGGCGGTGACGCCGGCGCGGTCGCCGATCGAACGGATCGTGACGGCCAATCCCGGCATGCTGAAGCTATGCCGGGACATCGAGAAGCTGGCCACGACCAACGTGCCGGTTCTGCTGCTGGGCGAACGCGGTACCGGTAAGGAAGCCTTGTCGCGGGCGCTGCACGATCTGGGGCCTCGGTCGAAGGAAACGTTTGTCGCGATCAACTGCGGCGCGATCCCCGAGAATCTGCTGGAAAGCGAACTGTTCGGTCACGAACGCGGCGCGTTCACCGGCGCGGTGAAGCAAAGCATCGGCAAGATCGAGATGGCGCATAAGGGCACGCTGTTCCTCGACGAAATCGGCGATCTGCCGCACCCGCTCCAGGTCAAGCTGCTGCGGTTCCTGCAGGATCAGATCGTCGAGCGGATCGGCGGCCGGCAGAAGATCCAGGTGGATGTCCGGATCGTGTCGGCCACCAATGCCAGCCTGGAGGACAAGATCGCCCAGGGCGTGTTCCGCGGCGATCTGTTCTACCGCATGAACGCGGTGACCGTTCGGATCCCGCCGTTGCGCGACCGTGGCGGCGATGTGGCCTTGTTGGGCAATTATTTCCTGAACCGGTTCAACCAGGAATACGGTCGCAACATCCGTGGCTTCACCGAAGCGGCGACGACCGCGATGGCCACCTACGCTTGGCCGGGCAATGTCCGGGAACTGGAAAACCGGATGAAGCGCGCGGTCGTCATGGCGGAGCGCCGGGTGATCGATGCGGCCGACATGGAACTGGCGCCAGCCGAAACCGCACCGCCCGATCTGGACCTGCGTGCGGCGCGGTTGCGGGCGGAACGGGAAGTGGTGCAAATCGCCTGGGCGCGCAGCAATCATACATTATCGGTGGCCGCACGCCTTCTTGGTATCAGCCGCCCAACGTTGTACGGGTTGCTGGAGGCGCACGGGATCGAGGCCGATGGCGGCAAGGGGTCGGACTCCGGGATGGAAATCGCCGACGGTGCCGCTTAAGTACGGCTCACACAGCAATTGGGGTGCATGTTCATGCGTTATAAGTCTCTCGGCTGGATTGTCATGGGTGCCTGGTGCGGCCTTTGGCCGATCGCGGCGCATGCCGATTATATGTCGAACGCACGGGCGTCTCTGAAGAAGGGCGATCTCAAATCGGCGCAGATCGATCTGCGCAACGCCGTTCGCGCCGACCCCCAGAATGCCGAGGCGCATTACTGGCTCGGCAAAGTGGCGATCGAACTGGGCGACCCTGTCGCGGCGGAACGCGAGGCCATCGCGGCCCGCGATCGCGGCTACGATCCGCATCAGGCAATACCGCTGCTGGCGCAGGCGCTGCTGGTGCAGAACAAAAACGCGGAATTGCTGGAGAAGCTGAAGCCCGAAGGGAAGGACGGCACGCTCGACGCGGCCATCCTTGTGGCGCGCGGTTACGCACAGATCGGGTTGCGGCTGCCGGAAGACGCGCAGAAATCCTTTGCCGACGCGGAAGCCGCGGCGCCCAACGCGGTGGAGCCGCTGCTGGCCGACGCGCGCCTCGCGGTGTCGCGCAACGATTTTACCGGCGCGCAGGAGAAGATCGACCGTGCCATCGGCGCGCAGCCGAAATCGTCGGAGGCATTGCTGGCGAAAGCGCAGTTGCTGCGGCTGAAGGCGGATTCGGCCGGTGCGTTGGCGGTGCTCGATGCGCTGATCGCCGACCAACCGTCCATCACGCAGGCGCATCTGGATCGCGCCGATCTGGCGCTGGCCCTGGGTAAGAACGACGTTGCCCGGGCGGACGTCGATCTCGTGCTGAAGGGGACCAAGGGTAATATTCAAGCCTTGTATCTCGATGCCGTCATCAAGGCACAGGCGAAGGACTACAAGGGCGCGGACGATGGCTTGCAGCGGATTCAATCTTATCTGAACCGGATTCCGCGAGCCTATTTTCTCCAGGCCGTGGTTAAGGAACAGCTCGGCCAATACGAGGCGGCGGAAGATGCATCGCGCAAGTACCTGGCGAAGGCACCGAACGATCTGGCCGCCTATAAGGTTCTGGCGCGCATTTTGTTCGTCAAACGCCGCCCGGATCAGGTGATCGACACGCTGGCAAAGGTCGTCGAGTCCGGTAAGGCGGACGCGGAAGCGTACGATCTTCTGGGCCGCGCCTACGCCGCGGCCAACCGGCCCAAGGACGCGATCGTGAATTTCCAGCGGGCCGAGGCTCTGGCGCCCAACGACGTGGGGCTACAGACGCGACTCGCCGCGGTCCGCATGGGCCAGGGCGATGTCGATGCGGCGGTGGGCGATCTGGAGCACACGCTCGAACTCGCACCGAAAGTGCCGGCGGTCGGGGAGACGCTGTTCTTCGCGGCGATGGCGACCGGCGACATGGACAAAGCCGCCAGCGTCCTGGCGAAAATCAAGGCCGCGCAGGGTGAGACGGACGTGACCGGCAACCTGGACGGTCTGTTCAAACTGGCCAAGCTGGACATGGCGGGCGCCGAGGCGACGTTTGTCGCGCTGTTCGCGAAATACCCGGATTTCACGCCCGCGAAGATCAATTTGGTGCGCGTGCTGGCCATGACCGGCCGTCAGGAGGAAGCGGAGAAAAACCTTAAGGAGATCCTGACCAAGGCACCGACCTCGGAACCCGCGCTGACCATGTTGGCGTCTGCCTATACGCAGACCAACCGGATTCCTCAGGCGGTGATCGTGCTGGATAACGCCCATCGCGCCGATCCGAAAAACGTGCGCATCACGACCAGCCTGGGCGATCTTTTTATTCGCTCGGGCGAGCCGCAGAAGGCGCTGGACCTGATCGGGACGGAAAAGGCATCAGCGGCGCTGACAACCGAGATTCTTAGTCTTCGCGCGGCCGCGCAGCTGGCGCTGGGGCAGAAGAAGGATGCGCGCGACACCTACAGCGACATGCTGAAACAGGACCCGAGCGTGGTTGGCGCGCGCCGTCAGCTCGTGGCGTTGCAGATCGAGGCGGGCGATTTCGAATCCGCTCGCAGCCTGCTGACCGCCGGTATCGTGGCCAGCCCGCGCAACTACCAGCTTTATCAGGATCTCGCGATGATCGACCTGCGGTCGACCGGGATCGAGGCCGCGATGGCTACCGCCGAACGCCTGATGGGCCAGGACCGGAATTTCGACCAGATACGCGCATTGAAGGGTGATATCTTCATGGCGGCAAACCGGCCACAGGACGCGGCCAACGCCTATAAGGAAGCGCTGGCGGCGTCTGCATCCGACACGCTGGCGACCCGTCTGGCGGCGGCCCAAATGCGGGCCCGGGAGCCGGACGAAGCCATCAAGACGCTGTCGGATTGGGTGGCGAAGCATAAGGAAGATTTCGGCGCATTGGAGCAACTGGCGGAAATCCATATCGGGCTGAACCGGTTGCCGGAGGCGAAGGGGTATCTGGAAACGATCCTCAAGGCGAAGCCGCACGATGCCGTGGCGTTGAACAATCTGGCATGGGTCTATCAGCAGATGAACGACCCGAGGGCGCAGTCGCTGGCGCGGCAGGCTTATATCCTGGCGCCGGGTGCGCAGACAGCCGATACGCTCGGCTGGATCCTTACCGGCAGCGGCAACTCCGAGGCCGGCGTCAACCTTTTGCGGCAGGCCAGCGCGGAAGCGGCAAGCGATCCCCGCGTGTTGTACCATTTCGCTGTTGCCTTGAAGAACACCGGCAAGAAGGACGACGCGATCAAGGTCTTGACCGAAGTCGTCGCCAACAAGGCGCAGTTCAAGGAAAAGGCCGAAGCGGAGCAGTTGCTGGAGAGCCTGAAGAAGGGGTCCTGACGCGGTTCGCGGTGGGCGTTATGCCGCCAATCCGCCTTCTGACCTTTTCCACGCTTTACCCCAACGCCGCGCGGCCCAACCACGGCGTCTTCGTGGAAAACCGGCTGCGGCATCTGTTGGCCAGCGGAGAGGCGGTCAGCACGGTCATCGCGCCCGTGCCCTATTTCCCGAGCCGCGATTCGCGATTCGGGGACTGGGCGCGTTACGCGGCGGCGCCGGCAGCGGAAATACGCCATGGCATCTCGGTGTCGCACCCGCGTTATCCGGTACTGCCCAGGATCGGCATGTCGGTGGCTCCTTACCTTCTGTATCGCGCGATGGTTCCGGTGCTCCGGCGGCTGCTGGACGGGGGGGCGCGGTTCGACGCCATCGATGCGCATTATTTCTACCCCGACGGGGTCGCCGCTGTTTGGTTGGGGCGCCGCTTCGGGCTGCCAGTGGTGGTAACCGCGCGTGGCAGCGACATTGGGCAGATCCCGGTTTACGCGCTTCCCCGGCGGCTGATCCAGGGGGCCATAGCGGGTTCGGCGGCCATGATCACCGTCAGTGCCGCCTTGAAGGATGCGTTGGTCGCGCTGGGTGCGCCCGCGGATAAGGTGACCGTGCTGCGCAATGGCGTCGATACCGCGCTGTTTCATCCCCCGGTGGATCGCGAAGCAACTCGGCGCGCGTTGGGGGTTTCCCGTAAGACATTGATTTCCGTGGGATTGCTGATCGAACGGAAGGGGCATCATTACACCATCCAGGCGATGACACAGCTGCCCGATTTCGACCTGATGATCGCCGGGGAGGGACCGGACAGGGACAAGCTACAGGCCCAGATCGCACGTCTGGGTCTGACAGACCGCGTCCGGCTGCTCGGTGCCCGGCCGCATGCGGAACTGCCGGGTCTGTACGGGGCTGCCGACGCCTCGGTGCTGGCGTCATCGCGAGAGGGCTGGGCGAACGTGCTGCTGGAATCGATGGCTTGCGGGACGCCGGTGGTCGCCAGCAACATTCCCGGCAACCCCGAGGTCGTGCGGACGCGCGCCGCCGGCCTGATCGTGCGGGAGAACACGCCGGACGGGATCGCCGCGGGGGTGAAGGCGTTGTTCTCGCCGCCGCCGGACCGAGCGGCAACGCGGGCTTATGCGGAACCGTTCGGTTGGGATGAGACGACGGCCGGCCAGTTGGCGATCTTCCGGCGCGTTATCGCTGGTTAGGCGCCGCGCCAGACCGGGGGCCGCTTGGTCAGGAAGGCTTCCATACCCTCCTTGAAGTCGGCGCTGGTGTAGCAAAGACGGATCAGGTCCTCGTCGGGTGGCAGATTGTCGCGGAGGCGGCGGACGGCTTCCTTTGTGGCGCGCAGCGTCAGCGGGGCGTGGCTCGCGATCAGATTGGCCAGTTCGGTCGCTCGGGACAGCAACGCGTCCCGGTCCGGGAGGATTTCGCCGACCAGTCCGGCGGCCTGGGCTTCCGAGGCGCTCAACAGGCGGGCAGTGAAGATCATGTCGATGACGCGGGCGGACCCGATCAGGGCCGATAGGCGGGCGATGTTGGCCATCGACAGGCAATTGCCCAGGGTTCGGGCGATCGGAAAGCCAAAGCGCGCGTTGGCGGCGGCGATCCGCATGTCGCAGGCGGCGGCGATTCCGGCTCCGCCGCCGGTGCAGGCGCCCGCGACGGCGGCGATGGTGGGGATCGGGCATCGCTCCAGCGCGCCCAGCACGCGGTCGAGTTTAGCCTCGTAGCCGATGGCATCCTCGGCGGTGGCGAAGGCGCGGAATTGGGCGATGTCGGTGCCGGCGGCGAAGGCCTTGTCGCCGGCCCCGGTCAGAATCAGGGCGCGGGCCTCGCCAGGATCGGCGGCGATTTCGGCCAACCGTTCGTACATGGCGAACGTCAGCGCGTTGCGCGCCTGCGGGCGATTCAGGACGATGTGCCCGATGCCGTCGCGGATGTCGTAGAGGAGCTCGTCGGTCATGACGCCAGTATGGCGCGTCGGGGCAGGGGATGCGAGGCCCCCGATTTGCGTCCGAACGCGATCCTTCCTACCGTTGGGCCGGAAGAAAACGGGCGATGCCGAGGGCAACCCGTGAACCGAGGACGGAAACGCATGCCCGACGACAGCGCCCTGTTGCACACCCCGGCGACCAAGCCGGCGGAGACCAAACTCAACCCCGACAGCTGGGAACCCGAACTGGCGGAACTGCGTCAAAGGCAAGCTCTGGCGCGCCAGATGGGCGGGCCGGATCGCGTCGAGCGTCAGCACAAGGGCGGGCGTCTGACCGTGCGGGAACGGATCGACAAGATGCTCGATCCCGGCACTTTCATGGAAATCGGCAGCATCGCAGGCAAGGCGACCTACGACGCCAAGGGCAACATCACCGAGTTCATGCCGGGTAACTGCGTGTTCGGGCGCGGCACCGTCGACGGACGTCCGGTGGTGATCGCGGGCGACGATTTCACGCTGCGCGGCGGGTCGGCGGATGCCTCCATCAAGGGCAAGCCCAAGATGTCGGAGGAAATCGCCACCGAGTTCCGCATGCCGATTATTCGCCTCATTGAGGGCTCTGGTGGCGGCGGTTCGGTCAAGACGATCGAGACGACCGGCCGAGCGAACCTGCCGGGAGGGCTGACAGAGACCACGTCGTTCGATCTGGTCGCCAACCAGATGGCGCAGGTGCCGGTGGTCGGCCTGGGTCTGGGGTCGGTCGCCGGCCTCGGCGCCGCTCGTCTTGTCGCGTCGCACTACTCCGTGATGGTGAAGGAAATGGCAGCGGTGTTCGTTGCCGGCCCGCCGGTGGTGGAGCGGCTGGGCGAGCCGCGCACCAAGCAGGAACTCGGCGGGTGGGAGATTCAGCTGGGCTGCGGCGCGGTGGATCATGCCGTCGATACCGAGGAACAGGCCTTCGACGCCGCCCGCAAATTCCTGTCGTATCTGCCAAGCTCGATCCACGACGTGCCGCCGCGCGTGGTCGGGTGGGACGATCCGAACCGGCGCGACGAGTCGCTGATTTCCGCCATCCCGAGGGTGAAGAAGCAGGCTTACCACATGCGCCGGATCGTTGAGTCCGTGGTGGATCGCGGCAGCTTCTTCGAGATGGGGAAGATGTTCGGCCGCTCCATCGTCACCGGGTTCGCGCGCCTGGACGGTTGGCCGGTGGCGATCATGGCGGGCGATCCGTTGTTCGAGGGCGGTGCCTGGACGGCGGATACGTGCAGCAAGATCATCCGCTTCGTCGATATGGCGCAGACCTTCCACTTGCCGATCGTCCATCTTGTCGATTGCCCCGGCTTCCAGGTCGGGCTGCGCGCCGAGAGTTCGGCCGTGATCCGTTGGGGTGTGCGGGCGCTGTCGGCGATCAACCAGACGACCGTGCCCTGGTGCAGCATCGTGGTGCGCAACTGCTACGGAGTCGGCGGCCTGGGCCACCAGCCCGTAGGCCGGCTGGCGCTGCGCTACGCTTGGCCGTCCGCCAGCTGGGGCTCGCTGCCGCTGGAAGGTGGAATCGAGGCCGCCTATCGCGCCGATATCGACGGTTCCGACGATCCCGTGGCCAAGCTGGCAGAGATCGAGGAACGGCTGAACCGCCTTCGTTCGCCCTATCGTACGGCTGAAGCTTTTTGGGTTGACGAAATCATCGACCCGCGCGAAACCCGCCGCCTTCTGTGCGATTTCGCGAATCTGGCGGGGCCGCTGCGGGAGCCGGGCGCATCGAAATTCGGGATGCGGCCCTGACGGCATCGCGCATCCACGTTTGCCGATTGGCTGGCGTGCGAATAGGGTAGTTGACTGCGCACGCGAGGGGTCTCAGAAGCCCCCGCGCGCGAGGGCCAGGGATTCGAACCCGGCCGGAGGAAAAGGAGTCCGACTTGCAGCCGACAGACATTCACGACCCCGACTACTTTCATAAGGTAGTCGATTGCCAGTGGGCCTGTCCGGCGCATACGCCGGTGCCGGAATATATCCGGCTGATCGCGGACGGCCGCTATGCCGACGCGTTCATGATCAATTGGAAATCCAACGTCTTCCCGGGAATTCTGGGCCGGACCTGCGACCGCCCGTGCGAGCCCGCGTGCCGCCGTGGCCGCGTGGAGGACGAACCCGTCGCGATCTGCCGCCTCAAGCGTGTGGCCGCGGACTTCAAGGGCGACGTGTCCGATCGCATGCCGCCGCGCCCGACCACGCGTAACGGCAAGAAGATCGCACTGATCGGCGCTGGGCCGGCGTCGCTGACCGTCGCGCGCGATCTGGCGCCGCTGGGCTACGAATTGGTGATCTACGACGGCGATACGCGCGCCGGCGGCATGATCCGCAGCCAGATCCCCAAATTCCGCCTGCCGGAAGAGGTGATCGACGAGGAAGTCGGCTACATCACGGCCATGGGGCCGGAAATGCGGCTGGGCCAGCGGGTCGATAGTCTCAAGGGTGTTCTGGACGAAGGCTACGACGCGGTGTTTGTCGGCACCGGCGCCCCGCGCGGGCGCGATCTGCCGATTCCCGGCCGGGAGGAAGGCGCCGCCAACATCCATATCGGCATCGACTGGCTGTCCTCGGTGTCGTTCGGCCACATCGCCAAGATCGGCAAGCGCGTCATCGTCCTGGGCGGCGGCAACACCGCCATGGACTGCTGCCGCTCCGCCCGCCGGCTCGGCGGCGACGACGTGAAGGTCATCGTGCGGTCCGGGTTCGAGGAAATGAAGGCCTCGCCCTGGGAAAAAGAAGATGCGATGGGCGAAGACATCCCCATCCTCAACATGCTGGTGCCGATCGCGTTCATTCACGAAGACGGCAAACTGGTCGGCATGACGTTCGACAAGGTGCGTGCGGAATACGACGCGCGCGGCCGGCGCAATCTGGTCTCTACCGGCGAAGAGCCGCAGTTCCATGGCTGCGACGACGTGCTGGTCGCGGTCGGGCAGGAAAACGCCTTCCCGTGGATCGAGCGCGATATCGGCATGACGTTCGACGACCGTTGGGACATGCCCGTGGTCGATGAGACGACCTTCCAGTCGACCCTGAAAAATGTATTTTTCGGTGGCGACGCCGCGTTCGGCCCGAAGAACATCATCTGGGCCGTGGCGCACGGTCATCAGGCGGCGATTTCGATCCACAAGTTCTGTCAAGGCGAAGATGTCGCCGTCCGGCCGCCGCCGGGTGTCACCGTTGTCAGCCAGAAGATGGGCATCCATGAGTGGAGCTACGACAACAACGTGTCGTTGGATCTCCGCTTCAAGGTGCCGCATCGCGATAAGTTCGCGGCGCTGAGCGACATTAAGGCGGAGGTGGAGCTCGGCTTCGACCTGAAGCTGGCGTTCAACGAAGCGCAGCGCTGCCTGAACTGCGACGTGCAGACGGTCTTCGACGACAAACTGTGCATCGAATGCGATGCCTGCGTCGATATCTGCCCGGTCGACAGCATTAGCTTCACCGCCAATGGCGAGGAAGCCGATCTGCGCACGCGGCTGAGCGCGCCGGCAACCAACCAGACCCAGTCGATCTACGTGTCGCAGGGTTTGAAGACCGGCCGCGTCATGGCGAAGGACGAAGACGTCTGCCTCCACTGCGGTTTGTGTGCGGAGCGCTGCCCGACGGGCGCGTGGGATATGCAACGTTTCCTGATCGACGTAGCACAGGCGGAGAGCGCATGTTGCAGCAAGTAGACCGTGTGGCCCCCGCGATTATGGGTATCCAACGGGTTAACGATTTCGTCGTTAAATTCGCCAATGTGAACGGCTCCGGTTCGGCCAGCGCCAATGCGCTGTTTGCCAAATCGGTGCTGCGCATGGGCGTGACGGCGACACCGCGGAACATCTTTCCGTCCAACATTCAGGGCTTGCCCACGTGGTACGAGGTTCGGATCTCCGAAGCCGGCTACATGGGCGCGCGCGGCGGCGGTCCCGACCTGATGGTCGCGATGAACCCGCAGACCTGGGACGCCGACGTGAAGGGCATCGAGCCCGGCGGGTATTTGTTCTACGACAACACCAAGCCGATGCCGCCGTCGAAGTTCCGCGACGACATCGTGGTGATCGGCGTGCCGCTGACCCGCATGACGAACGAATCGTACAGCAACCCGCGCGAGCGCCAGCTGTTCAAGAACATCGTCGGCCTCGGCGCTTTGGCGGCGCTGCTGGAAATGGATGTCCCCTGCATCGAGCAGCTGCTTGCCGAACAGTTCAAGAACCGGGAACGGCTGATCAAGGCGAACGTGCAGGCGCTGCACATGGGCCTGGATTGGGTGAAGGCGAACCTGGATTGCCCGATCGGCCTGACCCTGCGTAAGGCGGATTCCGTCGGCGACCGCATCCTGATCGACGGCAACGCAGCCGCGGCCTTGGGCGCGGTGTATGGCGGCGCGACTGTCTGCGCGTGGTATCCGATCACCCCGTCGTCGTCCGTCGCGGAAGCTTTCACCAGCTATTGCAACCGGCTACGGGTGGACAAAGCCACCGGCAAAAAGAATTTTGCGATTGTCCAGGCAGAGGATGAATTAGCGTCGATCGGCATGGTGATCGGTGCGGCCTGGAACGGCGCTCGGGCGTTCACCGCGACCTCCGGCCCCGGCATTTCGCTGATGCAGGAATTCATCGGTCTCGCGTATTTCGCCGAAATTCCGGCCGTTATCATGGACGTGCAGCGGTCCGGCCCGTCCACGGGCATGCCGACGCGCACGCAGCAGACGGATATCACGGCCTGCGCCTATGCCAGCCATGGCGACACCAAGCATGTGCTGCTGATCCCCGAAGACGGCTACGAGTGCTTCGAGTTCGGCGCTTTGGCGTTCGACCTCGCGGACCGCTTGCAGACGCCGATCTTCGTCATGCTCGACCTCGAAATCGGCATGAACGACCGGTTGACGAAGCCGTTCGTGTGGGACGACAGCCGCAAGATGGACCGCGGCAAGGTGATGACATCGGAGGAACTGCAGGCCGGTAAGAAGTTCGGCCGCTATCTGGACGTCGACAACGACGGCATTACATACCGCACCTATCCCGGCACCCACCCGACCAAGGGCGCTTTCTTCACGCGCGGCACGTCGAAAGATTCGATGGCCCGCTACTCCGAAGAGGGCCCCGACTATCAAGAGAATATGGAGCGGTTGCTGAAGAAGCATAATACCGCCCGTTCCATGGTGCCGCCGGCGATCGAACGGAAAGCGTCGAAGCCGACGAAATACGGCGCGATCTACTTCGGCTCCACCAGTCCGGCGATGCCGGAAGCGGATGAGCAGTTGAACGCGCTGGGCGTGTCGCTCGATCTGCTGCGTGTCCGCGGTTTCCCGTTCGGCGACGAGGTGAACGCGTTCATCGAAGCCCATGAAAAGGTGTTCGTGATCGAACAGAACCGCGACGGCCAGATGCGGTCCCTGCTGATCAACGAGCTCGAAATCAACCCGAAGCAATTGGTGAAGATCCTGCACTACGATGGGACGCCGATCACCGCGCGCTTCATCTCCGGTGCGATCGCCGACGCGTTGCAGATCGCCAAACCCGCCAAGCAGTCCGAGGTGGTGTCATGACCTTCATTCCGAAGCCCAAGCTGCATCATCCCGACCTTCAGAAGAACGCGCTGGGCTACACCCGCCGCGACTACGAAGGTCCGGTGTCCACGTTGTGCGCCGGTTGCGGCCACGACAGCATCAGCGCCGCCATCGTCAAGGCGTGCTTCGAGCTGGATATCGAACCGCATCGCGTCGCCAAGATGTCGGGCATCGGCTGCTCCTCCAAGACGCCGACCTACTTCCTGGGCGCCTCGCACGGGTTCAACTCGGTGCATGGCCGCATGCCGTCGGTCGCGACCGGGGCCAATTTGGCCAACAAGGACCTGATCTACCTGGGCGTGTCCGGCGACGGCGACAGCGCCTCGATCGGCATCGGCCAGTTCGCCCACGCCATGCGACGCGGCGTGAACATGGTCTACATCGTCGAGAACAACGGCGTGTACGGCCTGACCAAGGGGCAGTTCTCGGCGACCTCCGACAAGGGTGCGAAATCCAAGCGCGGCGTCGTCAACAGCGATGAGGCCATCGACCTCGTCGGTCTAGCACTGCAGCTGGGCGCGACGTTCGTGGCGCGCAGCTTCTCCGGCGACAAGACGCAGCTGGTGCCGCTGATCGAGGCCGCGTTGCAGCACAAGGGCATCGCCTTCATCGACTGCATCTCCCCCTGCGTGGCCTTCAACAACCACGAAGGCTCGACCAAAAGCTTCGATTATGTCCGCGAACACAATGAGGCTTTGAACAGCCTGGACGTGATCAGCGGCCGCGAGGAAATCACCGTCGATTACGAGCCGGGCACCATGGAAATGGTTACCCAGCACGACGGGTCGGTGCTGGCGCTGCGCAAGCTGCACACGAGCTACGACGTGAACGACCGTGTTGCCGCCCTGACCTATATGCAGGAGCGTGCGGCGGCGGGCGAAATCGTGACCGGCCTGCTGTATGTCGATCCGAACCCGCGCGATCTGCATGCCCATCTGGATACGGTGGAAACCCCGCTCAACGCTCTGAACGACGATGCTCTTGTCCCCGGTGCTCGGGCGCTGGAACGGATCAACGCCGGTCTCCGTTAGGTGGCGTTCGACGGCGTCAAAGTCTGCATGTTCGACCAGTACGGTACGCTGGTCGACATGCAAGGCGGCCTGATCGAGGTCGCGACGCCGTACCTTGCCTCCAAGGGGTGGACCGGCAACCCCAACGCCTTCGTCACGTGGTGGCGGCGGACGCACTACGAAAATTCCATGATCGACGCGCTGGTGCACAAGCAGCACATGCCGTACCGGGAGATCGGGCATCTGTCGGTGACGCAGGTGCTCCGTCGCGCCGGGATCGCGCATACGGCCGAGGAAGTGCACGCGCTGGTCGCCAGTATCGAGCGGCTGAAGCCCTTCCCGGAAATCCCGGCCGCGCTGGACCGGCTTCGGACGAAATTCAAAATCGCGGTACTGTCGAACGGCGATCCGGACATGCTGGAAGCCGCCAAGGCGCATCACGGGCTGCACTACGACGCCACGATCTCGGTCGCCGAGGCCAACGCGTTCAAGCCGCATGTCGCGACCTACACGAAAGCGGCGGAAATCCTCGGGCTGCGAATGGACGAGATTCTGTTCGTCGCCAACCACGAATTCGACTGCGTCGGCGCCAAGGCGGCCGGCATGCGGGCGGCTTTCATCGACCGCCGCCAGCGCCCGTTCGCGGAGTGGCCGTATCAGCCGGACGTGATCGTGCGGGATATGACGGCGTTGGCGGATTTGCTGGTCGGGGCTGGTTAGCGCTCGTCTTCCGGGAGCGGTTCCAGCTCCACGTTCCGGTAAAGCTCCTCCAACGGCACCATGATCTCGATCTCCGGCAAGTGCAGGACCGCGTTGTCGCCGGACACGATCTCGGTCAACCAGTCCTCGTCCCGGCGCATGAACACAATCGCCGCCTTCTGCGTCTGCTGCACGATGATGTACCGTTGGATGCTCGGAGTCGCGCGATAGGATCGGTTTTTGACGATCAGGTCGGTCTGGTGGCTGCCTTCGCTGGTCACCTCGAACACGACGACGGGTTCTTCCGCGACGGTCGCTTTCGGGGCGACGGGGCGGCAGGTGACGAAGGCGTCGGGGTAGTAGACCTTGCCATCGGCGACGATTTTAACGTTGGGTCCCAGAGGGCGGCACGGTTTACCGCCGAGACGCGTGCCCATAGCACTGCGAATATTAAAGGTGATTTCGTCGTGCGCGACCGTCCCACCTGTCATACCGACCGGTCGGAACCCGTCGAATTCGTAACGCAGATCCTGCCGTTCCTCCCAGGCGAGGAATTCGGGCAGCGTCATCGGCTTGCGATGGGAAGCGCTCATACCCCGATTTTATAACGCCGGACGCGCCGGTATTCAAAGCATTTCGCGGGTTGACCCACCCCCCGCACCCGCGCTGAATGCCCTCAACGCAGAAACCGAGGGAACCGCCCATGCCCACCGTCCTCTACTCCGAGAAATCGTACCCGGACGACAGCGTCGAGCGCCGCATCTACGGCCCCGACGTCCGCGTGATCTTCCCGCCCGCGCCGACCACGGGCCTGGCCGACCTGTCGGATGAGGACTGCGCCGTGGCCGAGGGCCTGATGATCCTGCGCTACAAGGTCACCGCCAAGGACCTGGAGCGGTTCCCCCGTCTGCGCGCGATCTGCCGCATGGGCGTCGGCTACGACAACCTCGACCGCGTCGCCGCCAACGGCCGGCAGATCATGATCTTGAACGTCCCCGACTATGGCACGACCGAGGTCGCGGACCACGCGATGTCTCTGGCCTTGGCCCTGCGGCGCGGGCTGCTGATGCATCTGGAGGCGCAGCGCGCCGATCCGCCGGCGGCGTGGCGCTACATCGACGATCCCCTGCTCAAGCGTTCGTCCGTGCAGACCTTCGGCATCGTCGGCATGGGCCGTATCGCCACCGCCGTTGCCCTCCGCGCCAAGGCTTTCGGCTTCCGCGTCGTGTTCTTCGATCCGAACCTGCCGAACGGTGTGGAACTCGGCCTGGGCATTCAGCGCGCGCCGACGCTGGAGGCGCTGCTGGAACAGACCGACACGTTGTCCATCCACGTGCCGTTGACACCGGAAACCCGCGGCCTGATCGACGACCGAGCGCTGTCGTTGCTACCGAAAGGGGCGGTGCTGGTGAATACGGCGCGCGGCCCGATCGTCGATATCGACGCCGTCGCCAAGCACCTGAAAAGCGGTCATTTATCCGGTGTCGGGCTGGATGTGGTGCCGGTCGAGCCGCCGGTCGAACCCGTTCCCGAACTGATCAGAGCCTACCGGGCGCGGGAGCCTTGGACGATCGGACGGCTGATCATCACGCCGCATTCGGCCTTTTACACGCCGCAGGCCTGGGACGACATCCGGTCGAAATCCGCGGAAACCATGCGTGCCGCGCTGTTGGGGCCGAAGCCGCAGAATGTGATCCCGCCGGAGTCCTACTGAACGCTGCCCGGTCCTGTGAGCGGAGCTATGCGGCCTTCCAGCCGGTTGCCGCTCAGGATCGCCGCGGTCGTGGTGTTGTTGCGCACGAAGATGGTGGGGGCGGGCAGGGCGCTCGCGAACGAATTGTCGCGGACGATCACCGACCCGGTGGGGTTCTTCACGCCCTCCTCGCCAATGGTGATGGCGACCTCGGGATTGCCGCTGTTCCGCCCCTTATGCAGGGTGTTGTGCTGGACCAGCGCGTTCCCGCCGTTCGGTATGTCGATCAGGTAGCTGGACGTGCCGCTGTCCCCGTCGGCGATATAGCTGTCCCGCACGATCGTGGTGCGGGCGCGTGATTTGATGTGGTGGGCGGTTCGGGTGTCCAGGAAGTGGCATCGTTCCACCTCCAGCGAGGCAATGGGCCCGCCGACGTAGATGCCATGCGCGCAGGCTCCCTGGCAGGACCCGTTGCCGCGGAATCTGCTGTTCACCACGCGAATTTGGCTGGCCGGCCCGCCACCGGCCAGAATGCCGTTTTCGTTGTCCTCGAACCGGCTGTTCTCGACGAGCAGGTTGTTGCCTTCCTGCAGAATGCCGGCGGCGGTGTGCCATAGTCCGTGTGCCCCGGCGAAGGCGAGGTTGCGTACCGTGGTGTTGTTGCCTGCGAAAATGAATATCCCGCGCTCGAAGCACACGCGCCCGCTCATCGTGACCCCCGGCGCTCGGCCTTCGATGACCAGATTGGATGCGCGCCAGACCGCGCAGTCGCGGTAAATGCCGGGGTCGATCACGATCCGGTCTCCATCGCGGGCGATCGCGGCGGCTTGGCTTGGCAGTTGGATCGCGCGCTGCGGTCCGACCAGCAGCACGCGCGCCTGTGCTGGTACGGCGACGCCGGCCAGCAGCAGCGTTGCGAGAAGAAAAGCGATTGCGCTATGCCGGATCATCGAAGGCTGGGCGTCGGTCATGACGCAGGCATCGTCCGAGGGGCTGCTGTACGTCAAGATGTCCGACCGTCCGACCGATCCAGGCGCACCGCTGGTGGTGCATGTTTTCCCGAGCTTCGCGGTCGGGGGGGCGCAGGTGCGTTTCGCGGCGGTGGCGAACCATTTCGGGCCGGCGTTCCGGCATATCGTCGTGTCGTTGGACGGCAATCTGGAATGCCGGGAACGACTGCGGCCCGATCTGGACGCGATCTTCCCTGTTGTCGCTGCGCCCAAGGGCGCGATGTTCGGTAATGCCCGTCGCTTCCGGCGGCTGTTGAAGGCATGGCGGCCGGACGTGCTGGTGACCGGCAATTGGGGCGCCATCGAGTTCGCGATGGCGAATATTCCGCCGGTGACCCGCCATATCCATATCGTCGATGGATTCGGGCCGGAGGAACGCGCCGTTCAGATTCCCCGGCGGGTCTGGATGAACCGTCTGGTGCTCGCCCGCAGCGAGGTGGTGTTGCCGTCGCGGAACTTGGTGCGGATCGCGACCGAAGTGTGGAAGCTGAATCCCAAGCGGGTGCTTTACGTGCCGAACGGGATCGATCTGACCCGTTTCGCCGCGCCGGACCGGGCGCAGCGTTCGGAAATTCCGACGATCGGCACCATCGCGGCGTTGCGGGAGGAAAAGAATCTCGGGCGGCTGCTGCGCGCGTTTGCCATCGCTGCGTCGCGCACGCCCGGACGTCTGACGATTGTCGGCGACGGGGCGGAGCGGGCGGGCTTGACCGCGCTCGCGGCGGAACTCGGGGTGGCTGACCGCGTGTTGTTTACCGGTCATCGGGACGACACGCCGGCGCTGTACGCCGGGTTCGACGTGTTCGCGCTGTCGTCGGACACCGAACAGATGCCGCTGTCGCTGATCGAAGCGATGGCTTGCGGGCTGCCGGCGGCCTCGACCGATGTTGGCGACGTGCGGTCGATGCTGCCGCCGGAACAGGATGGGTTCGTGGTGCCTCTGTCCGATGAAGCGCTGGCGGAGGCGTTGACGGCTCTGCTGCGCGACCGGGCGTTGCGGTTGCGCCTGGGTGCTGCGAACCTCGCCAAGGCGACCAGGGATTTCGCCGATACCGCGATGTTCGAGCGGTATCGGACGTTGTGGACCGGTTCGTGATCCAGGTCCGTCTGAGCGGCATCGCGGATATATCGGCCCTGGAGACACGCTGGCGGGCCTTGGAGGCGCGTGCCGAGGCGTCGTTCTTCCAAACCTGGACCTGGACCGGCTGTCTGGCGGCGGAACGGTTCCCCGACCCGGTTCTGGCCGAGGCGACGGAGGACGGCGAAACCGTGGGGTTGGCGCTGTTCAACCGGCGGCGCGGTTGTCTGTATTTGGGTGAAACCGGCGCCGCGCCCTTCGACCGGCTGGCGATCGAGCATAACGGACCTCTGGCACTGCGGCCGGATATCGCCGCCGCCATTTTGCGCATTGTGGCCGCTCGGCACGACGCGGTCCTGAGCGGCCTGTCGCAACCGGCTCCTGGACTGGTTCTGAAGAGCCAGGCGGCTCCCTTCGCCGATCTACGGGGCCAACAGGAATCGACGATTGCGTGCGATGCACCGCAATCCAATACCGTCATGGTCCGCGAAGACGGACCACCCACGGCTTCGTTGAGTTTGCCCCCGCAAGTCGTCGGTGCTTCGCCTTCGCGGACCATGACGGGGAAATGCGGCCTCGCCTACATGGACCGCCGCAGCGCCAACACCCGCCAGCAGATCCGCCGTTCGGACCGCGCGTTCGGCGAACCGACCATCGTTCGGGCGGAGACGGCGGCGACCGCGCATGCGTGGCTGGAGGAAATGGCGGTTCTGCATCAGGCCACCTGGACCGCGCGCGGCGAGCCGGGCTGTTTCGCCGACCCGTTTTTCGCCCGCTTCCACCACGCCCTGATCGATCGCGGCATGCACCGGGGGGAGATCGATCTTTGGCGGGTGACCGGTCGCGCCGGTACAGTCGGTATTCTCTACAATTTCCGCTTTCGCGGCCGCACGTTCGCCTATCAGAGCGGTTTTGCCTACGACCCGGCGGATGCGCGCCGAAAGCCCGGTTTGACCTGCCACCGGCTGGCGATCGAGGCTAGCGGGCGGGACGGTGTCCGGTACTACGATTTTCTGGCCGGAGATTCCCGCTATAAGCGCAGTTTGGCAGACGGCTCCGCGACCATGCGCTGGGTCCTGGCGGGGCCATGGTGGTCGCCTCGGCTTCTGGTAAAACGGGCACGGGATGCGGTGGCGGGTTTGCGCGACACCCTTTTCGGCAGAGGTGCGCACCGGGTGAAACACAACCTGCTTTCCACGACCTCGGTTCTCGCCTTGCTGGCTTTGGGCGGAGGACGCGTCGCGGCCGCGCCCATCGTTCGGATCGCCGACGGCGCCCCGACCGGGGTGGCGGGGGATTCCGACGTGTTGCGCGACAGTCTGGCGCTGTTCGCCCCGCGGCCGGTGGCAATCGATGAGGTTTTGCCCGCTGCCACGATGGATGAGGCGCGACCGGTCGCCGGTCCGGCCTTGTCGCAATCGCCCAGCGCCACCTACACCTACAAAGCCCAGGTCGCTTTACCGCAGACCGCTCGGGACAAGGCGGCCGCGTTCAGCCGGCGCAATCCCGGCAATGTCAGCAATTTGCACGGTACCATCGGCACGGCGCGCGAAGGCATCTTCGCGGTCCCATCCCTCGGCGTGCTCATCAACGAGATGCCGGCTCGGGCCTATAACTATATCTTTCGTCCGACGTTGAGCACCGCCGCGCCGGCCGTTCCCGATGGTTCGGCCGATATCGCGCAACGCATTACCCCGCGCGGCGATCCTGGCCATTCGGTCTTCATCGGCGTCAGGCCCGCGGTCGCCGAGGGGGCCGGGGGGCCCGGGCGCGATACGGCCATCCTCGGTGCGACCGGTTCGGCGACACCCACCTTGATGATCGAATCGGAACGCGGACGCAGCGCCCGCTTTGCCGGCGGTCCTGGGGCGACGGGCAGCGCCGTCAGCTATCAGCTCGAAATGCCTCTGGCGACGACGATCGGGTTTTCGACCCGGGATGTGCGGCCAACCGAACTGGGGATTGGGGCGGCGGGGAGTTCGACGCTGGGGTATACCTATGTGCCGCGGCTGGGGCGTGGCGGCGGACGAGGGGATGCCGGCGCCACCTTATCGGCGACCGTCGCGGTCTCGGACGACGACGTGTCGCTTCGCATTCGTCCGGCGCCCCCCGCAACCGGCAGGATCGCGACGAGTACAGTCGGCGCCGCCTATGTCCGAACGGCACTCGTGGATGATGCCACCGACCGGTTCGCGGTCGCTACCGGATCCAGGGTACCCGAACAGATCGCCGTGCCGGTTGCGATCAAAGGGGCCTTGTCCGATCCCGAAAGCGGGGTCGGCTCCATGCTGGAGGGCGATACGGACGAAGGCGGCGATGGAAACTCGCTGTTGTTCTACGGTCTGGTCGCGGGGGCGACGTTGGTGCCGGTGGGCGGTGCGGTTATTGGCTACCGCCTGATCCGGCGGGCGGCGCTGAAGCGGCTGACCGGCTGAGACGGGCGCGCAGCCGGCCCATGTCGTGGCGCAATAACGCCAGCAATCCGGCCGGCCGGCGCGGGTCGATCAGCAGCAGGCCGATCCGTTGTCGCCGCTCCCCTGCCCAATCGCGCTTGTAGGGATCGTCGCCGCGTCCGAAATCGATCTCGGTGACGCCATCCCGGTCAAGCAGATGCCGCAGCATCGTCGCGGTCAGGACGGTGCCGGGGGAATGCGCTTTGAATGCGTCGTCGTGCGCCAGTTTGAGTACCGTGGCTTGGCCGTGCTCGACGATCCAGAATTGTGCCGCGACGGGCTGGTCGCCGATCCACCAGATGCCCAAACGCAGGACCCCCACGCCGGCGGCGGTGCGCATTAGCGCCGCGTTGAAGCGGGGAAACGGTTCCGGGTCCTTCCAGCTTTTGGCATAGACGGCTTCGAACGCAGCGATAGCAGGCTCCAACCCATCCTCCCCATCGATCAGGGTGAATCGTGCCTCTGTCATACGGTCTGCTCGGCGCAGGCGGCGGCGGATGGTTTCGCGCAGCGCACCGGGCCGGCTTGCGAGGTAGCCGGACCACCCGAGGCCGGCCACGCTTTCGTGCCAGTTGCCGAAATGGTCGAAGCGGCGGACGGACAGACCGGCGCGTTCGGCGCCGGCGATCAGGGCGTCCAGATGCGGCCATTCCGCGGGCAAAGCGTCGAGCCGGGTGACAGCGTTGCCGCGGCACTGGCGGGCGAAGGCGATGCACACGGCGACAGGGTTGCTGTCGAGGGCAATCAGCGGCGTGTAGCGGCAGGTGTAAGGGGTGGTAAAGCTGGTCCAACGGGCGCCCGGCGTTCGGAGCAGCGGGAACAGGCCGGTTGCTTTGCCAGCGGTAAGGCACAGGACGAAGCCGGCTTCCGCACCCTCGGGCATCGCGTCCGACAGGACGGTGCGCCACCAAAGGCGGGTCGCGAACAACGAATCCGCCGTTGCGAACAGATCGTCCGCGTCCGCTGGCAAGGCATCGGGGGAAGGATAGGGGACAGCCTTTTCGGCTGGATCAGCGGAACGTATACCACGCATAGCCGATCCATTCGTGCAACGCGTAGTAGCTGACCATCCAGGTGGATGCGCGCGGGATGAAGTCGTCCAAAATGGCGCCGTCCCGCTTGTCGGGCGGAATAGGGGCCGCCGTGACCGTCAATCCCGTTTGCTGGAACGCCAACAGCGTGCGGCGCATGTGCCAAGCATGGGTGACGACGTAGACCGAGGTAATGCCTTCCTTGCGCAGGATTTCGGCGCTGAACAAGGCGTTTTCCCAGGTGTCGCGGGAGCGCAATTCGCGCCAGCGAACGGGGATGGCGAAATCGTGCTCCATCGTATCGGCCATCACCGCGCCGATGGCGGGCTGCGATGGCTGCATGGTGCCGCCCGATATCAACACCGGCAGCCCGGTGCTGCGTTGCAAATGCGCCGCCGTCAGCAACCGTTCCAGCGAGAGACGCCCGACCACATGTCCGTCGTTGTCGCTGGTGCGCCGGATTTCCGCCCCGAGGACGATGATGGCGGCGGGCGGGGCGGAAGCGGGCGGGGTGCGTGGCAGGTTTTCCTCCAGCCGTATCTGGAGACGATCGGCGACGACCGGCATGGCCAGCATCACAAGCCCGATCAGGGAGACGCCGATCAAACGCAGGCGGAAGCGCGGCCAGAACAGGGCCAGCACCGCCAGGGTGACGAACCCGAACGGCGGCAGGAACAGGCTCACGAAAAGGGATCTGAAGAACACCGTGGCTGGTTAGCGGCTTGCGGCCATCCACGCCAGCACCCCGGCGAGGCCGGTGCGAAGCTGCACGGGATCGGCGGCGTGCAGCGTGGCGCGCAGGCGCGCGGGGTTGCCTAGGGAGTGCCGGATTTCCCCGGCCCTGGGTGGCTGAAAGCTGTGGTTCAACGGCTTGCCGGCGAGATCGGCGATCAAATGCGCGAGGTCCAGCACCGAGGTTGCTTGCCCGGTGCAAACGTTGAAAACCGGTGCGTCGGTGGGTTTCAGCGCCATGGCCGCCAGCAGCGCTTTCACGACGTCGGAGACATGGACGAAATCCCGTGTTTGGCCTCCGTCGCCGAAGATGGCGATGGGCGCGCCGTCCCCGATCCTTTGGCAGAAGATGGAGATGACGCCGGAGATGGAGATGACGCCGGAATAGGGCGATTTCGGATCCTGGCGCGGACCGTAGACGTTGAAGAAGCGCAGCCCGACGGCGGGGATGCCATGGACATGGCTGGCGACGCGGGCGTGCAACTCGCAGCCGAGCTTGTCGGCGCCGTAGGCGGAGAGGGGGCTGCGGTCGGCGGTTTCGTCGATCGGGATGGTTTGGCAGTCGCCATAGACGGCGGCGGAGGAGGCGTAGACGACCGGGGCTCCGGTGCGCCGGAGCGCGTCGAAAATCGTGATCGCGCCGGTCAGGTTGGCTTTATGGGTGCCGGTCCAATCGTTGACACCGCGCTCCACCGAGGCGATGGCGGCGAGGTGGAAGCAGCCGTCCACGTCCTGTGTCGCTTTCGCGGCGGCTTCCGGATCGGCGATGTCGCCTTTCAGGAAATCGATGCCAGGGGGAAGGTTGCTCAGATGGTCCGTGGACAGATCGTCCAGCACCCGCACCCGGTCGCCGCGCGCGATTAGCGCGTCGCACAGATGCGATCCGATGAAGCCGGCGCCGCCGGTGACGAGATACAGTGCCATGGTCAGCCGTGCGGCCGCAGGATTTGGCGGAGCACAGATCCGTCGGAGAGTTTGTCGAAGCCTTCGTTGATCTGGTCGAGGCTAATGAAGCCGGAACGCAGTTTCCCGACCGGCAGCTTGCCGCGCTGATACAGGCCGAGGAAGCGGGGGATATCGCGCTTGGGGACGCAACTGCCCATGTAGCTGCCGCGGATCGATTTTTCGTCCGACACCAGCGCTGCGTGCAGGTAGGAAAAACTGGCATTGCTCGCCGGCAGGCCGGCGCTGACCACCATGCCGCCGCGGGCCGCGATGGCGTAGGCCATATTCATCGCGGGGATCGAGCCCGCGGTTTCCACCACGTAGTCCAGCCCGCCATCGGTGGCGTCGCGGATTTCCTTCACCGCGTCGGCGTTGCCGGCCAGGAATGTGTCGGTGGCGCCGAGCTCGCGCGCCAGTTTCAGCTTGTCGGCGCTCAGGTCCACCGCGACGATTCGTTCGGCGCCCGCGATCACGGCGCCCATCAGCGCGTTCATGCCGACGCCGCCGAGACCCACGACCGCGACCTGCCCGCCGGGCGGCACCTGCGCCGTGTTCAGCACCGCGCCGACGCCGGTCAGGACCGCGCAGCCGAAGATGGTGGCGTCCTCCAGCGGAATGTCGTCGGGGATCTTTATCAATGCGTTCTGCGACACCACGGCGTATTGCGCGAATACCGACAGGCCGGAGTAATGGTAGATCGGCTCCCCCTTGAGAGACAGTCGCCGAGCGCCGGAGATCAGGGTGCCGTTGGTGCGGCTGGCGGAGGCGCCCTGGCACAGGTTCGGCCGGCCGGCGTTGCAGTAGCGGCAGTCGCCGCAGCTGGTGACGAAGACGCTGATGACGTGATCGCCGGGTTTCAGGTTGGTCACGCCGGGGCCGACTTCCTCGACGATCCCCGCGGCTTCATGGCCGGGAATCGTGGGCAGCTTGCGGGCGCGCAGGTTTTCGATGGTGGAAAGGTCGGAATGGCACAGGCCGGCGCCGATGATCTTGTAAAGGACCTCGCCGGGGCCGGGGGGATCGAGGTCGACCTCTTCCACCGTCATCGGCAGGCTGGTGGCGTAGGGGCGGGGCTTGCCTTGCTCGCGCAGCACAGCGGCTTTCATTTTCATCGGGTCGGCTCCTTCGTTCCGGCGCGTTTATCGGCGGGTGGGGGTTATCCGACAAGATCGGTGCTGGCGATAAATTGGCAGCCGAGGGCGGTCAGGCGGGCACGCATGGCGTCGATGGTCGCTTGGGCGATGCCCCGGCAGGCGTCTTCCACGATGGTGACAGCGTAGCCCAGGCGCAGTGCGTCCTCGGCCGACCATCCCACACAATAGTCCGTGGCGAGGCCGGCTATGAACACATGCTTGAAACCGCGCTGGCGCAGCCAGCCGTCGAGGCCGGTGTGCGTTTTGCGGTCGTTCTCGAAAAACGCGGAATAGCTGTCGAGTTGCGGGCGGAAACCTTTGCGGACGATCAGCTCGATCCTTGTCTGGTCGATGGCGGCGTGGATGGCAGCGTTGGGGCTGCCGGCGATGGCGTGATCGGGCCAGAGCGTGTCGCCGTTGTAGGAGTCGAACGGCGCTTTGCCGGGGTGGCTGCTGGCGAAGGAGGCGTGTCCCGGCGGGTGCCAGTCCTGGGTGGCGAAGGCGTGGGCGAACTTTGGCAGCAGCCGGTTGATCGCCGGGACGATTTCGTGGCCGCCCGCGACGGCCAGTTCGCCCCCTGGCATGAAGGTGGGTTGAGCATCCACGATGCCCAGAATATCGGTGTCGGGATCGATGCGCATGCGGGCCTCCTGTCGTCGGTGCCAGGATAGCACGCCGTTGCGTGGCGGCGGAAAATCGCGTTGCATCTTGCTCAACGAATGGAGGAGGCGGCGATGCGGCGCGTGCTGGCATTGATTGTGGCGTTGACGTTGTGCGGCGGGGCGATGGCGCAGAAGCGCGGCGGCACGCTGACCGTGCCGCTGATCGACACGCCGCCCAGCCCGTCGTTGCACGAGGAAGCCACGATCTCCGCCGTCGTGCCGTTCATGCCGCTGTACAACAATCTCATTATTTACGACCAGCATCGAATGCAGAACCGCGACGATACCATCGTGAGCGAGCTGGCGACGAAATGGGCGTGGGACGATAGCCGCACCAAGCTGACCTTCACGCTGCGGCAGGGGGTGAAATGGCACGACGGGAAACCGTTCACCTCGGCGGATGTGAAATGCACCTGGGATATGGTGTCGGGCCTGACGCCGGGGAAAATCCGCAAAAGCCCGCGTCAGCCTTGGTACGCGAACCTGATGGCGGTTTCGGTGGATGGCGATTTTTCCGTTACGTTCCATTTGAAACGGCCGCAGCCGTCCATCCTGGCGATGCTCGCGTCAGGTTATTCGCCAGTCTATCCCTGCCATGTTCCGTCCGCGACCATGCGCACGCATCCGATCGGTACCGGACCATTCCGTTTCGTCGAATATAAAATGAACGAAGGCGCTCGGCTTGAGCGTAACCCGGATTACTGGAAGCCGGGTCTGCCGTACCTGGATCGTATCGAAGTGCCCATCGTCGCCAATCGCGCGACGCGCATGCTGGGGCTGCAGACCGGAAAATACGATATCAGTTTTCCGACCGATGTGACCGTGCGTCTGGTCGAGGAATTGAAAGCCCAGGCGCCCGAGGTGCAATGCAAGCTGCGGGCGATCGGAACTTCGAACCTGATCATCAACCGGGAAGCACCGCCCTTCGACAATGCCGATATTCGCCAGGCCCTGGCTCTGACGTTGGATCGGCTGGCGTTCAACCGCATCATGAACGAAGGCGCGGACGGGATCGGCGCCTCCATGTTGTCGCAACCCGATGGGGTCTGGGGCGTGCCACGCGACAAGCTGGCAAGTTTTCCGGGCTACGGCCCCGATATCGCCGAACGGCGGGAGAAAGCGCGCGGTCTGATGCGCGGCGCCGGGTACGGTCCCGACAAGCGCCTGCCGGTGAAGATCTTCACGCGCAATATCGCGACATTTCGCGATCCGGCGCTGATCCTGGCCGATCAGTTGAAGGAAATCTACATCGATGCCGAATTGGATGTGGTGGAAACCACGCAGTTCTACAACCGCGTTTACCGGAAGGACTATCAGGTTGGCATGAACGCGACCGGTCATTCTCTGGACGATCCGGATCAGGTTTTATACGAAACCTATGGCTGCGACAGCATGCGGAACTACATGCACTACTGCAACCGCGAACTGCAGGCGATGTTCGATACGCAATCGGTGGAGCTGGATGTCGCCAAGCGCAAACAAATGGTCTGGGAAATCGAACGCCGCCTGCTGGAAGATGTTGCCCGTCCCGTCACCTATCACGGGATTCAAGCGGGATGCTGGCAGTCCTACGTGAAGAACTACGACATCATGGTAAACAGCATCTACAACGGCTGGCGGTTCGAGGACGTCTGGCTGGATAAACCGAACGTTACGGGAACGGCTCCTTCCGGAGGTTGAACGCAATCGAAATCCGCGGCCGGTCCCCCTCATGCGGCGGCACCACGTGCGGTACGTAGCTCGGGAATAAAATCATCAGTCCCGGTAACGGTTTGAAGCGGAAATTGCCAGTCGGAAGATTGGGGAAGAAAATCGCGTTGCGGGCCGGATTGGGGTCGGTCAAATGGATGGAGGTATTCGCCGCGGTCGGCCGAGCCTCCCCGCTGTCGACGTAGTAGACACCGGACCAAGTGGCGCTGGGATGCGTGTGGACATTGTTGTAATGCCCGCGCTTGTTGACGTTCGCCCAGGCGTTCAGCGTCCAGTCGAGCTTCTCCGGCGGGATGCCATTTTCCTTGTAAAGCCGGTCGGAGGCAGCCTGCGCCATCTCCAGAATGTGCTGAATCAACCGTTCGCCGGCCGGACCGCAGAACTCCAAAAGGCCCGATTCCGACTGCCAGCCGCCGACATTGCTGAGCTTGGTACCGGCGTGATGCCGCGCATGGCGGAGAATGGCGTCCCTGAGCTGCGGGTTCAGCTCGGTAGCGTCCGGCCACATGTATTCCATGATCGGAGTCCCAAACAGTGACCCAGATCCCATGGCTTGCAGATTCAGCATGGCGACCGCTCCTTCACGTTGAAGCGGGACACGGGCGGTGTCCGGCTTCACTGCCCCGACACACACCGTCACGGGATATGCTCGGTCAGCTCCGTTCTCAGGCGTCTTATCGGATTGGGTGCGCCGACCGGTCAAGGGTGGGTGTTACGGCGGTGCGGAATGGCAGCCCCCCGCTTTGCCCATGCTCCCGCACAGGGGTATGTTCGGTCGTCCCTATGACGCTGGAGGCCGAGATGCGACCCGACCCGGACCTGGAAGAATTCGCCCGCATGATCGACGAGGCCCAACGCGTCGTCATCTTCACCGGCGCTGGCATCAGTACGGAATCCGGGATTCCCGATTTTCGCTCGCCCGGCGGGACCTGGACCAAAATGAAGCCGATCGATTTCTCCGACTTCATGCGGTCCGATGAGGCGCGGCGGGAAACCTGGAAGCGCCGGTTCGATATGGAGGACACCTTCCGCAAAGCCACCCCTAACCGTGGTCATCGCGCGGTCGCGGAACTGGTGCGGCGGGGCAAGGCGTCCTGCGTCATCACCCAGAACATCGACGGGCTGCACCAGGATTCCGGCATCCCAGACGACAAGGTGATCGAGTTGCACGGCAACACCACCTACGCCCATTGCCTGGATTGCGGGCAACGTTACGAAATCGGTGCGCTGCGGGTAGATTTCGAACAGGACAGGATCGTGCCGAATTGCGCCTGCGGTGGGTGGGTGAAGACGGCGACGGTGTCGTTCGGACAGTCGATGCCGGTGCGGGAGATGCAGCTGGCGCAGCGGGAATCGCTGCTGGCCGATCTGTTCATCGTGGTCGGTTCGTCCCTGGTGGTTTACCCGGCGGCCGGGTTCCCCGAACTGGCGAAGCGCAACGGCTCGCAACTGGTAATCCTGAACCGCGACCCCACCGGGCTGGATGAAATCGCCGATCTGGTGCTGAACCGGGGGATCGGCGACACCCTGGGCGAGATCGTCGGAAATAACTGAGCTACGTTAACTCTTTGTTAACCTGAGAGGTTCATGGTGGGGCTCCTGGAAAGGAGAAAACCCATGCTTTCCCCGCTTGACGGCCTATTCATAAAACCATATAACGATATAGACGATGAGGATGACGACGACGATCCCACCGAACTGGTTTGGGTGGGGAGCAGCCGTAAGGAACTCCGGGCGTTCCCGGAAACCGTGCGGCGCAGGTTCGGGGTCGCGTTGTTCGCGGTGCAACTGGGGGAGACGCCGCCCTCGGCCAAGCCGTTGAAGGGGTTTCGTGGCGCGGGTGTGTTGGAGCTGATCGAGGACCATCGTGGGGACACGTACCGGGCCGTTTACACTGTGCGGTTCACGCACAAGGTCTACGAGCTGCACGTGTTTCAGAAGAAGTCCAAACACGGGATCGCAACGCCGAAGGCCGAAACAGACCTGGTCCGCAGCCGCTTGAAGCTGGCGGAAGAACTTTATGCAGAGGACGACTGAAATGGACAAAACCTACGAACGAAGCAGCGGTAATGTTTTCGCCGATCTTGGATTTCCCGATTCCGAACAGGAACTGGTGAAGGCTAAACTCACGGTGCAAATTTACCGGCTGCTTAAAGACATGGGCATCACCCAGGTCGAGGCCGCGAAGCTGCTCGGCACCACGCAGGCGCAGGTTTCCACGCTGATGCGGTGCAAACCGGCATCCGTTTCCGTCGGCCGTCTCATGGAATTTTTGACGACGCTCGGGCAGGATATCGACGTGACGGTCCGCCCCGCGCGCGATCCAGGGGCGGGGCGGATGTCCGTGCAAGTGAAGGATTGATCAGGCTTTTTCGAACACTGGCAGGGTCAGATCGTCTTTGACTTTATCGTATCCGACTTTCACCGGCAGCCCGACACGTAAATCCGCCTCCACGATGCCGCGCACCTGAGCATTCATGCGCACGCCTTCGTCCATATCGACGGTTACCAGGATGTAGGGCAGATCGCCCTTGAACCCCGGATGGAACGCGTAATGCGTGATGGTCCAGCTATGGACCTTGCCGCGGCCGGAGGCGTCGATCCATTTCGCATTCATCGACCAGCAGGAATCGCAGACCGGCCGTGGGTAATGCCGGACCCTTCCGCAATCGGCGCATGCTTGCAGGCACAGGCGGTGTTCCTGCAATCCTGTCCAATACGGCTGCGTATCCGGGGTAGGGGAGGGGACGAGTTTATCGTAGTCGGACACGCGCTTAGCCCCTCCGCATGATGGCGACAGCGCCGTCGCCCATGTCGCCGTAGCCGGTAACCAAGCCGATTTCCGCGTTCGGGACCTGCGCCTGGGCTTCGCCGCGCAGCTGTCGGGTGAGTTCGACGATGTGGTTCATGCCCGCCATATGCGCCTGCGACAGCAATCCGCCATGGGTGTTCACCGGCAGCCGTCCGTTCAACCCGAGCGCTCCGTTTTCAATGAAGCTTCCGCCCTCGCCTTTTTTGCAGAAGCCGAGGTCTTCCAACTGGCACATCACGATATAGGTGAAGCAGTCGTAGATTTCCGCGACATGGATGTCGCTGTGGGTGATGCCCGCCATGCCGAACGCCTTCGGTGCCGCTTTCGCGAGGCCCAACGTGGTGAGGTCGGGGCGTTGGGTGATGGCGGAGGGGGAGTCGGGATGGCCCTCGGCCACGCCCATCACCATGATCGGGCGTTTCGCCATGTCCTTCGCTCGGTCGGGCGCGCTGATGACGATCGCCGCGCCGCCGTCGCTTTCCAGGGAGCAATCCAGCAGCCGCAGCGGGTCGGAGATCATGCGCGACGCCTGATGATCCTCGATGGTGATCGGGCTGCGCATCGTGGCGTTGGTTTGCAGCGAGGCGTGATAGCGCGTGGTCACCGCGATTTCCGCGAGTTGGCGGGAGGTCGTGCCGTACAGCTCCATGTGCCGGCGTGCCATCGGGGCATAAAGCTGCGCCGGGGCGATGGCGCCGAGCGGCATTTCGAACTCGCCGATGGTGCGGAACTGAGGCATTTGCTGCACGCGCATGCCGATGCGGCCGCCGGAGTAGCCGGTGCGGCCCAGCGACAGCAGCACATGCTTGCAGATGCCCGCTTGGATGACGGCCAGCGCGCATTGGATCGAGGCGACCGCGGACGCTCCGCCCATCGGCGTGGTGGCGGAGAAGCGCAGGTCCTTGATGCCGAAATTGGTGATGAAATCCTCGGCCACCGCGCCGTGGCCGTAGGGGATCAGCCCGTCGATATCCGACGGTTGCAGGCCGGCGTCGCGGATGGCGTTCAGCGATGCTTCGAGCTGGAACGACAGCGCGGTGCGATCGGTGCCGCGCAGATATTTCGTCTCTCCGACGCCGGTGACGGCGGCTGCTTCGCGTAGCGACATGGGCAGGGTTCCTCCTGCCCATGAGTGTCGGTTACCCGAAGTCGGTCGTCAATTCGGCGCGTACGTTCTCGGGCACGATGGCCATGTGGCCGTAGTTGCGGTGGTCGAACCCGATCACCACGCCCGCGTCGGTTTTCCCGAACGTCGCGATCTGTTCCGCGGTGAAGGCGAAGTGCACGAACTGCACCGACGAAGCCTTGCCGTCTTCGCGGGTGCGGTCCTGATCGGCTTCCGCGATGCCGCGGATCGTTTCCGTGCCGATGCGGAGAAACGCGGTGTCTTCCACGCCGCCGAGACCGTCGAGCACCCGCTTGCGGCGGATCGGATCGTCGATTTCGATCATGAATGTGGCGGTGAGTTCGGTTCCATTGGGAATCAGAGGATTATACGCCTCCAATTCGCCCGGCACCTGCTCGGCGCCGCCTTTTTCGATGTAGACCATTTCCTGCACCTGGTGCCACATCGTATCGTAGGATTCGAAATAGAAGGTGATGTACGGCCCAACTTCCACACGGCGGTTGCGCTTTTTCGCGGTAATGTCCCGGCGGAGCTGGGCGCGATTCTTCGCGTATTCGGCGGCGGGGAGGATATCGGCGGGCGTGATGAGGCGTTTGGGCATGGGAAACTCCCGTTAAACGTCATGGTCGGGCTTGACCCGACCAACTCGTAACAATTGGCCTGAGGTGGTCGGGTCAAGCCCGACCATGACGGTTCGTGTTAAAACCCGTAGGCCCGCGCCAGCAACTGGATCGGATGCGTCACCAGCTCCGGCTTTGCGCCATCCTGACCGAGCGCGTCGATCCCTTGCTCGATATGCACGCCGGCCAGCGGGCATTCCGACATCACGAACCCGGCGCCGTTGCGTTGCGCTTGGACCGCCACCGGTTTGCCGACTTTCATCGCGATCGGGAACCATTCCTCCTTGAACCCCCAGGAACCGCCGTGCCCCGAGCAGCGCTCGATCACTTTGACGGAGGCTTTGGGGATCAAGCGGAGCATTTCCGCGCCCTTTTGTCCCATGTTCTGCGCACGGGCGTGGCAGGCCATGTGCAGGGTCAGGGTGCCGGGGATGTTCTGCATGCCCTCGGCCAGACCTTCCTTCTTCGCGATATCGACGACGTATTCGCTAATGTCGAACGTTGCCCGCGACAGCAGCTTCACATCGGGATCGTCCGGCAGGATCAGCGGCCATTCCGATTTCAGCATCAATCCGCAGGACGGCACCAAAGCGATGATGTCGTAGCCTTTTTCGATCCACGGCTTCATCTCGGCCGCGACCCTTTTTGCGTTGGCGGCGACGTCCTTGATGCGGCCTTGCTCCAGCAGCGGCATGCCGCAGCAACTGGGGTAGACGACCTCGGTCTCGACGCCGTTTTTCGCCAGCACCTGACGGGCGGCGATGCCGACATGGGGTTCGTTGAAATTCACGAAACACGTCGCGTACAGCACGGCTTTGCGTCCAAACGCGGGGGCGTCGCGGTTCACCGCCGGCGCGGCTTCGTTGGTGAATTTGTGGCTCGCGTATTTCGGCAGTTCCGCGTCCTTGTGCAGACCGGCGACGGAACGCAGCACCCGGCCGGCCGTCGCGTTGCCGCGCTTGGTCGTCCAGTTGGCGAGCGGAGACACCAAAGTCGCCAGCGCGCCGTTGCGATCGGTTTCAGCCAGTTGCTTATCGGCGAACCCGACCTTGCCCTGTCGTTCCTCCATGGCGCGATATCGCAGCATCAGATGGGGGAAATCGAGGTTGAATTCGTGCGGCGGCACGTACGGACATTTCGTCATGTAGCACAGATCGCACAACGTGCAGGCGTCCACGACGGATTTGAAATCTTTGCTGTCGACGCCGTCCAGTTCCTCGGTGGGCGAAGCGTCCACGAGGTCGAACAGGCGCGGGAAGGAATCGCACAGATTGAAGCAGCGGCGGCAGCCGTGGCAGATGTCGAATACCCGGCGCAATTCCTTTTCGATCTCATTTGGATCGTAGAAGGATTCATCCTGCCAAGGAATCGGATGCCGGGTCGGCGCCTCCAGGCTGCCTTCTCTCATCGTCTGTACTTTCGTTACTTAATGCGGGAGGAGTCCCCCTCCGCCCACGAAAGGCGAAGGGGGGTAGCAAGCTCAGCCCAGGTCGTTCAGGGCCTTCTGGAAGCGGCCGGCGTGCGAACGCTCGGCCTTCGCCAGGGTCTCGAACCAGCCGGCGATCTCGTCGAAGCCTTCTTCGCGCGCCGTGCGGGCCATGCCCGGGTACATGTCGGTGTACTCGTGCGTTTCGCCGGCGACGGAGGCCGCCAGGTTGAGGGCGGTTTCGCCGATCGGCAGGCCGGTGGCCGGATCGCCGGACTCTTCGAGGTATTCCAGATGGCCGTGCGCGTGGCCCGTTTCACCTTCGGCGGTGGAGCGGAACACAGCGGCGACGTCGTTGTAGCCTTCGACGTCGGCCTTCTGAGCGAAATAGAGGTAGCGGCGGTTAGCCTGCGATTCGCCGGCGAACGCGGCTTTCAGATTGTCTTCGGTCTTGCTTCCCTTGAGCGCGGCCATGACGGGTTCCTTTCAGCTTTCAGGACGATGGGGTAGCGCCGAGCGGTTGCGCGGCGTTTCCCAACGGGGGGAACCTAGTCCAAGTGCCGGTTAAATTGAAGTTGGCAGGTTCATGAATTTTTTCGATCAGTTTGAGCGGGAGGATCGATGGTCCAGCCGCATCGGGTCAGGGCGGCGCGCATGTGCGGCGGCGGATGGGCAATGGCGGAGATCAGCGGGGCGACCGGTAGAGAGATCGACCGGGACAGGAGGTGCAGCGGTCCACCGCCGTCCCCGTACACCGGGTCGCCCAGGATCGGGCAGCCGAGCGCGGCGCAATGTATCCGGATCTGGTGGGTGCGGCCGGTGTGTGGGTGAAGTTCGAGCCATGCGATGCCGTCGCCGCGGCCCAGGACCTGCCAATCCGTGACCGCCACTTGGCCGGCTGGGTCCACGGCCATGCGCCACCCCGCTTTCGCATCCCGCCGCGCCAACGCGGCATCGATCGTGCCACGCTCGCCGCTTGGCCCACCGCGCACAACCGCCCAGTAGACCTTGTCGGCCTTTCCCCCGGCGAACGCGGCCTGCGCGGCGATCAGCGGGGCCTTGCGGAGCGCGATCACAAGGCATCCGGCGGTGTCGGCATCCAGCCGGTGCGCCAGCCACGGCCCGTCCTTCCGCCGCGACAACGCCGGAAAACAATCCTCCACGCTCGGGCCGCCGCGCGGGCCGGGGTGAACCGGCAAGCCGGCCGGTTTATTCAGGACGATGTAGCGCTGGTCCTGAAAGAGAATGGGAGGGACGATCAATCGGGATCCCTCCCTCGAACGGACGCCATCCCGCTCCCGAACGCCGCATCCCGCGCCTGAAACGCGGTCTTCACCCCATGCTCCCGCATCGTCGCCTTGAACGCCATCGCCTTGGGGGCGAGGTGGCCGCGCGCGTCGATCTCGGCGCCAATCCGCTGCAAGGTCCGGGCGCCCATCAGCTCCAACCCGAGGTTCACCATCCGCTTGTTGGCGGACAGCAGATGCGGGTCCACCAAGCCCATGCGGTCGGCCAGCCGCATAACCTCGGTTTCCAGCTCGGCGGCGGGGTAGGATTTCAGCGCCAACCCGATCTCGGCGCAGTCGCGGCCGGACAGCGAGTCGCCGGTCTGCAGCAGCCGCTTCGCCCATTGCGGGCCGCAGTGATACAGCCACATCGACCCTGGCGGCGTGCCGAGGTCCCGCACCGGCGGGAACCCGATCCTCGCGTCGTCGGCGACGATGATCATGTCGCAGAACCAGGCGAGTTCGGTGCCGATCCCGATGCAGGTGCCGTGCACCTGGGCGATCACCGGCTTGTGCATGTCGAACAACTGGATGCGCAGGCGCTGGCCTTGCTCCAACCGCCAGATGTCGTCGTCGATCTCCTGGCGGCCGCGATATTCGGGGCCTCGGCCGGAGGAGAATTCGTTCAGGTCGGCACCGGCGCAGAAGTGCGGGCCGGCGCCGCGCAGCACGACGCAATGGACAGGGTTGTATTCGTCGGCCTCCAGCAGCGCCGCGTTCAGTTCGTGCAACAGCTTGCCGGACAGCGCGTTGCGGCGTTCGGGCCGGTTCAACGTGACGATGGCGGTGGTGCCGCGCACCTCATAGGTAATTTGCTCAAAGTCCATTTGTCTCTCCCGATGGTTGCTCCGCGTGCGATGGAAGCAGTAGTCTCGGCGGCAAGCAAGCGTGAGGAAACAGTCGTGCAGATCGCCCGCATCGAGACCTTCCTGTTCGACCCGGGGACAGCCAAAAATCTGCTGTTCTGCCGTGTCGAGACCGAATCCGGCCTGTACGGCTGGGGCGAGGCCTATGTCACGCCCGGCAAGGAGCAGATCATCGAGAAACTGCTGCAAGCCATGGCCAAATACGTGATCGGCCGCAGCGTCTTCAACATACGCCACACCGCGCAGGTGCTGTTCGAGGATTTCGCCATGCGGCGCGCCTCCCTCGATTTGTTGTCGGCGTGGAGCGCCATCGAAATCGCGTCCTGGGACATCGTCGCCAAGCACGCCGGTTTGCCGATCTACAATCTGCTCGGCGGCGCATCCCGCGAACGGGTGAAGGTCTATGCGAACGGCTGGTCTAGCGGGACCGAGTCCATCGAGCAGAACGTCGAACGCGCCCTGAAGGTCAAGGAAATGGGCTATACCGCCCTGAAATGGGACCCGTTCCCCGGCCCCTGGCGCAGCTTCATCCATCGCGAGGATGAGGATCACGTCGTCCGCTACGTGCAGAAGATGCGGGAGGCTCTGGGACCCGAGTTCGGGCTTCTGATCGAATGCCATCGCCGTCTGGCGCCGATGCATGCTGTCAGGATCGGGCATCGGCTGCGGGAATTCGATATCGGCTGGTACGAAGAACCGTCTCTTTGCGACAACATCGAACTCGTCGCGGAAGTGCGGCGCGCGATGCCGGGCGTGCCGATCGTGACCGGGGAGGCGATCTACTCCAAAGAAGGCTTCATGCAGGCCTTGGCCGCTCGGGCGGCCGACATCATCAACCCCGACATCTGCAATTGCGGCGGTATTTCCGCAATGTTGGATATCGCAGCGATGGCGCAGCCGCACGCGGTGGCGATGTCGCCGCATAATTATAATTCGACGCTGATCGGGCTGGCCGCGACGGTGCAGCTGTCGGCGATGATCCCGAATTTCTGGCTGGCCGAGTGTTTCATCAATCTGAAGCCGGCCTGCGATGAAATCGCGATTACGCCGCTGACGATCAAGGACAGTTTCGTCGATCTGCCGACGACTCCCGGGCACGGGATCGATCTGGATGTGGGCAAACTGAAATCCAAACCCTACCGCGATATGGGCACCAAGGCCGGGGCGAAACTTCGCAGCTATACGGAAGAATTCCCGCGCAAAAACTACACCGTCGCGGCGACGAGGACCGGGTTTTGATCCGCGCCGTCATCCTGGCGATGACGGTATGGAGCGCGGCTTCGTTCGCGGCGGAACCTGTGTGGCGGGCGGCGGACTGGGGCCGGCCGATCGACAACTGGGGCACCGGCATGGCGTTCGTTTGCGACAACGATGCCTGCCCCGGTGGGGCGCGTTTGTTCGCTCGCACGAAGGTGGGGTTCTGCAATTGTTACAGCGGGGTCGCGGACGACGAGGAAATCGACCGGATCGGCGATGTGGATTTGCATGGGGAGACGTTCAACCCCGTCGCACCGGGCGTCGTTACCGAGGTCGGGCCGCTGAAGGGACGAAAGCGGCTGTTCGACATTCCCAACCGCTGGTTTGGCACGACGCATGTGCTGTCGATTGTGGTGGCGACCGACTGCAAGGCGGTCGTGGCGACGATCGTTTCGGGCACTGCGGTGACACCCGAGGAAGAACGCGCCGCCGTCGCGGTGCTGAACGATAAGCCGTTTCAGGAATGGGCGGCGAACCAATAAAATGAGGAAACAAACCATGCTGTTCAGAACGATCGCGGCGGCAATTATGCTGTTCGCCTCCGCCGCCCAGGCCGAGGTCCGGCCCACGACACCGAAAATCGGCGACCCGCCGGAAGCGCAGAACATGCGGTTGGTGGGATGGGACAGTTTGCAGGCGCGGTCGGCGTACCAGCCGACGATCCAGAAGCAGGGCAAACGCTACATCGCCTATATCGGCCATCACGGCGGCACCAATAAGGTCGCGATGCCGGTGAACCCGATGACCGGCAAGGCGGAGCCGAACGGCACGTCCATCATCGACGTGACGGACCCGAAGCATCCGAAATATCTGTCCCATATCCCCGGCGAACCCGGTCTGTTCGAGGACGGGGGCGCGCAGATGGTGCGGGTGTGCGAGGGCACGAATTTCTCCAAGCCCGCGCCCGGAACATTCTACATGCTGCGGCCCTTCGGCAATTCCGCGCATGAAATCTGGAACGTGACCGATCCTGCCAAGCCCGCGCTGATCAGCCGCCTGACCGGAATCAAAGGAACGCATAAGAATTGGTGGGAATGCGAAACCGGGATCGCGTATCTGGTGTCCGGCGCCGAGGGCTGGCGGGTGCCGCGCATGACGCAGGTTTACGACCTCGGCGATCCCGCGAATCCGAAGTTTATACGGAATTTTGGGCTGGTGGGTCAGGAGCCTGGTGCGACCGGGCCGGTGCCGACGATGCTGCACGGGGCGATCTCCACCGGCCCCAAGGGCAACCGCGTCTATTTCGGCTACGGCACCAACGGCAGCGGTATCGTGCAGATCGTCGATCGCGAAAGACTGCTGAAAGGCGCAGCCGATCCGACGCCGGAAAACCTGCTCTATCCGCAGGTCGGGCGCATGGACCTGTCGCCGCTGATCGGTGCCCACACCACCTACCCCATGCTGGGCGTGCCGGTACCGGCATTCCTGCACGACAAGATCGGCGCGAAACGCGATTTCCTGATGATCGTGAACGAGCAAATCCTGAACGAATGCCTGGAAGCCCGCCAAATGGTGTGGTTCGCCGATATCACCGCCGAGGCGAAAGGCATGGTCGTTTCCAACTACACCGCGCCGGAAAACGGCGGCAATTTCTGTGCCCGTGGTGGCCGCTTCGGCTCGCATGCCTCGAACGAGAGCTTCGAGCCGGTGTACCGCAACAAGATGGCGTTCATCTCCTACTTCAACGGCGGGGTGCGGGCGCTGGATATCCGCAATCCGTTCCAACCGAAGGAAGTCGGGTATTTCATCCCCTCCATCACCAAGGACACCGATGAGCGCTGCGTGAAGGTGGATGGCAAGGATCGTTGCAAGGTCGCGATTCAGACCAACAACGTGGAAACCGACGATCGCGGCTACATCTATATCGTCGATCGCGCCAACACCGGGATGCATATCCTGGAACTCACCGGCGAGGCACGCAAAGCCGCCGGCCTGCCGAACTAATCGTGAAAGGATTTCTGCGCCATGCGTAACGCATCGATCGAGGTATCGCCGATTTCGGGCGCCTTGGGCGCGGAAATCCAAGGGGTGGATATTTCCCAGGAGCTGCCGGGCTCGGTCATCGCCGAAATCCGGCAGGCCCTGCTGGATCACGGGGTGATTTTCTTTCGCGACCAGAAGCTGGAGGTCGATCGGCACAAGGCGTTCGTCCGCCGGTTCGGAGAGATTTTCGTCCATCCCAATTTCCGCGGCACGCAGGCCGATCCGGAAGTGGTGAACGTCGTGCGCAACCCCGGCGATGCCCGGATTGTGGGGGAACAGTGGCACCACGACACCACCATGGTCGCCGAACCGCCGATGGGGGCTGTGTTTTATGCCATCGAAGTGCCGCCCTATGGCGGGGATACGATGTTCGCGAACCAGTATCTTGCTTACGAAACCTTGTCCGATGGGATGAAGGATCTGATCGGCAAGCTGAACGTGGTGCACACCGACCGCAACCTCGCCGGCCCGCGCGCGGCTGTCAGCAAAAGCCGCTCCACCGCGGTGCGGGAGGACGCGGACTGGCAGGAAACCGTCAATCTCCATCCGGCGGTCGTCACCCACCCGGAAACCGGGCGGAAGGCGTTGTTCCTGAACCACTCCCACTGCGTCGCGTTCGAGGGCATGACCGAGGACGAAAGCAAGCCGCTGCTGGGGTATTTGCTGGAACACGGGCATCGGCCGGAATTCACCTGCCGGTTCCGTTACACGCCGGGATCGGTCGCGTTTTGGGACAATCGCTGCGTGAAGCACATCGCGGTGAACGACGCCGGCCCGTTCCGGCGGGTGGCGCGGCGGATTCAGATTCAGGGGACACGGCCGGTTTAACACCGAATTTGTGCGATTTCGGCGATGTGCTAACCTTTCCGGTGCTAAGCGACGGGGTCGCGAATGGCGCCCCCGACCAATAACTGGAGGGCAAGAAAGTGGCGTACGACCTGTTGATCAAAAACGGGCTCATCGTCGACGGCTCCGGCAACCCGGCGTTCCGTGGCGATGTGGGCGTGCGAAATGGCAAGATCGCCGAAATCGGCAAGCTCAGCGGCCCCGCGACCCGCACCATCGATGCCGGCGGCCAGGCCGTGGCACCCGGCTTCATCGACAATCACGCGCATTACGACGGTCAGGTGACCTGGGATCCGCTGTGCAGCTTCTCCCCGCAGCATGGCGCGACAACGGTCATTTTCGGCAATTGTTCGCTGTCGCTCGCCCCGGTGCGGCCGACCAAAAAAGCGCAGAACCGTACAGCGGAATTCCTGTCCTACGTCGAAGCCATCCCGATGGATGTGCTCGGCACCATCGACGTCGATTGGGAAACGATGGGCCAATATATGGACCGGCTGGACAAAAGCCTCGGTGTGAACACCGGCGCGCTGATCGGCCATACCCCGGTTCGGTATTACGTGATGGGCGACGATTGCCAGAAGCGCGCGGCGACGCCGGAAGAACTCAAGGCCATGCAGGATGTCGTACGCGACGGCATGACGGCCGGTGCGCTCGGGTTGTCGCTGTCCCGACAGAAAGGTCACTACGATCCGCAGGGCGTGCAAATCCCGGCGCTGTGGGCTGACGATAACGAAATTCTGGCACTCGGCGACGTGCTCCGGGAACTGTCCACCGGCACCATCCAGGTCGGCGGCGGCGTGGATATGGAGCTGAAGGACGGCATGATGTCCCGCATCGCGGAAGCGACGGGGCGGCCGGTCGTTTACAACAGCCTCAGTCAAACCGTCCGTTGGCCCGACAAATGGAAGCAGCACATGGCGCGGGTGGACGAAACTGCCGCGCAGGGCATACGCGCGTACCCGATGTGCAGCCCGAACCGGGTGACGCAGGACTTCACGATGAAGAACTGCCAGGTCTTCCGCGGTCTGCCGACATGGCATCCGATTCTGATTTCCTCAGACGAGGAAAAGCTGAAAGCCTACGCCGATCCGGCCGTGCGCGATCTGCTGCACGCGGAAGCGGTGGCGCAGACCGTGCCGCACAACGCCGTCGGGTTTTCCAAGACCTGGTGGAACTACATGTGGCTGAACGAGCCGGTGCTGGAGAAGAACAAGCCATTCCAGTTCAAAAGCATCGGCGAAATCGCGGAAATGACCGGCAAGCGCGTGATCGATGCGTTCCTGGACATCGTGGTCGAGGAAAACCTGGAAACCCGCTTCCTGCAAGCGGAAAACAACATCGACGACGAAGCGATGACGAAAATCCTGACGTATCCCAACGCCATTATCGGTCTGGGCGACGGCGGGGCGCATGTGCAGTTCCACGGCGGTTACGGCTACACGACGCGGCTGCTGGCGGAGTGGGTGCGGGAACGGAAAGTTCTTACTTTGGAACAGGCGGTGCGGAAGCTGACGTTCGATTCCGCGTCGGTGTTCGGCATCCACGATCGCGGGCTGCTGCGGGAAGGGATGGCGGCGGATATCGTCATCTTCGACCCCAAGACCGTGAAGCCGGGGCCGGAAAGCGTGGTACACGATTTCCCGCTCGGCGGTTGGCGGATCAAGGAGCCGGCCGAGGGGATTTACATGACCATCGTCAACGGTCAGGTGCTGCTGGAGAACGGGGTGCACACGGGTGCGCTGCCGGGTAAGGTGCTGCGCAATAGCTGGTATCATCAGCACCGGAATTGATTTTTTGCGATACTGGCGACCGTTCCCCTGGTGAGAGCCAGGGGAATTCTTCCACGGCAGACGCCACCCTCGTGACGGAAGCTCGCCGACCCGTCGCGGGTCGGTTCGATCGGGTCTCGCCGTGATTCGGGGTCGAGGATGCCGCGCCTGATCATGCAAGGCAGCCGAATCGAGTTCCAACGCCTTGGCCCGCGATTCAGTCGGGTTATCGCGGAGCCAAGGTAGATAACGAAGATCGGCGCAGGCGCGGACGATGGTTTGGATTAGTCGCCCGCCACCTCCACCACCGCGTCCTTCGCCACATTCGGAATGTGCAGGAAGAACGCGCAGACGATCGAGGCAATCGCCCCGAGCAGGGCCAAGCCATACAGCCCGTACTCGTAGCTGCCGGTGCCGTCCTTGATCACCCCGACATACCAGGGGCCGAAGAATCCGCCCAAATTGCCGATGGAGTTGATCCAGGCGATGGCGCCGGCCGCGGCCGTGCCGGTCAGGAACATCGGCGGCATCGACCAGAACGGACCTTTGGAGCCGTAGAAGCCGACCGCCGCGATGGACATGCCGACCAGCGCCCACCAGGTGCCCATCGTCATGCCGGCGATGATTAGGCCGACGGTGGACACCACGCAGGTGCCAAGCAGGTTCCAGCGACGCTCATTCATGCGGTCGGAAACGCGCCCCCAGACCACCAGCCCGATACCGCCGCAGATATACGGCACCATCGTCAACCAGCCGACCGTCATGTTGTCCTTCACGCCGATGGATTTGATGATCTGCGGCATGAAGAACAGCACGCCCAGGCTGGCGGTGACGATGCCGAAGTAGTTCAGCGCCAGCAGCAGCACCTTGGGATCGAACATGCCCTGCAACAGCGTGAACTTCTTCACCGCTTCCTTGGCTTTGCGCTCGGCCAGCAGCTTGGCGGACAGCCAGTCCTTTTCCTCGCGCGTCAGAAACTTCGCCTGCTCCGGCAGGTCGGTCAGCACGAACAACGTGACGATGCCGATGGCGACCGTTGGGATGGCCTCGGCGATGTACATGATCTGCCAGCCTTTGAGGCCGAGCATGCCGTCCAATCCGAGAAGGGCGGTGGAGAGCGGCGCGCCGCCGGCGACGGCGATGGGCAGCCCGATCAGGAAGCCCGAGACGATTCGGGCGTGGTGATAGGACGGAAACCAGTAGGTGAAATAGAGCACGATGCCCGGGAAGAACCCGGCCTCGGCGGCGCCGAGGAAGAACCGCACCACGCCGAAACTGGTCGGTCCCACCACCAGGGCGGTGATGCCCGCGAGAATGCCCCAGGAGATCATGATGCGCGCGATCCACATCCGCGCGCCGACCTTCTCCATGACCAGATTGCTGGGAACCTCGAAGATGAAATAGCCCCAGTAGAAGGTTCCCAACGCGAAGCCGTATTCGGTCGCACTGATGCCCAGGTCGCCCTTCATCGTCAGCGCCGCGAAGCTGACGTTGATGCGATCGACGTAGGCGAGGAAGTAGCTGAGAATCGCAAACGGCAGCAGGCGGATATAGATCTTCCGCATCGCCGATTTTTCGACGGCTTCGTACATGGTGGGCCTCTCCTGTATTCCCCTCGTATCGCCTGATACGGTCGTACTTGGGTGTGTTTGGGGTCGATACAGGGCTTATAGGCGGGGGGTGGAGTCCGAGGCAACGGCAGGATTGCGCACGAGGACTCGCTTGGTCTCCCGCACCCAGAGCAACACGCCGGACAGGACGATCAGCACTGCGCCCCCCCAGGTGGCGACACCGGGCACTTCATGGAAGAACACGAAGCCGACCAGGATCACCAGCGGCAGGCGCAGGTAGTCATAGGGGGCGAGCAGCGACATGTCGGCGTAGCGCATGGCCTGTTGGCCGAAGTGCACGGTCGCGGCGCCGCTGACGGCAAGCACCAGGAACAGCGGGTCATGCCACGGCCAGTTTTCCCAGAGCGCCGGTAACGACAGCACCAAGGCGACGGCCGCAGTGTATGCCAGAGTCGTCTGGGCACCGTCGGTTTCGGTCAGGCGTTTCGTCCCCGCCATGGCCGTCGCATTCAGTGCGGCACCCGCGAGTGCGACCAAATACACCGGGTTCCATTGGGAGAATCCGGGGCTGACAATCACCAACGCGCCGACATAGCTCAGGATGATCGTGGTCCAGCGCCAGCGGCCGACTTTCTCCCCGAACCACCAGACCCCCAACAAGGTCATGAACAGGGCGCGGGAGTAGTTTATCGCCGATGCATCCGCGAGCAGGAGATGGGCCAGAGCGTAGAAGATGGCCCAGAAGGACACCAGGTTCAGGCAGCCTCGGCCGATCTGGGCGAGGGGCATTTGGGTGCGAAACACCGACAAGCCCTGGCCGCGCGATAGGACAAGCACCAGGAGTCCGACTCCGATGCCGCGAATCAGGCACATCTGAACGACGGAAATCTTGGTTCCGAGTCGGTGGACGACTGAAGCGTCCACGAGCATCGCGGCGTTAAGGCACAGATAGTAGACGATACCGCGCATGCGGCGCATCCGGTCGAGGACGGACTCGGTTATGACCGCCGAATCCAGTGCCAAATGCGGCAGGCGATAATCAAGACTCATGACCGGGCGTCGCGGCATGTCCGGGCCACGGGCAGGCGGCGGCCTCGCTCGCCCGCCGTCGCCGAGCGGTCTTCGCGTAATGGGCCTGCTCGGGGTTGCGGACGATCGGGTCGATGAGGCTTTCCTCGTAGGCTTTCCACAACTCCGGCGGGATCGCGGTGGCGTCCTCCACGACGAAGTTCTTTTGCAGCTCCTCCGCATAGATGGCGCGGTTCAACGCCTGGACCTGCAGGAACGGCCGCGTGTTATCGAACAGGATGGGTACGTCCGAGCGGGTGAAGCGGATGTTGGTGAACAGCGGGCCGAACCAGGAGTCGGTCTCGATGATTCCCTCCAGCACCTCGTACCCCGCGGGGCGGGTGAGGTTGGCGGGGCCGCGGACCAGGATGCTGTAGCCCGGCGCGGTGCGCACGAACCAGCCGGTCCAGACCTGGAGCAGGGCATGATCGACCGTGAAGGTTAGAAAGGAGGGGCAGAAGCCCTTGCAGGGTCCCGGCGCGACGGCATCGAAATCCGCCATGCTGTTCGGGTACGCTGTCTCGTTCAGCGGGTACCAATGGTCGCCGTCGTCGAAGGACCAAAGACCGCCGGTGCCGCCGTCCCATTCCACCTGGAACGAGGTCGGCAGGAAGATGTAGTAGCCGAAAGCGGATGCGAGGCGTGATGGTTCGCAATAGCGGTAGGCGGCTGTTGGCAGCGTCCCGCCGGCGTCGAGCCTCGCTCGCTTCGGTTGTGGAGCACCGGGCAGCATCCGGTAGAAGGTAATCAGTGGATCCTGCCCGCGTTCCATATCCGTCGTGTCCCCATTTGGCCTCAGCCGAAGCGGGAGATGCAGCCGCCGTCGCCGAAGCGATAGATGCAGCCACCGTCGCCGAAGCGATAGATGCAGCCACCGTCGCCGATTTGAAAGGCGCCGTCGGTCTGGGTTTGCGTCGCCACGTTTTCCGGCGTCCGGATCACGCGGATCGCGCTGGGTTGCGTGCGAACGATGCGCTTGTTGTTTGTCATCCCCGTAATCCCCTGTTCAGTGGCAACCCTAAGGCGAAATGCCCGGCGCCGATGTGCAACCATCGCTGATCATGCGTGATTCCACCGTGAGGTCTTGCGGTTGAAATGGGTTTGACTTCACGCCAGCGTGAGTCCATCGTGAGTCGGTAGGGTTGAGGACCGGTGTATAGCAAATGAATCACATTCCGGCGGTCGGCGAACGATATCATGACCTCCAGACGTTCCAGGACTCGGTGTCTCGGGTCCAGGATCAGATCGCGCCGGATTGCGGTACGCTGCGTATCAGCCTGACCGGTGGGGTTTTTCTGTCGTTCGAAGGGCAGGATGTGCCTCTGCCGAACCGCAAGGCCCGCGCCATGCTGGCGGTGTTGGCTTTGAATAATCCGCCGGAGGAGAGCCGGGAACGTTTGACGGGCTTGCTCTGGAGCGAATCGGAACAATCGCGCGCGCAGGCGACGTTGCGTCAGGCGGTGCATGAGACCCGTCAGGCCCTGATTGCGGCTGGTTGCAATGCGCTGGTGGCGGGCCGTCTGACGGTCGGATTGCGGCCAGGTACTTTCGAGGTGGATACGGCCGAGATGGTGGCCGAGCTCGAACGCGGCGAATTGGGACTGGTGCCGCGCGATGTCAGATTGATGGACGTCCTGCTGGCCGGCCTCGACGACCTCGACCCCAGTTTTAGCGAATGGGTCAGTACACGCCGGCAAAATGCGAACGACCGGTTGTTGCGGGCTTTGACGAACGCCTTCCGGGATTCTCGGATACCCCGGCGCCAGCGTCGGACGCTTGCTGAAGCGGCTTTGCTGCAAGACCCCGCGAATGAGGAAGCATGCCGTACCGTTATGCGGTGCGCTGCCGAGGAAGGGGAGACCGGGGCGGCGTTGCGGGCTTACGATGCGCTTTACAGTCATCTGGGCGAAGATTTCGACATGGAGCCCTCGGCGGCGACACAGGCGCTCGTCGCGGCGATCAAGCAAGGCGAATTCGACGTGGCACCGACGGTCGCCCCAATCGTCCGTGCCACACCCGAGCCGACGCGTGGCGGCGGCCCGCCGTGGATTGCCGTCATGCCGTTTCGGACCGTGGGGCCGGATACGGTTCCCTCCTATCTCGCGGATGGGTTGACCGAGGATATCGTCCGCACCTTGGCAGGGGTGCGGGAACTGATCGTGATATCCAGCAACTCGACCCGTATGTTTCCGACAGGCGGCACCGATCCGCGGCGCGTCGAACGCGAACTCGGCGTACAATATGTAGTGTCCGGGACCGCACGATCGACTGGACGAGGGTTACGGTTGTCGGTGGAGCTGGCCGATGCCGCCACCCGCGCGGTGCATTGGGCACATGCTTTCGACGCCGAAGACGGGATGTTGTTCGACGCGCAAGACCGGATCGTCGAGCAGATCGTCAACTCGCTCGCACCGCGCGTGCATGAGGCGGAGCTTCAACGTATCCGTCTGCAACGGCCGCATGACCTCAGTGTCTATCATCTGACATTGGAGGCCCGCGATCTGATCTTCCGGCTGGAACCGGAGAGCTTCGATCAGGCAGGGCGTCTGTTACGCCAAGCTATCTCACTCGAACCCGGATATGCCGCCGCGCATGGTGCGCTGGCCGGATGGTACAGTCTCCGTCTCGGGCAAGGTTGGTCGGAGGATCCAGCCCTGGATGTGCGAACGCTGAACCGTTGCGCAAATGCCGCCGTGAGGCTCGATAGCAGCAACGCACGTGCGTTGGCGCTGCTTGGCAATGGGAAGACGGTTTACGAACGGGACCACGCCGAGGCTGTGAGATTGACCAATCGCGCCTTGGAGATGACTCCCAACGACGCCGAGGTGTTGCTTTGGAGCAGCCCCACACGCGCGTACATCGGCGAAAGCTATGAGGCCGAGCGTCTGGCGGCTCGGGCGCTACGGTTATCGCCGCGCGATCCTTTTGTTTTTAGAACCTACCATTTCCTGTGCATCGCTTACTATGCCCGCAAGGCGTACGACGAGGCGTCCCATTGGGGAAATCTGTCATACTACGCCAACCCGCGTTACACTTCCAACTTGCGTCTCACTGCTGCGTCGTTGTTCGCCTTGGGCCGCGTAGAGGAAGCAAGCGAGATGGCGGGAAGGGCCAAGCAGCTCGATCCTGGGTTCAAAGCTACCCGCATGTTGGAGCGTTGGCCGTTCCACGATGCCGCGCGGCGGGCGCTGTATGTGGAACACCTGATCGGCGCCGGCATCCCCGCCTGACGCCCTACCGATAAACCGGCGGCCGCGCCAAAAGCGCGGCCCCGACGCTTAATCCCGCCAGCACCGCGCACACCGTCAGCGACCACTCGTATCCGCCCGTCCAATCCCGTAGCCCGCCGGAAATCAGCGGCCCGGCCGCCTGCGCCAGCACCTGCACCGACAGCGCAATCCCGCGGATCGCACCGTAGCTCCGGCGCCCGTAGTAATCCGCCCAGGCGATCGGCAGCATCGTCAGCAGCCCGCCGATCCCCAGCCCGAACAGCCCCGCCGCCAGGAATGCGTTCGTCGCGCCGTGCACTGTCAGCATCAGGGCCGTGCCGCTGCTCATCAGCACCCCCACCAGCGCCAGCCGCACCCGGATCGGCACCCACCGCGGTACTAGCCCGAAGCACAATGTCGCCACACCCGAAGCCATCGAAAACGTGCCGACCGCCGAGGCCGCGACGGAGGGGGACAGACCACGCTCGATCAAAAACGGCGCCTGATGCAGGCTGACTCCGCCTTGCACGGGGTAGGCCAGCAGCGTGAACAGCGACAGCAGCCAGAACGTCGGGGTGCGCAGCGCCTGCGCCCTGGTAAACGACGGTTCCTCCCGCGCTCCATCGGCCGACACCGTTCGGTCCGGCACCAGCCCCACATCCTCCGGCCGGCGCACCAGCAGCAGCCAGACCGGCAGCAGCCCGACCAGCAATGCCGTGCCGCCGACCGCGAGCCAGCCGCCGCGCCAGCCGCCTGTCGTCATCGCCGCCTGCGCCACCATCGGCATGAGTGTCAGTCCCACCATGCCGCCCATCGTCGCCACCGCCGTCGCAAACGCTCGGCGGGCCACGAACCAGTTGCTCACCGCGCCGTAGATGCCCAAATCGAACGGGCCGGCGAAGTTCATCCGAGCGATGCAGTACAATAGATAGAAGGCCGGCAGCGACTGGGTCAGCGATAGCAGCGCGGTCGAAACGCCTGTGCCCACGATCACCACGCACAGCACGAGCCGCGCCCCCGCCTTGTCCAGATAGCGCCCGAGCCGGGGGGACAGCAGCGCGGCGAGGACTCCGCCCAAAGACACGGCGCCGGAGATCGCGGTGCGGGACCAGCCAAACTCCTGCGTCATGGGCGACACGAACACCGACAGCGTCGCCACCGCGCCGCCCTGGCGCGCGACGCCGGCGCAGCAGACGCAGCCCAGGATGACCCAGCCGTAGTAGAAGGGCAGGCGGGGGATCAACCAGCGGGGCAGGGCGTTCGGCATTGGCTTTGATAACCGTGCGGCGGGGGATCGCCAAACCCCGGATGTCCCGGTATCGTTCCGGCATAATTCATGGGGAGTCTGTTATGGCCAAGCTCGAACGTCGCGCACTGGGAGCCGGCGGCCTGTCCGTCACCGCCATCGGCCTGGGGTGCATGTCGCTGTCCGGCGTCTACGGCGCCGCCGACGACGCGGCATCCGAAAAGCTGATCCATCATGTCATCGATCAGGGCGTCGACCACCTGGACTCCTCCGACATGTATGGCTGGGGCCATAATGAGGAACTGCTGGGTCGCGCCATCAAAGGCCACCGCAACCAGGTGATGCTGGCGACGAAGTTCGGCCAGACGCAGCGCCCCGGCCAGTCGAATGGCGTCAACGGCCGGCCCGAGTATGTGATCGCGGCCTGCGAAGCCAGCCTCAAGCGGCTGAATGAGGATGTGATCGACCTTTATTACCAGCACCGCGTCGACCCCGACGTGCCGGTGGAGGAAACGGTCGGGGCCATGAAGAAACTGGTGGAACAGGGCAAGGTCCGGTTCCTCGGCATGTCCGAAGCGTCGCCGGACCGCGTGCGCCGCGCCCACGCCGTGCATCCGATCGCCGCCGTGCAGACGGAGTACTCTCTATTATATAGACAGGAAGCCGAAGCCACCCGCGCCGTCACCCGCGATCTGGGCATCGCCTTCGTCGCCTATGCGCCGTTGGGCCGAGGCTTCCTGACCGGCGCGATCCAGACGTTCGAGGACGTGGACGGCCGCCGCGCCGCGCATCCGCGCTTCCAGAAGGAGAACTTCGACCAGAACCGCGCGCTGGTCGCCAAGATCGAGGGTTTCGCCAAGGCCAAGGGCTGCACGCCGTCGCAACTGACGGTGGCTTGGCTGCTGGCGCAGGGCGAAGACGTCGTCGCCATCCCCGGCACCCGCTACGAGAACCGGTTCGATGAGAACCTGGGGGCGCTGAACGTGTCGCTGACTCCGGCGGAAGTCGCGGAAATCTCCGCTGCAGTGCCGACCGGCGCCGCCGCGGGCACACGCTACCCGGCGGGCGGCATGGGCGGCGTCTTTATATAAGGAGGCCGCGATGAAGATCTGCGTCTACGGGGCCGGGGCCATCGGCGGGCACTTGGCCTCCCGCTTCCATCGCGGCGGGGCGGAGGTGTCCATCGTCGCGCGCGGTCCGCATCTGGCGGCGATCCGCGCGAACGGGCTGACCGTGCATGCGGTAGACGGGGAACATAATGTCCACCTGCAAGCCACGGATAATCCAGCGGAACTCGGACCGCAGGACGCGGTGATCGTGACCGTGAAGGCACCGGCCCTGCCGCAGATCGCCGCTGGGATCGGGCCGTTGCTCGGGCGCGATACCGCCGTGGCGTTCGTGATGAACGGCATTCCCTGGTGGTATTGCGACAGCCTGCCCGGTCCGCTGAACGGCCGCACCTTGCCGCGCATCGACCCGGACGACGTACTGCGCAAGGCGCTCGGGCCGGGGCGGGCCATCGGCGGGGTGGTGTATTCCGCCTCCGCCGTCATCGAACCCGGGGTGATCGAGGTCGAGCAAGCCAACAGCCGGGTCTTCCTGGGGGAGCCTGACGGCACGATGTCCGATCGCGTCGTGGCGCTGGCGGACCTGCTCAAGAAGGGCGGGATCACCGGGGTGGCGACGCCGGACATCCGTACCGAACTCTGGAACAAGCTGATCGGCAATCTGGCCGGCGGTTCGCTCGCCGTTCTGACCGGCTGCGCGCCGCAGACGGTGTATACCGAGGCGGCGGGCGTTAAGGTCTCCCTCGCCGCCATGGCTGAAGCCGCCGCCATCGCCCAGGCGCTCGGCGCCAATCCGTCGACCGACAACGAAGCGCGGATCAAATCCCAGGGCAGCATGGCGCATAAGCCGAGCATTCTACAGGATTTGGAAGCCGGACGGCCGATGGAGATCGACGGCATGTTCGACGCCCCGCTCGCTCTGGCGCGGATGGCGGGAGTGGAAACGCCGGTCCTCGATATGCTTGTGGCATTGGCGAAATTGCGGTCCGAGAGTGCCGGCCTGTACAAGCGATAGGAGTTAAATCCATGGAAATGAGAGATTTCGGGCGGACCGGCATGCGGACCTCGGTGCTGGGCTTCGGCTGCGGCGCGGTCGGCGGGCTGATGGTGCGCGGGTCCTCGGCGGATCAGGAGAACGCCGTCGGTCAGGCGCTGGACGCCGGCATCAACTACTTCGACACCGCCGTGCAATACGGCGACGGGTTGTCGGAGACGCATCTCGGTCGGGTCCTGGCCAAGCTGAAACCGTCCGGCGTTTTCGTCGGCACCAAGGTCCGCATCCCCAGCGCTTTATTCGGCGGGATCGCGGCTGAGGTTACGCGCTCCATGGACGCCAGCCTGGGCCGGCTGGGCATGGACCACGTGGATATTTTCCACCTCCATAACCCCATCACAGTCAACGGCGGCGGCGAAAGCCTGAGCGCCGATCAGGTGCTGAACGAAGTCGCCCCAGCGTTCGAAGCTTTGCGCGCCGCCGGCAAGATCCGCTTCCTGGGCATCACCGCCATCGGCGACACCGAGGCGGTGCTGAAAGTGCTGGATTCCGGGAAATTCCAGAGCGCCCAGGTCAGCTACAACATGCTCAACCCCTCCGCCGCGCAGCCCCTGCCGGCGGGTTATCCGGCTCAGGACTACGGCCGCATGTTCGACCATACGGTCGCGGCCGGCGTCGGCGTCGTTGGCATCCGCGTGCTGGCCGGCGGAGCCTTGACCGGTAGCGCCGAACGCCACCCCACCGCCAGCCCGCCGCCGGAGCCGATCGGCTCGGCTATGTCCTACGGCACCGACCTGCAACGCGCACAACGCTTGATGCCTCTGGTGACCGAGGGGTTCGCGGGATCTCTGGCCGAGGCTGCGACTCGCTTCGCGATCACCCATCCGGCGATGGGGTCCATTCTGGTCGGCATGGCGACGGTAGAGGAGTTCGAGGCTTCGTTGGCCGCGGTCCTGAAAGGTCCGCTGTCGGTGGAGGCTTTGGCGCGGATGGCCGCACTGTCGCAGGGGTTCGTGGGGGAAGGGCGGTAGTCGGCACCCCCCACCCGAACCTACCCCAACCAAACCCGATAGGCGCTGCCATAGGAGAGCCAGAGCTATCGCATATGACCTTTGGCGCCCCCGCTCGTCATGGTCGGGCGTGACCCGACCATGACGGAAAGTGTCGGAAATCCGCCATATGCGATCCCCCTGATAAGAGAGCGGCTCCTCCTAACCCCGTCATCCCCGGACTTGTTCCGGGGACCAAGACATCCGCGATTCCGCGATTTTGTGCCCGCCCTGGTGGCCGGGACGAGACCGGCCATGACGGTGTGTCAATGTTTATACCAAGTGTTCTAACCATTTATACCAACCGAACTAACCAGTGACGCACCGGAACTCGCCACATCGTCATGCTGACGAAGGTCAGCATCCACGATTTTCTTGGTAGCGGTCAGCAAGTCGTGGATGCCGACCTGCGTCGGCATGACGATTTACCACGCGCCGATGTGTCAATGGTTAGGGTGGCTGGTATGACACACTGTCGCGTGGGAAACCGTCATGCCGACGCAGGTCGGCATGACGAGGGGGCAGCCGACCATCCCCCGCGACCCGAGCGGCACACACGGTTTGCCCCTTGGCCGGAAGCCGCAGCGCGTCTCACCATCGTCTCAAACGGTCATTTTCCAATACAAAATCTCAAAACTCTCATCGCGTTGCCAGCTTGCCCACGGATCGCTCGGTTGGCATCCCTTGCCATCGCCCGTCTCATCATCGTCTCAAAGCGTCGTTTCCCGTGACAAAATCTCAAAACACATACCCACACCGTTTCACACCGAGTCATTCTCGTCCTCGGGATCGATCCGAGAACCCCAAGCGGCACGCACCCGCGAAGCTCGGTCACACAAACGGCTACCCCGGCCGAAACCAACCCGCGCAATACCCCGTCCGAAAATCCGCGCCAACCGAAAAAACCGCCCGCTGCGCACGCCTTGGAACCCCCCAAGGGGTAAGGAGGCTTAGATGCAGGAACAGGGTGATCGCATATGGCTGATTCCGGCGTCACGGAATTGGCAAGAGGTGGTCGGATCAGGCCCGACCATGACGAGAGGTGGCCAGACTAAGCCATATGCGATCACCCTGGTCATCCCGCAAATCCCCCGCGACCACCCCCACCATCCGTGCTAACATCGCACCATGGCCACGCACGCACCGACCGATCCCGCCGATGACCCCAGCCCAGCGGAACTGCTGGCGGGGCGCAACAATTTACGCATGCACGCGATGGATGGGCTGATGCTCGACGGCGTGAAGCTGAGCGCCATCGCGCGGGAGGTGGGCACGCCGACCTGGGTGTACTCCGCCGGTACGCTGCGTTCGCGCTACCAAGCACTGGCCGGGGCGCTGAAAGACGCCGGCCTGGACGCGCAGCCGCATTACGCGGTCAAGGCCAACGACCATCTGGCGGTCATCGCCACCTTGGCTCGGGAAGGTGCGGGCGCCGACGTCGTCAGCGGGGGGGAACTGCGGCGGGCGTTGAAGGCCGGCGTGCCCGCCAAACACATCGTCTATTCCGGGGTGGGCAAGTCCGTACCCGAACTGCGGTTGGCCGTCGCGGAAGACATCGGCCAGATCAACGTGGAAAGCGCCGAGGAACTCGCGATGCTCTCCGCCGTCGCCACCGCGGCCGGCCGGGTCGCTCGGGTCGCGCTGCGGGTGAACCCGGATGTCGAAGCTGGGGGCAACAGCAAGATTTCAACTGGACGGGCGACCGACAAGTTCGGCATCGCCTACGACGCGGCGGCGGCTTTGTATGCGCATGCGGCGACCTTGCCCGGCATCCAGCCGGTCGGCATCGCGACGCATATCGGCAGCCAGATTCTGGACCTCGCGCCGTATCGGGATGCGTTCGCGCGCATCGCAACGCTGGTCCGGACCATTCGCGACGCCGGATACAAGGTGGAAAGCATCGATTGCGGCGGCGGGCTGGGCATTCCCTACCGGAATGAACCGGCGCCGAGCCCGGCGGGTCTGGCGGGGGCGATGAAGGCGGCGTTCCATAATATGGATGTGCGGCTGGCGCTGGAGCCGGGGCGGTGGCTGGTCGGGCCGGCGGGGGTGCTGCTGGCCTCGGTCGTGCTGACCAAGCAGACGCCGGTTAAGCGCTTCGTGGTGGTGGACGCCGCGATGAACGATCTGGTGCGGCCGGCAATGTATGAATCCTGGCACGGCATTGTGCCGGTGTCGCCGGTGGACGCGGTCGCGCCGCTCAGCCCGGCCGATGTCGTTGGACCCATTTGCGAAAGCGGCGACACCTTCGCCAAGGAACGCGCACTGCCGCCACTGGCGCCCGGGGCGCTGGTCGCCTTCCTGGATGCCGGGGCTTACGGCGCGGTGATGAGTTCCCCCTACAACGCGCGCCCGCGTGCTGCCGAGGTCATGGTGGACGGGGACCGCTGGACCGTGATCCGGCCGCGCCAGACGATAGACGATCTCTGGGCGAACGAGGTGCTGCCGGCGTCATGACCGACCTGGACAGGCAGCGATTCCGAGCGCGATGCGTGCTGGTGGTGGAGGCGGTTTGGCCGGCCATCTGGCCCGCGCTGGGTGTCGCCGGCCTGTTCCTGTGTGCGGCTTTGCTCGACCTGCCGCGCCTGCTGCCGGGTTGGGCGCATATCGCGCTGCTGGTGGGGACGGCGGCGGCGGTCCTGACTTTGCTGGTTCGCGGCTTCCGGCATGTCCAATTTCCCGATGCGGCGGCGGCGGACCGGCGGCTGGAATCCGTGTCCGGCCTGACCCACCGGCCGCTGGCCGTACTGTCGGACTCGCCCGCCCATATGGATGCGGCGTCGGTCGCCTTGTGGGAGGCGCATGTCGCCCGCGCGGCCAAGTCGGTTCACGATCTGAAAGCCGGCGCACCGCATCCCGGCCTGCCGCGCCGCGACCCCATGGCGCTCCGAGCGGCGGTGGTGCTGGGGCTGGCGGCGTGCCTGACGGTTGCGGGTCGCGATGCGCCCGACCGGATTGCCGCCGCTATGTGGCCCGCGGCCGTCCAGCCCGCGCCGGTTCGCCCGCCCGATCTGCGAGCCTGGGTCAACCCGCCGGCTTACACACGTCTGCCGCCGTTGTTTCTGCATGCGGACCATCCCGCTGTCTCGGTGCCCGCCGGGTCGCATCTTACGGTCGGGGTCACGGGGGCCAGCACGGCGCCGACCTTGTTGTTCGGTGGTGCCGATCTGGCCTTTCGCGCGCTGGATGCCGGCAGTTTCCAGGCCGACCGCGATCTGACCGCTGACGGCCGGGTTTCGGTCGCGCTGGGCGGAGTGCCAATGGGGCAATGGGATGTGACGGTGGTGCCGGATCGGCCGCCGGTTGTCGCCTGGGCCTCCCCGCCCGGGCGGGCGCAGAACAGCGAGCAGACACGGCTCCCCTGGTCGGTGCGGGACGATTACGGCGTCACCGGCCTCCGCGCCGAACTGCGCCTGGAGGCTCGGCCGGATGCGGCGCCACTGACGGTTACGATCCCCATGCCGCCCGGCGGAACCAAAACGGCCAACGGGGTCAATCAGCAGGACCTGACGGCGCATCCCTGGTCCGGGTTGCCGGTGGTCGCGATGCTGTTCGGCACCGATTTCGCTGGCCAGACCGGCAATAGCGACGGAAGCAGCTTCATCCTGCCCGAACGCCCGTTCACCAACCCCATAGCGCAGGCGATGATCCAAGTGCGCAAAGGCCTGTCCCTGCACCCGGACGATCGCGGGGACGAAATGGCGGCGCTGGACGGACTGCTGCTGAAACCCGAGGCGCTGGGCGACGATTTCGGGGCCATCGTCAACCTGAGCGCCATCTATCGCAAGCTGGTTCGCGACCCATCCCCGGCCGGAATCGCCGAGGCGCAGGATCGCCTGTGGCAACTCGCGCTGCACCTCGAAGAAGGCCGCACCGAATCCACCGCCCACGACCTCGAACAGGCTCGGCGGGAAGCGCATGAAGCCATGCAAGCGCTGATCGAGGCGCCGAGCCAGGCCAATCGCGATGCGTTGGACGCGAAGCTGGCGGAACTGCGCGATGCGATCGAACGCCACATGGAGGCGATCCGGGAGGAAGCCCGCCGGAACGGGACCCCGCCCCCGGTGGGGCCGGATGGGAAGCCTCTGTCGCAGGAGGACATGCAGCGCCAGACCGACCGGACCCGCGACGCCGCGCGCGCCGGCACGCCGGAGGAAGCGCAGCAGCGCATGGCCGAGCTGGAGCGGATGCTGGACAAGCTGCGCGGCGCGAAGGCGGGGCAGCAGGACCAGAAGAACGCGGAGCAACGCCAGCGCGGACGGCAGCAGATGGGCGCGGTGCAGGACATGATCGCTCGCGAAGGGGCCTTGCTGGACCATGCCGAGGGACGGGCGCAGCAAAACCCTCGGACCCGCCCGCCGGGTTCGGCTGGCGATCCGGTCACGGCGCGGGAGGCGGACCGCCGGGTGCAGCAGGCGTTGCGCCGGGCGTTGGGTGAGTTGATGCAGCAGTTCGGCGATCTGACCGGCGAGATTCCTCCCAGCCTGGGGGAGGCCGATGGCGCGATGCGCGATGCCACCCGTCAGCTAAGCGACGGCCGCGACCGTTCGGCCGGCGAGTCCGTGCAGCAGGCGATCGAGGCTTTGCAACGCGGGGCGCAGGAGATGGGGCAGGCGATGGTGCGGAAATTCGGTCCGCCCCAGCCCGGTAACGGCGGCGCATCCGGCGAAGGCGATGCGGGCCTGTTCGGCATGACGCTGCCGGGACAAAACGGGGGACCGCCCCCAGGATCGGATCCGGGCCGAGCGAACCGGCAGGGGCGGGATCCGCTGGGACGCGCCGTTGGGACGGGGTCTTCGGGGGAGTCCATCAGCGACGACACGGCGGTGCCGGAGGAGCGGGAGCGGCAGAAAACCTTGGCAATTCAGGAGGAACTGCGGCGGCGCGGCGCCGAACGGGCGCGGCCGCAACCCGAGCTGGACTACATCGACCGGCTGTTGAAGCAGTTTCGATAAGCGGGCTTCCGTTCCGCCGCGATTGGGGCTAGAAGGGCGCCACTGGACCCGTAGCTCAGCTGGATAGAGCGCTGCCCTCCGAAGGCAGAGGCCGTACGTTCGAATCGTATCGGGTCCGCCAATTCCTCCCCGCTCAATGCCGTGCCATTTTGCAGTCCTCGCGGATGGTTGTGCGTTTTACTGAAAAGCACTTGGCATTCCAGGACGTTACGATGTAGACTGTCGTCTCGATAGGACGACAATTTGTGACAAACGAAAATTCAACTGTAGACCTGTCCGATGCTGCCATGACGCTCCACTTTTGGGGCGTGCGGGGCAGTCTGCCGACGCCTGGTCCTGAAACAGTACGGTACGGTGGTAATACAATCTGCGTAGAGCTTCGCTGCGGACCGCATGTTTTGATGCTGGACGGGGGCAGCGGTGCGCGCGGTTTCGGACGATTCTTACGCGAAAGCGGCGATACCTCCGATGTGGATATTCTTTTGAGCCACACGCATCTCGATCACATCTGCGGGTTGCCGTTCTTCGCGCCGCTGTTCGACAAGCGGAGGCGTTGTCGGTTTTGGGGCGGGCATACGATGCCGGAGGCGGGCATCCGCGATGCCTTGATGCGAAGCTGGCAGGCGCCGCTGATGCCGGACATGGACCGGGCGTTTCGGGCGACACTGGCATTCACCGATTTCACGCCGGGCGAAACCCTGGTGCCGCATCCGGGGCTGGAGGTGCGGACCGTTCTGCTCCGGCATCCCGGCAATGCCGTGGGGTATCGCGCCGAATGGGGCGGCGCCAGTGTTTGCTACATAACCGATACGGAGCATCCCGCCGCGGGTCCCGATCCGGCTTTGGTTCGGTTTGCCGGTGGCACCGATGTGCTGATCTACGACGCGTCCTATACGGCCGAGGAATACGCGACCCGGATCGGCTGGGGGCATTCGACGTGGGAGGCCGCGGCCGAACTGGCGGACGCGGCCAATGTCCGGCAACTGGTCCTTTTCCATCACGAGCCAAGCCACGACGATGAGGCTATGGATGCGATTGCCGCGGCCATCGCCAAGCGGCGGCCGGGTTCGATCGTTTCGAGTGAAGGGATGGTACTGACGGTCGCGCGTTAGACCCGTACCAGCATCCCATGCCGGGTTTCGCTGGGTAGGCACAACGCTGCGAGCGCACCGGCGACTGAAGCCGGGGGCGCCAATGACGCAGGGTTTTCGCCGGGAAACGCCGCGCCGCGCATGCGGGTGGCGACGGCGCCGGGGTCGAACAGGTTGACGCGCAACCGAGCGGAGGCTGTCTCGGCGGCCCAGGTCAGCGCGAGGTTTTCCATGCCGGCCTTGCTGGCACCCAGCGCGCCCCAGTAGGCGGTGGGCGTTCGCGCCATCGCATCCGTCACGAAAACGGCACGGCCGGCAGGCGCCTGACGCAGGAACGGGTCGCAGCAGCGGATCAGCCGCCAAGCCGCCGACAGGTTTACGGCCATCGCATCGGCCCAGTCGTTGGGCTGGATATGGCCGGCAGGAGTCAACTGGCCCAACGCGCCGGCGCAGTGCACCAGGACGTCCAGCCGCCCGAAGCGTTGGAAAATGCTGGGGCCGAGGAGATCGATCTTCTCGCCCTCCCGCAAATCCAGCGGCAGCAGGGTGGCCGAACCGCCCGCCGAACGGATGGCGTCGTCGGTTTCCTCCAGCCCGCCTTGGGTGCGGGCGGTGATGACGAGATGCGCGCCCAGGCCCGCCAAGGCGATCGCCGTCGCGGCGCCAATGCCCCGGCTGGCGCCGGTGACTAGCGCCACGGCACCCGTCAAAGGCCCTGTCGTCATTGCGCGGCGGCGAGCAGACTGAGTTGCCGTTCGCTGCTGGCCTCAAGATCCGGCAGCGAGATCGGATAATCGCCGGTGAAGCAGGCATCGCAATATTGCGGTTTCGCGGCATCGCGGCCGGATTTGCCCAAGGCGCGATACAGCCCGTCGATGGAGATGAAGGCCAGACTGTCGACACCGATCAGGGCCGCCATTTCTTCCACGCTGTGGCTATGCGCCAGCAGCTTGTCCTGCTCGGGCGTGTCGATGCCGTAGAAGCAGGAATGCGTCGTGGGCGGAGAGGAGATACGCATGTGCACCTCCTTCGCGCCGGCATTGCGCACCATTTCCACGATCTTCTTGCTGGTGGTGCCGCGGACGATGGAATCGTCCACCAGGATCACCCGCTTGCCGTCCAACACAGGCCGGTTGGCGGAATGCTTCAGCTTCACGCCGAGGTTGCGGATGTGATCCGTCGGCTCGATGAAGGTGCGGCCGACGTAGTGGTTGCGGATGATGCCGAGCTCGAACGGGATGCCGCTTTCGGTCGAATAGCCCATGGCGGCGGGGACGCCGGAGTCCGGCACCGGCACGATCACGTCCGCTTCCACGCTGGATTCGCGGGCAAGTTCGGCGCCGATCTTTTGGCGGGCGGCGTAGACCGACTGCCCGGCCATCTCGGAATCAGGGCGGGCGAAGTAGATGTATTCGAACACGCAGAAGCGTTCGGCGAGCGGTTTGAACGGCCGGATGCTGCGGACGCCCTTGTCGTCGATGACCACGATTTCGCCGGGTTCGACGTCGCGGACGAACTCCGCGCCGACGATATCCAGGGCGCAGGTTTCCGACGCCAGCACCCAGCCGCCGGTCGCGTGGCCGGCGATGCGGCCCAGGATCAGCGGGCGCACCCCCAGCGGATCGCGCACGCCGATCAGTGCCTCATTCGACAGCGCGACCAGGGAGTAGGCGCCGACGACCTGTTTCAAGGCGTCGATCAGCCGGTCCTCGACGGTGGTGTAGAGGCTGATGGCGATCAGGTGGACGAACACTTCCGAGTCGGTCGTGGACTGGAACAGGCAGCCCCGGCGCACCAGTTGGCGGTGCAGAATCTGGGCATTGGTCAGATTGCCGTTATGGGCGACCGCGAAGCCGCCGAATTCGAAATCGGCATACAACGGCTGCACGTTGCGGAGGATGGTTTCGCCGGTCGTGGCGTAGCGGTTATGGCCGATGGCGTTGCGGCCCGGCAGACCGGCCATGACGCGCGGATCGCCGAACGCATCGCCGACCAGTCCCAGCGCCCGGTGGGAGTGGAATCGGCCATTCTCGAAGCTCACGATTCCGGTGGCTTCCTGGCCGCGGTGCTGCAACGCGTGCAGACCCAAGGCGGTGACCACCGCCGCGTCCGGCACATCCCATATGCCGAAAACGCCGCACTCCTCATGGAGGGAGTCGTCCTCGACATCGTATCCGGCGAATGCCATGCCTCGGTACTCCTGATAGACCCTATTTACCCAACACCGCTCGGCCGAGCGGTGTGGCGCGCAGCAGCGAGTCGGACGTTGGGTTCAGTGCGGACGGCGGCGCGTAAAGTTTCGGACGGTAGTCCTCGGGCAGGAGATTTGCCCGCACCCAGACCGCGCCATCGTAGACCCAAGGGAGCGAACGTGCCTCTCGGGCCGCGGCGGGCCAACGATCGATCGACATCGCCGAGCCCGCCAATATATAGGCGGCGATAACCAAAAACGCACCCCTTGCGAGGCCGAATAACAGCCCGAAGGTGCGGTCGATACCCCCGAGGCCAGTGCTTCTGATCATATTGCTGATCGCCCTGGCGACGAGCTTCAGCAGGATCAGCGAGATCAGCAGCAGCGCCACGAAGCTGGCGGCCGAAGCGGCCTGCGGCTCCTTGAGCCACTGGGCTGCGATTTCCTTGCCCACCGGCTGCATCTTGGCGGCGATCGCGAAGGCGCCAATCCAGGCGCCGATGCTCAAGACCTCCCGCACCAGCCCGCGCGAAAACGCCAGCAAGCCCGAGATCGCCAGGATACCGAGTATGACCCCATCAACCCACGTCATGTTACCGCCATGCACCGCCTGCCGGGGTTATCGTCCGGCTCGCGCCCGACGCCAAGCCCAGTCTACGCGATCCTGGGTCGATTCGCTTGTTTCGGTGGTTGGGGTGGCGGGGCTGTGGCCGATTTGCGTCAGTGGTGTGACAGGTGGGGCGGGGGAGAGGGCGCTGCGCGACTGACGGGTGAAGTCATACTTTGACGCTGCAATGGAATTCTCCCATTTTGGGAGGCGTAGCGGCTGGAAATCGCAGATTGAGAATTGTCTCCCGACGGCGCCTGAAAGAGTTCTGGGAAACCCCGGGCAGGTCCGACTCCATGACAGCGCTGCGAACATGGTTCGATGTCGTGTCCCATGGGGATCGCATATAGCGGATTTCCGACACTCTCCGTCATGGTCGGGCCTGACCCGACCAAACGAGCGGGGGCGCCAAAGGTCATGTGCGATAGCCCTGTGTCGTGTCCAAGGCGCGATGGACGAGTCTCGACGACATCGAGCCGGATTACGGTGCCGGGGTCGATTTGGCGCATGGCGAATTCGTATTCGATATCAAAGGGAACCGCTACCGTTCGATATGCTCGATCGACTTCGTGCGGCACGGCGTTCTCGTACTTTGGATGGGGATCCATAGCGACTACGACCGCCTGAACGACCGGGACGGCCGTCCGAACCCCGACAAACGAAAATGCCCCCGGACCGAGTCCAGGGGCATCGCTTGGTCGTTTTACTGCTTGAACGGGATCAGGCCGCTTTGGCGACCGTCTCATGCGCCGGGAAGTTGCATTCCACCGCGATGCCATCGGGATCGAGGTAGAACAACTGCGTCATGTTCAGGCGCGGCAGGACGCGTTCTTCGTATTTCATGCCGCGGCTTTCCAGGTTGGCGCGCATGTCGGCCAAGCCCTCGCAGGAGAACGCGATGTGGTCCAGGCGGCCGGTGTCGGCCGGGTAGGACGGGCCGTCGGTCACCAGCTTGGCATGGGCCTGATAGCCCAGCAGATGCACGGTGGGGATGCCGCCGCAGTACAGCCAGTAGCCGGGGAAAGTCAGCGGCGGGCGGTCGCCGACGGTCAGGCCGACGATGTCGCAGTAGAAATTCTTGGTCGCTTCCAGGTCGCGGGCCTGGATCGTGTAGTGGTTCAGGGACATGGCGGGCATGGTGGATTCTCCTGGTCAGAAGGCATTTTCGGCGGGCAGGCCGAGCATGAGCTGGCCCACGGTTTCGAAGTGAAGTTGGCGGCCTTGCGCCTGCTGGGCGATGGTGTGGATGTCGCGCAGCCGACGCTCGAACGGGTTCTCCTCGAAGATAACCGTGGAACCGGCGGCATGATAGAGTGTGTTGACGACGTCGCGGGCGTTTTGGATGGCCCAGGTCGATGCCAAGCGGATCAGCGCTCGGTGTTCCGTCGTCATGTCGCCGTGCTTTTCCACGTACTCCCAGACCTCATCGAGCGTGTTGTGCAGGTTGTAGCGGGCGGAGCGCCATTTGGCCTCGCACACCGCGTATTGCGCCTGCACGACATTGTTTTCCCGCATGGGCCGGCTGGCGCCGCGGGCGATCTTGGTGGCGGGGAGTTCGAGGAAATCGTTCATAATGCCACGGGCGACGCCCAGACCGACACCGGCGAACCCGGCGGAATAGAGCTGGCCACTGGTGAATTTGTACAGCGTGCCCTGTTCCTTCAGGGCCGAGGGATGGTCGCGGTAGACCACCCGTTCGTCCGGCACGAACAGGTCCTTGGCGACGTACTGGTTGGACGCCGTGCCGCGCAGGCCGACGGTGTGCCAGATGTCCTGCATTTCGACGCTGGACTGCGGGAACAGGAAGGTGCGGAGGTCGCGCGTGCCCTCGATCACGATATGGGCGCCCATGTAGGTCGCGTTCTGGCTGCCGCTGGCGAAGCGCCAGGTGCCGTTAACGATGTAGCCGCCGTCAGTCTTCTTCGCCGTGGCCGCGCCGCCCCAGGCCGGACCCCAGGCGACGATGCCGTCGACAGATCCGAAGATTTCGTGCGCCACCTTGCGGTCGAGATAGGCGGACGTCATCGAGCAGCCGTTGCTCTGGCAGGTGATCCAGCCGACCGAGGCGTCCAGGCTGGCGATGGCCTCCGTCACACGGGAGAATTCCGACGGCTTCAACTCCAGCCCGCCGAGGAACCTGGGCTGGAGCATCCGAAAGAAGGTGCCGGCCTTCAGGGCGGCGACGATGCGAGGCGTGACCTTGCGGATGCGGTTGATCTCGTCCCCGTCCTCCCGAATCATCGGCGCGAGAGTATGGGCTTTTGCGAGTTGTTCGTCGACGATGCTCATGCGTTTTTCCCCGCGGCAGCCGGCGCCGCATCCCCCAGCTCGCTGTCGATCTCCGCGATCGACTGCTTGCCGGTTTCAAATCCGAAGAACAGGAAGGCGCAGCCGCACAGGACGAGCCACGCGGTGAAGTACATGAACGACGGCACGATCGCGTCCAGCGTGGCCTTGGGGGTCACGATGTCGGAGGTCCCGACGATCAGCGCGAGTCCCAGCGGGCCGATGATCTTGCCGATGCCGCCGAAGCCGTAGGCCGATCCCATGCCGGTGGTGCGCAGCTTGGTCGGCCAGACTTCCGCCAGATAGGGGCCGATGACCGCGAAACCGCCGTCGTAGAAGAAGTCGCCGATGACGATCATCAGCCAGAGGACGGAAACCGTTCCGATATACTCGTTATGGCACAGCCCCGCGATGCAGACGCAAAACGCGGCACCGAACCCGGCGAGCATCCCGGACCGGCGGCGGCCCAGGAAGTCGGACAGGAACGCGAAGCTCAGGCGTCCGGCGATGCCAGCCAGCTTCACCCACAGGAACAGGAACGCGGCATAGGCCGGGGTGCAGCCCAACTGCAGCACGAACAACGTCGGTGCCCATAGTCCGATGCCGTAGGACGCGGTTTGCGCCCCGATGCTGGCCATCCAGGAGACGGCGAGGCTTTTCGGATATTTGAACAGCTCCGACCAGGGCGCGACCTCCTGCTTCGGTGCGTGATCGGGTAGCGGCAGAGTCTCGGGCGGCACTTGCAGCGCCCAGGCCAGTGCCTTGCGGGCTTCGTCTTTCCGCCCCTGACTCATGAGCCAATGCGGCGATTCCGGCACCCAGGCTCGGATCACCAGGGTGAATGCCGCCGGCAACAGGCCGAGGACGAACAGCCAGCGCCAGCCGACGGAGTCGAGCACGAACGCCGCGAGCGCGGAGGAGATCATGACGCCGAGCGGGATGAAGACGGTGACGAGGCCGCCGATGAAGCCGCGCATGCGGGCGGGGACGAATTCCTGCACCAACGGCAGATCGACGCAGTACAGCCCGCCCACGCCGAAGCCGACGAAGAAGCGCATGACGGACAGGTAGACCCAGCCGTCTTCCGGGGTGAAATACAGCAACCCGCTCGCGAGGGAGAAGTTCAGTACCGTGCCGATGAACACCGTGCGCCGGCCGATGATGTCGGCGATGCGGCCCCAAATGAAGGAGCCGAAGATGGCACCGAGGCCGGAGGAAGTCAGGATGATCGCCGACTGCCCGAAGGTCAGGTGCCAGGGTTTGATGATGAAGGCCAACACGAAGGCGATCAAATAGTAGTCGAAGAACTCCAGCATGTCGCCGATGATCGCGGCGGCGACGATTTTCATCTGATTGACAGTGAGGGCCTTGGCCTCGTCGAGCCGGCGGAACATCGGTTTACGTCTCCCTGCGGTGCCGGACTGCGTATGGTTCGGCTTGTGGAGATGATTTAATCCGATGACGCGCGGGCGCGCAAATCCGGGAGGGCCGCGGGGCGCCACGATGCGCAAAAATGGCCGGGCCTGTGCCGGTTTCGCGTGGAGATCGCCAAGGGTTCCGAACGCTCCGCGTTAAACGGCGATGCCTGAGAGAGGCCGCACCGCTGGCGGCTTATGCGATCCGTCCGGGATTGGCGGCTTTCAGCAACGGACGGACCATACGGCCGAAGCGTTCGGCTTCCTCATCGTGCAGATACCCGGACAGGCAGAACGAATCGCAGCCGATATCGATGAATTGCTGCAATACCCCAGCGCATTGTTCGGGGTTGCCGACGATCGCGACACCCGCGCCCGGCCGGACACGGGTGATGCCGGTCCAGAGGTTGGGGAGCAGGCGTTCTCCTGGGGTGCGAGACAGCGCCTGCATCCGCTGGTTGGCGACGGAAGTTGCGTAGACCGCGTGCACCGCTTTTGTTTGCTGTTCGGTCACCCCGCGCACGAGGGCATCGGCGGCCGCCCAGGCCTCTTCCTCGGTATTGCGGCAGACGATTTGCAGGCGCATGCCGAACTGCAAATCCCGGCCCCAGACTTTCGCCATATCCCGGATTTCCGCCATGTCCCGGGCGATGGCGTCGGGATGGTCGCCCCAGAACAGATGCACGTCGGCGTGCTTGGCCGAAACCTCCCACGCCTGACGCGAGCCGCCGCCGAGGTAGAAGGGCGGCATCTTCGTCATCTTTGGGATCGTGACGGCCTGCTTCAGGGTGTGGAACCGGCCCTCGAAATCCAGCGGCTGTTTCGCGGCCCAAAGCGCCTTCATGATGGTGACTTCCTCGTCCATCAGCGCGTAGCGCTCGTCCTTGCCCAGGCGGATGCCGTCGCCTTCCACCTGTGCCTCGCTCTGCCCGGCGATCAGATTGATGCGGATGCGACCGCCGGTGAGTTGGTCGAAGGTCGCCACCATCTTCGCCATTTGCGCCGGGGCGATATAGCCGGGGCGTGCGGCGATCAAAGGGGCGATGGTTTTGGTGCGGGCGGCCATCATGGCGCCGACCATCCAGGCCTCCCAGCACATCGTGTTCACGGGCAGGAGTAAATATGTGAACCCGGCTTTTTCCGCCGCTTGTGTCACGCGATCGAACATCTCCATCGACGGCGGGATCGAGGTCTCGGGTTCCGCGTACGAAATCGTGTCGCCGCTCGTGGGCACGTACCAGCCGAATTCGATCGGACGCATGGGCGGGGGACCTTCTGTCTGCTATGGATGGCGGACGAAGCCTTGGGGAACACGGATGCCGAACGCCCGCCTCGCCGTCGATATCGGCGGCACTTTCACCGATCTCGCGCTGGAACATAGCGGCGGGCGCACCACCATCAAAGTGCTGACGACTCCGGCCGCCCCGGAACGGGGGGTGATGGAGGGGGTTCGCGCGATTTTGGCGGCGTCGGGGGTGGCGGCGGCGGATATCGCGCTGCTGATCCATGGCACCACTTTGGCCACCAACGCGGTGATCGAGCGGAAAGGGGCGAAGACTGCCCTGATCACGACCGAGGGGTTTCGCGACGTCATCGCGATGGGCAACGAAAGCCGCTACGATCAATACGATCTGAACATCGTGCTGCCTCAGCCGTTGGTGCCGCGGCATCTGCGGCTGCCGGTGGCGGAACGGTTGGACAATACCGGCGCAGTGCTGCGGCCTCTGGATGAAAACGCCGTGCGGGCCTGGGTGCCGCTGCTTCGTGCCGAACAGGTGGAGAGCATCGCCGTCGGCTTCCTGCACGCGTTCGTTAATCCGGACCACGAACGGCGGGTGCGGGCTTTGCTCAACGAGGAACTGCCGGATGTGCCGGCGTCGCTGTCGTGCGAAGTGTCGCCGGAAATGCGCGAATGGGAACGCTTTTCCACCACCGTCGCCAACGCCTACGTGCAGCCGATGATGGCGCGCTATCTGCGCCTTTTGGAAACGGAATTGCGCGGCGTCGGCATCCCCGCGCCGCTGTTCCTGATGATGTCCGGCGGCGGGCTGACGACCATCGAAACCGCCTGCCGCTTCCCCATCCGCCTGGTGGAGAGCGGCCCGGCCGGCGGCGCGATCTTCTCCGCCTTTGTCGCGCGCCAATGCGGGTTGGAGAACGTGCTGTCGTTCGACATGGGCGGCACGACCGCCAAAATCTGCCTGATCGACGACTACAAACCCCAGACCGCCCGCACATTCGAAGTCGCGCGTGTCGGTCGGTTCCGCAAAGGGTCCGGCCTGCCGCTGCGGATCCCCGTGATCGAGATGGTCGAAATCGGTGCCGGCGGTGGATCGATCGCCCATGTGGATTCCTTGGGTCGTATCGCGGTCGGACCGGAGAGCGCCGGTGCCGATCCCGGCCCCGCCTGCTATGGCCGCGGCGGCCTGCATCCCGCGGTGACCGACGCCAATCTGACCCTCGGCCGCTACGACGCCGCGCGCTTCGCCGGGGGCACCATGTCCCTGGACGCCGCCGCCGCCGCCGCCGCGCTGCTGACCGACGTCGGCGCGCCGCTGTCTTTGAGTTCCGACATGGCCGCGCTCGGCGTCGTGGAAATGGTGGACGAGAACATGGCCAACGCCGCCCGCGTGCATGCCATCGAATCCGGCAAAACCTATGACGGTCGCGTCATGATCGCCTTCGGCGGCGGCGGGCCGGTGCACGCTTGCCGCGTCGCGGAGAAAATCGGGATTTCGCGCGTGCTGGTGCCTTCGGGCGCCGGTGTCGGCAGCGCCATCGGCTTCCTGCGCGCGCCCGTGGGGTATGAGGTCGTTCGCAGCCTGTACCAGCGGTTCTCGTCGTTCGACGCGGTCGCCGTGAACACACTGCTGGAATCGATGCGCGAGGAAGCCGTCGCCGCCGTTCGCCCCGGCAGCTTCGGGGCGGAGCTGACGGAAACCCGCACGGCCTACATGCGCTACGTCGGCCAAGGCCACGAAATCCCGGTGCCGCTGCCGTTGAAGGTGCTCGGCCCCGACGATGTGGCGGAGATTCGGGCGGCCTATGACCGCGAATACGCCCGGTTCTACGACCGCCCGGTGCCGGGGTCGGATGTGGAGATCATGAGCTACGCGGTCGTCGTGGCGACGGTGGCGGAGTTTTCCCACGCCGCGTCCGATGCCGGCGGGCTGTTCGTGCCGGAGGTCGCACCCGAGCGGATGCAGAAGGTGCGGGATACGGTGACGGGGGAGGTCCGCGATTGGGGGATTTATCCGCGTGGTTCTTTGGCCGTGGGTGCGCTTGTGCCCGGGCCGGCGATCGTGACGGAGGATGAGACGTCGACGCTGGTGGGGCCGGGGTGGTCGGCACGGGTGAATGCTTTGGGGTATTTGGCGTTGGAGCGGGGGTAGGCGAACGCGAAACTCCTTGCCTAGGCAGGCCCCGTCATAATACGCTTGGCGTATGATCAAAAGCTTCCGCGGGAAAGCGGCGGGCATCGTCTTCGGGGGCGACGTGCCGAAAGGCTTCTCCTCCCAGATTGCCCGCGTTGCCCAGCGCAAGCTGCGCGCATTGGACGTTGCCAAGCGACTGGAGGACCTCAGCCAACCGCCCGGCAACCGGTTGGAGGCATTGAGAGGTGACCGAGCCGGCCAGCACAGCATCCGTGTCAATGACCAATGGCGCATCTGCTTTGTATGGCGGGACGGCGATGTTCATGAGGTCGAGATTGTCGATTACCACTAGAGGGACCGAACGATGAACGACATCATCCTGCGGGAGGACCTGGAGAAGATCGATTTCTCCCAGGATATTACCGGCGAGAAGCTGCCGCCGGTAACGCCCGGGGAGGTTCTGCACGAGGATTTCATGGTTCCGCTCGGCCTGTCCGGCCGCGCGCTGGCCGCTGAGCTTGGGATACCGGCGAACCGGGTGACGGAAATCGTGGCTGGGCGGCGGGCGGTGACGGCCGATACGGCGCTGATGCTGGCGGACCGGTTCGGGACGACGGCGGAGTTCTGGTTGGGGTTGCAGATGGCTTATGAGTTGGAGATGGCGCGGATGGGGCGGGCGGCTTGAATGTGACGTGACCGTGGCAAATACCATGGTTGGGTTGCCCACAGGCAGCAGCATGCATCGAAGGGGACATCTCTAATGTGGGCTAACAATCGGCCGTTTTAAATTGACAAGTCCAAATCCGGACTTTTCGATCCCAATCGAACCCAGGAGGCACTCCCATGCCCCCCCAAACAGCCAAACTCACCCGCCCAGCCCCCTACCAACTGGACACCGCCCGCTTCGCCCCCACCAACCGCCGCCGTCTGAGCGGCCCTGGCCTGCGCACCTTCCTCGCCATTGCCGACCGGTGGGACCTGACCGAGCTTGAACGCTTGCTCATCCTCGGTACGCCCTCCCGCTCCACCTATTTCGGCTGGATCAAAGCGGCCCGCGACCACCGCGAGCTGATGCTCCCCACCGATACGCTGATCCGCATCTCCGCCATCCTCGGCATTCACCAAGCCATGCAAATCCTGTTCGCGATCGACCACGAGCAAGCGGCATGGCTCAAGAACCCGCACCGGAGCCAACCCTTCGCCGGTCAACCCCCCATCGCACTGATCGCTGGCGGCACACAGGATGGTCTCATGGCCGTCCGCCGCTTCCTCGGCGCCCTGCGTGGCGGGCAAAGCATGGCGCCCAACGCGGCACACCATGACGCCGTCCCGCTCACGGACGACGACATCGTCTTCGCGTGACCCAGGCTCCCGCCCCGGCGTTCCGGCTGATCCCCTCCCGCTTTCCCCCCATCGGTGCGTCCGACACGGTCGCGACGCCCGGGGACCCTGAAGCCGCGATGGAACTCGAAGGCTGGACCAACGACCGCCTCGTCGCCGAACGCGTCGCGCGTCGATTGGTGGCATGAGCCTGCCGCGGCCGGTTAAGGGCAAAACCGTTTGGTCAGTCCCAGAACCTACCGCGCCCCCATCAACGGCATAACCGCCGGCAGATCCACGTCGATCTCCAGCGTGGACGTATCCCGCCCCCGATCCAGCTTCACATGCACATGCTCGCGGTCGATCTTGATATGCCGAGCGATGACCTGAATGATCTCTTCTTGGAGCTTGGCAAGAAGTTCGGAATGACCGGTGGCGATACGCTCATGCGCCAGCAATACCTGGAGCCGTTCGCGCGCGACGGGCGCGGAAGAACGGCGTTTGAAGAATAAACCCAGCAGGTTCATGCCACCCTCCGTCCGAACAGCCGGCTGATGAAGCCTTTGCGCTCCAGCGGCACGACGACCTCGATCTTTTCGCCGCCGAGCCGGCGGGCCGCGTCGAAATAGGCGCGGGCCGCGACGCCGTTGGGGTTGGCCAGGGTGACCGGCGATCCGATGTTGGACGCCTGCAGGACTTCCTGGCTTTCGGGAATGATTCCCAGCAGCGGGATCGACAGGATTTCCAGCACGTCGTCCACGTTCAGCATCTCGCCCCGGGCTGCTCGGCCGGGGTCGTAGCGGGTCAGCAGCAGGTGTTTTTCGACGCGCTCGCCTTTTTCTGCCCGAGCAGTCTTGGAATCCAGCATGCCGATGATGCGGTCGGAGTCGCGCACGGACGACACTTCCGGGTTCGTCACCACGACCGCGACGTCGGCATGGTACATCGCCAGCATCGCGCCTTTTTCGATCCCGGCGGGGCTGTCGCAAATCACCCAGTCGAACTTCTCGCGCAGTTCGCCGATCACCCGCGCCACGCCCTCATTGGTCAGGGCGTCCTTGTCGCGTGTCTGAGACGCCGGCAGCAGCGACAGGTTTTCGACCCGTTTGTCGCGGATCAGCGCCTGCGCCAGCTTGGCATCGCCCTGCACGACGTTGATCAGGTCGTAGACGACCCGCCGTTCCGCGCCCATCACCAGATCGAGGTTGCGCAGCCCGACGTCGAAATCCACCACCACCACGTTGGCGCCGTTCTGCGCCAGCGCCGCACCCAACGCCGCGGTGGAGGTCGTCTTCCCCACGCCGCCCTTGCCGGATGTAACGACCAAGACTTTGGCCATGCGCGTCTCCCGTGTCCGAATTAATCGAGTGCCGTCATCTTCATCTGCTCGCCTTCGAGCCACGCCTGCACGGCGCGCCCGACCAAGGCCGCGGGCATGTCGTCCGCCGTTTGGTAAACCCCGTCGATCGCCAGCAATTCCGCCTGCATCTTGCGGCAGAAAATGCGCGCTTTGGCGTTGCCCGCGAGCCCGGCAATCGCTCGGCCGCGCAGCGCGCCATAGATATGGATGGACCCGCCGGCCATGACCTCCGCGCCCGAGGCCACCGATCCCAGGATCGTCACGTCGCCGCGTTCGAACACCACCGATTGGCCGGAGCGCACCGGTTCGTCGAGCACCAGCGACGAAACCTCCTGTGCCACCGGGGAGGGAACCGGCGTGTTCTTGGGCGCCTCGTCCGGTATGGTCATGGGACGGCCGGGTTTGCTGGCGGCCGGGAAGGGCCGGCCCCAGGCCTCGATCCCGGCCCAGGACGGGTGCGCGCCTTCGGTGCCGATGATGCGGATGCCCCGCTCTTCCAGCGATTTCAGGAAACCCGCGACATCCGGCGTGCCGGCGGGCAGCGCCCCGAGATCGGCCAGCACCGGGCGCCCGTCGAAGAAGTTCGGCGCGCGCGCGATCTGCGCATCCAGCGCCGCCAGCCATGTCGGCAAGGGCAGCTCGGGCGCGAGCACCAGGGCCATCACGGACCGGCCGCGCAATCGGATGAAAGGAGGGGTAATTGCGTCTGTCACAGCATCGTCCGTACTGCGACAAACGCGGGGGGTCAACGGCAATCGACTCGGCAAACACAAAATGCTGTGGATAACCCCTGGGGTCACCCCCTATCTGTAGTCGTGAGGCAAGCTCTGGCGTCCTGTCCCTGGCGCGGGCTATGACGCGCCTGCGCCAGGAGCGACCGATGCCAGACGACCCCATCGCCCCCGAACCCCCGACATTGGAAATTGCCCTGGATGTTGCCCGCGCGGCCCGTTCGGATGGCGACCTGATCGGCGCGCTGGCGGTATACAGCACGTTGCGAGAGATGTTCCCGGCTGAACCGGCCCCGTACCGGGAGCCGGCGCGGGCGCTGATCGAGGCCGGTCACTTCGAGGAAGCGGAGACCCTGCTGGAGGTCGCGGCCGAACGTGTCGGGTTGGACCTGGATATGGCAGTCGCCTTCGCGGGTCTCGCCGAACGCCGCCAAGGCTGGACCAATGCTGCCACGCGCTGGGAACACGTGCGGATGCAAGTCCCCGACAACCTCGATTACTGGTTGAACGCCGCGCGGTGCCAGCGCGAAGCGGGCCGGCTCGCGGCGGCTGAGGTACTGGTTAACCAGGCGCTCGCCCGCTTCCCGGACGAATTCGGACCAAGGGCCGAACTGGCGTGGCTGGCCGCCGCCAAAGGCAACTACGAGGACGCGCTCGATCGCTTCGCCGTGCTGCGTGCCGCCTTCCCGGATCGCGCCTTGCCGCTTGTCGGTCTGGCTTGGGCGCATGCGGCACTGGGGCAGTTCGACGCGGCGGAGGCGACCTGCCGCCGTGGGCTTCTGGTCCATCCCGGTTTCGAGCCGCTGCTGGCGGCACTGGCGGAACTGCCAGCCAAGCGGGATGCCTGGACCCCGCCAGCCCCGAAACCGGCACAGGCGCGGCACGACGGTCCGCTGCGCCTCGCGGTCGCGGGCTTTCATCTCGCGAACCAAATCTCCCGGCTGTTCGGCCGGATGTTGCCCTTTCGCGACAAGGTCGCGGTGCGATGGCTCGACGCCGGGCAGGACCCTGGCGCGATCCAAAACCAGTTGCCGGAAGGATGGCTGGAAGGCGCGGACCTGTATTTCGAGGAAACACAGGCCGGTGCGGCCGCGACCCGCGATGCCGTGCGGGCTGCTCTGCCCGCGCATTGCGAGGTCCGCACCTTTCCCACCAGCAGCATGCGCGCCTTCTGGCCATTCCTCGGCCGCGACGACAGGTTGGTGCCGGAACCTCCGCTGTACGGCGCGGGCCGCTACCCCGATACCGATGCCGTTGCGGCGTCCTTGGCCAATCCGGCCATGACCGACGATGCCTTGTTCGATCTGTATATGGAGATCACCGAAACCGCGCCGCTCGACCTCGACGCGCTCTACGCCGCCGACATGGCGCAATGGGAGGCCGAGGACGCCAGCCGGGACGTGTGCCTCGCCGCGTTCATCGACTTTCATGTGCGCGACCGCTGCCTGTTCGCCGCACCGCATGAGCGCGCCACCCCGGTCGTGACCGAGATCGCTCGGCAACTGCTGGCATCTACGGCCCTGCGGCAGGTCTGCGACCTCGATACCGCGCTGGAGGGATTGTATCGCCTGACCCACGGCTGGCACGCGGAAGGCCGAGCGCTGCCGATCCATCCGCGGGTTGCCCGCCATTTCAAGCTGAGCTGGTGGTCCCCCGACGCCACCTACAAGCTGGGATCCAACGCGTTTACGTTCCGGGAGGCGGTTATCCGAACCATGCGCTGGAGCCCGTGGCTTTCATGAGTGCCGGCAAACCGTCCCTGCTGATCCACGGCAACTGCCAAGCCGATCATCTTGCCCGCATCGCTCGGCATTTGCCCGATCTGCGGGAGGTGTTCACGATCAAATCGATCGAGACTCAGCGGGTGACGCCCGAGGATTGGGACACGCGTTACGATGAGGCGTTTTTCGCCGATGTCCGCGTCGTTTGGAATCAGGCCGAAACCGGGGAGCCGAACGAACATCGGCGTATGCTCGCAAGCCGGTTGCCCGCGGGCTGCCGGATCGTCAATTTCCCGCCGCTGATCCTGCTGTGCCTGTGGCCGTTCTCCGGCTCCGATCCCCGTGTCGCGACTGCCGGCGATTATGTTTATCCGTGGCCGGATTCCGTCGCCGCGTCGCTGGATCCAGCCGTGACCGGCGAGGATCTGCCGGACGACGCGCTTTACGACCGCTACATGGCCATGACCCGCGAGAGGATGCCGGATCTGGACCGCCGATTGCGCTTGGACGCGACCCGCGCCCGAGCGGTGGAGGCGCTATCGGATTTCGGCGTGTGGGATTGGATCGAGGCGCATTTCCGCACCGCAAAACTGTTCCACACCGCGACCCACCTCACCGCGCCCGCTTTCGGCTACCTCATGCACCACCTGCTCGCTCGGACTGACGGCCTGACATCGGCTGCCATCGCCCGAGCGCAGCGCGACGCCGCGTTTCTGATGCGCGGCAATGACGGCCAGGACGTGGAGACGGTACCGATCCATCCCCTCATCGCCGAACGCATGGGCCTGACCTGGTACGACCCGTTGGGACGGCACAAATGGCGTTCGCATCTCTGGACGCATCGGGAATACATCTTGAAATATATCAGGTGGGAGCCGTTCATGCCGTAGGGCATGACGCCGCTGCCGCCCAACGACAGGATTTTCGTGCTGCAACTCGTCCAACTCAGCCGACGCTTCGGCGATACCTTGGCCGTCGCCGGGGCCGATCTGACGATCGTGCGCGGGGAGATGGTGGGCATCATCGGCCGCTCGGGTGCCGGCAAGTCCACCTTGCTGCGGCTGATCAACCGCCTGATCGAGCCTTCTTCCGGCCGCATCGTCGCCGACGGTGTTGACGTGACCGCCCTGCGCGGGGCGGCGCTGCGGGCGTGGCGGGCGCGGACGGCCATGATTTTCCAGCAGTTCAACCTGGTGAACCGGCTGGATGTGCTGACCAACGTGCTGTGCGGCCGGCTGAACCACATGTCCGCGTGGCGCGTGCTGTTCAAGCGGTTCACGCCCGCCGAGCGGGTACTGGCGATCCGCACCCTGGATCGCTTCGGTCTGGCGGAGGTCGCGCTGAAACGAGCGGACGCGCTGTCGGGGGGGCAGCAGCAACGGGTGGCGATTGCTCGGGCGTTGCTGCAGGAACCGGCGATGCTGCTGGCCGATGAGCCGATTTCGTCGCTCGATCCCGTCAACGCCAAGGCGGTGATGGATGCGCTGCTGGATATCAACCGGACCGACGGCATCACCGTGCTGGTCAATCTGCATACGCTGGACACCGCGCGGGCTTATTGCCGCCGCATCATCGGCATGTCGGCGGGCAGGATCGTGTTCGACGGCCCGCCGGAGGGGCTGACCGAGGACGTGCTGCATGCCATCTATGGCGACGATGTCGCCGAACACCCCTGAACGGAGAATGATCGTGCCCTGCTTTTCGCATGTCTTTCGGGCAATCGGCGCTGCGATTTCGGCGATGTCCGCGCATACCCGTCATGCCGACGCAGGTCGGCATCCACGACTGCGCCGGCCCGAGCATCGCAAGTCGTGGATGCCGACCTGCGTCGGCATGACGGAGTGGGGCCGGCGCGTGGCATTCGTTGCCATCCCCGTTATAGGCTTGCTTCTGCCAACGGCCAGCCGTGCCGACGATTGGCACGCCCATGTCAAGGAATTGCGCATCGGTCTGCTCGGCGGGGAAAACACGCAGGACCGGTTGCGCCGGTACGATGGGTTTCAGACTCTGTTGCGGGAAAAGCTTGGCGTGACGATCAAGCTGTTTCCCGCCGCCGACTACGCCGGGGTGATGCAGGCGATGGCCGCGGGGCAGGTGGACGTGTCGGAGTTCAGCCCGTCCGCCTTCGCCGGAGCTTGGCTCGATTGCAAATGCGTGGAGCCGTTGATCGTGCCGCGGGAGGCCGATGGCTCCGTCTATTACGTTTCCGCGATGGTGGTCCGGGCGGATTCCGGGATTACCTCCATCGAGGGGATGAGGGGTCATTCTCTGGCTTTCGCCGACCCGAATTCGGCCTCCGGCTATCTGATCCCGCGGGCGACGATGAAGCTGCGGGGCATCGACATGGCCGACGGCGCCTATTTCAGCCGCACCGGTTTCGCGGGCGGCCATGAGCAAGGGATCGTCGCGGTGCTCAACCGGCAATTCGATGCCGCCGTGACCTGGACGTCGGGGCAGGGCGATATCGCGCAGGGGTATTCGCGCGGCAATCTGCGATCGATGGTGGCCAAGGGCATGCTGAAAATGTCCGATGTGCGGATCATCTGGACATCGGGCAAAATTCCGAACGGTCCCTGGGCGATGCGTTCGGCCTTGCCGGCGGATTTGAAGCAGGCCTTTGTCGCGATCATGACGGATTTACCGGCGTCGCATAAGGATATCTATGACTCGCTGGAGCAAGGCGTGGGGGTCGGGTACGTGCCGGCGACGATGGATTTGTATAAAGATATTATCGAGTTACGGGAGTCTGAACGCCGAGGTTCGCGCGGCTGACGATGGCAGGGCAGGTCTCCTTTTTCCGCGTCATCTTCGGCAAAGGCGTGGGTCCTCGGCCTTCGCCGAAGATGGCGCGGGGAGAAAGCACCGTTCGCGCTCATGCCTCATCATGCTAACCCCCACCGTCCAGGACCCCGCATATCGCCGGTTCCAGCAACGTTTCGGTCCAATACTTCGCACGCGCCTGCTTCAAGCATGGGGCACCGTGGCATCGGTCGCGCTGCTGTTCGTCATCGCAGCCGTTTGGACGGATTTCGCACCGGACACGATCCTGGCCGGCCTGCCGCGTGTCGGCGAGTATTTCGGCAAGCTGCTGTCCATCGAGCCATCGCGCGGCGCCGATACAGTACCGGTCCTCGCGTTCGGTCATATCTTCGGCGGCACCAAGGAACCGCAATCGCTGGCTTATTGGTTCTACCGCATCGACGTTTACGCGGCATTGCTCTGGCAGACCCTGCAAATGGCGGTGCTGGCCACGGTGCTGGGCTTCGCTGCCGCCTTCGCCTTGTGTTTCCCCGCGACCGGATCGTTGTCGCGGCTGCGTCCGATGGTGTTCCTGATCCGGCGGCTGCTGGAAATTCTACGCACCATTCCGCAGGTGGTGTTGGCGCTGATCCTGGTCTGGCCGTTCGGAATCGGCCCGCTCGCCGGCATTTTGGCGATGGCGATCCATACGACGGGCGGGCTGGGGAAACTGTTCGCGGAATTGAACGAAAACGCCGACCGACGGCCCATCGAAGGCATCGTCTCCGTCGGCGGATCGTGGCTGGCGCAGATCCGTTACGGCGTGGTGCCGCAGGTGCTGCCGGGTTTCCTGAGCTACGCGCTGCTGCGGTTCGAGATCAATGTCCGTTCCTCGACGATTCTGGGGTTCGTCGGTGCCGGCGGCATCGGCATGGAGCTGAAACGCACCATCGGCTTCAACATCTATGAGGAAGTCAGCGCGATCTGCATTCTGATCCTGCTGATGGTGGTCGTCCTGGACCTGACATCGGAACGCATCCGCCACGCCTTCATCGGACGGATGCAATGAGCCTGCATCTGGCGGATATCGCACCGACCGACATCGCGGCGCAACGCATCCGCACGCCCACCGCCTTCGGTCCCGGTACCGGAACGAAGGTGCTGCGTTGGGCCGTGGTCCTGCTGGCGGCGGGCTATTTCGGCTACCTGCTCTGGCTGTTCGAATTCGGCAAGCTGTTTACCGGATTGCCGAGGCTCTGGACGATCGTCCGGTTGATGCTGGATTGGACGGGCTTTGCCGATTGGGACCATGCCGAGCTGCTGCGTTCCATGCTGGAAACCGTGGCCATGGCTTATCTCGGCTCCATGCTGGCCTTCGCATTCGCCCTCCCGCTTGGGTTTCTCGGCGCGCGTAACGTGATCCCGGCGCGGGTGTTCCGGTTTATCACCCGGCGCCTGTTCGACGGCATGCGCGGCGTGGACCAGCTGATCTGGGCGCTGGTGTTCGTGCGGGCGATGGGGCTGGGGCCGATTGCCGGGATTCTGGCGATTTGCGTCGCCGATACCGGCGTGTTGTCGAAACTGTTCGCCGAGGCCATCGAAAACACCGACCGCAAACAGACCGAGGGCGTGACCGCGACCGGCGCCAGCTTCTTTGCTGTGCTGCGCATGGGCGTCTTGCCGCAGGTGCTGCCGGTGACGATCGGCCAGACGCTGTATCAGATCGAGTCCAACTCCCGCGAGGCAACCATTCTGGGGCTGGTCGGGGCAGGGGGGATCGGGCTGCGCCTGTCGGAACGTATTCAGATCAATGCCTGGGATCAGGTCGCCTACGCGATCGTGCTGATTCTGATCGCGGTCGCCCTGATCGACACCGTGTCGCGCTGGTTGCGGATGCGGCTGATAGGTTAGCGGTTCACCCCAGCCGCAGGGCGATTGCATATGGCGGTTTCCCGCGTTTCCCGTCGTGGTCGTGCTTGACCCGACCATGACGGGAATGCGGCTTCGGCGTCTGACGACCGGTATCCTCTGGTCATCCGCCGCGCCAGCCTGTACGTTCGTGCCGATGCGCGTACGCCGAATGGCGAAGGAAGGATGGGGCGATGGAAGGCGGTTTGCGACGGGGAGATCGCCGGAGGCGGGCGGCGTCGGTGCCGCTGGTACGTAACCTTGCCGAACGGCGGACCAGCGATGCAATGCCAACGCTGCGCGGTTGAAAATCCCGAGGGCGCGGCCTTCTGCCAAGCTTGCGGCACGCGGCTTGAAATCGTGTGCGCCGCATGCGGGCGCGGATCGAATCCGGGGGCAAGATTCTGCGGCTGGTGCGGCGGGTCGCTGACGCCGGACGCGCTGGTCGTCGAGCCGGGCGGGGAGCGCAAGCAGGCAACCGTCCTGTTCGCCGATATTGTCGGCTCTACCGAAATGATCGCCGGTATGGACGCGGAAGCGGCGATGGACCGGTTGCAGCCCGTCGTTGCCGCGATGGCGCGCGCCGTGCGCCGCTACGACGGCACGATCCTGCGCACGCTCGGCGACGGCCTTAAGGCGGCATTCGGTGCGCCGGTCGCGCGGGAAGGGCACGCACTTTTGGCCGCCCAGGCGGCACTGGCGATGCGCGATGCCGTCGCGGCTCTGCCGGGCGCGCCGCCGATCCGGATCGGCCTGCACTCGGGGGAGGTCGTCGCGGGCGCCCTGAACACCGGTCCCATGGTGGAGATGGAGGCGCAGGGCATGACCGTGCATCTCGCCAGCCGGATCGAACAATTGGCGGTGCGCGACGAAATCTGCATGAGCGGCGATTGCCGAGCGCTGGTTGGGCCTTATTGCGAAACCCAATCGCGGGGCGCGTTCAACCTGCGCGGTATCGCGGCTCCTGTGGAGGTCTATCGCCTGGACGGAATGCGTCCGGCGGTGGCCAGCGATCAGTTCCGTGGGACCGACCTCGCGCCCATGCGCGGGCGCGATCGGGAAATGGCGATATTGCGCCGTGCTCTGGAGGATGCCGAAAACGGCAAGCCCAGCATCATCGGCATCTCGGCCGCGGCCGGCGTTGGCAAAAGCCGGCTGTGTTTCGAATTCAGCGAGTGGTGCCGCGGCCGGCGCGTGGATGTGGTGGAAGGCCGGGCGCATGTCTATGGGCAGGCGACACCGCTGCTGCCGGTGTTGGAAATCCTGCGCACCTTCCTGCGGATCGGCGGACTGACCGATCCGGCGTCGACACGCGAACGCATCCGTCAGCGTATCATGGCGCTCGATCCGGCATTGATCGGCGATCTGCCGATCCTGCTCGATTTTCTGGGCTACGCCCCGACCGGTCAGGCGCTGCCACGGATGGAACCCCGCGCGCGGCTGGCGCGGCTGACCGACATCGTCCGCGCCATGGTGAAGGCCGCCGGACGCCGCCCATCGGTTCTGATTGTCGAGGACCTGCATTGGCTGGACGAAGCCAGTGGCGATTTCATGCAGACCCTGGCCGAGGCGATTCAGGGCACGCGCCACGTGGTCGTGCTGAATTTCCGCCCGACCTGGTCGGCGCCGTTGATGGCGATGCCGCATTACCGTGAGCTTCGGCTGGAGGAACTGCCCGCGGCGCATGCCCGCGATCTGGTCCGCGATCATGTGGGCGACGACACGGAACTCGTCGCTCTCGTGGAGAAGGTCGCTCAGCAATGCGGCGGCAATCCGTTCTTCGCGGAACAGTTGATCCTCTCGCTGGCGCAGGACGGCGTGTTGACCGGCGAACGCGGGCATTATCGTCTCACCGGGGCGGTATCCGCCGACATGGCGCTGCCCGCGACCGTCGAAGCAGTTTTGGGCGACCGGCTCGATCGGCTGGATGCGCGGGAAAAAGGCCTGCTGCAGATCGGTGCGATTATCGGTAAGGAGTTCCCGCAGGCGTTGATCGAGGAAGTGGCAGGGATCACCACCGTCGATGCCCGGCGCCTGTTGGACCGGCTTACGGCGGCGGAACTGATTCTGCCGCGGGCTGGGTCGTCCGGCGCCTCGTTCGCATTCCGCCACCCGCTGATTCAGGAAGTCGCCTACACGACCCAGCTGCGTGCCAGGCGTGTGCGGCTGCATGCCGCGGTCGCCCGAGCGATGGAGCGGCACGAATGGGGCATGGGCGACGAAAGTGCCGGATTGCTGTCGCATCATTGCGAGGCCGCCGGCGAATTGGAACTGGCCGCACGGCATCTGGCTAGGGCTGCCCGCTGGGTCGGGCGGACCAACAGCGCGAAGGCCTTCGCCGATTGGAAGAAGGTGCGGCACTTGCTGCGCGACCAGCCGCGGTCGGATGAGAACGACAAGCTGCGGGCGCTGGCGAACGGCCAAATTTTGAATTTCGGCTGGCGGGAAGGCATCTCCGCCGAAGAGGCCAAACCCTTCGCCGAAGAAGCATTGCGCTTCGCGCGCGGGAGCGGCGACCGGTCGCACGAGCCGTTGTTGCTTGGCGCCTACGGTCGCATCCTTTCGGCCAGCGGTGCGGCCGACGACTATGTCCGCCTCGTGGGCGACGCGATCGTCTTGTCGGGGCCAGACGGCGATCCCGGCCGTCGCGGCACGGTTCACGGCATGTTGTGTCAGGCGTATTGGCAGTCCGGGCGCTTGAATGAAGCGCTCGCCGCGAACGATACCGCCCTCGCCGCGTTCGAAAGCCGCAATCGAAACGATGGTCAGGTGGTGCTGGGGCTGGATATCGACCAAGTGCTGGGATTCGACGTCGAACATTGGGTCAAATGTCTGCGCACCCGTGCTTTGGTGTGGTTGGGCCGGCACGACGAAGCGGAAATCTGGATTGCCCGGGTTTGTCAGGTCGCGACCGAGGTCGTGAACCCCGTGGTGCAGTTCATTCCGCATTTCGCGGCCGTGGAATTGGCGTGGCATCGCGACGATGCAGTGTCGGCCGATCGGCACGCAACCATCGTCGCCGACTATGCCGACCGCTCCGTCGCACCGTATTTGCAGGTGATGTCGCAAGCTTGCCGCGGTTTGGCTGCCATAGCGGCCGCCGACTTCGCGGGAGCGGAAGCATGTTTGACCAATGCGTTGGCCGATGCCCGTCACGCCAAGGCCGGCCTGGAACTGGAGGCTCGCCTGTTGGCCCATCTGGCCGACACGTATTTGCGCGCGGGCGATGCTGCCCGAGCGGCGAAGGTAGCGGTCGAAGCAATGGATGTGGCGCGGCGGCGAACCGACCGGTTGGCCGAATACCATGCCGGGTCGGTTGCCGTCAGGGCGGGAGGCGAACGCGATGCGGCATTGGTCGCGCGCACCCGAATGCTGGCGAATGACACGGGAGCGGGCCTTCTTCAGTCGATCCTGTCCGGTAATTCTTTTGCAACGCCATTGAACCGACAGACTTGATTGCTGCCGTATTGTTTGGCATTGTGTTCGGACCGACCCAAACAGGGAGTAAGTGCAATGGGCGGTATGATCAAGGACACCACGACCAGCGACGTTATGCATCAGTTGAATACGCGGCTGGGAGCTGGCGACGCTATTCAGGAAATGGCCGGCGTACACAAAGAGTTCGGCGTTTTCTCCAAAACCTCGTCGCTGCAGAAGGCTTACCGCACGCTGCACATCGT
>CAITUP010000063.1 GCA_903895595.1 uncultured Acetobacteraceae bacterium | reverse complement strand
CTGCGGCCGCTACCCTGGTGGCGCCGGCTGACGCCCCCGCCCGAACCGCTCGATCCGGGCATGTACGGCCCGTTCCTCGACCCGAACCGGGAAGCGATGCTGCTCGCGGTCAAGCAGGCGCTGCACGCCAAATCGGCGCGCCTCTCCCGCGTGTTGGAAGTCACGTTCACCGCCCATGACCCGCTGGTCGCGGCGGCGGCGGTCAACGCCGCCATGGACGTCTATATAAAGGACCAGTATGCGGCGAAGGCCTCCGCCGCGCGCAAGGCCACCGAACATCTGCGCACCCAGGCCGCGACACTGCGCCGCGACACCGAAGCGCGGGAAGCCGAGATCGCCGACTACCGCGCCAAACACCATTTGTTCCAAGGCATGCACGCGGACTTGGATGCCGAACAGGTCAGCCACCTCTCTGAAATGCTCGCCCAAGCGCGCGGCGAACTGGCGAACGCCGAGGCTCGGCTGGATGCGGCGCGAGGACGGGCCGGCGCCGGGGCACAGGCAGCCATTGCCCCGTCGGTGGAACGCCTGCGCGCGCAGCAGGACCAGTTGGCGGCGCAGGCACAAACACGGCAGGAACGCCTGGGCGTCAATCACCCGGACTCGCTGGGGCTGCGCCGCCAAGCCAACGCCGCGCGACAAAGCCTGTCCGCCGAAATCGAACGGGTTGTGGCCTCGATCGGGGCCGAACGGCGGGCGGCGCAGGACCGCGTGGCGGCACTGGAAGCCAATCTGCGGGCGGCGCAGGAGAAGGCCGACCTCGCGGCCAAGGCGCAGATTCACCTGAACGCCCGGCAGCGCGATGCGGACGCCATCCGCGCGCAGTTGCAGGCCGTGCTGCTGCAGATCCAGGATACCGCGCAGAAGGCGGCGACCGAAACGTCCGAGGCGCATGAGATCACCACGGCGGTGCCGCCGGCCCAGCCGAGCTGGCCGAACGCGGGGCCGATGACCGCGGCGGTCTGTTTCGCGGGCATCGTATTCGGGCTGATGGCGGTTTACGCCCGGCACCTGCTGGACAACACCGTGAACGGCGGTTCGGATGCCCGCTCGGTCACCGGCCTGCCCTGCTTCGCGCTGCTGCCGGAGGTCGGCAAGCGCGCGCTGGGCCATTTACGGGTCGAGGATTACGTCGCCCGCCGGCCCTTGACCGCCTTCGCCGAGCAAATCCGCGGCCTGCGCGCCGGGCTGTGGCTGGGCGCGCATCGGCCCCGGATCATCGCGATCGCCGCCGCCCGCCCCGGCGAAGGGAAAACCGTTCTGACCCTGTCGCTCGGGCGCTCCGCCCAACTGGCGGGCGAGAAGGTGCTGCTGATCGAGTGCGACCTGCGCCAGCCCAAGTTCGCCCGCATCTTCGGCGCCGACGGCGAGCCCGGTTTGGCGGAGGTGCTGCGCGGGGCGGCGGAACTGGCCGACGTGGTGCGGGCGGACGAGAAAACCGGTCTGTCTTACATCCCCGCCGGCAAACCGGGCGGCGACATGTTGAAGCTGTTCATGTCGGACGGCATGACGCGCCTGTTGGCCAGCGTCCGCGACGCCTACGACCTGATCCTGCTCGATACCCCTCCGATCCAGGCCATGAGCGAGGCCCGGGTCACCGCCGCCATCGCCGATGCCGTGCTGCTGTGCGTCCGCTGGCGCGACACGCCTCGCGCGGTGCTGCGCCACGCGATGGAGCTGCTGCGGGAAACCCATGCCAACGTCGTCGGCACCGTCCTGACCCGCGTCGACCCGCGTGCCCATGTGCGTTCGGGCGAGGCCGATGCCGAGGTCTATCACCGCCGCTACCGGCGGTACTACCGATGATGGCCGAACGGCACGCGTTCTGGGCGATTCCGGCGGCGGCCGGGTTGCTGCTGTGGCCGGCGGCCTGGAATGGCTATCCGATCGTGTTCGCCGATACCGGCACGTATCTGTCTCAGGCGATCCACCGCTACCTCGGCTGGGACCGACCGCCGTTCTATTCGCTGTTCATGCTGCCGCTGCACGCGACGGTGAGCACTTGGCCCGTGATCGTGGCGCAGGCGCTGCTCACGGTCTGGATGGTGCGCTCGGTGTGCGAGGTCCTGGTGCCTTGGCTGCGCGTGGCATGGCTCCCGGTGGTGGTGCTCCCGCTGGCGGCGGGGACGTGGCTGCCGTTTCTGGTGTGCCAACTGATGCCGGATGTGTTCACGCCGCTGCTGGTGCTGACGTTGGGCGTTCTGGCACGGCGGCGGGGGTGGACCCTGACGCTGTTCGCGGCGTTCGCGATCGCGGCACAACAATCGAGCCTGTTGTTGGGGACGGTGCTGACGGGGGGGCTGTTGGTTGGGCGCGGTATGTCCCTCCCCTCCCCTTGCGGGAGAAGGGAGAAATCGACCCGTCTCCTTCTCCCCCCACTTCTCGCCATCGCCGCCCTGCTGGCCGTGAACCTCATCGGTCACCACCGGATGGCGCTGTCGCCGTTCGGGAATGTGTTTCTGCTGGCGCGGGTCATCTACGACGGGCCGGGCATGGACGTGCTGCGCCGCGACTGCCCCACAGCCGGCTGGCAGTTGTGCCCGTTTCTCGACCGGTTCCCCGCGATCTCCGACGAATTCCTGTGGCGGGCCGACAGCCCGATCGTCCTGGCGGGCGGGCACAAGGCCGTCTCGGCCGAGGCCGACGCGATCATCGCCGCGGCGTTGCGGGCCGAACCGATGACCGAGCTGGGGGCGATCGTGGGCAACGGCCTGACGCAGCTGTCGCAGTTTCGCTCCGGCGACGGGCTGGATGCGTGGCAGGGGGAGGTCTCGCCCTGGATCGCCCTGGATTTTCCTCCGGCCGAACGCGCCCGCTACGCCGCTGCTCGACAGACGCACAACTCGCTGGTGTTGCCGCCCTGGCTGATCGCGCTGCACGCGGTCGTATCCGTCGGCGGGGTGGTAGCCTGCCTGGCGCTGCTGCCGGTGGCGTGGTGGCGGCGGCAGGCGGCAGCGGGATTTTTGCTGGTCACGTTAATTTCTCTGCCTGTTAGCGCTATCATCACCGGCGGCCTGTCCACGCCGCACGACCGATATCAGAGCCGCATCATGTGGCTGCCCCCCTTCGTCGCCGGTCTATCGGCCTTGGCCTTGCGCCGGCGGCCAGCATGAAGCGACACATTTTCTGGTCTTGCCTGGAGGCCGCGACTGGCGGGCTGCTCTCGATCCTGTCCGCCTTCGTCATCGCACGCCTGATCGGGCCGGCGGAGCTCGGTGTCGGCGCGGCGGCAGCGGCGGCACATGTGCTGTTGTGGGTCGCGGTAAACGCGCTGTTCGCCGACGCGCTGGTGCAACGGGCCACCATGGACGACACAGTGGCATCGAGCGCGTTCTGGGCCTCCTGCGCCACCGGGTTGCTGGCGATGCCGGTGCAGGCCGGGGCCGGCTGGCTGCTGGCCGGGTTGTTGCACGACAATCGGTTGATCCCGATGGCGTTGCTGCTGGCGCTGCCGTTACCGCTCGTCGGGGCCGGGGGCGCGATGCAGGGCGTACTGACTCGGGCGAGGGGGTACCGAGCGTTGGCGGCACGGACGGTGTTGGGTCAGGGAAGCGGGGCGGCGGTAGGGATCGTTCTGGCCTCGCACGGGGCCGGCGCTTGGGCACCGGTGGTGCAGTTGGCGGTGTCCTCGGCGGTTGGAGGCGCGGTGCTGGTGATCACGGCGGGATGGCGGCCTCGCATGGTGTTCTCGGTCGCGGCGGCACGCGCGCTTCTGCGCGTGGGTCTGCCGCTGACCGCCAGCACGCTGGTGCAGCTCGGGCGCTACCGGCTGTTCGCGATCCTGATCGGCGGCACGGCCGGCACGGCGGCGTTGGGGCGGGTGCATGTGGCGTTCCGGCTGGTGGACACGGTGCGAGAGCTGACCTTTACGGCGCTCTGGCGCCTGATGCTGCCGATCCTGTCGGAGCAACAGCACGACCGCGCCGCGCTGCTGTCGACGGTCGATCGGTTGCTGGTGCTGTCCAGCCGGTGGTTGCTGCCGCTGTGCGGCGTCCTGGCCATGGCGCTGGTGCCGGTTGTGTCCGCCGTTCTCGGGCCCGACTGGGCGGCGGCGGGCCGGGCGGCACTGCCGCTGGTGGGGTTGATGGCGCTGGCGGCGGTGATGTTTCCCTCGGGGGTCGCTTTGGTGGCGGCCGGAGGGGCGCGGCAGGCTCTGGCCGCCAATGTCGCGGGGTTTGTGGCGACCACGATCCTGGTGCTCGCGATCCGCCCGGCGGATGCCTGGCACGCGGTGCTGGTCTGGTGCGCCGGGCAGCTGTTCGTCAGCCCCTACGCGCTGTGGATGAACGGGCGGGTGCTGGGGGTCGGGCCGCTCCGGCCGTTGCGGGCAGGTATTGTGTGGCTGGCGCCGAGCGTGGTGGCCGTGGCGGCGGTGCTGATGGGTTGATCCGGGGTCCCGAACGGCGGCAATATGCGCGTTGAAAATCGATCCAACGCGAGGCGTCCATGCCCACATACGACTACCAATGCGGGACCTGCGGCCCGTTCCGCGATAATTACCCGATGGCGGCCTTCGCCGATCCGCAGGCCTGCCCGAACTGCGAGGCCCTGTCGCCGCGCGCCTTGGCCATCCCGTCCTTCGGCGGCGGGGCCGAGGACAACAGCGCCGCGACCGCCTTCCCGGCCTCCCACTCCGGCGGGTGCGCCTGTTGCGCGGCGCCGCGCCGTTTGACGGCCGAAGCCGTATGAGCTGGCAGGATCGCGCCGGAACCCGGTTCCAGTGCGAGAAGCGGCCGGCGACGGGCGCGCGCGGGATGGTGGCGACCAACCATCCCTTGGCCTCGGCCGCCGGGGCGGAAATGCTGGCGGCCGGCGGCAACGCCATCGACGCCGCCATCGCCGCGTTTTTCACCCTGACGGTGGTGGAGCCGATGATGGTCGGCATCCTCGGCGGCGGCATGGCGCATATTCGGCTGACGGACGGGACGCACACGGTCATCGACGGACAGAGCACCGCGCCTTTATCGACGGGACCGACCACCTACACACCCGACCCGCACGCCGCGCCCGGCACCATGGACACGATCGGGCGCAAAAACGCGCTCGGCCCGAGTTCCGTCGCCGTGCCGGGGAATCTGAAAGGCTGGTGCGAGGCGCTGGAACGGTTCGGCACCTTCTCGCTCGCCGATGTCATGGAACCGGCGATCCGGCATGCCTCGCGCGGGTTTCGCGTCACGCCGTATCTGACCGAATGCGTCACCGACTGCGCCGCCGATATGGCTTTGGACGCCGAGATCGCTCGGGTTTATTTGCCGGACGGCACCCCAATCCCGGCGGGCACGCGGCTGATCACCGGCGCCTATGCCGACACACTGCGTTCGATCGTGCGCGATGGACCGGATATTCTGTACCAGGGCAGTCTGGGCGCGCATTACACCGATTGGATGGCACGCAGCGGCGGATATATTTCGCAGGCCGATCTGACGGGTTACCGAACGGTGACCCGCGATCCCGTGCGCGGCACCTATCGCGGGTTCGAAATTATCGGCCCGCCGCCGCCGTCCTCCGGCCCGCTGCATATCGTGCAGATGCTGAACATTCTGGAAGGTTACGATATCGGCGCGCTGGGCTTCGGCTCCCCCGATACCGTGCATCTTTTGGCGGAGGTCCTGAAAATCGCCTTCGCCGATCGCGCCGCCGCCACCGCCGACCCGGCCTTCGT
>CAITUP010000062.1 GCA_903895595.1 uncultured Acetobacteraceae bacterium | reverse complement strand
GAATCCATGGGGAACCTCTGGCCTCGCCCTTTCCGGCGGTCTGGAGCGCCTTCAGGCTGACCGTAAACGGTCGTCGCGCTCTATCGCTTCGTTCGATCGCGTGTTGCCACCTACGGCGATCACGCTCTAAGCCCGCATCATGACCGATGCAACCGATGTCCAACTGGCCACGCAATATGAGTCCTACCCCTACCCCCAGCGGGACCCGCGGGATGAGGCCAAACGCCTGATCGCCGGCAGCCCCGGCCATCTGTACGAGGTCGATCACTGGGTGTTCGGGTCCACCCGTCCGGCCGACAAACCGCTGAACGCGCTGATCGCGGGCGGCGGGACCGGCGATGCGACCATCATGCTGGCGCAGCAGATGGCGCGCGACGGGCGCCCCGGCAGCGTCACGTGGCTGGACCGCTCGTCGGCCTCATTGCGCATCGCCCGAGCCCGCGCGACGGTGCGGAAACTGGACAATATCGTGTGGGAACAGCGGTCGCTGCTGGACCTGCCGGATTCGGGTCTTGGTCCGTACGACTACATCGACTGCTGCGGCGTGCTGCACCATCTGCCTGACCCGGCCGAGGGGTTGCGGGCATTGGTGTCCGTCCTGGCACCGGGGGGCGGTCTCGGCCTGATGGTTTACGCACCGCATGGGCGCACCGGCGTTTACATGATCCAGGACGCGCTGCGGACGCTCGCGCCGCCCGACCGGCCGCCAGCGGAGCGTCTGGATATCGCGCGCCGGGTGATGCGGCATCTGCCTGAAACGGCCTGGTTGCGGCTGAACCGAAACGTGGACGATCAAAGCAAAGGCGGCGACGCCGGGCTTTACGACCTGCTGCTCAATCCGCGGGATCAGTCTTTCACGGTGCCGGCATTGAACACCCTGTTGGCCGATGCCGGACTGCGCCCGGCCTGCTGGGTGGAGCCGCTGCGCTACGATCCGGCGCCGCTGATGCCGGATCCGAAATTGCGCGCCCGCCTGGCGGACATGGATCCCATCGCGCGCGCCGCGCTGGCGGAGTCGCTCGCCGGGAACATGTCGGTCCATATCGTCTATTGCGTGCGGGCCGGCGATGCGCCCGATCGTGCCGACCCGTTCGCGCCGGAAACCGTGCCGGTGTTGCGGGAGGTGACCGGCGATACGCTCGCGAAGGCCATCCGTCCTGACGGAACCTTGATTTTCGGTCTGGATGGCCTCCAGATTCCCGTGCCGCTGCCCCCCTTGGCGGTCGCGATCCTACGGCAGGTGGACGGGCGCCGGAGCGTCGGCGAGATCGGCGCCGCACTGGCCGCATCGGGCACGGGGCCAGAGGGGTTCGCACGCGCTTGGCGCGCGACTTACACGGCGCTGGAAGGGGTCAACCGCTTGCTGCTCGCGGCACCGCGGTCTCCCTCTGCCGGAGCATGATCGCGGCGGCATCGGCATCGGCGGGAAAGAAGCTTTCGATCGTCAGCTCCGCCAGGGTAATGTCGGTGGCCATGCCGAAAACCGTCGAGGTCCCGAAAAGGCGCAAGGGCCCGTCGACCGTCATAAGACAAAGCGCCTGCGCGGCCGCGTCCGGTTCGATCTCATCCTCGGCCTCTTCGGTCTTCAGGACCGGGTAGTCGCCTATTTCCTCCAGCAGATCGGCCAGCACAGGCTCCCCGATCATCTCGAACTGACGACTGAGTCGCGCCAACAAATGGGCTCGGCAGACGGACAGGTTCGCGATCCGCGGGGCGAGGCCGGCGGGATGCAGCAACAGCCGCGCCCAATTGACCGGCGGTCGCAGCAAGGCCGGATCGACGCCGGCAATCAGGCCACGCAGCGCGTCGTTTGCCGCCACCACGATCCAACGCCCATCGATCGCCAAAGCCGGATAGGGTTGCTGGCGCGCCAACATCCGGTCGATTGCCCCCTTCACGCTGGCCATCGCGGCATCGGTCAGACGGCGCACCGGAAAGTGCGGCGGGTAGCCCGCGGCCACCAGCAGCCGGTTCCGGTCGCGGAGCGGCAGGTCCATCCGCTCGGCCAGCCGTAAAATCGCATCGAACGGCGGCTGCGCCTTTCCACTCTCCCACGCAGCGAGCGCGCGGGGGGGAAGCGCCGCGGAAACGGCAAGCGCGAGCTGGGTCAACCGGCGACGGAGTCGCCAGTCCCGTATCAGCCCACCCACCTGCCTGTTGGACCCTGGCGCGTTGTTCGTTGCCTGCATGCCGCAACTGTAGCGCGCATATCGTCCAGCTCAAACCACCTTATAGTCACAAAGTGTAGAGCGATCCCGCCGAAGCCCGAGACGGTCCCCGCTCGGTCGAAACCAACTTCATTCGGTGCTGGCCTTTCCACTCGGGCTGAGGCAAGTTACGGAAATGCCGGGTCTGGGACGGTACACAACAAAACGGGCACAGGGGCCAACCGCAGAATGGATCGTCGCGCGTTTTTGAAGACCGCCGCCGTGGGCGCCGTGGCCGGAATGGCCGCGCCCCATATTGCCACAGCCGCCGATTCCAAGGTGCTGCGGTTCATCCCGCAAGCCAACCTCGCGAATCTCGATCCGGTTTGGACGACTCAGTACGTCGTCCGTAATGGCGCCCTGCTGATCTGGGACATGCTGTACGGGGTCAACGACAAGCTGGAACCTCAGCCGCAGATGGTGGAGGGGCACGAGGTCTCCGCCGATTTCCAGACCTGGACCTTCAAGCTGCGCGCGGGTCTGAAATTCCACGACGGGGAACCGGTGCGCGCCAAGGACGCGGTCGCCAGCATCAATCGCTGGATGGCCCGCGACTCGACGATGGGCCGGCCGATCAAACAGCGGCTGGACGCGCTGGAAGCGTTGGACGACCGCACCTTTCGGTTCCGCCTGAACAAGCCCTATCCCAAAATGCTGTTCGCACTGGGCAAAAGCAGCACGCCCTGCCTGTTCGTGATGCCGGAGCGGATCGCGGCGACGGACCCGTTCAAGCAGATTTCCGAATACGTCGGCTCCGGCCCGATGCGCTTCAAAAAGGACGAATGGGTCCCGGGTGCCAAGGCGATCTTCGAGCGATTCGGCGACTATGTGCCACGTTCGGAAAAAGCCAACTGGCTGGCCGGCGGCAAGCGGATCAATTTCGACCGGATCGAGTGGAACATCGTGCCCGATGGCGCGACCGCCGCCGGGGCTCTGGAAAACGGCGAAGTGGATTGGTGGGAAACACCGCTGCCGGATCTCGTGCCGCTGCTAAAGAAGAAGGCTGGCGTGTTGGTGGATATTGCCGATCCCCTTGGCAATATTGGGTCGTTCCGGATCAACCATCTGCATCCGCCGTTCAACGATGTTCGCGCCCGTCAGGCGATCCAGATCGCGCTGAGCCAGGCCGATTATATGCAGGCCGTGGTCGGATCGGACGAGAGCCTGTGGAAAACCGTTCCCGGCTACTTTACCCCGGATACCCCGCTCTATACCGAAATGGGCGGCGACCGGTTGAAAGGTCCCCGCGACTACGACCTCGCGAAGAAGCTGCTGGCGGAAGCGGGTTATAAGAACGAGCCGATCGTGCTGCTGGTCGCCACCGACGTCGCCATCACCAAGGCACAGGGCGACGTGACCGCCGATCTGTTGAAGCGCATCGGCATGAACGTGCAGTACCAAGCGCTGGATTGGGGCACCGTCGGACAGCGGCGCGCCAAGAAGGAACCCCCGGCCGAGGGGGGCTGGAACATTTTTCACACATGGCACGCGGGCGCCGACTGCGTGAACCCGGCGCCCTATATCGCGCTGGATGCCAGCGGCGACTCGGCGTGGTTCGGCTGGCCGAAATCCGATGTCGTGCAAGAGAAGATCGCCGCGTGGTATGGCGCCCCCGACCTCGCGGCCGAAAAGAAAGCCATCGAGGACCTGAATAAAGCGGCCATGGAACACGTCGTCTATGTGCCGACGGGGTTCTTCAAAGGGTACCAAGCTTGGCGTAAGAACCTCTCTGGCATCGTCAAGGCACCGTTCCCGGTGTTTTGGGACGTGACCAAGACCTGAGCGGAGCAGTCCAAGAATGTTCGCCTATATCGTCCGCCGCGTCGTGGCCACCATTCCGGTGATCCTGCTGGTGGCGCTGTTCGTCTTCAGCCTGCTGTACCTCGCGCCCGGCGACCCGGCTGCAATCATCGCCGGCGATCAGGCGACGCCCGCCGACGTGGATCGTATCCGAGCATCGTTGGGGCTCGACCGGCCGTTCCTGATCCGCTTCGGCGACTGGTTCTGGCATGTGATCGGCGGCGACCTGGGGGTATCGATCTTCACCAACCTGCCGGTCAGTCACATGATCGCGCAGCGGATCGAGCCGACGGTGTCGCTGATGTGCCTGACGCTGATCCTGTCGCTGTCCTGCGCCATTCCGATGGGGGTGATCGCGGCCTGGAAGCACGGCACCTGGATCGACCGTCTGGTCATGATGATGGCGGTGTTCGGGTTCTCCACACCCGTATTCGTCGTCGGCTATCTGCTGGCGTTCGTGTTCGCGCTGTATCTGGATTGGCTGCCGGTGCAGGGGTTCACCTCCATCAGCAACGGGCTGGTGCCGTTCCTGCGTAACCTGATCCTGCCGGCGACGGCCTTGGGGCTGGTTTACATGGCGCTGATCGCGCGCATCACGCGGGCCACCATGCTGGACGTGCTGTCGCAGGATTATGTCCGCACCGCCAAGGCCAAGGGCGTTGGCCAGCGCGGCGTGCTGTTCATCCACGCGCTGAAGAACGCCGCCGTGCCGATCGTCACCATCGTCGGCATCGGCTTCGCCGCTTTGATCGGCGGCGCGGTGGTGACGGAAAGCGTGTTCGCTATCCCCGGCCTCGGCCGCCTGACGGTGGACGCCATTCTGCGCCGCGATTACCCGGTCATTCAGGGCGTCGTGCTGATGTTCAGCTTTGTCTACGTCGTCGTTAACCTGTGTGTGGACCTGCTCTACACCGTGTTCGATCCGAGGATCCGCTATTGAGCGCCACCATCGTTCCGTCCGGCTACACGGCCGCGCCCGTGCTGCCGGAAATCCTGCCCACGCCGAAAGTGCGCGGGCGGGTCATGACCTTCGTCAACCGGCACCCGACCATCGTGGTCGGCGGCGTGCTGGTCGGGATCATGATCCTGATCGCGATCTTCGCGCCGTACCTGTTCACCAAGGACCCGACGTCGCTGGCACCGGCCAAACGCACGCGGGAGCCTTCGGCGCTCTATTGGTTCGGCACCGACATGCTCGGCCGCGACGTCTACTCCCGCGTGCTCTACGGCGCTCGGGTGTCACTGACCGTGGGCTTCTCGGTCGCCTTTTGCGCCGGCATCGTCGGGACCACCATTGGGCTGATTTCGGGTTTCACGCGGCGGATCGACGCCGTCGTGATGCGTGCGATGGACGGGCTGATGTCGATCCCGCAAATCCTGCTGGCCATCGCGCTGATGGCGCTGACGCGGGCGTCGGTGCAGAACGTGATCATCGCGATCAGCATCACTGAATCGCCACGCGTCTGCCGGCTGGTGCGGGGCGTTGTGCTGTCGCTGCGCGAGCAACCCTATGTGGAAGCCGCCATCGCGTCCGGCACCAAGGTTCCGGTCATCATTTGGAAGCACATTCTGCCCAACACGCTGGCGCCGCTGATGGTGCAGGCGACCTTCATCTGCGCTTCGGCGATGATCACGGAAGCTACGCTGTCCTTCATCGGCGCGGGCACGCCGCCGATTATCCCCAGCTGGGGGAACATCATGGCGGAGGGGCGGGCGCTATGGCAGGTGAAACCCTACATCGTGTTCTTCCCGGCAATTTTCCTGTCCATCACCGTGCTCGCGGTGAATCTGCTGGGCGATGGGTTGCGCGATGCGCTCGATCCCCGGCTGGCCAAGCGGTTATAAAATCATGGCATTGCTCGAAGTCGAGAATTTACAGACCCATTTCGCCACGCCCGATGGGGTGGTGAGGGCGGTCGACGGGCTGTCCTTTCATGTCGATGCCGGGGAAACCTTGGCGATCGTGGGCGAATCCGGGTGTGGAAAATCGGTCACGTCGATGTCGGTGCTGCGGCTGATCGCCGAACCACCCGGCAAGATCGCGGGCCGGATCAGCTTCCTGGGCCAAAACCTGCTCGATCTGCCCGAACCGGAGATGCGGAAAATCCGCGGCAACGCGATTTCCATGATCTTTCAGGAGCCGATGACCTCGCTGAACCCGGTGCTGACCGTGGGCAAGCAGATCGGGGAAACGGTGCAGCTGCACCAAGGCATGAACGCCAAGGACGCGGAGGCCAAAGCCGTGGAAATGCTGACGCTGGTCGGCATCCCCGCGCCTGGCCGGCGCGTGCGCGAATATCCGCATCAACTGTCAGGCGGTATGCGACAACGGGTGATGATCGCGATGGCGCTGGCCTGCAATCCCAAGCTGCTGATCGCGGATGAGCCGACCACCGCGCTTGACGTGACGATTCAGGCGCAGATTCTCGATTTGATGCGCGATCTGAAGACGCGCTTGGGATCGGCCATCATGCTGATCACCCACGATCTGGGCGTGGTCGCGGAAATGGCCGAACGGGTCGTGGTGATGTACGCCGGCCGCAAGGTCGAGGAAGCGCCCGTCCGGGAAATCTTTGCTCGTCCGCTGCATCCCTACACCCGCGGACTGATCGGCGCGGTGCCGCTGCTGGGATCGTCGCTCCAGGAAGGGCCGCGCGGCCGGTTGGCGGAAATCCCCGGTCTGGTGCCCAGCCTGCGCAAGCCGATCATCGGCTGCGCCTTTGCCGGCCGCTGTGCCTCCGCCACCGATCTTTGCCGGTCGGTCGCACCCGCGATCGAACTTAAGGCGCCGGAGCACTCGGTTGCCTGCCACTTCGCCGAACGCCGGATGGCCGCATGAGCACGACCCGCCCTTTGCTTGAGGTCAAAGGCCTCAAGAAGCACTTTCCCATTCACGGTGGCCTGCTGGGACGGGTCACCGCGAAGGTCTACGCCGTCGATGGCGTCAGCTTCGATATCAACCGCGGGGAGACCCTTTCGCTCGTTGGCGAATCGGGCTGCGGTAAATCCACTGTCGGCAAGGCGCTGCTGCGGCTGTATCCGGTGACAGATGGCGAGGTCTATCTGGACGGCCAGCGCATCGACAACATGCCGGCCAGCAAGTTGCGCCCGATCCGCCAGCGGATGCAGGTGGTGTTTCAGGACCCGTTCAGCAGCCTGAACCCGCGCATGAAAATCCGCGACATTCTGGGCGAGCCGCTGACCAATTTCGGCATGCCGCATGGAACCGCCGAGATCGAGGCGTTAATGGACAAAGTGCGCCTGCCGCGCGATGCCATCGACCGCTTCCCGCACGAATTCTCCGGCGGCCAGCGCCAGCGCATCGGTATCGCGCGCGCTTTGGCTCCCGGCGCCGATCTGATCATCTGCGATGAGGCCGTGTCCGCGCTGGACGTGTCGGTCAAGGCGCAAATCATCAATCTGCTGGTGGACCTGCAGGACGAATTGGGGCTGGCGCTGTTGTTCATCAGCCACGATCTGGCGACGGTGGAGCATCTGACGCATCGCGTGGCCGTGATGTACCTGGGCAAAATCGTGGAACTGACGGACCGGCGCACGTTGTTCGCCAAGCCGCACCATCCCTACACGAAGGCGCTGCTGTCGGCCGTGCCGGTGCCCGATCCGACGGCGCCGCGCAACCGGGTGATCCTGACGGGCGACGTGCCGAGCCCGATCAATCCGCCGTCGGGGTGCCGGTTCCATACACGGTGTCCGTTGGTGCACGACCGTTGCCGGACGGAAGAACCGGTGCTGCGGCCGGTGGGCGATGGGCATGCCTCGGCGTGCCATCTGACGCATGCGCCGGGCGCGTTGGTTATGGGTTAAGCCGACGCGTGCTCGCGGGTCTGTGATTCCACCAGCAATTGCCGGAAATACGCGGCGGCCTTGGTCAGGCCGTCGTCCAACGCCACCTTCGGTGCCCAACCCAGGACCGAACGCGCCAGTGCGATATCCGGGCAGCGCTGCATCGGATCGTCCTGCGGCAACGGGCGATGGACGATCTTGGATGACGAGCCGGTCAGGCGGATCACCCGCTCTGCCAATTCACGCACCGGAATTTCGTGCGGGTTACCGATGTTGATCGGACCGGTCGTCTCCGGCCCGGTGGCCATCAGACGCATCAATCCGTCGATCAAGTCGTCGACGTAGCAGAAGGCGCGCGTCTGCATGCCGTCGCCATAGAGCGTAATGTCCTCGCCGCGCAGGGACTGGACGATGAAGTTCGATACCACGCGGCCGTCGTTGGGGTGCATACGCGGACCGTAGGTGTTGAAAATACGGGCGACCTTGATCCGCACCTGATGCTGGCGATGATAGTCGAAGAACAGCGTCTCGGCGCAGCGCTTGCCTTCATCGTAGCAGGCGCGCGGGCCGAGTGTGTTGACGTTGCCGCGGTAGTCTTCGGTCTGGGGGTGGACAGTGGGGTCGCCGTAGACCTCGCTGGTGGAGGCCTGGAGGATCTTGGCGCCGACGCGCTTGGCCATGCCCAGCATGTTGATGGCGCCGATGACGCTGGTCTTGGTCGTCTGCACCGGGTCGAACTGGTAGTGCACCGGGGAGGCCGGGCAGGCGAGATTGTAAATCTCGTCCACCTCCACATAGAGGGGGAAGGTGACGTCGTGGCGCATCGCCTCGAAGTTCGGCTTGTCGAGCAGATGGGCGATGTTGTCTTTACGGCCGGTGAAATAGTTGTCCACGCAAAGCACGTCGGCGCCTTCGCGCACCAGCCGCTCGCACAGATGCGAGCCGAGGAATCCGGCACCGCCGGTGACGAGAACGCGTTTACGAGTCAACGGCATTGGACAACCTTTGGTTGAATGATAGACGGCAAACTGTCAAATGCGATGGGGGGATGCAAGCGGTAAGCATGTTGCTCTGTCCGCTGGGGGGCCGAAATCGCGCGGACGCAGGCCGGCGTGGAGCCACGTGATCAACGAGTAGATGTCGTAGACGGGGATGCCGAGGGCTTCGCGGATCGCATGCGCATATGGGGGCATGTTGGTGCATTCCAGCACGATGGCACCGATATCGGGGTTTTCCGTAACCAGCTTCGTCGCAGCGGCCAGGATGTCCTGAGCAGCGAGGGCGATATCCATGTCCTGCTTCTCGCCAAGGATAAGGACGCGGAAGAATTCCTGCCCGCCTTCGGTCCCGGCGATGGGGGTATCGAGGGGCACGTTGGCGGCTTTGAGATGCGCCGGCGTCAGGGATTTGGCGGAGACGCTGACGATGCCGACCCGCTTGCCGGGTGGCAGCGTCGCTTGCACCCAAGGCACCTGCATTAACGAACTGGTAGCCACCGGCACTTGCAAATGTGCCGCGAGCTCCTTCTGAAACAGCGCCAGGAAGCCGCAATTGGTGGTGATCGCCTCGGCCCCCTGCGCGACCAGATCGGCGGCAGCGTCGAGGAAGTCCTGCAGCAGCCCGTTGGCGCCGTTCAGCACCACCTTCTCCGGGCTGGCGCCTTTCACCACGCGGTACATCACCGGGAACGGCCAAGTAGTGGCGTTGCCCATGTCGCCGGGGATACGGGGGAACTTCGCCTCCAGCATCAGGATGCCGAGGGGGGCGCCGTAGACGGCCTTGCCGCCTTTCGCTGTCGTGCTCATGCGGGTAGTTTGCCTGAAACCACCGTGGCGGGCGAGGGCGTCCGCTGCTTTATCCAGGAGACGCGTTCCATGACCGACCGGCCCTTTACCCAGGCGGACCTCGATGTGCTGGCCCAGTGGGACACGCCCACCATCTGCAACGGGCTGGAGATCACGAACCCCGAACGCCGGGCGATCGGCTTCACGGTCGAACCCATGGTGTGCATCGATCCGAAGGCCAAGCCGATCGTCGGGCTGGCGCGTGTCGGCATGATACGCTCGAAGGAGCCGCCGCGCGGCAAGGTGACCGACCGCGCCGACTGGTACGATTACGTCGCGCGCGTCGATCTGCCGACCATCGCGGTGTTGCAGGACATCGACGGGCGGGAGGGCTACGGCGCCTATTGGGGCGAAGTCCAGTCCACCATCCATAAGGCACTCGGTTCCATCGGCTGCGTGACCAACGGGTCGTTCCGCGATCTGGACATGTGGGCGCCGGGGTTCCAGATGATCGGCGGCCGGGTGGGACCGAGCCATGCGCATGTGCATATGGTCGATTTCGGGAAGCCGGTGAACATTTTCGGGATGCAGGTCGGGCATGACGACGTGATCCATGCCGATTTCCACGGCGCTGTCGTGGTGCCGGCCGACGCGGTGCGTAAGCTGCCGGCGGCGATCGATCTGATTTCCCGCCGGGAAAAGGTAATCCTGGATGTGTGCAACGACCCGGGGTTCACGCCGGCGAAATTGCGGGATGCGCTGAAGCGGTCGGGGGAGATTCACTGAATCTGTCGCCGTTAACCTTTTCTTAACGGGTCACCGGTTATGCTGCGCTTACGCAGCATAACCGGTGACCATTATGGAACCCCCGCCCCGCCAACTTCCGCTCTGGAGCCTCGATCCCTCGGGCGGGACTGGCGCCGGCGCCCCCGGTCGTTCAGACTCAAGGAATCGAGGCGGAGTCGCGGAGCATATGGTCGTAGCGACAGGGAAGCGCGGGTTGTCCCCGCTGTATCTGAATACGAGCGGGGCGGCGCCCAGAGGCCGTGCACGCAAACGCTTGGTGTTCGGATGGTACGGTGGAAAATTCAGCCATTTGGAATGGCTGCTGCCGTTGTTGCCGGAAGCCCATCACTACTGCGAACCCTTCGCGGGGTCCGGCGCTGTGCTGATCAACCGGGCACCTGCGCCCGTGGAAACCTACAACGACATCGACGGCGAGGTTGTGAACTTCTTTCGCGTTCTGCGGGAGGATCCTGACGAGTTGACCCGGCTGATCGCGCTGACGCCGTTCTCACGCGAGGAGTTCTACGTCGCGGTCACACCGAACGCCCCCGAGGTTACTTCATTGGAGCGCGCCCGCCGTTTTTATGTGCGGGCACGTCAGGCGCGTACCGGTCTGGCGCAAACCGCGACGCTGGGACGTTGGGCCAATTGCAAGAATACCAGCCGCGCCGGGATGTCCGGGGTGATTTCCCGCTGGTTCGGCGGGATTGAGGGCCTGAGCGATATCGGCGCTCGCCTGCTGCGGGTGCAGATCGAAAACCGGCCGGCGGCCGATGTCATCAAGCTGTACGACAGCGCCGAAACCTTATTCTACTGCGATCCGCCTTATCTGCACGAGACGCGGGGCGACAGTAAGGCCTATGGGTTCGAAATGGACCAAGCCGAGCATAAGGCCTTGGCGGCGACGTTGCGGGATATTAAGGGGAAGGCAGCGATTTCCGGTTATCGCTGCGATTTGATGGACCGGCTGTATGAAGGGTGGCGCCGGTTCGATGCCGACGAGAAGCACTGCCACTCGATCAAACAACTGCGCCAGGAAAGCGTCTGGATGAACTACTGAGGGGACGCGCCAATGGCTCGAATCATCGACTATGCGGCGGCGAGGGCGGTGTTGGATACGGTTTTCGCTACGGCGGACGGCTTATTTGGCACCGGCCCGTTACCGCCGGTGCCCGATTCCATTACGCAGGCCATCGATCCGCTGATGAATTCCGCGACCCAGGCATACCGGGAGGTTTTGGTGGGATGTTGCTTGGCGCGTATCGTCGATCCTTTGGTCGATGTCCGCCTGCCGTATGTCAATCAGGGAGAGAACGCCTACAATGGGCGCACGCTCGATGAGACGGTGGTCAATCCGTTTCTGCAATCCGCCGAAATTCCAGCGTCGCGAGGCCCGTTTTTATCGGTGTTCAGGCGCAGTGTCGCATTCGTTCCCGAAACGCGCGCCGGCTTGCGCGACAAACTTGCTTTCGATGCCATGTTGGCATTTATCGACACGCTGGCTTCCGCCGATCCCGATCTGGCACGAGCAGCCTTAACTCACTTGCTGACTGGACTGTTGCATTTACGCGACGCCTCGAATGTCGCTTTGGTACATGTTCAGCGCCTCAGTCAAGATCAGTTCGAATCGTTGTTGACCGACCTGCTGAAGGTGCAAAGTGGCGGAAGAATGCCGGTCATTCTCGCGATCGCGATGTTCCAAACCATCAAACAGGCCTTCGGCTTGGATTGGCAAATCGAGTGGCAGGGGATCAATGTCGCCGACCGGGCGTCGGACACCGGCGGCGACATCACTATCCAATCCGATGGTGCCACGGTGCTGTCGGTCGAGGTGACCGAGCGCCTGATCGACAGGGCCCGCGTGGAGGCAACGTTCAACACCAAGATTTTGACACACCATCTGACCGATTACTTGTTTCTGTATGGCGATACCCCACCGGAACCAGTTGCACGGGAACTTGCGAAACGGTATTTCGGACAGGGGCATGAAATGAATTTCCTGTCGGTGCGGGCGTGGCTGCTGCACTCGTTGGTGACCATCGGATCCCGCTTCCGACCTGATTTCATGGTTCGAATCCTGACACTCCTCAAAGAGCGAGACATTCCAACAAGCCTGAAGCGCGCTTGGAACGACAAGGTCAGGGCAGTATTGGAGGGATAGGCGAGCCCTCAGATCGAAAAAGGAGCCTGACAGGCTAACCCAAAACCGCCTTCGCTGCCGCGGCGACGCGGTCGATGAATGCGCCGGTGCTGCCCAGATAGTTCCGCGGATCGATCAGCGCCTCGATGGCTGCCCGATCCAGGCGGGAGGCCACGGCCTCATCCTTCTCCAGGGCATCGGCGAGCGAGATGCGGGCGGTCAGTGCCAGATCGCAGGCGTGTTTCACGACATGATGCGCCTCCAACCGCCCGAGCATCGGGGCGAGGCCCATCATCACGGCCTCGGAGACGATCAGCCCGCGCGTGATATCCAGGTTGGCGCGCATGCGGTCGGCGTCCACCACCATACCCTCGGCGATGAAACGCGTGTGTTTCAGCGCGCCATGGGTGAGCACGAAACATTGCGGCAGCGCCAGGGCTTCGCCTTGCCAGGGGCCGGTCGCGCGCTCGTGGTCCTGTGCCATGGCGCCGAGCATGACAGGAACCAGGGCTTGGACGGTGCGGGTGGATGCGAGGATGTATTCCGCCGCGATGGGATTACGCTTCTGCGGCATGGTGGAGGACGCGCCACGCCCGGCGATGTAGGGTTCGGTGACTTCCGCGACCTCGGTTTGTGCCAGCAGCGTGATGTCGGTGGCGATCTTGGCCAGGCTGCCGCACAAGACGCCCAACCAAGCCACCGTTTCGGCCAAAGCGTCCCGGCAGACATGCCACGGGGCGGCGGGGGCGGTGAGACCCAGTTCTGTCGCAAGCCCTTCCATCGCCGGGATACCCTGGTCACCCAGGCTGGCGAGGGTGCCGGCAGCGCCGCCGAATTCCACCTGCTCGACCCGGGGACGCAACTGCGCGAGGCGCGGCAGGTGATGCAGAAACGGCTGCGCCCAGGTGGCGCACTTCAAGCCAAAGGTGGTGGGCAAGGCCTGTTGCAGATGGGTGCGCCCGGCCATGACGGTGTCGCGATGGGTTTCCGCCTGCGCCACCAAGGCGCGGAGAATCGCGCGGAGTTCTTCCTCGATCAGGTCGAGACCCGCGCGCACCTGCAACACGGTCGCGGTGTCCATGATGTCTTGGGTGGTGGCGCCCCAATGGGTCCAGGCCCCTGCCTCGCCCGCGGCTTCGGACAGGCCGGTCACCAGACCGATCACGGGATAGCCGACATTACGTGCGCTCGCGGCGAGGGCTTCGGTGCTCAGATTGCCCACCTGGGCTGCGGCCACGATGGCATCGGCGGCTTCGGCCGGGATGATTCCAAGCCGGGCCTGCACGCGAGCGAGGGCCGCTTCAACATCCAGCATACGCTGGAAGTAAGCGGTTTCGGCGAACACGGCCCGCATGGCGTCGGTGCCGTAAAGCGTGCCCAGGATCGGGCCGTCACTGGGGTTGATGGGCATCAGACGTCCAGAAAGACCGTTTCGTTTTCGCCTTGCAGCCGGATATCCAACCGCCAGACCCCTGCCCCTTCGGGCACCGCGACCAGCGTCGCGCGATGTGCCGGGTTCTCGATGGAGGTCAGCAGGGGATCGGTTTCGTTCAGTGCCTCGCCTTTGAAATACGCCCTCGTCACCAGATGCGTCATCAGGCCACGGGACAACAGGCAGATCGCGATATGCGGTGCCTGCTGCACGTTGCCGCGGCCGGCAACCGGCCCGGGTTTTAGCGTGATCAGCCGAAATTCGCCGTTATCGTCGGTGTTCGCGCGGCCCCAGCCAGGGAAATCGTCCGACGCCGGAGGATCGGACTGCCAGATTTCCACGCAGGCGGCGGAGCACGGGGCGCCGTCGCCGTCCAGGACGCGGCCGGTCAGCACGATTGTCTCGCCGGCCGCGCCAAAGCGGGTGAGGTCGGCGAGGGTTTTGTCCTCGATGATGTGCCAGTACGGCCCGATCGTCTGGTTTGCCGTTGCGACGGGCATCGCTCAACCCTCCATCGGCGTGGCGCCGCGGCCGCGCAGGACCACGTCGAAGCGGTAGCCGAGCGCGTAATCGGGCTGGGTAAGGCCGATGTCGAACTGGGCGATCAGGCGGTCGCGGGCGACGGGATCGGGGACGCCGTTGAAGATCGGGTCCAAGGGCAGCAGCGGATCGCCGGGGAAATACATCTGGGTGATCAGCCGTGTGGCGAAGGCCGGGCCGAAGAACGAGAAATGGATATGGGTGGGTCGCCACGCGTTGCGATGGTTCGGCCACGGATAGGCGCCGGGGCGGATGGTCAGGAAGGAGTACGCGCCATCCGCATCCGTGTAGACTCGTCCGTCGCCATGGAAGTTCGGATCCAACGGTGCATCGTGCTGGTCGCCAGGATGGTCGTATCGGCCGGAGGCACCTGCCTGCCAAACCTCGATCATCGTGTGCGGCACCGGGCGCCCGTCCTCATCCAGGACGCGGCCGGCGACGACGATCCGCTCGCCCAGCGCCTGTTTGCCGTTGGTGCTGGTGGTCAGATCGGTCGTGGCCGGAAACAGCCGTTGCGAAAACCGCGGGCCGGAGGTTTCCGTGATCGTCTGCGGCATCGGGTGGCGCGGCCGCAGCGGATGCCGCTTGGCGGTACTCCGGTAGTCAGGCGTGTCCAGCGACGGCTGGCTGCCAGCGGCGTAAGGGCGGTAGTCTTCGGTCATCTCAGGCCTTCTCGGACAGTGCTTTGACCTCTTCCATGGACTCCGCGAAGCGCCGGTTCAGCAGTTCGATCGCCTCGGCGTTGGAGCGTTGGATCAGGTCGCCGAGTTCTTTAATGTTTGCCGCCGCCTGCTCATACGCGTGCTTCAGCATTTCCGCCTGTTTGGCGGCCTTGGCCTGCGGGTCTTCCGGCAGCGCCATCGACCGCATGGCGTCGGACATGTCCGTCATGCCTTGCTGCATGATTTCCATGTGCCGCTTCGCGACGGCCTGAGCGCCTTCCAGCGCGATGCGGTTGGCGGCGGTAAACGCCTCCATATTCCGGCGGCTGGCCGAGACGAACGCGTCCATATTCGGGGCCGCCGGCAGCTTCATATTGGCGAACAGCTTCGTGAAATCGCTGAAGTCGGGCATGGGATCGTCCTTCGCTACGGAGCGTCAAACTACGCGCGCGGAGGGGGCGACTCAAGCGACAGTTTAACCGCGCCAGAAGGGTTTCGACACTTCCTGCCCAATCGTCCAGCGGTCGGCGGAGAAGTCGCGGAGTTCCCGGTCGCTCAGCAAGGCCAAGGCGTCGCGATCCCGCGCCCGCTTGCGGGCCCGCTGGACCCAGGTCCGCAGGGTCCCGATAGCGGCCCGGAACGACGGCATCGTAATGGCCGGGATGTGCGGGTGGGAGGTGGTGGTGGACATTGGATTGGCTCCTGTTGGGGTGCGAACGCAGAATGCCGCCTTGCCGGGAATTGTTAAAATCGATAGATGATATTCGATACATCGTATTTTTCGATATGGACAATGCCATGAACCTCGCATCCGTCGATCTCAACCTGCTGGTGGCGTTCGAGGCTTTGATGGCCGAGCGGAACGTGACCCGCGCGGGATTGCGGGTAGGGCTGGGGCAGCCGGCGATGAGTGCGGCGCTCGGCCGGTTGCGGTTGACGTTCAAGGACGAACTGTTGGTGCGGGTGCCCGGCGCGGCGATGCGCCCCACTGAAAAAGCCGTAGCGCTGAACCGTTCCGTCAGCGAGGTTCTCGCTCGGGTGCGGGAGGTGTTCGATGCCGAGGCGGGGTTCGATCCGTCCGTGGCGCGCGCGGTGTATCGGATCGCGACGAGCGATCACCCGGCGACGCTGGTGCTGCCTCGGTTTCTGGCGGTGCTGCGGGAGAAGGCACCGGGGATCGACGTGCGGATTTCGGTGCTGGACAAGCGCGATGCGTTCGATCTGCTCGATCGGGGGGAGATGGATCTGCTGATCGGTTCGTTCCGCAACGTGCCGAAGCGCATCCGGCGGCGGGCGCTCTATTCCGACTCTTACCTGTGCGTGGTTTGCGCGCATCATCCGCTGCTGTCCGCCGATGGGACATTATCGCTGGAGGCCTATGTCGCCGCGCCGCATGTGCTGGTGACTCTGGCGGCCGACGATCGCGGGATCGTGGACGAGGTTTTGGCGACTCAGGGGCTGCGACGGCGGGTGGCGGTGACGGTCTCGGATTTTCATCTGGTCCCGCATATCGTGGCGCGGACGGATCTGATCGGGCACATGCCGAAACGGATCGCGGAATTGCTGGCGGGCACTGAGGATTTGGCGGTGCTGCAGCCACCCGTCTCGCTGCCGCCGTGGAATTCCGAACTGTTCTGGGGCGGAGTGTCGGACGCCGAACCCGGCGCGAAATGGCTGCGGGAGCAGTTGTTCCAGATCGGCCGGGATATCGAAGGTGCCGCGTAACGGTCAGAATGGCATCCGCATCATCGCGTCGTGATCGACCGAGGAAAACCGGATCGGTGCGGCGAACATGGATTTCGCCGCGCCCTTCAGCGTTTCGGCGATGGACTGGAACGCTTCCCGCAGCAGGACGGCGGGGTTTTCGCTGGGTTCGAGGTCGGGCTGGGTGGGCAGGAGCATGAACATCGTTTTTCTCCATAGGTTCCGGCATCTCTTGCCGTCGGGAGAAAGATAGGGCGGCTGGTCTGTATCTTGGAAATAGATAAACAACATACGATACATCGATATTATCGATAACACCACGACACCCTGGGCAACCCCGGTAATTCGCGCGATGCTGCCCCCAATCTCCAGGAGGACGCCATGAACCGACCGGTACTCTCACCCCACACGCCCCGCCCCGCCGGCGCCCCCTTGGCCCTGGCCGGCATTCGCGTCGCGGATTTCAGCCATTTCATCGCCGGGCCGCTGTGCAGCATGATCCTCGCCGACCTCGGCGCCGAGGTGATCAAGATCGAGAAAGCCGACGGCGGCGACGATTTTCGCAACCTCCGCCCCAAGGTGGGCAACGACCAGAGCGGCCCGTTCCTGTGGACCAACCGTAACAAGCGCTCCATCGCCATCGATTTGAAGCAGGAGGCCGGGATCGCGGTGGCCCGCGACATCGTCGCCAAATCCGACGTCGTGTTGGAGAATTTCTCCACCGGAGTCATGGCGCGGTTCGGGTTGGACTATCCGACCGTGTCGGCGGGGAACCCCCGGCTGATCTATTGTTCCGTGTCCGCCTACGGGCGCAGCGGGCCGCTGAAGGACCGGCTGGGGTTCGATCCCATCACCCAGGCGGAGTCCGGTTTCATGGCGATGAACGGGGACGCGGACCGCGTCGGCGTGCGCGCGGGACCGTCGATCATGGACATGGCGACCGCGATGATGACCTGCAACGCCGTCCAGGCCGCCCTGTTCGCTCGGGAGCGTTTGGGGCGCGGGCAGTATATCGAGAACGCGCTGTTCGACACCGCCGTGACCATGGTCGGGTTCCACGCGCTGAACTATTTGCTCAGCGGGCAGGAACCGTCCCGTTTCGGCAACGCCAGCCGCGACACCGTGCCGACGGCGGCGTTCGATACCGCCGATGGACCGCTGTTCATCGCCTGTGCCAACGATCGCACCTGGAACCGGCTGGCCGCGCGGGTCCTGGACCGGCCGGATCTGGCGGATAATGCGGTTTATGCCTCGACATCGGGCCGGATCGAGCACCGGGATGAGATCCTAGCCGTTGTCTCCGGCATTCTGTTGAAAAAGAGCCGAACGCATTGGCTCGGACGGATGCGGGAGGCAGGGGTGCCGGGCGGGGCAATCAATTCCATTGCCGAGGCGTTCGGGTCCACGGAAATGCGGGACAGGGAACTGATGAGCACGATCCCGCACCCTGTGGAGGGTTTTGTACCGAACATTCGGCTGCCGTTCCGGATGGAGGGCACGCCGCTGGCCGACCCCGTTGCGGCGCCGGGGCTGGGGGAGCACTCGGAATGGGTGCTGCGGGAGGTGTTGGGCTACGGGGATGCAGCAGTTGAGGGGTTGCGGGGGAGTGGGGCGGTGAAGATGGGGTAGGTAGGAGCCGTGCACGGGCGCTAAAATCCTAGCCTGTCGAAGGGGGGCGAGGTGGTTGCTCGGTATCGTGCCGTAAGTCTGGTCGGGCGGAGGAGAGGTTCGAACATCCGTCCGAGCTTAACCGGAATCCTGTGTGACCGGCCACTTCGACGCCTGATCTCAGGCGCTGGAATGACCGATCGCACAAGATTTTGGATAGGCTCGAGCCGCGGCGCGAAGGTCGGCCCGCCGATCCGACAATCCCGGACACAATCCACCGCATCCAGGAACGACGTCGTCCCCGACCCGTTCGACCCGACCAACAAAGGCGCGCAACGGCAGGCCCACGATCTACCGGATACCTTTGAAATTGCGGATGGTCAGACCGACGATCATGCTGTGTCTCGGGTACAGGGGGGCATGGTATCGCGGTTGCGGAAGGCATGAAACCCACCGACGACTCCCCAGCGGCGTGCTATAAGCTCGTCGCACCGGCTATCATGAACGCGGGAACGCAGCCAAAGGAAGCTTGATGGCGAAGAAGATCCCGCACCGGGGCCGCAAGGCCGGCCGTCCGTCCTACAAGGACCGGGAAGGCAAAGCCCCGCGCCGCCGCTACGGTGCCTCCCTCCCCGAAACCGCCATCGTCCGCATCGTCGGCACCGACAACGACGGCGACGCCATGGCCCGCCCGGTCGAGTGGGACTCCGACCAAGGCCCGCCCCCCGTCATCCACATGCGCCCCGAACAACCCGGCCGAGCCGCCCTCGCGCCGGGGGAACGGATTCTCGCCCGCCTGTCCCCCGCCGGCCCCGGCCATTACGACGGCCGCACCATCAAGCGCATCTCCGAAACCCCTGCCCGCGTGCTGGGCGTCTTCAAACCCGGCCGCTTCGAGCACCGCATCGTCCCCACCGACCGCCGCTCCAAAGCCGAATGGATCGTGCCCATCGGCGGCGAAAACGGCGCCAAGGATGGGGAGATCGTGCTGGCCGAACCGCTGCCCGACCACCACCGCCTCGGTCTGAAACCCGCCCGCGTGATCGAGGTCCTGGGCCACATGGGCGACGCCCGCTCCGTCAGCCTGATCTGCATCCACACCCACGACATCCCCGTCGTCTTCCCCGAAGCCGCCATCGTCGAAGCCGAGACCGCCGAGGCAGTCGCCCTCGGCGACCGCACCGACCTGCGCGACATCCCCCTGATCACCATCGACGGCGAGGACGCCCGCGACTTCGACGACGCCGTCTTCGCCGAACCGGACGGCGACGGTTTCCGCCTGATCGTCGCCATCGCCGATGTCGCCCACTACGTCCGCCCGGACTCCGCCCTCGATCATTCCGGCCGCACCCGCGGCAACAGCGTCTACTTCCCCGACCGCGTCGTGCCGATGCTGCCGGAGGCTCTCTCCAACGGCTGGTGCTCGCTCCGCCCCAACGAGGATCGCGGCTGCCTGTTCGTCGAGATGCGCATCGACGCCGCCGGCCGCAAAACCCGCCACCGTTTCGGCCGCGGCCTGATGCGCAGCGCCGCCCGCATGACCTACGAACAAATGGACCCCGAGCAGTTCCCGTCCTTGTACGCGGCGTACCGAGCGCTGATCGCGGAACGGACGCGGCGGGGCACGCTGGACCTCGATCTGCCGGAACGGAAGGTCGTCCTGAGCGACGCTGGCAAGGTCCTGTCCGTCGAACCCCGCGCCCGCCTCGACAGCCACCGCCTGATCGAGGAGTTCATGGTCCTGGCCAACGTCGCCGCGGCCGAGGAGTTGGAACGCCTCCACCAACCCTGCATGTACCGCGTCCACGCCCCGCCGACGGAGGAGAAGCTCGCGAACCTCCGCACCTTCCTGTCCGCCATGGGCATTTCCCTGCCGCCCGGCGACCAGGTGCATCCGCGCGACCTGGACCATGTCCTGAAACTCGTGGCCGACACCCCGGAAGCGCCGATGGTGAACGAGGTCATGCTCCGCAGCCAATCCCAAGCCGCCTACAGCCCCGACAATATCGGTCATTTCGGCCTCGCGCTGACCCGCTATGCCCATTTCACCAGCCCGATCCGCCGTTACGCGGACCTGCTGGTGCACCGGGCACTGATCGCGGGCTTGCGACTCGGGGACGATGGACTTGTCCAAAGTCAAACCGCCGACTTCCCCGACACCGCCGACCACATCACCGGCACCGAACGTCGGGCGCAACTGGCCGAACGGGACGCGATCGACCGTTACCTCGCCGCATATATGGCGGAAAAAGTGGGCGAACGCTTCGATGCCCGCATTTCCGGGGTGACGCGATTCGGCCTTTTCGTCACTATCTCCGACAGCGGCGCCAGCGGGATCGTTCCGATCTCCAGCCTGCCCGACGACTACTGGCAACACGATGAGGGGGAGCAGACATTGACCGGCCGACGCAGCCACCTGGTCTTCAGATTGGCGCAGGATGTGGAGGTGCGCCTCGTGGAAGCCACACCCGTCACCGGCGGGTTGGTGTTCCACATCATGCAGGGCGTGCCGGAGCGGAAGCGGTCCCGCCGCGGATGATCCGCACCGGCCTTCTGCTTGTGCTGCTGCTGGCCGCCCAATGGGGCGGACACGCCGCGCACGCGGACCCTCAGGCACTCAGCGGCTTCGATACGCAGGTAGCGACCAGCGTCTACACCGCGGCGCTGTCGTTCATGGTGCCGCGTATCCTCGATCCCGAACCGGTGTCGCGGCTGACGCAATGGGGGCTGCGGGGGCTGACCGCGCTCGATCCCAAGCTCGCCACCGAACTCCGCGATTCTCGGCTGCGCCTGCTCTCCCAGGGCCGGATGCTCACGGAAATTCCGGTCCCCAAGGATGAGGCCGTCGCCGGGTGGGTGCAGGCCGCCGTCGGCCTGACCAACGCCGCCGTGGCGGTGTCGCTGCCGGTCCGCCGCGCCGGCACGACCGGGATCGTGCAGGCCTTCTTCGACGAATTGTTCAGCCATATCGACGTCTACTCCCGCTATGTCGCCCCCGCCGAAGCCGGGGAGGACCGCGAACGCCGCGCCGGCCGAGCCGGAATCGGCATGAGCGTGATGCAGAAGGGCAAGGTGGCGACCGTGGCCGACGTCGTCCGCGACGGGCCGGCAGCGGTGGCCGGCGTGCGCCCAGGCGATACCATCGTTGCCGTGGACGGGGAGTCGGTGCGCGGTGTGGACGCGGCCCTGGTCTCCGCTCAGATCGCCGGGCCGGAGAACACCAGCCTGACGATGACTTGGCGCGGCAAGGACGGGAAGCAGCACGAATCCGCCTTTGTCCGGGTCCTCGTGCCCCCCGACACGGTCTTCGGCAACCGCGACGACGAGCTGCTGATCGTGCGGATCGCGGGCTTCAACAATACGACCGATACCCAGCTGGCGCACACACTGCAGGACGGGCTGGCGGGCGACCGGCCGACCGAGGGCATCGTGCTCGATCTCCGCGGCAATCGCGGCGGCGTGCTGCGCCAAGCCGTGACCATCGCCGACATGCTGCTGCCGGATGGCTTGGTCGCATCCACATCCGGCCGCGCGCCGGAAGCGGAGCATGTCTGGAACTCCACCCCCGGCGAATTGGCGGAAGGCGTTCCGGTCGTCATCCTGGTAGACGGCCGCACCGCCAGCGCGGCGGAGGTTTTGGCGGCGGCATTGGCCGATCGGGGCAGGGCGGTCGTCGTCGGCAGCTCGACCTTCGGCAAGGGGCTGGTGCAGACCATCGCCCCGCTGCCGGACGGCGGGGAACTGTTTGTCACCTGGAGCCGCATTCTGGCGCCGCGGGGCTGGCCCATTCAGGGCCTGGGCGTGATGCCGCAGCTGTGTACCAGCCTCGGGGACGCCGCGACGCAGCGGCAACTGGACTCGCTGGTGGACGGCGATCAGTCGATGAAGGCGGCTATCATCGCTCACCGCAACGCCCGCGCCCCCGTTCCGCCGGCGCGTGTCCCCGCGATCCGCGATGCCTGCCCTGCGGCGGTGGGCGGCGATGCCGATCTGGCCGCCGCGCGCATCCTGATCGCCGACCCCGTCGCCTACGCCGCCGCCCTGCTGCCGCCGATGCGTTAGCGCGCCAAACCGAACCACGGCCGCAGACGGATCCCGATCCAGCATCCCGGCAGCACCGCGAAGAACCAGACGAACCCGTGCAGACTGCCCGAGGCAATGCCGCCGACCATGGCGCCGATGTTGCACCCGAACGACAGCCGGGCACCGATCCCCATCAGCAGCCCACCCAGCGCGGCCCCCACCAATCCTCGCGCCGGTGGCCATGTCTGCGACCGAAAGCTGTTGGCACGCGCGGCGGCAATCGTCGCGCCCAAGATCATGCCGATATCCATCAGGGACGAGTCCTGCGCCAGCACCGACCCGGCCAGCGCCTGTTTCGGACCGTCCCATGACCAGTATTCGGTGCCGGCGACCCCGAAACCCAACGCCGAAGCAGCCTTCGCGCCCCAAAGAGTCAGGCCCGTGGTCACGCCCCAGGGCTGGCCGGAAACCAGAAACGCCAGCGCCGCCAGCATCCCGATGGCACAGGCCGCGCCCAGAATGGCGCCATTCGGCCGAGGGCCTCGTCCCAGGACGAACCGCGCCAATACGCCGGCGAGCACCAATGTGGCGGCCAACCCGCCCCAAGGGCCCAGCAACCGCGGAAGCACAACCTCCGGCAGGGCCGGTAAAGCGAATGCGGCGGGCAGCATCAGCGAGCCCAACAACCCGCCCACGCAAAAGAACGGCAGCACGACCCACATCCGCCGCGATCCGCCGCCGGCCGTGTAGAGGGTGCCGGAGCCGCACCCGTTGCCCCATTGCATCCCCGCGCCGAACAGCATCGCCCCGCCGATCAGTGGCAGGCCGATCGGGGCCTCGAACCCGTTATAGCCGGGCACCAGCGCCGCGACGGGGACGATCGCGACCGCCGCCACCATCGCGACCACGATCCCAGCCACCAGACCCGACCCGTCGCCACGCGTCAGCCAGGACCGAAACGCGCCCGTGAACCCGAACCCGGTGGTCAGAAACAGCGCGCCCAGCGCCGCCGCGATCGCCAACAACGACACGGACCGCCACGCCCCATCGACCGCCAGGATCGCCGCGACTCCGGCCAAAGCGGCGACCGACACCGCCAATACCGGCCGGTCGAGAACCGGACGGTGCAACGTCGCGGACACACTCATGGGATCAGCGGACGATCGGTCGCGACGGGTCGTTCGCCCATTGCGACAAAGATGCGTCGTACAACCGGACATCCGGGTGATGCAGAACCTCCGACAGCACGAACCAATCGGTCGCGGCGAGGTGGCCCGTATTGCAATACGTCGTGATCGGCGCCGCGCCCGCCTTCCCAAACAATTTCACCAGTTCGGCCCGAGGCTTCAGCGCCGTGCCGTCGGCGGTCAGCGCGTCGGACTGATCGATCCACACCGCATGCGGCAGCCGTCCGAAGGCCTTCACGGCCGGGGATTTGGCGGTACCCTCCCACTGTCCCGGCGGGCGGGCATCGATCAACGTCCGCTTCCCATCCGCCAAAGTCCGCTCCACCTCCGGCAGTTCCGCTCGGATCGACCCGTCGTAACGCGGCGTAAACCGCGCGGCATGGCGCACCGGGGCGGCAGCGGCCTCCACCGGGTAATGGCCGGTGGACCAACGCTTCCAGCCGCCGTCGAGGATGGACACGTTCGCGTGCCCCAGCACCTTGAACGTCCAGTAAACCCGAGCCGTCGCGCCGAAATCGTCGCCGACGATGACCGGATGGTCCTTATCGCCGACGCCGAAGCCGGCGATGGTCGCGGCGATCTGCTCGATCGGCGGCAGCGCCCCACCCGCCCCGTCCGGCGTCTTCACCCGCCAGCCCGCTTTTTCGTAATCGGCCGGCACCGCACCGGGAATATGCCCCCCGGCGGTCTGATCGTGCGGACGAATGTCCAGCACCACCACGCCACGATCGCGCAAATGGGCTTTCAGCCAGTCCGGCTGCACCAGCGGCTGCGCGGACGCGGTGCCGACGCACAGCAGCGCGGCGACAACGGCAAGGATCGAAAGACGCGGCATCGGAAACTCCTGATTTCCCAAGGTTTGGTATTTTCTTCTCTCATGGAACCGTATAGACGTCCCTCAGGAAAAATTCTGCCTCAAAATGGCGGATCAGACAAGGGTAACACGCATGGCCGCCGACAAAGACCTGGACCGCCTGGATCGCGAGATCCTGCGATTGATCGCCGTCGACGCGTCGCTGTCGCTCCAGGAGATCGCGACCAAGGTCGGCTTGACCCCCACGCCCTGCTGGAAACGCATCCGCCGTATGGAGCAGGAAGGCATCGTCCAGCGGCGTATCGCGGTGCTCGACCCCGCCAAGATCGGCCTGCCCGTCTCGGTCTTCGTTGGCGTCGAAACCGCCGACCACTCCGCCGAATGGCTCGGCCGTTTCGCCAAAGTCGTCGCTGAATTCCCCGAAATCGTGGACGCTTGGCGCATGAGCGGGGACGTCGACTACCTGCTGCACGTCGTGGTGCCCGACATCGCGGCCTACGATGGCTTCTATCGCAAGCTGATCGCCGCCATTCCGCTGCGGAATGTCAGCTCCCGCTTCAGCATGGAGCGGATGAAGGACGCCCCCTTACCGATCTGAGGTGCTCGGGTGAGGGCAGGCGTCCAGTCCCATATTCGTCTCAATGCGACGGTTCATGGGATTGTGTCTCAAAAACATGATCTTCCCGGACCCGTGCCAGCCGATCGGCCAATTCCCGTATCATCTCATTCTCATCCGGCGAGTCCGCCCGCGCGTCGCTCCCGACGGACGCCGTCTCGGTCCCAACCGGCGCGTTGTCCGGCGCGTCGTCCGGCGCGTTCGATGCCCTGGCGGTTTCTTCCGGCATCATCGCCTCCAACGCCGCCTCCATCGCCGAGGCGGCGAGGTGCTCGGCCCAAACCGCGGCATCGGCCTGCTTCGCATCCCCATCGCGCTTGATCCGTTCGGCTTTCAGCCGCTGGAGGGACCGCAGCGCGCTGGCCGACTGCCGCTCCATGCTGCTGGACTGCGCCCTCATCTTCGCCTGCATTTCCGGGGCTTTGCGTAACTGGTTGATTTGCTGCAAACATTCTCCCGCATGCTCGGCTGCGGAGACATGCCGAGCGGCGAGGCGCGCCTCGGCCAGGGTGACGGGGCAAAGCCCGGCAATCGTCGCGATCGCCGCCGCTAGCCGTAGCCGTTGCATCGCCGGGGTTTCTTTGGGCGGCTGCGGCAGTTCCAGGGAGAGCTGGCGCACCAACTCGTAGTAGCCCGCGCGGGTGCGGGCGAAATCGTCTTGTAAAGCGGTGGCGTCGAGCATGGTAAAAGCCCCAATCGGAAGATAAAATAACGAAGTGAGTCAGATATGATGTCTTCATCGGGATTCAAGGGGTGTCCGCGATTTTTTCCCTCGTCTTGCCGGGGGCCCATAGCCGCTATGCCGACTCGCGAAGACGATCGCGTCTCATACCAGCGGACCTAACCATTGACACATCGGCGTATGGCAAATCGTCATGCTGACGCAGGTCGGCATCCACGACTTGCTGGCCGCTACCGAGAAAGTCGTGGATGCCGACCTGCGTCAGCATGACGATGTCGCGAATTCTGATGCGTCAGCGGTTAGGTCGGTTGGTATCACGTATCGTTGTCCCGGCGGCAAGCCACCGGAAACACAGAGACAATCCGCCCATCTTCCGTTAGCGTACCCGTCATGAGCCTGACCCTCCGCGTCCCAACCATGACCCGCGACCAATTCTTCGACTGGGCTGAGGCCCAGGGGGGACGATATGAATTCGATGGATTTCAGCCGGTTGCCATGACCGGGGGGAATGCCAATCATAATCGCATTGCGCTCAACATCCACGTCGCTCTCCACGGCCGCCTGCGCGGAACCAAGTGCCAGTCGTTCGGCATGGACATGGGTGTCGCGACGGTTGGCGATACTGTCCGCTACCCGGACGGGGTGATCACCTGTTCCCCGATGGCGGGTACCAGCCGCTTGGCCCCAAACCCGGTCGTGGTGTTCGAGGTTATCGGCCCGACATCCGGCCACATGGACCGGATCGTAAAGCTGCGCGGGTACGCCGCCGTTGCTTCCATCCGCCGTTATGTCATCGTCGAGTCCGCGAGTGCCGGCCTGACGGTCAATATGCGACAAGCGGCCGGACAGCGGTGGACGGCCACCTCGGCCACGGCGGATGAGACGCTGATGCTGCCGGAAATCGGCATCGAAATCCCGGTGGCCGAGCTTTACGAAGGCGTCGAATTCGGGACGTTGGGCGCGATACCGGCTTAACGGAGGTCGCCGCCCACTTTTCCCCTGGACAGCCCCCCTCCAACCCTCTAAACGCCCCCGCTCACTCGGAACGCGGGAGAACACCCGTCGCCATCGGTATGGCGGATGGGCGTTCGCAGGAACCGCGGTCCCTTGGAAAGGACCAGGGATCATGGCGAAGAAGATCGTCGGCTACATCAAACTGCAAATTCCCGCCGGTAAGGCGAACCCGTCCCCGCCCGTCGGCCCGGCGCTGGGTCAGCGCGGCCTGAACATCATGGCGTTCGTGAAGGAATTCAACGCGGTCACGCAGAACATGGAACCCGGGATGCCAATCCCCGTGGTTATCACCGCGTTCGGCGATCGCAGCTTTACCTTCGTGATGAAGACCCCGCCGAACACCTACTTCCTGAAGAAGGCGGCGAAGATCGACAAGGGCAGCACCACCGTCGGCAAGGGCGCCCCGGTCGGGCGGGTCACCATGACCCAGCTGCGCGAAATCGCCGAAATCAAGATGAAAGACATGAACGCCAACGACATCGATGGCGCCGTGCGCATGCTGACCGGGTCCGCCCGGTCCATGGGTCTGACCGTGGTGGAGGGCTAAGATCATGGCGAAGAACAAGCGTTTGGCTGCTGCCCAGGCCGCGGTCGAGAAGAACAAGTCCTATGCGCTGAACGACGCGATCGCGCTGATCAAGTCGGTCTCCAAGGCGAAATTCGACGAAACCGTCGAGATGTCGATGAACCTCGGGATCGACCCGCGGCACGCCGATCAGATGGTGCGCGGGCTGACCAGCCTGCCGAACGGCACCGGCAAGACGGTGCGCGTGGGCGTGTTCGCCCGTGGCCCCAAAGCCGATGAGGCGCTGGCCGCCGGCGCCGACGTGGTGGGCGCGGACGACCTCGCCGAGAAGATTCAGGCCGGCGAAATCAACTTCGACCGCTGCATCGCCACCCCCGACATGATGGGCGTGGTCGGGCGTCTGGGTAAGATTCTCGGGCCGCGCGGCCTGATGCCGAACCCGCGTCTGGGCACCGTGACCATGGACGTCAAGGGTGCGATCACCGCCGCCAAGGCCGGTCAGGTCGAATTCCGCGCTGAGAAGGCCGGTATCATCCATGCCGGCATCGGCAAGGTCAGCTTCGACGTCGACAAGCTGCTGGAAAATGCCCGCGCCCTCGCGGACGCCATCCAGAAGGCGAAGCCGACCGGCGCCAAGGGCACCTATGTGAAGGGCGTCGCGATTAGCTCGTCGATGGGCCCCGGCATCAAGGTGGATATTTCCAGCCTCGGCGTCTGATACGAAATTCGCCGGTTCGCATGAACCGGCGGGCAGGGGAGGCAGCGATGTTTCCCCGAACCTGTCCGAGACCGCTCGTTCTCCTCGTGAGATTAAGGAACCCCAGGGTTCGCGCGCGAAAGACGGGGAAGCCAGGATAGACCCCTTCGCTGGGGTGGATTGTGGTGGTTCCGGCTTGCAAGGGGTGGCTTCGGCCGCCTCAGGACAGGCGAACGGGGTCGAAAGACCCATTGGTAACCCCGCCCGTGGCGCTTCGGTGTCGCGGGCCAGAACGGAGACGATACGTGGACCGTACGGAGAAGCGGGAGTTCGTCGCGGGGCTCAATTCGGCGCTGGTCGACACTTCGATGATCGTGGTCACTCGCAATGCGGGTCTCACGGTGGCCGAGGCGACCGATCTACGGCGCAAGATGCGAGCCGCGGGCGCGAACTACAAAGTCGCGAAGAACCGGTTGGCCACCCTCGCTTTGGATGGGACCCGATTCGAAGGCATCAAGCCGATGCTCACCGGCCCGACCGCGCTCGCGTGGTCGACCGATCCGGTGGCAGTGGCGAAGACCGCCGTCGACTTCGCCAAGACCAACGAGAAGCTCGTGTTGATCGGCGGTGCCCTGGGTACCCAGACGCTGGATGCGGATGGGATCAGGGCCTTGGCCGAACTGCCGAGCCTGGATGTGCTGCGCGCAAGGCTGTTGGGGATGATTTCGACCCCCGCCACGCGGATCGCCGGCATTCTTCAGGCACCCGGCGCACAGCTGGCTCGCGTGTTGGCGGCCTATGCAACCAAGGACGAGGCGGCAGCCGAAGCGGCGTGACGACTCATTGGGCGGCCGGACGATCCGGCTTGCCTGGAACCAACCACTGCACCATTATACAAGGTAGATGAACATGGCCGATCTGAACAATCTCGTCGATCAACTGTCCGCGCTGACGGTTCTCGAAGCCGCCGAGCTCTCCAAGCTGTTGGAAGAGAAGTGGGGCGTCTCCGCCGCCGCGCCGGCCGCCGCCGCCGCGCCGGTTGCCGCCGTCGCCGCTGCCCCGGTCGAAGAGCAGACCGAGTTCACGGTGATCCTGGCGAAAGCCGGCGACAAGAAGATCAACGTCATTAAGGAAGTCCGCACCATCACGGGCCTGGGCCTGAAGGAAGCCAAGGACCTGGTGGAAGCCGCGCCCAAGGCCGTGAAGGAAGGCGTGAGCAAGGACGACGTGGCGAAGTTCAAGAAGATGCTCGAAGAGGCCGGCGCCACCGTGGAGGTGAAGTAACGCGCCCCTGCGACACCATACCGGTCCGGCTTCCCCTCGGGGCGGCCGGATCGTCTGACCGGAATGTGGGCGGGAATCAGCTGATTCCCGCCCCCATCTCCGTTTTTACGGTTCCCGACGATAGCAGGCAGGATATGCGATGAACGCGATCACGATGTCGTTTACAGGACGCAAGCGCATCCGCAAAAGCTTTGGGCGCATCCCCGAAGTGACGCCGATGCCCAATCTGATCGACGTGCAGCGCTCGTCGTACGAGGCGTTCCTGCAGATGAACGTGCGGCCGGACAACCGTACGCATTCGGGCCTGCAAGAGGTCTTCAAATCCGTCTTCCCGATCGACGATTTCGCTGGCCGCGGCCGGCTCGAGTTCGTCGATTACGAGCTGGAAGAGCCGAAATACGACGTCGAGGAATGCATCCAGCGCGGCATGACCTTCGCCGCGCCGCTGAAGGTGGTGCTGCGCCTGATCGTGTGGGACATCGACGAAGACACCGGCTCCCGCTCGATCCGCGACATCAAGGAGCAGCCCGTGTACATGGGCGACATGCCCCTGATGACGGACAACGGCACCTTCATCATCAACGGCACCGAACGCGTCATCGTCAGCCAGATGCACCGCTCCCCCGGCGTGTTCTTCGATCACGACAAGGGCAAGACCCACAGCAGCGGCAAATACCTGTTTGCCGCCCGCGTGATCCCCTATCGCGGCTCCTGGCTGGATTTCGAGTTCGATTCCAAGGACATCGTGTATGTCCGCATCGACCGCAAGCGGAAGCTGCCGGTCACCACGCTGCTGTATGCGCTGGAAGGCGCCGGGAGCGAGGCCCTGCGCGAGGCCCGCACCGCCAAGGGCGAAATCGTCGAAGTCGGCGAAATCCGCGGCATGGATCAGGAGGAAATCCTCAGCCACTTCTACACCCAGGTCGTGTTCGAGCGGACCCCCAAAGGCTGGGCGCGTCCCTTCGACCCCGAAGCGTTCCGTGGCATCAAGCTGCTGGAACCCCTGATCGACGCCGCGACCGGCGAAGTGGTGGCCGAGGCGGACGCCAAGCTGACCGCGCGTCAGGTCCGTAAGATCGCCGAAAGCACCAAAGAAGTCCTCGTCGGCCGCGGCGATCTGCTCGGTCGCTACGTTGCCGAGGATCTGGTCAACATGGATACCGGCGAAATCTACGCCGAAGCGGGTGAGGAACTAGCGGAAGCCCGTCTCGCCGCGCTGGAGGATGCCGGCATCACCCGCTTGCCGACGCTGGCGGTGGATCAGTCCAACGGCCCGTGGATACGCAACACGCTGGCGGTGGACAAGAACGCCAACCGCGACGACGCGCTGATCGACATCTACCGCGTCATGCGCCCCGGTGAGCCGCCGACCCAGGAAACCGCCGAGGCGCTGTTCCGCGGCCTGTTCTTCGACATGGACCGCTACGACCTGTCCGCCGTCGGTCGCGTGAAGATGAACATGCGCCTGGGTATGCAGACGGAAGATTCCGTCCGCGTCCTGCGCAAGGAAGACCTGCTGCGCACGGTCAAGACCCTGTGCGACCTGAAGGACGGCCGCGGCCAGATCGACGACATCGACAACCTCGGCAACCGCCGCGTGCGTTCGGTCGGCGAGCTGATGGAAAACCAGTACCGCATCGGCCTGCTCCGCATGGAGCGCGCCATTCGCGAACGCATGGGTTCCGTCGATATCGACACCGTGATGCCGCACGATCTGATCAACGCCAAGCCGGCCGCCGCCGCGGTGCGGGAGTTCTTCGGCTCGTCGCAGCTGTCGCAGTTCATGGATCAGACCAACCCGCTGTCGGAAGTGACGCATAAGCGCCGTTTGTCCGCGCTTGGGCCGGGCGGTCTGACCCGCGAGCGGGCCGGCTTCGAGGTGCGCGACGTGCACCCGACGCATTACGGGCGCATCTGCCCGATCGAAACGCCGGAAGGCCCGAACATCGGTCTGATCAACTCGCTGGCCACCTACGCCAAGGTCAACAAGTACGGCTTCATCGAAACCCCGTACATGCTGGTCAAGGACGGCGTCGTCCAGAAGGGCGCGACCTATCTGTCCGCCATGCAGGAAGAACGCCTTGTCGTGGCGCAGGCCGACGCGCCGATGGACGGCGATGGCCGCTTCACCGAGGAATTGGTGTCCGTGCGCAAGCAGGGCGATTTCCGACTGGTGAAGCCGACCGATGTGACCGCGATCGACGTGTCGCCGAAGCAGCTGGTCTCCGTTGCCGCCGCGCTGATCCCGTTCCTGGAGAACGATGACGCGAACCGCGCGCTGATGGGTTCGAACATGCAGCGGCAGGCCGTGCCGTTGATTCGAGCGGACGCACCGTTGGTGGGTACGGGCATGGAGGCGGCGGTTGCGCGTGACTCCGGCGCGACCATCGTGGCCAAGCGCCCCGGTATCGTCGATCAGATCGACGGCGCGCGCATCGTAGTGCGGGCGACGGCGGAAGACGGCACGACCAAGGGCGTGGACATCTACCGGTTGCGCAAGTTCATGCGCTCCAACCAATCCACCTGCATCAACCAGCGTCCGCTGGTGAAGGTCGGCAACCGCGTGGCGGAAGGCGACATTATCGCGGATGGCCCGTCCACGGAACTCGGTGAGCTGGCGCTGGGCCGGAACGTGCTGGTCGCGTTCATGCCCTGGAATGGCTACAACTTCGAAGATTCCATCCTGATCAGCGAGCGCATCGCCCGCGACGACGTCTTTACCTCGATCCACATCGAGGAATTCGAGGTCATGGCGCGCGACACCAAGCTGGGCCAGGAGGAAATCACCCGCGATATTCCGAACGTTGGCGAAGAGGCGCTGAAAAACCTCGACGAAGCCGGCATCGTCTATATCGGCGCGGAAGTGAATCCGGGCGACATCCTCGTCGGCAAGGTCACGCCGAAGGGCGAAAGCCCGATGACCCCCGAGGAAAAGCTGCTGCGGGCGATCTTCGGCGAAAAAGCCTCCGACGTGCGCGATACCTCCTTGAAACTGCCGCCGGGCGTGACCGGCACGGTGGTGGATGTGCGCGTGTTCAGCCGCCGCGGCGTCGATAAGGACGAACGCGCGATGGCGATCGAGCGGTCGGAAATCGAACGTCTCGCCAAGGACCGCGACGACGAGAAGGCCATTCAGGAGCGTTCCTTCCTGAACCGCCTCCGCGAGAAGCTGCTGGGCCGTAAGGCCTCCGGCGGGTTCCGCGGCATCAAGTCCGGCACCGTCATCGACGAAGCCGTGCTGGCGGAACATCCGCGCGGTTCCTGGCGCCACATCGGCGTGCAGGACGATGCGGTGATGTCCGAGATCGAAATCCTGAAGCGCGAATACGATGCCGCCGTGGCCCGTTTGCAATCCCGTTTCGACGGCAAGGTCGACAAGCTGCAGCGCGGCGACGAACTGCCGCCGGGCGTGATGAAGATGGTCAAGGTCTTCATCGCCGTGAAGCGCAAGCTGCAACCCGGCGACAAGATGGCCGGACGTCACGGCAACAAGGGTGTGTGCTCGCGCGTTTTGCCCGTCGAGGACATGCCGTTCCTCGACGACGGCACGCATGTCGATATCGTGCTGAACCCGTTGGGCGTGCCGTCGCGCATGAACGTCGGGCAGATTCTTGAAACGCATCTCGGTTGGGCCTGCGCCACCCTCGGCAAGCAAGTGGGTGAGATGGTGGAAACCTATCGCCGCACCGGCCGCTACCGGCACGAATTGCTGGAGCGCTTGAAGGAAATCTACGGGCAGGAGGTCTACGACCAGCAGATCGCCGACCTGGAAGACGCCGATCTGGTGGAACTGTGCGAAAACCTGAAGAAGGGGATTCCCATCGCGACTCCGGTGTTCGACGGCGCCCGCATGTCCGACATCGAAGGCATGCTGACCCGCGCCGGGTTGAACACCTCCGGACAGGTCGTGCTGACCGACGGCCGGACGGGCGAACCGTTCGAGCGTAAGGTGACCGTCGGCTACATCTATATGCTGAAGCTGCATCACCTGGTCGACGACAAGATCCACGCACGGTCGATCGGTCCGTACTCCCTCGTGACCCAGCAGCCGTTGGGCGGCAAGGCGCAGTTCGGCGGCCAGCGTTTCGGCGAGATGGAGGTCTGGGCGCTCGAAGCCTACGGCGCCGCCTACACGTTGCAGGAAATGCTGACGGTGAAGTCGGACGACGTGTCCGGCCGCACCAAGGTCTACGAAGCGATCGTGCGCGAGCAGGACAACTTCGAGGCCGGCATCCCCGAAAGCTTCAACGTGCTGGTCAAAGAGCTGAAGTCGCTGGGCTTGAACGTCGATCTGGATAACCACGCGGCCTAAGGGCGGCGTGGCTTCCATGGAATGAATGACACACGTGTTCGATAGGATGTCAGACGCATGAACGAGCTGATGAAAATCCTCGGCCAAACCGGCCAGGCGATGACCTTCGACAACATCCGGATCCAGATCGCCAGCCCGGAGCAAATCCGCAGCTGGTCTTACGGCGAAATCCGTAAGCCGGAGACCATCAACTACCGCACGTTCAAGCCGGAACGGGACGGCCTGTTCTGCGCCCGCATTTTCGGGCCGATCAAGGACTACGAGTGCCTGTGCGGCAAGTACAAGCGCATGAAGTTCCGCGGCATCATCTGCGAAAAGTGCGGCGTCGAGGTCACACTCGCGAAGGTGCGGCGCGAGCGCATGGGCCACATCGAGCTGGCCTCCCCCGTCGCGCATATCTGGTTCCTGAAGTCCCTGCCGTCCCGCATCGGCCTGATGGTCGATCTGACGCTGAAGGACCTGGAAAAGATCCTGTATTTCGAAAGCTACGTGGTGCTGGAACCCGGCACGACCGATCTCAAGATGCTGCAGCTGCTGAACGAAGATCAGCTCCTGTCTAAGCAGGACGAATTCGGCGAGGACCAGTTCGAGGTCGGCATCGGCGCCGAAGCGATCAAGAAGGTCCTGCACCGCATCGACACCGACGCGGAAAAGGTCCGGCTGCGTGCCGACCTGAAGGAAACCACCTCCGAGGCCAAGCGCAAGAAGCTGGTCAAGCGTTTGAAGCTGATCGAAGCCTTCAGCGAATCCGGCTGCCAGCCGGGTTGGATGATCCTGGACGTCGTGCCGGTCATTCCGCCGGAACTGCGCCCGCTGGTGCCGCTGGATGGCGGCCGCTTCGCGACGTCGGATTTGAACGACCTCTATCGCCGCGTCATCAACCGCAACAACCGCCTGAAGCGGCTGATCGAGCTGCGCGCGCCGGACATCATCGTGCGCAACGAAAAGCGCATGCTGCAGGAATCCGTGGATGCGCTGTTCGATAACGGCCGTCGCGGCCGGGCGATCACGGGCGCCAACAAGCGGCCGCTGAAGTCGCTGTCGGACATGCTGAAAGGCAAGCAGGGCCGCTTCCGGCAGAACCTGCTGGGCAAGCGCGTCGATTACTCCGGCCGTTCGGTCATCGTGGTCGGCCCCGAGCTGAAACTGCATCAGTGCGGGTTGCCGAAGAAGATGGCGCTGGAGCTGTTCAAGCCGTTCATTTATTCGAAACTCGAGAAGTACGGCCACGCCACCACCATCAAGGCGGCCAAACGGATGGTGGAGAAAGAACGCCCCGAGGTGTGGGACATCCTTGAGGAAGTCATCCGCGAACACCCCGTTATGCTGAACCGCGCCCCGACCCTGCATCGCCTCGGGATTCAGGCGTTCGAGCCGGTGCTGATCGAGGGAAAAGCCATTCAGCTGCACCCGCTGGTCTGCACCGCGTTCAACGCCGACTTCGACGGCGACCAGATGGCGGTGCACGTACCGCTGTCGCTGGAAGCGCAGCTCGAAGCCCGCGTGCTGATGATGTCCACCAACAACATCCTGTCGCCGTCGAACGGCAAGCCGATCATCGTGCCGTCGCAGGACATCATTCTCGGGCTCTACTACCTGTCCCTCGAAACCCCCGATTTCCGCGATACGCCGGAGGAGAAATCCCCCGCGTTCGGCAACATCGGAGAGATCGAGCACGCGCTGTACGCCAAGCAGATCACCCTGCACGACAAGATCCGCGGCCGTTTCAACACCGTCGATGCCGGCGGCAACCCGGTCATCCAGAAGGTCGTCACCACCGCCGGCCGCCTGATGATCGCGCAGATCCTGCCGAAGCACCCGAACGTGTCCTTCGACCTGATCAACAAGCAGCTGACGAAGAAGAACGTCTCCGACGTGATCGACATGGTCTATCGCCATTGCGGTCAGAAGGAATGCGTGATCTTCGCCGACCGCATGATGGGCCTCGGCTTCGCGCAGGCCTGCAAGGCCGGTCTGTCGTTCGGCAAGGACGATCTGATCATTCCGGTGGAAAAGGGTCCGCTGATCCATCGCACGCAAACGGAAGTGAAAGAGTTCGAGCAGCAGTACCAGGACGGCCTGATCACCGCCGGCGAGCGCTACAACAAGGTCGTCGACGCCTGGTCGCGCTGCACCGACGAAGTCGCCACCGCGATGATGAAAGAGATCAGCAAGCAGGAGAAAGGCGTCCCCACCAACTCCGTGTGGATGATGTCGCACTCCGGCGCCCGTGGGTCGCCCGCGCAGATGCGCCAGCTCGCCGGCATGCGCGGCCTGATGGCCAAGCCGTCCGGTGAGATCATCGAGCAGCCGATCATCGCCAACTTCAAGGAAGGCCTGTCGGTTTTGGAATACTTCAACTCCACCCACGGCGCCCGTAAGGGTCTCGCGGATACGGCGTTGAAGACCGCGAACTCCGGCTATCTGACGCGGCGTCTGGTCGACGTGGCGCAGGATTGCATCATCTTCGAGGACGATTGCGGCACCGACCGCGGCCTGACCGTGAAAGCGGTCATGGATGGCGGTGAGGTTGTTTCCTCGCTGTCCGAACGCGTCCTGGGTCGTACCACGGCCGAAGATGTGGTCGATCCCACCGGCGGCGCCATCCTGGTGCCGGCGAACACGCTGATCGAGGAAATCGAAGCCGACCTGATCGAACAAGCCGGCGTCGAATCCATGAAGATTCGGTCCGTGTTGACCTGCGAAGCGAAGGTCGGCGTCTGCGGCCATTGCTACGGCCGCGATCTGGCACGCGGCACCACCGTGAACATCGGCGAAGCCGTGGGCGTTATCGCGGCGCAGTCGATCGGCGAACCCGGCACGCAGCTGACCATGCGCACCTTCCACATCGGCGGCGCGGCACAGCGCGGCGCCGAGGTCTCGGCCGTGGAAGCCAGCCATGACGGCACAATCGTGATCAACAACCGCGTGATCGTGATGAACAGCCAGGGCGGCACCGTGGTCATGAGCCGTAATTGCGAAATCGTGCTGACCGACGAAAAGGGCCGCGAACGCGCCCGGTTCCGCGTGCCCTACGGTGCGCGTCTGCTGGTGGACGAAGGCGCCACCGTCAGCCGCAACCAGAAGCTCGCGGAATGGGACCCGTACACCCTGCCGATCATCACCGAACGCGACGGCCAGGTCGAATACCTCGATTTGATCGACAGCGTGACGCTGGTCGAGCGGATGGACGAAGTGACCGGCCTGACCTCCAAGGTCGTGGTCGATTACAAGCAGGCCGCCAAGGGCGTCGATCTGCGGCCCCGGCTGCAGTTGAAGGACTCCAACGGCGAGGTCATCCGCCTGCCGAACAACACCGATGCCCGCTACTTCCTGGCCCCGGACTCCATCCTTTCGGTGGACAACGGCGCCCAGGTCGCGGCCGGCGACGTGCTGGCGCGTATCCCGCGCGAAGGCAGCAAGACCCGCGACATCACCGGCGGTCTGCCGCGCGTGGCGGAACTGTTCGAAGCCCGCCGCCCGAAGGATCACGCGGTCATCGCGGAATGCGACGGACGTGTGGAATTCGGCAAGGATTACAAGGCAAAACGCCGCGTCATCGTGAAGAACGACGAAACCGGCGAGGAAACCGAGTACCTGATCCCCAAGGGCAAGCACGTGTCGGTGCAAGAAGGCGATTTCGTGCGTCGCGGCGACCCCTTGGTCGATGGGCCGCGCGTGCCGCACGACATCCTGAAGGTGATGGGCGTTGAGGTGTTGGCCGACTATCTGGTCAACGAAATCCAGGACGTCTACCGGCTGCAGGGCGTGAAGATCAACGATAAGCACATCGAAGTGATCGTCCGCCAAATGCTGCAGAAGGTGGAAATCATGGATCCGGGCGACACCACCTTCCTGACCGGGGAACAGGTGGACCGCACCGAGTTCGACATCGTCAACGCCAAGCTGATGAAGGACGAGCGTCCGGCTGTCGCCAGCCCGGTCCTCCAGGGCATCACCAAGGCGTCGCTGCAGACCAACAGCTTCATCAGCGCCGCCTCCTTCCAGGAGACGACGCGGGTGCTGACGGAAGCGGCCACCGCTGGCAAGTCCGATACCCTGACCGGGTTGAAGGAAAACGTCATCGTTGGGCGCTTGATCCCGGCGGGCACGGGCGCGGTCATGAACCGTCTCCGCGCTATTGCCGCGGGCCGGGATGCTCGGAACCTGGAGTACGCGCAGCCTCGGATCGAGGCGGCGGAGTAAGGCTGGACCAAATCCAGACAACGGGGCACCGGATGGCGCAAGCCATTCGGTGCCCTTTTGGCTTCAGGGCAATCGCTTGAAGGTCCCCGGACCACTGCATTGGGGCATTGGCCTACCCAACCCGTCATCCCGGGCTTGTCCCGGGGACCAGGACAAGCACAAACTCGCGATTCCCTGCCCGTATTGGTCCCCGGGACAAGCTCT
>CAITUP010000061.1 GCA_903895595.1 uncultured Acetobacteraceae bacterium | reverse complement strand
GTCAGGCACGCTGCCTGCCTGATTGGACCAACGTTGAAAACGCTGAACTGGCGCCCCCGCTATACGCTGGAAAGCGGCTTGATCCGGCTGAAATCCTGGATCGATCGGCAGCTGGCACTGGAAGAGGAAGCTTAGGTTTGTCGGATATCAATACGGTGGGTGCCGGGTCGTTGGGCCGGTTCCTGACCCGGCCAGCGACGGTACGAGTTCAGTCGGTGGCGTACGGGAATGAATACAAAAGCATCGAGCGAGCTGTACTGAGCCTCGGCCGGTCAGCCGAGTTGGCGATCGAGGGCGGCCACTTGTCGCGGGTTGAGGTCGCATATGGCGACAGCTCACCCACGCCTTGCCTGTCGGATGACCAAATCGGACAATTGCGCGCACTTTATCCGGATGCGCTGACGATAGAGTACGATTTCTTTGGCGGTAATCTTGGAACGTCGCGCGGTCATAACCGCCTTGCCGCCAACGCCACGACAGATTTTCTGGTGATCCAAAACCCCGATGTCGTCGTTTCGCCACGCCTCCTCGAAACGCTTTTGGCGACTTTCGAGTCCGATGCCACCGGCATGGCTGAGGGGAAACAGCTTCCGATCGAGCACCCGAAGGACTACGATCCATCGACCGGCGAGACGAGCTGGGCGGCGTGCGCATGCGCCATGATACCGTTGCCGCTATTCCAACGTATCGGCGGGTTCGATGCGGATACCTTCTTTCTCTACTGCGACGATGTCGATTTTTCCTGGCAGGTCCGCCTCGCGGGTTACAAAGTCATCTTTCAGCCGGCCGCCGTGCTGTTCCACGACAAACGCTTGTCGAACACCGGCCAATGGCAGCCATCGGACGCTGAGCAGTACTATTCGGCCGAAGCAGCCTTGATGCTTGCCCATAAATGGTCGCGTCCCGAGATCGTCGAGGCAATCTTGAAGGACTTCGGTGCCAACGGAAACGCTTTCACCATAAAGGCGAAGACAACATTCGAACAACGCAGGCGTGAAGGAAAGCTGCCGACGCCGGTCGACCCGACGCACCAAGTCGGCGAATTCATCAACGGCTTCTATGCCAAACACCGATTTGTGCTGTGACAACCAATCACCAAGACTACGCATACGACCACGCTTTCGCGCATAACAGCGTGTACGGCAACGCGCTGGCGCTCTTAAAGCGCCAGCCCCAACGCTCGGACCACGCGCTTCACCTCGATGTGGGATGCGGCTTCGGCCGTATCGCCGAACCACTCGTGGAAGCCTTGGGGCGGACCTATGTCGGATGCGATGTGGACGAATTGGGGCTGGCTTCGCTCGCCAGCCGCGGTTTCGAAACGCACCGAGTCGCGTTGTCCGACCATGAAGCGACGCATCGCGCACTGAACGCGTCCATCGCCGGACGGCCTGTCGCCTCGATAACCATCATCGACACGCTGGAACACGTTCACGATCCTATCGGTGCGATCCGCGCCTTGCGGCAAATCGCCGAGGAGCATGGGGCGGTCATCGTGATCAGCATCCCGAACACCGCGCATCGCGACATTGCGTTTCGCTTAATGTTCGGCATGTGGGATTACACCGAAGCCGGCATTCTCGACCATACCCATCATTTTTTGTTCAGCGATAGCGTCCTACGGCACCTATTGGCTTATACCGGGTTACGCATTGTCGACTCTTTCGATTTTTTATCGTCGACCAGCGACCAGGCCTTTCCAAGCGACCATCCCGCTTTCCAATGGGGATCAGCCTTATTTCAGTTTTTAGGGGCATTACGAGCAAGCACCGACAGCCACGGCGATGCCAATCAACTCGTTCGGCTTTGCGTTCCCTCGGAACCAACGGTCGCCGAACCATTTGTCGGCCGTGGAGAGGTTGAGCGGCCATTCCTCAGTATCGTCGTGCGCACGCAGGGCAACCGCATCGATACGCTGACCGAGGTCCTGACCTGCCTCGCCGCACAAAGCGTCACGGATTTCGAGGTGTTGCTCATGGGCCATAAGCTCGACACCATTCGAACCGCCAGCGTCGAGCGTGTTGTCGCCGACCAACCTGCCTGGCTACGCGACAAAATCCGCTTCATTCCGGTGGACCACGGCGGACGAACCGCACCGCTCAATGTCGGATACGCCGCGGCGAACGGTCAATATATCGTGAGCCTCGACGACGACGACACGGTGTTCGGACACTGGATCGAGACGTTCAAGGACCTTGCACACGCGGCGCCGGGCCGCATTTTGCGCAGCGTCTCGGTGACACAAACCATCTCTCGGACGGAGTGCCGCGGCGCATCCGGGTTACGTGCCGAATCCAAGATCGACCGTCCCTATCCATCTGAATTCGATTGGTTCGATACACTCCGCCTCAACTACTCCCCAATCATGACACTCGCTTTCCCACGCGGAGTCTTTCACCATCTGGGGATCAAATTCGACGAGGACTTAACAACAACCGAAGATTGGGATTATTTGCTGCGCTGTGGAGCGCTTGTTGGCGTTATCGGTGCGCCATCCATTACCGCGGTCTACCGGTTCTGGGTGGGCGAGGCGTCGTCTGCGACGATACACCCTCAATCGGAATGGATACAAAACTACAAGCTTATCACCGACAGGATCGACCGATTGCCCACGGTTCTGTGGCCTGTTGGCTCGACAAAGCGTGTTCGCCACATGCTCGACCGGATCGACGCTCTGGAGGGTCAGGTCGGTGCTCTGGGCGGCCAAGTCGATGCTTTGAGCAGCCCGCACAACAACCCAACGGCGGGCACCGGTTCCAATCGCGTGGAAGCCTTGCGGGATGTCGTAAACATCTACAGCTCGACAAGCTGGAAACTCGCGGCACCGATACGGCTGTTGGGTCGATTGGCCGGCAAGCCAAGCCCCAACCTGGACCAAATCTGGTGGCTGTCGACATACGATTTACGAAGCCTGGAAGCATCGCTTCGTGCTTCCACTTCCTGGCGGCTGACGGCGCCGCTGCGATGGCTGAGTCGGTGACCAATCCATGCCCAAACGGCCCCGCGCGGTCCTGACGTTAATCCAAGGCGATAAGGCGACTTACAGCGGGGCAGTGCCCAAGGCTGTTCAGGGGGTATGGTGCCTATTGTCCATGCCGTCCTTGGCACCGTCGCGGGCAGTGGGGATTGTCGCGCGCATCGATATCGCATTGTCGCATGGCGGCTCCATCCCCGTTGCCGCGGCCGTCCTGGATACCAAGGGGTCCAGGTTTGCGATTTTTCTGCCTATCGATTCCTGTGCGGTCCACATCGAATTGTTCGGCCACACGACACCGCCGGCCGAAATCGAAGTGGACTGTATTGGCATGAGCCGCGGCGGGGCTGCTTGGCGCATCGCCATCGGTCATCTGCCGCGACTGCTTTCGACGACGCTACGCTGCTTACGTTGGAACCCGCGCGGCCTGTTTGGCCGTCTACGTAACGAGCTGGGCTATCTCGGCCAAACAAACCGGCACATAACCTATCCCATCTGGTGTGCGCTGTTCGATCGATGGGATACAGGGGTGCTGGAGCAATTGGCGCGATCCCCCGATCGTACCGACTGGCCGGATATCGACTGCCTTGTCTTCCAAACCAGCCCCCACAACGGTCCGGCTAACGCGACAAGCGACAGTGTCGCCGCCAGCGTCGGTATCGCGCCCGGCAGTATCGTGACGATCGGTCCGGCGAATGACGATTTTTCGGCGGCCCTCGCCGGTTTGCGCGGGACCTATGTCGCCGTGTTGCAAGCCGGCGAAATCGTGGCACCACACGCTTTGGCGTTACTGGCCGCCACGGCCGCACGCCAGGGTCATCCCGCCATTCTGTACGCGGACGACGATTCTGTTATGCCCAATGGCGACAGGTACGCGCCCCGGTTCAAACAACCGCCAAACCGCACCGCCATGCTGGCCGCGGATTCATGCACCGGGGTCTGGTTGATTCGCCGCGACGCAATGACCCGTTTCGCATCGGGATCCTCGATCTGGGCGGAGACGTTGCGCCTCGACACCTGGCTCCGTCTCTACGAACAAGGTCTGACCGCCGAGACCCATCGCGTTCCGTTCGTCCTAACCCATCGGCGCGTCGACGTCGAGACAGCGCCCCCATCCGAACTGGCGAAAATCGTTTCGGATCATATTGTGCGCACCCAACTCCCGGCCCAGGTCGCCGTCGGCAGACCGCTGAGGGTCCATTTTCGCGCTCCACCCAACGCTCAGCAGCGCGTTAGCATCGTCATACCGTCGGCGTGCCGATCGCCGCACGTATCGCACTATATCGCGGCCGTGCTCGCAAACACATATTACTCTAATTTCGAAATCATAATCGCCATTTCGTCCGACGCGCCACTGGATGCGAAGCAGTCGGCGATGGTCGCCGCGCTGACGCGTGACCCCCGCGTGCGCTACCTGCCCATTCGGGCCGCTGCATTCAATTATGCCGTTGTCAACAATCTCGCGATCCAGGCGACCGAAAGCCCGCTGATCTGCCTGCTGAACGACGACATCGCGCCGCTGACCCCAGATTGGCTGGCAATTATGGTCGGGCATTTGGCCGACCCAGCGGTTGGGATAGTGGGCGCCCGGCTGTCGTACGAAGATCGTTCGGTCCAGCATGCTGGCGTCGTCATGCTGCCCGATGGAACGGGCGAACACTTGCTCCGATTCACGCCGGATCGCGAAATCGATACGCAGAATGATCCACTTTTGTCACGGGAAGTATCCTGCGTAACCGGCGCCTGCTTGCTGACCCGACGTGCTTTGTGGGACCGCATGGGCGGCATGAATGAATCGTATTCCAGTGCCTTCAACGATGTCGATTTTTGTCTCCGCGCCGGTGAGCTCGGTCAAGGCGTGGTTTTTGCCGCGGACGCGCATCTTCTGCATGCGGAATCGGTCACGTTTGGAAAGCACTACGGACTTCAGGAGCTTGACCGAAATATGGCAGACCGGTTACGCGTCAGGGCACGGTTTCCGGATATTTTCGAGAACGACCCGTTCCATAACCAGAATTTATCTCTGATGCGAGGGAATTGCCGCGGGCTCGCGGTCCCCCCTCGAATCAAACCAGCCAGTTATATCATTGCAAAGACAGCATGAAAAATATCTCGCTCATGCTATGGCGCGTGCTCCCCAAGCTGGCACGGCGTGCGGCCATGGCGCGCGTGACTGCTTGGCTTGCACCGCATCCCGACCCAGTACCTCCACCGAGCGCGTACGGGCTCGCGGTAGCGGGGGAATTCTCCCGAACCTCGGGTCTGGGCGAATCCGCGCGGCTGATGGCGAACGCGGCGGAGCGACTGGGTGTTCCAGTATGGCGCACCGATGTTCCGGCGCTTGTGGACAGCCGTGCCGAATTGGCGCTCCCGTCCGATAAGCTCCCTCCCGGGGGCGCACCTCTCGTGGTGCATATCAACGCCCCGCTCCTGCCATTGGCATTCATGCGGCTGCCCCGGCCACTGGTAAAAAACCGCCGAATCATCGGCTACTGGGCGTGGGAATTGCCAACCGTGCCGCCCGAATGGCGGTTCGGCGCTCGCTTCGTGCATGAGGTCTGGGCACCGTCCCGCTTCACCGCCGCGGCGCTGGAACCCTTGGCACCCGGCCGCGTCCGGGTCGTGGCCCCGCCTTTGGTGGACGCCCCACCCAAGCCGGCGCATCGCGGCCGCGACACCTTCGGACTGCCGGCCGACGCGGTGATCGTCCTCGTATCC
>CAITUP010000060.1 GCA_903895595.1 uncultured Acetobacteraceae bacterium | reverse complement strand
CGGCCGGCCTTCGCGCTTGAAGAAGCCACCGGGGATCTTACCAGCCGCAAAAGCCTTTTCCTGGTAGTTGACGGTGAGCGGGAAGAAATCCTGGCCGGGTTTCGCGGTTTTCACGCCCACGGCGGTGCAGAGCACGATGGTCTCGCCATAGCTGACCATGACGGCGCCGTCGGCCTGACGGGCGATCTTGCCGGTTTCGAGGACCAGCTTGCGCCCGCCCCATTCGAGTTCCTTGCGGAAATAGTTGAACATTCGGTCGTCCTTCGGATGCGCGTCCAGGGCGGCCGGCAAGCCGGACGATCCATGGGCTTCCTGTGCGGACGGGAGGCGGCGTCTCGGGTCACCAGGGATGACGGGCCGCGCTTTCGGTCAGCGCAGCCACATGCCATGTGGCCGGAAACGCCGTCGCGGTTCCCGCTCCATCAGGGGCGTGCCGGATCGGCTGGTCTGTCGTCCCGCCGTTGTGCGCGGCGTTACCCGGGATCGGGACGATCCCGGGGTCTTCGTGTTAGCGACGCAGGCCCAAGCGGCCAATCAGCGCCGTGTAGCGTTCGTTGTTCTTGCCCTTGAGATAGTCGAGCAGCCGCCGGCGGCGGCCAACGAGCATCAGCAGGCCGCGGCGCGAATGGAAGTCCTTCGCGTGCGTCTTCAGATGTTCGGTGAGGTTGACAATGCGTTCCGTCAGCAGGGCCACCTGCACTTCGGGGCTGCCGGTGTCGGTTTCGCTGTTTTTGTAGTCGCCAATAAGCGCCGTGCGGCGCTCCGCCGTGATCGACATCGGATGTTCTCCGTTACATGAGGTGAAAGGGACGCGGGATGGAGGGCTACAGCCCCCGCTCGGGTTTCATCATCCCGTCTTCCAGACGGGCCAACCCGATCACGCGGCTCCCCGCCATGGCACGAACCAACCCGCCGCTGGGGTTGGCGTTACCAGGAATCCGGCCCATCAGCGCCACCAGGCTGATTGCCTGGCCGTGCCGGAAGTCGGCGGCCTCAGGTTCCGTCAGGGCCAGCGCCGGGATGTCGGCCAGCGCGGTCACGACCGGAAGCAAAAGGTCCGGGGAAGCCGGCGCGGTATCCTCCGCATCGCGCAGTTTGTCCAGCGGAATCGATGCGGCCTCCAGGAAGGGTCCGACCCGCAGCCGGCGCAGGGCGGCGACGTGGCCAACCGTGCCGCAGGCTTTGGCCAAATCGCGCGCCAAACTGCGCATGTACACGCCCTTGCCGGACGCTACCTCGAACACCGCCGTATCGTCGTCGGTGCGTTCCACCAGTTCGAACCGGTCCACCCGAGCGGGGCGCGGTTCCAGCACCGGGGCGCGGCCTTCGCGCGCCATGTCGTAGGCGCGTTCGCCCGCGACCTTGATGGCCGAGTAGACCGGCGGGATCTGCATGATATCGCCGCGGAACGCCGGCAACGCCGCCTCGATCTGCTCGTTGGTCGGACGGACGGGCGAGGTTTCTATAACCTCTCCATCCGCGTCGTCGGTGTCGCGCGCGTCGCCCAGCTTCAGGGTGAAGCGGTAGAGTTTGGTGCCGTCCATGACATAAGGCACGGTTTTGGTCGCGGCACCGAACGCGATCGGCAGGACGCCGGTGGCCAGCGGGTCCAGCGTGCCGCCATGACCGGCTTTCTGCGCGTCGAAGATGCGTTTGACGCGGTTGACCACGTCGGTGCTGGTCATGCCGGGGGGCTTGTCGATGATGAGCCATCCGTCGAGCGGGCGGCCTTTGGGCTTGCGGCGGGACATGTCAGGGGGGTCCGATAAGAAGGGCGCGGGGGTAGGCTCGGGCGGGGGCGGTGTCAACGGCGGATGGGGCCAGGTTCGTCACGATTGACACATGTATGGGTTTCTGTGCGAACTATGTCGTATGCAATCGCATTTTGGCCCGCCTTGCAGTGCCTCCCGTCCACCGGGTGCCCAACAAGACCTCCAAATTCCCGGTTGATCATCGCATCGCGCGCTCGTGCGCGAGGCCCAGGACAGAGAGAGACGCAGGCTATGGCTAACGGTACAGTCAAGTGGTTCAATACCACCAAGGGGTTCGGTTTCATCATGCCGGCCGATGGCGGCAAGGATGTGTTCGTGCATATCACCGCTGTGCAGGCCGCTGGGTTGCGCGGTTTGAACGAAGGTCAGGCGGTCTCCTACGAGGTGACGATGGAACGCGGTAAAGCCGCGGCCACGAACCTCAAGGCGTCCTGAACCGCCGCCCTCACCCATCCCCACGCGCGTGCCGGGGGGGCACGCATAGGAAGGAGTGAAACATCATGGCTACTGGCACCGTAAAATGGTTCAACGCGACGAAGGGCTACGGCTTCGTCATGCCGAACGACGGCGGCAAGGATGTGTTCGTGCACATCACCGCGGTCCAGGCCGCTGGCCTTAAGGGGCTGAACGACGGTCAAAAAATCAGCTATGAGGTTGTGATGGAACGCGGCAAGGCCGCGGCCACCAACCTGAAGCTGGACTGACGCCACACGCGTCCGACGCGGCGAAGCAGGGTTCGGGGGCGGTCCCCCGGCCCTGAGCCGGAGGTTGCCTTTGTTCTCCTTGCCGGAACTCGAAGACGCACGCCGCCTCGTGCACCGCGCCTTCCCCGGCACGCCCCAATTCGCTTGGCCTTTGCTGGCAAGTCGCTGTGGGGCGGAGGTCTGGGTCAAACACGAAAACCACACCCCGACCGGCGCGTTCAAACTGCGCGGCGGGCTGATTTATGCCGAACGTCTGGCGCGCGAACGGCCCGGTGTGCCGGGTATCGTGTCCGCCACGCGCGGCAACCATGGACAATCTTTGGCCTGGGCCGGACGCCAGCACGGCGTGTCCGTCACCATCGTCGTGCCCATCGGCAACAGCACCGAGAAGAACGCGGCGATGCGCGCCCTCGGCTGTCGGCTGATCGAATACGGGACCGATTTCGAGGCTGCTCGCGACAAGGCCAGCGCACTAGCCGCCGAGGAGGGGTTGGAGTTCGCGCCGTCCTTTGCGCCGGATTTGGTCAAGGGCGTCGCGACCTATGCGCTGGAACTGTTCCAGGGGGCGCCGCCTTTGGACGCGGTTTACGTGCCGATCGGTCTGGGGTCGGGCATTTGCGGGGTCATCCGGACACGCGATCTGCTGGGTCTGAAGACCGAGATCGTCGGGGTGCAGGCCACGGGCGCCGACTGCTACGCCCAGTCGCTGTTGGCCGGGCACCCGGTCAGGCTGAACCGAGCGGATACGCTGGCGGATGGGATCGCGGTGCGGCAACCGGATGCAGAGGCTTTCGCGCAGATTCAGGCGGGGGTCAGCCGCATCGTGACCGTGTCCGATGCCGCGATTGGCGAGGCGATACGAGCCTACTGGACCGACACGCATAACCTGATCGAGGGCGCGGGCGCGGCGCCCCTGGCGGCACTGCTACAGGAGCGCGACCGGATGGCGGGTAAACGCATCGGGCTGATCGCGAGCGGCGGCAACATCGATCTGGCGCTGTTCCGGCAGTGGATTCCGGTCTGAACCTGGTTCGGGACGCGGTGCGCGCCGCCGAGGGGCGGATGGCGATGCTGCGGGCGGTCGCGTCCCTCGGGCTGCCGGATGGCTGGATCGCGGCCGGCGCGGTGCGCAACGCGGTGTGGGATGCGCTACACTTGTATGCGCGCTCGACGCCGCTGGCGGATGTCGATGTCATCTGGTTCGACCCGGCGCAGATCGATTCCGACCTGGACCGAGCGCTGGAGGCTCGGCTGACGGCGATGGTGCCGGGGGTCGCGTGGTCGGTGAAAAATCAGGCGCGCATGCATGTCCGGAACGGCCATTCGCCATATGCGGATTGCCGCGACGCGATGCGCTTCTGGCCCGAAACCGCGACCGGAATCGCCGCTCGGCTGACCGATACCGGGGCCGTTGAAATTCAATCCGCCTATGGGCTGGACGATCTGCTCGGCTTGGTGCTGCGTCCTTCCGGGAACGAGGCGTTGTTCCGGGAACGGGTGGCAGCGAAGCGGTGGGTGGAGACTTGGCCGAAGCTGCTTGTCGTGGCGGGCTGAGCTTATCGCACACGCCCGACCACGACAGGTGGCGGAATTACGCCGCCGCTTCTTCTTGCTTACGCTCGAACCGCTTGCGCTCGTTCGGGTCGAGGTAGCGCTTGCGAATGCGCACCGCGGTCGGCGTCACCTCCACCAGCTCGTCCTCTTCGACGTAGGCGATGGCTTGCTCCAGGCTCATTTTCCGGGGCGGGATCAGCAGCATCGCATCGTCCTTGCCGGCGGCACGGACGTTGGTCAGCTTCTTTTCCTTGATCGGGTTCACTTCCAGATCCGACCCACGGCTGTGCTCGCCCAGGATCATGCCTTGGTAGATTTTCTCGCCAGGGTTCACGAACAGCGTGCCGCGTTCCTGGATGTACCACAGCGCGTAATGCACCGTTTCGCCACCCTCGGTGGAGATCAGCGACCCGTTGCGGCGGCCTTCCAGTGTGCCCTTCCACGGACCGTAGCCCGCGAACAGCCGGTTCATGATGCCGGTGCCGCGCGTGTCGGTCAGGAATTCGCCGTGGTAGCCGATCAGGCCGCGACTGGGGATCATGAAGGTCAGACGGACTTTGCCGCCGCCGGAGGGGCGAAGGTCGGTCATCTCGCCCTTACGGCGGCTCATTTTTTCCACCACGACGCCGGAGTATGGCTCGTCCACGTCGCACAGAACCTCTTCCATCGGCTCTTCGCGGGCGCCGGTTTCGGGGTTGATCCGGGTCAGGACGCGCGGGCGGCCGATGGCCAGTTCGAAGCCTTCGCGGCGCATCTGCTCGATCAACACGCCGAGCTGAAGTTCGCCGCGGCCGGCGACTTCGAAGGCGTCGGTTTCGTTGGAGGAATCGGTGATGCGGATGGCGACGTTGCCCTCGGCCTCGCGGAACAGACGTTCGCGGATCTGGCGGGACGTAACCTTCTTGCCTTCGCGGCCCGCCAGCGGCGAGTCGTTGATGCGGAACGTCATCGCCAAAGTCGGGGGATCGACGGGGATGGCGGGCAGCGGCGCCATGATTTCCGGGGCGCAGATGGTGTCGGGAATGGTGCCTTCGGACAGTCCGGCGACGGCGACGATATCGCCGGCGAAGGCTTCATCGACGGTGATCCGCTCCAGCCCGCGGAAGGACAGCAGCTTGGTCAGGCGACCGGTTTCGACCGTCTTGCCGTCGGCATGCAGCACCTTCACCTGCATGTTCAGCTTGGCGCGGCCCTGCTCGATACGGCCGGTCAGCACGCGGCCCAGGAAGTTGTCGTATTCCAGGATGCTGGCGACCATCGCGAACGGCGCGTCGTGATCGACGGTCGGTTCCGGCACATGCGACACGATCAGGTCGAACATCGCCGACAGGTCCTTGCGCGGGCCTTCCATCGTCGTGTCCGCCCAGCCCTGACGGCCGGAGGCATACAGCATCGGGAAATCGAGCTGATCGTCGGTGGCGTCCAGCGCCGCGAACAAATCGAACACTTCGTTATGCACTTCGTCGGCCCGTGAATCCTGGCGGTCGACCTTGTTCACCACCACGATCGGGCGAATGCCGCGAGCGAGCGCCTTGCCGACCACGAACTTGGTCTGCGGCAGCACGCCCTCGGCGGCATCGACCAGCACGATGGCGCCGTCGACCATGCCCAGGATGCGTTCGACCTCACCGCCGAAATCGGCGTGGCCAGGGGTGTCGACGATGTTGATCCGCGTGTCTTTCCAGACCACGGACGTGCACTTCGCCAGGATGGTGATCCCGCGTTCCTTTTCCAGGTCGTTGCGGTCCATCGCGCGTTCCGCCACGTGCTGGTGGTCGCGGAAGGTGCCGGACTGGCTGAGCAGCTTATCGACAAGGGTAGTCTTGCCATGATCGACGTGAGCGATGATGGCGACGTTACGGATTTGCATGTTGACCTGGGTGCCGCGGATGTTGCGGCGCACACATAGTCCGGTCCGCGCCGGGATACGAGGCTTTTTCCTGTGTCATGGGCGCGGCGCAGCCATGTTTCTCGGGATGTTCACGGTGTTGGGGTTGGACGGCCGCTCGGGCCGTTACGGAAATTGACAATATTTCCGCCCGTTCCCTATATGCGCGGCAATCTCAGTCCTGAGTTCGCACCCCTTTCCTTTAAGATCAGGAGTTCCGATGTCCCCGTTCAAAATGCCGCTGCTCGCGGCGCTGGTCGCGACCTTCGCGACCGCCGGCACCAGCTTCGCCAATGACGCCGATTTCGTTCTGAAGAACAAGACCGGCTACCAGATCGACGAAGTCTACGTCAGCAAACACTCCAGCGGCAGCTGGGGCGCCGACGTCATGGGCAAGGGCGCCCTCGGCGAGGACGAGAAAGTCACCATCGTATTCCCGCACGGCAACGGCGCCTGCCACTTCGATATCAAGGTGAAATACCACGACGACAACAGCACCGCGGCGTGGAGCGATATCAACCTTTGCGAGACGGATTCGATCTCGCTGTACTGGGACGCCAAGAACCAGGTGTCCCGCGCTGTCATCGAATAACGCCGACCGGTTTTGGCGGCGTAGGCCCATCCCCCGGCCTACGCCGCCTCCCGGATCGCCGTCAGGAAATCGCGGACCTTCGACTTCAGCGTGTCGGACTGCTCGCTGAGGCGCGTCGCCGCGTCCAGCACCTGATCGGACTGCGTGCCGGTATGGGCGACCGCTCGGTCAACCACGACGATATTGTCGTTCACTTCATTCGTGCCCGTCGCCGCCTGCTGCACGGCGCGGGCGATTTCACGTGTGGCGTCGCCCTGCTCCGCGACGGAACCGGCGATGTCGGCGGCGATGTCGTTCATGCGCTGGATCGTGGCGCCGATGCCGCGCAGGGCGCCGACCGCCTGTTCGGCGCCTTGCCGCATCGCGTCGATCTGGGCCGCGATCTCCTGCGTGGCCTTGGCGGTTTGGGTCGCCAGAGCTTTCACCTCCCCGGCCACGACGGCGAAGCCTTTGCCGGCATCGCCCGCGCGGGCGGCCTCGATCGTGGCGTTCAGGGCAAGCAGGTTCGTGCGGGCGGCGATGTCGCCGATTAAGCGGACGACGTCGCCGATCCGGTCGGCCGACGCGCTGAGGCCGCCAACGCTGCGGTCGGTCGCTTCCGCCTCCCGCACCGCTTGGCCGGCGATTCGGGTGGATTCCTCGACCCGCCGGGCGATTTCGGCGACCGACATCGCCAGTTCCTCCGCTCCGGCGGCGGCGGCGCTGACGCTGGAGGACGCCTGTTCCGAGGCCCCCGTGACGGCGCGCAGGCGGTGGCCGGAGTCGGTCACGGCCTCGGTCATCGCGGTCGCGGCCTGTTTCATGGTTTCGGCCGATTCGCCCACGGCATCGGCGATGGCGCCGACGCTGTCCTCGAACCGAGCGACGAGACGGGTTTGCGATGTGAGCACCTGGCAGGTGATCATCGGGCCGACATAGGCGCCGTGGGAGTCGACGATCGCCGAGGCGGTGAATTCCAGTGTTTCGGTGCCCATCGCGACGCGGCTGCGGTGCGGCAGGCGCGCGGGGTCGGCGAGGAAGGCGCGTTCCGCATAGAACAGGTCCAGCGATTGGCCGACGATGCGATCCGGTGCGACCGGCAGTTGGTCCCCGATCAGGCCCAAAACACGGTGGGCTTCGGCGTTGACGTAGGTTAGCGGGAAGTCGCCGCCGGCGGACGCCGTCATGACGGGCACGGGGATCTGCTCGATCATCTGGCTTTGGACGAAGGCGCGCTGCATGACACCGCGCAGGGTTTCGACGGCGCCCGCCATCTGGCCGATTTCGTCGCGCCGGTCGCGGAACCGGACGGTAACGGCGGTATCCCCCGCGGCGATGGCGCGCAGCAGGCCGGACATGCCGCGCATGGGGGCGCCGATGGAGCGTGCGAACGCGGCCCCGATCGCCAGCATGACAACCGCGATACCGCCGATGAGAATTCCCATGTCATGGACGGCGGACGTGCGAGCCCCGGCGGCGGCTTCCCCGGCCGAGTCGTCGCGCAAGGCGGCGGTGTGCACCAGTTTCGCGATGACGTCCTGCATCGCCTTGCTGTTGGTTTCCATCTCCTCGCGGGTCAGGGTGTTCAACTGCCGCGTCTGCTCGATCAGTTCGACGGCGGCCTGCGCGATCCCGGTGCCGATGACCGCCACCGTGCGGGCGCTCGATTTCAGTTCGTCGGACAAGGGGCCGGCGGTCAGGCTTTCCATTGCCTTGTTGGCTTCGGCCGTGGCGTCGCGGACCTCATTCGCGGCCGACCCGTTGCCGGTCGCCATGAACATCACGGCGGCCGACTGCAGCCGGCTCATCGCGAGGCGATAGCGGTTGAAGGCGTCGGTGGCGGGGTCGTTCTGATCCGCCACCGCCTGCGCGCCGCTGGAACGAACCGCGTCGGCGCCGCCCAGCATCACGCCGCCGCGCGCGAGTTCCTGGGCGAAGGTTTGGGCGCTGGCCTCGAACACAGGTCGGTTCTGGAACAGCCGCTTCTGCCGGGCCACCAGCATGTCGGCGCGCAGGCCCGCGGCCTTTTTCAGGGTCGCCGCCGTGTCGTCCAGCTTGGCCAGCGCCTGATCCAGACCCGTTCTGTCGCTGTCGCGTTTGGCCGCTTTGCGCGCCTGACCGAGCCACTGCCGAGCGGCGGCGGCGGCTTGATCGGCCTGTTCGGCGACGCGGTTGACGGAGGCGACGGTCTGCTGGAGCGGCAATTCGCGGCTGACGACGCGGAGCTCCAGCGCGGCCAACAGGCCATGCTGCATCTCCCGCCCCAGAGCGGCCTGTTCGGCGACCCCGTCCTGTAGGGCGCCGACGACGATCAGCCGGTCGAGCGCGAACCAGGACACGCTGGCCAAGGCGCCGACGCCGCTGGCGACGAACAAGGTGAGTTTCCAGCCGATGGACAAATGGCGGAACACCCGGGCGGGGCGGAACAGGGATTGGGCGATACGCATGCGTTTCTGCACTCCGGTTTCGGGGCAGTCTGACGCGAAAAGGTTAACGAAAGGTTTACGCCGGCGAAAAAAATGCGGGTCGCGCACCCCACTTCCCGCCCTCTCTGATTCCCGCCATGATGGGAACGCTATCATCCCCAGAAACGCCCAAGGGAGGCCAACATGGCCGACAGTACCGCCGACACCCGCACCGCCCGCATCACGGCGGAGGACGCGCTGCTGCTGCATTCCAGCGGCCGGCCCGGCAAGCTGGAAACGCTGGTGCACAAGCCCATTGTCACCGCGCGCGACCTGTCGCTGGCATACTCCCCCGGCGTGGCGGAGCCCTGCCTGCTGATCGAGAAGGACCAGTCGCTCGCCTACGATTACACGACCAAGGGGAACATGGTCGCCGTGATTTCCAACGGCACCGCGGTGCTGGGGCTGGGGAATATCGGCGCGCTGGCAGGCAAACCGGTGATGGAAGGCAAGATTGCCCTGTTCAAAACCTTCGCCGACATCGACGGCATCGACATGGAAATCGCCACCGAGGACGTGGACCAGTTCATCAACGCGGTCCGCTACCAGGTCGGCTTCGGCGGCATCAATCTGGAAGACATCAAGGCGCCCGAGTGCTTCGTGATCGAGCAACGACTGCGCGAGCTGATGGACATCCCGGTGTTCCACGACGATCAGCACGGCACCGCCATCGTCGCGGCTGCCGGCCTGATCAACGCCTGCCATCTGACCGGGCGGGCGCTCAAGGACACCCGCATGGTGGTGAACGGCGCCGGTTCGGCCGCGATCGCCTGCGTCGAGTTGCTCAAGGCCATGGGGATGCAGCACAACAACATCATCCTCTGCGACACCAAGGGCGTGCTTTTCCAAGGCCGCACCGAGGGCATGAACCAGTGGAAATCGGCGCACGCGGTGCAGACCGAGGCGCGCACTTTGGCCGAGGCGATGGTGGGCACCGACGTGTTCTTCGGCCTGTCGGTCGCCGGGGCGCTGACGCAGGACATGGTGCGGTCCATGGCGCCGAAGCCGATCATCTTCGCAATGGCCAATCCGGACCCGGAAATCACGCCGGAGGACGCGCGCGCCGTCAGCCCCGACGCGATCATCGCGACCGGCCGCAGCGATTATCCGAATCAGGTGAACAACGTCCTGGGCTTCCCCTACATCTTCCGGGGCGCGCTGGACGTGCGGGCGTCCACCATCAACGAAGACATGAAGATCGCCGCCGCGCACGCGCTGGCCAATCTCGCTCGTGAAGACGTGCCGGATGAGGTGCATAAATCCGGCGCCGGCCGCCGGGTGAATTTCGGGCCGGAATACATCATTCCGAACGCTTTCGATCCGCGCCTGATCTCCTGGCTGCCGCCGGCCGTGGCAAAGGCGGCGATGGACTCACGGGTCGCCCGCAAGCCGATCGCGGACCTGGAGAAATACAAGCGCGAACTCGCCAGCCGCCTGAACCCGACCGCCGGGGCGCTGGACGCGATCATGGAAAGCGTCCGCAAGAACCCTCGCCGGGTGGTGTTCGCCGAAGGCGAGGAGGAGAAATCCGTCCGCGCCGCCATCGCCTTCCGCAACGCCGGCTATGGGCGTCCGGTGCTGATCGGGCGGGAAGACCGGGTGCTGGCGACCATCGCCGCCTTGGGCGCGGACAACGCCGACGGGATCGATATCCACAATGCCCGCCTGTCGGAAACCAACCATAAATACACCGATTTTCTCTACGAGCGGCTGCAGCGGAACGGGCACCTGTATCGCGACTGCCAGCGGATGGTGAATCAGGACCGCAACGTCTTCGCCGCCTGCATGGTGGCGACCGGCGATGCCGACGCGATGGTGACCGGCCTGACGCGCTCCGCCGCCGTGTGCCTGGAAGGCATCGGCCACGCCATCGGTACCGCCCCTGGCAAGCGTGCCTTCGGGTTGACCCTGCTGGTCGGGCGCGGGCGGACGATCTTCATCGCCGACTCGCAGGTGAATTTCCGCCCGAACGCCGAAGAGCTGGTGGAGATTTGCATCGGGGCGGCGGCGGCAGCGCGGCATTTCGGGCATGAGCCGCGCGTGGCGCTGATGTCGCACTCCACCTTCGGCGATCCGCCGAACGAACGCATCCTGCCGATGCGCAAGGCGGTGGAACTGCTGGACGCCCGCAAGGTGGACTTCGAATACGACGGGGAAATGAGCCCGGATGTCGCGCTGGAACCGTCGATCCGCGCGCTGTATCCGTTCTGCAGGTTGAGCGGGGATGCGAACGTGCTGGTGATGCCGGGGCTGCACTCCTCCCACATCGCGGCGCGTCTGGTGCGGCATTTGGGCGGGGGCACGACGATCGGGCCGCTGCTGATCGGGATGGAGCACCCGGTGCAGATCGTGCCGATGGATGCGTCGGTCAGCCAGATCGTGGATATGGCGGGGCTGGCGGCGTATCAGGCGGTGGTGCGGTAGGGGGTGGGGGGCGCCAGGGGCGCCCCCAACACGGTTATACCAACCGAACTAGCCACTGACGTACCGGAATTCGCTACACCGTCATGCTGACGAAGGTCAGCATCCACGACTTTCTTGGTAGCGGCCACCGAGTCGTGGATGCCGACCTGCGTCGGCATGACGATTTACCACGCGCCGATGTGTCAATGGTTAGGTCCGCGGGTATTAGTTGGACGCTTCGCCCGCCGGACGCGGTGCTTCGTTCTTCGGCGCGTCGGTGATCATTTCGATCGTTCCGGTGATCTGGCCGCCGTCTTCCACCTGTAGCCGGCGGCAGCGGGCGGTGCCGAGCACGCGGCCGGTGGAGCGGACGATCAGGCTGCTGCGGGCGGTGACGGTGCCGTCGATGGTGCCGCCGATCTCGGCGTCTTCCACCTCGACCGAACCCTTGAACATGCCGCCATGGGTGATCGACAGTTCGGTCGCCTGGAGCAGGGTCGCCTCGACCGTACCCTCGACCACCACGCGTTCGGCGTCGTTGATCGTGCCCTGCACGCTGATGCCGCGGCTGACGATCAGGATACGCCGTTCGGCCGGGTCGCGCGCCACCGGGCGGGCGGGTGCCATCGCCGCCGGGCGGGGTGCCGCGGTCGAGGCTGGCGGCGTGGTCGGAGCCTGCGGAAAGGGCGGTCGGGACATGGCGGGCACTTCCTTGGGAGGGGCGGGGCGGAACGGAGGCACACCGAGGCCGTTGTCCCGTCCGCCGCGCGGATCGGAATCAGCCTCATGCGAGGGGTCGGCAACGCCGGCCGGCACCGTGTTGGCCGGCGGGGTCGACGATGGCTCGTCGCGCTTACGATTGAAGATCAATGTTACCCCATCTGGCTGACGAATGATCGGAACAGCGGCTTACACCCGTCGCCGCTTGGGAACAACCTTATAGCTCGGATTATCAGGGCAATCGCTTGAAGGTCCCCGGACCACTGCATTGGGGCATTGGCCTACCCAACCCGTCATCCCGGGCTTGTCCCGGGGACCAGGACAAGCACAAACTCGCGATTCCCTGCCCGTATTGGTCCCCGGGACAAGCTCT
>CAITUP010000059.1 GCA_903895595.1 uncultured Acetobacteraceae bacterium | reverse complement strand
TTCGTCCTTGCAGAAGGCAAACGCCGGAAGGTCGTTCCCAGGATGTGTGAACCCGGTAGAGCTTGTCCCGGGGACCAATACGGGCAGGGAATTGCGACTTTGTGCTTGTCCTGGTCCCCGGGACAAGCCCGGGATGACGGGTTGGGTAGGCCAATGCCACAATGCAGTGGTCCGGGGACCTTCAAGCGATTGCCCTGCGCGGACGGCAACGGAATGCACATATGGCATATTTCTGCCATCTGTTCTTGCGGCGGCGAAGAATGTGCCGACATAAAGAAGTGAGGCGGCAGCCGATAGTTTCGCGCGGCTCGGATTGCAGTGCCCCGATCCCAGCGCTTCCCGATAACGATCTCGACGCCGATGCGTCCGATCTCCGAAATAATCGTTCGAAGCAGACGAAGGCCGTCAGATACGGCGGAGCGTCTGATACCAGCGGACCTAACCATTGACATATCGGCGCGTGGTAAATCGTCATGCCGACGCAGGTCGGCATCCACGACTTGCTGGCTGCTACCAAGAACGTCGTGGATGCTGACCTTCGTCAGCATGACGATGTGGCGAATTCCGGTACGTCAGTGGTTAGTTCGGGTGGTATGAGTTGAAGCCGGCACGGGACCTGTTGCCGGCCAGCTTCGTCACCCTAAGGAGCGGTGGTTAATTCAAGATTAGCAAGCCCCGAAAATTTAGCGCCGGGTGCGATTGAACCGTCATACCCGCCGGTAGACACCTGCCCCAATCAACACCAGCCCCAGGGCCACGGCGCCGCCGGCCACCAAGGGCGGCACGGCAAAGGACTTGTCCTCCGTGGTCTGGATTTTCAGATCGCCGATCCGGGCGATCTCCTTGGTTTGCTGCGTCGTGAAGACCGGAATGGCGAGCGCCGCCAGCCCGAGCAACACCAGGGCGACGCCGCCCATTGTCAAACCGTTCATCGGTAATACATCCCGCCGCCGAGCAGCCAGAAAAGCAGCATGATGATCAGCAGCGTTCCCAGCACGCCGCCGAGACCGGCGCCACCGTAACGGCTATGAGCGTAGTAGCCACCGCCGCCGCCGAAGATCAGGAATATAACGACTATGAATAATATCAGGCCCATGACAGCCTCCGTTGGTTCGGGGTGTTGGGTGTTATCGCTTCAGCGCATCGCGCACGGCGTCGTTCAGTCCGCCGATCGCGTTCTGCACTTTGCCCTCGACCTTGTCCGCTCGGCCATCGGCCTGCAATTTCGCGTCGCCCGTTGCCGCCCCGATGGCTTGCTTCACCGCGCCTTTGGCTTCTTTGGCGGCGCCGATAATCCGGTTCTTGTCCATGGCACGAATCTCCTGGTGCGGCTGCGCGGAAGACGCAGCCCGTATCCAGGACATGACATGGGGACGATTGTTTGGATCGCAATATGACTGCGTATATCTACCTATTTGCCGCCCCCATGCGATTACCGCATGCCCACCATCTTATCCCATTCCTTCACGAACTGAGAATGCGTCTTCAGAAACGCATCCCAATCGTCCGGGACGATCAATTTGAAATCGGTGATGGGCACGCCGCCGGGCGGCGGTGCGACATCCAACCGTGCCGAATAATTCTTGATCGTGTTGGCCATGATCGTCTGACCCGGCACGCCGAGGTACCAGTCCAGGAACAGCTTCGCCGTCTCCGGGTGCGGTGCATGATCCACCACGCCCATGACGCCGGGGATCGCCAGCATCCCTTCCTCGGGGATGACGAAGGAAATCGGCGCGCCTTTGGCCTTCGCGATCAAATACCCGGAATATTGCGCGTTCGCGACCACCTTGTCCTGGCCACTGACCATCCGATCGAACTGCTGCACATAGGAATCGAAACCGCGTGGCCGCAACCCCCCGAACTTCTGCCAGAAATCGTCGCCGTACCGCCGGCGCATGGCATACCAGGCCAGATGCGACAGACCGGACGTCGATAGTTTCGTATTGGCCGCATCGGTCCAGAGCGGGTTGAGCAGGTCCTTGAAGCTCTTCGGCGCGTCCTCGGGTTTCACGAGGTTGGGATTATAGGCAATGCCGGCGACGATGACGTTGTCCCAGGTGTAATAGCCCGGCGGGTTGCTCTGTTGGCTGGCCTTATACGCCGCGCTTTCCGGCGACATATAATGCTGGTAGCCGCCGCGTTTCTGGAAATCCATCGCGAAGCCGATTTCCGTCAGAATCAGCGTATCGGGCTGATACGATTTCCCCTGCCGTTCGGCCAGCAGGCGCGCATACAGGGCGCCGGTTTGCAGCCGCATGAAATTGGTCTCGATCTGCGGAAACGCCTTATGAAACGCGGCCATATAATTGGCCATTTCCGATTCCGGGTCGGGCGAGTAATGCACGATCGCCCCTTCCTTGAAGGCCTTTTCCACATCGGCGCAGGTTTTGAACCCGTCCATCTGGCGCGGACGATCGCACGCCCAGGCGGGCACCGCGAGCAACAACGCAAACGCGAACGACAATAAACGCATGGTCATCTCATCCCCATCATGACGTTCCACTCTTGGACGAATTGGGCGTGCGTTTTCATAAATACCTCCCCATCGTCGGGAACCGGTTGTGTAAAAGCACCGATAGGCTCTCCGCCCGGCGGCGCGGCGTGTACCATGCCAAATGCTGCAAGCCGGAAGTGGGACGCTTCGTATCGATCGCGTCGGCCCAGAGCGGGTTCAGCAGGTCGGTGTAGCTTTTCGGCGCGTCCTCGGCCTTCACCAACCTGTCCGGCAGGTAGGCTTTGGCCTGCCGTTCCGCCGACAAACGCGCATAAAGCGCCCCCGTCCGCATCGGCGCAGGCCCGCAGTACATCCATCTGGCGCGGGTGTTCGCAGGCCCGGACAGGAGACGTCAGCAGCCGAACGAATGCGAACAGCACGCGCTTCATGGCGCCACCGCGACCGGCCCCGTGGCGACCATGCGCAGCTTCCAGTTTTCGGCCTGGGTACCTTTCAGTTGCAACGCGTTGGACAAATACGCCAGCCGGTCGCGGTCGGTGCCCTTCGCCGTGCAGAACCGGTCCTGCAGGAAGTAGGGCGGCGTCGCCTGATAATAGAACACCGCCTCCACCTTCGCCGGCTTCGCCGGCGCGATGTCCGCGAGCGGAATACGATACCGGATCGTATCGCCGCCGCCGGTCTTGTAGTCGGGATCGTCGCCCGTACCGACCGCACCCGCATCCTCCGCCATATCCTCTTTCGCCCCCAGGGCCCGTGAAATCGCCTTGCGTTCAGGCAGTGGCAGGAATCCGTCCGGCAGCAACCGGTTGTCCTTCAGCTTGGCACAGATCGACAGGAAGCTGGTGGTCAGCGCCCCCGTGGGTTTTGCCGCTGGGCCGCATTGCGCCGGCCCGACGGCGGGCGGCGCGGTCGTCAGTTCCTGATAGATCTGCGCCTGATCCTGGCGGGAAATCACCTGATAATGCGGCTGGTGCGGCTGCCCCTCGATCCGCCCCGCGCAATCGGTTTGCCACCACATCTCGCCCGAAATCGGCTGGTTGTTGCCGTCGAGGATCACCCCAGCCTCATCCGTGCGGCCGGATTGCCACACGATCTTGCCGTCCGTATCGGTCACGCGGAACTCCACGAATGCCCGCCGGAACCCAACGCCCGAGGGCAGCTTGTGGCCGGACTTGTTGACAACCCTCACGGTCGCCTCCAGCGCGTCGCCCGCGATTTTCACCGACGGGATGGTAATGGATGCCGTGGCCATCGACGCCTGATCCAGAATGGCCTGGCCGGTGAACGTCAGTGGCGGCACCCCGGAGCTGCCCATCATCGGGTCCTGCGTGGCGATGCCCAGCACGCTGCCGAACTGTTTTGCCATGTCGATCAGGAAGATATTGAGCCCCACCAGCGTATGCCGGGCGAAACCGTCCCGCGTGGGCAAATCGATGTCGGCGGCGGGCAGACCGTTCTCGACCGCTGGGAAGTTCGAATGTTCCTGAATGCCGGCGATCTTGCTGCGGAACGGTTGCTCCGCCGCGTCGGTCTTCGGCATGTGACAGTCCTGGCAGGATTTCGGCGTCGCGCCAGCGCCGGAGGGCAGGGGACCATCGGGCGTGCTGCCGGTGCGGTAGGCGCTGAACGCCCACTCCGGATACGTCGTCTGCTCGTAGGTATGCCCGATGGTCTTGCCGTTTTGCATGACCGGCAGATGGACCGTGTGGCAGGTGCCGCACATCTCCGAACTGGTAATGGTCGTGTGATAGGCGGGCGTGATGCCGAGCGCGTGCTGCATCGGCTTGATTTTGGGGTCCTTGAAGGGGCCGTAGAGCTCGGTATCGGCGCCCACGAGGAAGCTGCCGGTGAAGGTGCGGGCGAAGCCGGTGTTGTCCGGGTTCAACGCTTGTTGGCGCTGCGCGACGCACCGGTTCTGCGGTGCGTTCTGGAATTTGGCCGTGGCTTCCTGCCCCAGCACCATGCGGTGGCAGGCGGTGCAGGACACGCCATCGCGCGCCAAGGCGCCGTAGCTGGCATGGCCGGCCAGCGGATTGCCGGCTGGGTAGGGGACTGCGTCCACCGTCTCTCGCGTGAAGCCGTCGCAAGAGTCCCCCGCGGCTTTGTCGATGGAGAACTGGCGCTGGCCGAGAATGCCGTGGCAGCCGAAGCAGGTGGTTTGAACCTCGGCTGCTGCCTGGGGGTGAAAGGTTTGGGTTTCGCTGGCCATCTGTGCGTAGAAAATCGGATCGCGGCCGGCCAGCCCCATCGGGCTGGTGCGCCAAGTGCCATAGGGCGACAGATTGACCATCAATTCGGTGGGACCGTTCGGCGTGGGGTTGGCCACCATCGGCCCTGGAACGGTCATATCGTATTGCAGCCCGGTGCCGCCCGCGGTGTGGCAGCCGACGCATTGGTCGGATGTGATGAAGGTGCTGGCGGCGTTCGGACCGGCGCCGGGAATCCAAACATGGTCGAAGGACTGCGACGGAAGGTTCAGCACGCCCAACGCCTTCAGGAACCCGGCATTCGCCACCAACGAGGTTTCCGGGGTTTTGCCGCCGAGGCGGATTTTCTCATGCTGCAGCATCGGGCTGAATTGCGTGCGGATCTCGCCCGATTGCGTCTTGAAGAAGTCCTGACTGAGGAATGTCGCGAACGTCCCCGGTTCCCCCTGAATATTGTTCAAACTGGCAAACGTTTGGTTGTCGCGGGCCGAGGCATGGCAGTTCAGGCAATACTGCCCGAAGCCGGACTGCGACGGGGTGTTCTTCGGCGACGGCGGATAGTCGGGCGCGTAGCCGGCCCAATCCAGTGCGCCCCAGAACCAGCCGTCGCGCGCCGCGGCACTGTCGCGCACCATGATCGCCACCCCCTGCGTGTTCGGGCGCAGCGTCAGCAAGTCGGGCACCCGGCAGGAAGAGGCAGGCGCCGGGCTGTACATCTCCTTGACCATGATCGCGCCATCCGGGATCGGGGCGGGATTGGCGGGGGTTTTCGCGGCGTCGGACGGGCGGTTGGCATGCAGCCAGTCGATCATGTCCTTGGAGTACCAGACCACCACCGGGGCATGGGTACCATTGTAGGTGCCGGTCCATTTGCCGTTGGCCAGCGTCGCCGTGAACGGGCCGGTGTCGCGCACCGACTTGTCCATTTTCCAGCCGGAATTGAAATCCCGGTAGCACATATTGCCAAGGAAATCGTTCAGCTTCGTCTCGTACTGCGCCAGCGGCAGGGCGCTGGGCTTGCGGACGATCGGGGCCAGTTCGGCGCAGAGTGCGAGATCGGTCGGGATTTGCGGTGTCGGCTGCACATCGTCGCACATGCTGTCCGCCCGTGTGGGCTGCGCCAGTGCCAGCAGGCTGGCCACGAACAAGCCGGCTATACGCCGGACACAGGATTGATTTGCCATCGACGCGCCCCCAGCGGCCCGTTATTCCAGGTCCGCTGAGGAGCTTAGAGCGGTTTCCGGCTGACTGGAAACAGCCGGTGTCGGTAGGGGGGGCCGCATATGGCGACGGCCGAACGTCTGTTACCGAACCCCGCGGCAAGCGACCCTTGTCGAATGCGCGCTACCGCATGCCGACCATAGCGTTCCACTCCTTCACGAACTGGCTGTGCGTCTTCAGGAACGCATCCCAATCCTCGGGGACCAGCAGCTTGAACGCGGTGATCGGCGCGCCGCCCGCGGGCGGGGCCACGTCGGCGCGTAACGAATGCAGCGCGGACGCTTTGACATAGGCGGTTTGGCCCGGCGCACCCATGAACCAGTCCATGAACAGCTTCGCCGCTTCCTGATGCGGCGCCTCATTCACGGCGCCGAAAATGGATGGCGTGACGATTTCCCCCTCGGTCGGGAAAACGAATTCGATCGGCGCGCCCTTGGCCTTGTATTGCAGATAGCCGGAATATTGGCCGTTCTCGATCACCATATCCTGGCCGCTGACGGTGCGGTCGAATTGCTGCACATAGGAATCGAACGCGCGCGGGTTCAGCTTGGCGAATTCGGGCCAATAGGTCTCACCCAGGATACGCCGCATCAGATACCACACCTGGTGCTGCGTTCCGGCGTTGGAGACCTTGACGTTGATCGCGTCCTTCCAGCGGGGATTGGTCAGATCGGCCCAGCTTTTCGGTGCATCCGCGGCCTTCACCGTGGTCGGGTTGTAGGCGATGCCGGAAATGATCGCTGCCCCCCACATATATTGCCCCTCCGGCGTGCTTTTATACTCCGGTTTATAGGCACCGGTTTCCGGGGACACATATTGCATCCAGCCCTTCCGCTTCTGGAAATCCAGCGTGAAGGTCATGTCCGTCAGCACCAGGATGTCCGCGGTGTAGGTTTTCGCCTGCCGCTCCGCCATCAGCTTGGCATAGAGCGCCCCGGTCTGCAGCCGCAGATAATTCGTTTTGATCTTGGGGAACGCCGCCTGGAACGCCGCCATCAGCGACGCCTGATTGGTTTCCGGATCGGGCGAATACACCACGACCGCCCCTTCCGCCTCGGCTTTCGCCACGTCGGCGCAGGTTTTGAACCCGTCCATCTGGCGCGGTTCCGGGCACGACGCGGCCCAAACCGCGGGGGCGAACAGCAATGTCGCGGCAACGGCAATCCAACGCATGATCATAGCCCTTTCGCCCAAGCCGCCGCGCCGCCGCCAGCGATGCGCCCGAAGGTCACACCCGCCACCAGCCCGGTGCCGCTGCCATAGTTGTGATAATACAGCCCGCCGACGATTTCGCCGGCCGCGAACAGCCCGTCGATGCCGACACCGTTGGTGTCCTGCACCTGCGCCTCGGTGGAAACCTTCAGCCCGCCGAACGTGAACGTCACGCCCGCCGTCACGCCGTACGCATGATACGGCGGCGTATCCAGCTTCTGCGCCCAGTTGGTCTTGGGGAACGGAATCCCGATCGTGCACAGCCCGTCGTGGATATTCGGGTTGAATTTCACATCCGGCCGAGGCGCATCGTTGAACGCCTTCAACGTCGCCAGCGCCGCCACCGGATCGACCCCGGTCAGCTTGCCGACCAGTTCCTCCAGCGTATTCGCCGTCTCCTTGGTAATCCGGGGGATGCGGTATTCGCTGCGCAGCAGATCGTTGATTTTGGAATCGAACACCTGCCACGCGAACAGGCCCGGCTGCTTCATCACTTCATGCCCGTAGGCAGCGTAGGTGTAGGAGTGAAAATCCTTGCCCTCGTCCAAAAACCGTTCCCCACGGGCGTTCAGCAGCACGCCGAACGGATAATTATGCTTCTGGAATTGATCGCCGACCGACAGATCGCCGTAGGGCGGCGCATTCATGTCCCACTGCACCGCATGCGCGCCCGACCAATGCCCGTACGGCGCCGCACCGATATCCATCGCCATCTTGTGCCCGTAGCCTTGGTTGAACCGCGTGCCCCGCACTTTCGCGAGGTCCCAGTTCGGCCCGATATAGCGGCTGCGCATTTCCGGATTGGACTCGAACCCGCCGCAGGCCAGCACGACGGCTTTGGCGTGCAGATCGTGCACCCGCCCCTTGTGCCGCACGCGCACGCCCTGGATGCGGGCATCGTCGTGCAGCAGTTGGAACCCGGTCGTATTATAATAAACCGGAATGCCGGTCTTGATCAGTGTGGCATGCAGCGTCGCCACCAGATGCGCGCCCCCGCCATGGATGTGGCACGCCAACCCGCCCCAGAATTTGAATTTCCCATCCACCTTGAACGCCTGACGCCCCAGCGCCGGCTGGAATTTCACCCCGTGCTTCTTCAGCCACAGCGCCGACTGATACGACCCGCCGATCAGCACCTCGGTCAGTTCGGGGTCGCAGCGGTAATCCGTCAGCCGCCCCATGTCGTCGAAATACTGGCCTTCCGTGTAGGTGCCGAAATCGATCGACGACAGGTCCAAATCCGCGATGGACGGGTCCAGCGCCAGCAGATCGTCCACGCTGTCGTACACAAAGCGGAACGCGCCCCCGGTGAACGCGGAATTGCCGCCGCGCGCGTCCTCGGGCGCGGTTTCCAGCATGGCGACGGAGGCACCGGCCTCATGCGCCGCCAACGCGGCATTGGCGGCGGCATTGCCGGCACCGATCACGAGAACATCGACGGGCTTGTATTGGGTGGGGGTCATCGGGGATTCCTGGACAAAGGCTATTGCCACGAACCTGTAAGCCGTGCCCCCCGCCTGTCAATCGGCGGCTACTTGTTCATGTTCCAAATATCGGTGTCGAGCTTCCAGGCACCTTTCGCTTCCTTCCAATACACCACGTATTTGCCGTCCATCTGCACGGGCTTTTTGTCCGGTCCCACGGTCTCGGCGGTGACCCGGCCGATTTCGCGCGCGATGGCGCCATGCTGCTCCAGCCCAACGGTCGTCAACGACGTGATTTTCAGCCCGCTGGCGATGGTCGCGGTCCAGAATTTCTGGATGGCATCATGCCCTGTCACCATATCGGCACCGGCCGGCAGCACCGTGGCATCGTCGGTATACAGCGCCGCCAGCGCCGCCGCGTCGCCCTTCGCGTAGGCGGCCAGCCAGGCCTTGTTCGCGGCCTCGATCTGCGGTGCGATATCCGCCTTCTTCAGCATCGCCGGCATCTTCATTTCCGGCATCTTCAAATCCACCGCCTGGGCACCCGAAGCCCGCAGCAGTCCGATCGTCAGCACCAACGGTATGGCGCGGAATAGGACATTCATGGTTATCGTTCTCCCTGTTGCATTGGGTCCAAACTGGCACGGACCCGGTCCGCCGGCAAAGGAACTTTCCATGGCAAACCGCATCAACCGAACCATCGCGCTGCTGGAGGCCGGGCAGGCGATCTATTACGACGGCCCGCACTCCGGCCACGTCCTGACCTACGAGCAAGGCCGCATCGATGCCGCCACCTGGGCGGATTACATGAATGTCGGCATGGAACACGGATCGTTCGACATGGCGGGCCTCGCCGAATACCTCCGCGGCATGGTGGACGCTGGCCCCACACGATCCGGCCACCGCACCCCGGCGGTGATCGTGGAGGCCCCGGTGAACGGCACCGACGAGGCCAATGTCCGCTTCAACGCCTGGCAGTTCCGCCAGATCCTGGCGCGCGGCGTCCATGGCATCCTGCTGTGCCAAGCTGAAACCGTGGACGCGGTTCGCGCCTTCGTCGAATCATGCCGCTACCCGCATCATCCGCAAGGCGTCGATCTCTCACTGCCGTCGCCCTCCGACCGGTTGGAAGGCGCCATCCGCCCCCCGGCCGCCCCCGGTCTGCTGGGCATCGGCACCCGTGGCCGAGGCTCCGAAAACACCGCCGCCCCCATCTGGGGCCTGTCCCAACCCGACTACATGGACCGCTGCGACCCCTGGCCCCTAAACCCCCATGGCGAGCTTCTACTCGGCGTCAAACTGGAAAGCCCGGAGGGGATCGCCAACGCCGACGCCATCTGCGCCGTCCCCGGCCTCGGCTTCGCCGAAATGGGACCCGGCGATCTCAGCCTGTCGCTCGGCTCACCCACCATCATGCGCGATCCCTACCCGCCGGTGATGCTCGCCGCCCGCGCCAAGGTGCTGAACGCCTGCAAGCGCAACGGCATTGCGTTCCTGGAGGGCTGCAATCAAGCGAACATTGTCGCCCGCCTGGACGAAGGCGTGCGCGTTATCGCCGGCCACGACCCGGAGGTCGCGCGTATCGGACGAGCGCACCAGATCCGGCGGATGCCCGCCTAACCCGATTGCCTCCCTGAAGCTTTACCGGCAAGGGACACGCGACGCTTGAGAGGAATCGCCGTGCCGGTCGCACGCGTACTGACAGACAACGCCGCCGATACCGTGCGCGGAATCGGAATGGTGGCGCTTGCCTACATGGTCCTGTCCATCGGCGACGCCGCCGCGAAATGGGCCGTGCTCGGCGCCGGAGTCGCCTGGGCGATGCTGTGGCGCGGGGTGTTCGGCGCCATGGCGGTCGGCGCCGTCACCGCCTGGGGCGGCCGGACCGGAGGCTGGCGCCGCGTCATCCCCGTCCGCTGGAAAATGGTGTTCGCCCGAGCGGCACTGTCGTCGTTCACCTCGACGAGTTGGTATTTGTCGTGGCGCCACATGAAGCTGGCCGACACCTACGCGCTGGGCTTCACCGCGCCGTTGATCATGACCCTGCTGGCGATCCCGATGCTGGGGGAACGCATCCGCTGGCGCCGCATCCTGTCCACGCTGGTGGGGTTTTCCGGCGTGCTGGTCATGCTCCGCCCGGGGGGAGACCTGTGGAACCCGGCGCTGCCGCTGCTGATGACCGGCATCTTCACCATGGCCGTCACTCGCATCATGGCGCGGCAATTGTCGCTGACCGAAACGCCGGAGTGTCAGGCGTTCTGGCTCATGGTCTCCCACGCGGCGGCGGGGGTGGTGCTGCTGTTTATGTTCCCGCTGGGCGATATCGGCGGCACGACGGTCTGGCTGGCGTTGGCGTTCCTGGGGATTTCCAGCGGGCTGGCGCATTGCGTGTTCACGCTGGCGTATGGGCTGGCGCCGGTGTCGGCTTTGGCGCCTTACGAATACACGATGCTGATTTGGGGCGGCGCGGCGGGGTTCGTGGTGTTCGGAGAGGTTCCGTCGGTGACGACTTTGGTGGGCGCGGCGATCGTCGCGGCGGCGGGGTTATATAATTTGCACCGGGAGCGGGTGCGGGGGCGGACGGAACGGCTCGGGTAAGGATGTGCGTGAATGGCGTGTCAGCGGAGGACTCACCCCAACACCCTGGAGTCTCCGATGAACACCGGCAAGACGCTTTTCGCGCGGCTGATGGACTTCGTTCCTTGGAAGACGTTCGGGCGCATCGTCGCGCGTTGCGACGGCGACAGCAATACCGGGCGCTGGCCTTCGGGCAACCGATCGCCCATTGCCTCGGGCAAGGCGGTTTGGGTCGGGCCGATGGGCTGCATGAATGCCGCCGCTTATGCCACCGAACGATCAATCGCCACCTTCCAACCCGACCGTGTTCGCATATACTCGTATTGCTAACCCCGCCCCCGCCAGGAGCGCGACCGATGCCGTTCGACGAATCCTCCACCCCGCGCCGAGGCCGCCGTCCGCCCCGCAACGTCATGGGCGGGCCGCTCGAACTCTGTTCCACCACGCCGCTAACGGGTTTCTTCCGTAACGGCTGCTGCGAGACGGGGCCGGAGGATGTCGGCAGCCACACCGTCTGCGTCGTCCTGACCGCCGAATTTCTGGAATTCAGCAAGGGCATCGGCAACGACCTGTCCACCCCGCAGCCGCAATTCGGGTTCGATGGGCTGAAACCCGGCGACCGCTGGTGCCTGTGCGCGCCGCGCTGGCAGGAAGCGTTGGAACACAAGGCCGCTCCCGGTGTGGTCATGCGCGCGACCGAGGAAGGCGCGCTGCGCCACTGCGCGCTGGTCGACCTGATGCGCCACGCGGTCGATCTGGCCTGATTATGTCCGTGAGGGCGATGTCCCTCTTGCCTGACCCGGCCCGCCGCTGGTAGCGGCTCGCACCATGATCGAATTCACCCAAGCCCCCGCTTCTCTGCCCGCCGGCCGCCGCGTTTACGCGATCGGCGACATCCATGGCTGTGCCGAGCAGCTGGACGCGCTGCACGCCCAAATCGCGGCCGATCTGGCGGCGCGCCCGGTGCCCGAACCGGTGCTGGTGCATGTCGGCGACTACGTCGATCGCGGGCCGGACACCGCCGGCGTGCTCGCCCGCCTTGCCGCCGGATCGCCCATCCCAGGCGTCGCAACCGTCAATCTGCTCGGCAATCACGAGAACACCATGCTGGAGGCTCTGTCCGGCGAACGCGCCGCTGCCACCGACTGGCTGTTTGCCGGCGGGCGGCCGTCGCTGGAAAGCTATGGGGTCGATCCGGACTCGCCCCGCGAAAGCTGGCCCGCGCACATCCCACCCGAGCACATCGCGTTCTTGCGGGGATTGAAGCTGATGCACCGGGAGGGCGGGTACGTCTTCGTGCACGCCGGTGTCCGCCCAGGCACGCCGCTGGAGCAGCAGGCACGAGACGACATGCTGCGGATGCGTCAGCCGTTTCTGTATTCGGAAATCGACTTCGGTGCCGTCGTGGTGCACGGCCACACGCCGGTGAAGCATGCGGTCGTGAAGCACAACCGCATTGCCATCGATACGGGCGCGGTGTTCGGCGGGCCGATGACCTGTCTGGTGCTGGAAGACGACCGGATGGGCTTCCTCACCTCGGACCCGGTGCACGAGCCGGTTTCGATCGTCCACCGCTGATCCCGTGCAGGCCGTCGCCGCCGGGCTGTTGGCCGCGTTCGTTGGCTCCGCCTCGTCCTTCGCCGTGGTGCTGCAAGGGCTGATCGCGGTCGGCGCGACACGAGCCGAGGCGGCATCCGGTCTGATGGCGCTGGCGATCGCGATGGGCGCCGCCGGAGCGATCCTGAGCCTGTGGCGCCGCCAGCCGATCAGCTGCGCGTGGTCCACCCCCGGCGCGGCGCTTCTGGCAACGTCCGGCGCGCCCGATGGCGGATTCCCGGTCGCGGTCGGCGCCTTCCTGATCTGCGGCGCCCTGATCGTCCTCGCCGGCCTGTTCCGCCCGCTAGGCCGCTCGGTGGAGCGCATTCCCGCACCGTTGGCCAACGCCATGCTGGCCGGCGTGTTGCTCGGTCTTTGTTTAGCGCCGGTACGGGCCATGGGCAGCGTGCCGATGCTCGCCGCGCCGGTCGTGCTGGTCTGGGCGGCGGTATTTCATTTCAAGCGTTTATACGCGGTGCCGGCGGCGGTGCTGGTCGTGGTCGGCTTGATCGCGATGCAGGGGATGCCGGCGATGTCCGGCTCGCTCTGGCCCGCGCCGGTGTTGGTGCGGCCGGTGTTCACGTTTGCTGCCGCGATCGGGCTGGGCGTGCCGCTGTTCCTGGTGACCATGGCGTCGCAGAATATTCCCGGCATGGCAGTGTTGCATCTGAATGGCTACCGGCCCCCGGCCTCGCCGTTGTTCGTGCTGACGGGCGTGTTCAGCGTGCTGGGGGCACCGTTCGGGGGACATGCGGTGAACCTCGCGGCAATCACGGCGGCGTTGTGCGCCGGGCCGGACGCGCATCCCGATCCGGCGAAGCGCTACTGGGCAGCCGTCGTAGCGGGGCTTGGCTACATCGTGTTCGGCCTGCTGGCCGGCGCGGCGACGGCCTTCATCGCGGCGTCTCCGCCCGTGCTGATCGAGGCCGTGGCCGGTCTGGCACTGCTCGGCGCCTTCGGATCGGCGCTGCTCGGCGCGGTTTCGGCGACCGAGGGGCGGGAGGCAGCGTTGGTCACCTTCCTGGTGACCGCCTCGGGACAAGGATTCCTGGGGGTCAGCGGCGCGTTCTGGGGGCTCCTGGCCGGCGCGGCGATGCTGGGGGTGGGGCGGTTGCGGCGTTAGGCCGAGCGTTGAACTTGCTCGACTAACGTGGCCATAGCCGAGGTGCAGGGCAATCGCTTGAAGGTCCCCGGACCACTGCATTGGGGCATTGGCCTACCCAACCCGTCATCCCGGGCTTGTCCCGGGGACCAGGACAAGCACAAACTCGCGATTCCCTGCCCGTATTGGTCCCCGGGACAAGCTCT
>CAITUP010000058.1 GCA_903895595.1 uncultured Acetobacteraceae bacterium | reverse complement strand
GAAATTGAGAGGTTTTCTTGGCGGTACCCCCCATTGGCCTGAGTTGGTCGGGTCAAGCCCGACCATGACGGGTATGCGGAACAAAATGGCAAAATGAGAACTGCTGATGACGGTCGCGGATGAACCGTCCTCACACCACCCCGCTGTCCCGCAGCTTCTTCACATCCTCCGCGCCCACACCGCACAATTCCCCCAGCAATTCCGCCGTGTGCTCGCCCAACAGCGGCGGCCGCGTTACGTTGGCGGGCGAGGCGGATAGTTTGATCGGCGAACCGACCGTCTGGTACACGCCGCGCGTCGGATAATCGATATCCAGGATCATTTCGCGCTCCCGCAGGTGCGGATCGGCCAGTATCTCGCCGGTGTCCTGGCAGGCGCCGCAGGGCACGCCGGCGTCGCCGAGGATTCGCATCACCTCGTGTTTGGACCGTTGCATGGTCCATCCGGTCACGATCGCTTCCAGCGCCGCGCGATGTTCCCAGCGCGCGTCCGGGGTGGCGAAGCGGGGATCGTCGCCGAGGTCGGGGCGGGCCATCGCTCCGATCAGCCCTTTCCACATCTGCGGTTGACAGAAGATGTAAACGTAATCGTTCGGCCCGCCGGGCGCGCACAGGAACGTCGTTCCGGGCACGGTGCGGCCCAACTGGTTGCCGGAGCGGACCGGCGGGTGCCCCATGCGCTGATGATCGCGCAGGCTCACGCGGATGAGATTGACCACTGCGTCCTGCATCGACACTTCCACATGCTGACCCAGCCCGGTGGCGTGACGCTGCTGCAGCGCCGCGAGAATGCCAATGGCCATGTGCATGCCGGTGCCGGAATCGCCGATGGCCGGGAAGTTGAAGGTCGGCGGCCCGTCGGCGTAGCCGGTGACGCACATCGCGCCGCCCATGGCCTGGGCGATCGGCTCGAAACTCTTGAACCCGCTGTACGGACCGTAAGTCCCGAAACCCTTAATCGTCGAATAGATCAGCCGAGGGTTCAGCTCCTTCAGCACGTCGTAGCCGAGGCCCAAACGATCCAGGGCGCCGGGCCCGAAATTCTCCAGCAGCACGTCGGACTCGGCGATGACTTTCTTGAACAGCGCCTTGCCTTCCTCGGTCTTCAAATTCAGCGTCAGGCTGCGTTTGTTGGCATTGAGAATAAGAAAGAACAGGCTGTCGCTGTCGGCCTTGTCGCGCATGTTGGTGCGGGCGACGTCGCCGCCTTTCGGTTCCTCGAGCTTGATCACGTCGGCGCCGAGGAAGCCGAGGATCTGGGCGCAGGCGGGGCCGGCCTGATTATGCGTCATGTCGATGACGCGGATGCCGGTCAGGGCTTGGGTCATGGTGTGTCTCCCGTTTATCGGCGGCGATGTTGCCCGGATTTGGCGTCAGGCGCCATGGTCGCGCGGCGGGCGGATCAGCATCAGCAGCAGGAACGAAGCTCCGGTCAGCGCGCCGGACAGCGCCAGCGCGCCGTAGGGGCCGAAGTCGTTCAATACCAGCTCGAACAGCAACGGCGCCCCGCCTTGCAGCAGGCGCGTGGGCGCGGCGAGGATTCCGGTGCGCAGTCCGTAGCCGGCGGGGCCGAACATCGCGAGTGGCAGGGTGCCTCGGGCGATGGTCATGATACCGTTGCCGCCGCCGTGTAACAGCACGAAAAACACCGCCGCGGGGGCGCCGAAGATCGCCAGCGCGGCGGCGCCGATCGGGTGTCCCAACGCCGCGACACGGGCCGACAGCAACGGAGAGCCTTTGCGCAGCACGGTGAATTCCAGCACGCGCGCGGCGACCTGTGCCGGCCCGACCAGCGACGCCGCGGCGATGGCGGCCACGGGCGCGACGCCCAACGCCGTCAGCAAACGCGGCAGATGCGCGGCCATGGCACCGGCCACGAACCAGGTGGCGGCGAACACGGCGGCCAAGACGATCATGGTCGCGGACACGCCGCCGGCGGCTTCGGTGTGCGCCTCTACCGGCGGAGGAGGCGGTGCTTTCGGCACCAAAAACCGGTTCAGCGGAAAGCCGATAAGGACATGCAGTGCCGCCCAAGCGAAGCAGGCGCCGCGCCAGCCGAACTGCTCGATGAAAAACGCGCTTGCCGGCCAGCCGACAGTGCTGGCGAAACCCGCGAACAGGGTGATGCCGGTGATGGCGTTGCGTGCCTCGTGTCCATAAAGGCCGGCGGCGGTGGCGAAGGCGGCCTCATACAGCCCAAAACCCATGCCGACGCCGATGACAAGCCAGGCCAGCGCCAAGCCGGCCGGACCGGGCGCCAGACCCATCAGCACCAGGCCGGCGGCGAAAATCAGATTGGTGCCGGCCAGCACGCCGCGCCCGCCACGCTCATCGATCATCCGCCCGGCCCAGGGGCCGAGCAGGCCGGAGAGCAGGAGGGCGACGGAAACCATGGCGAAATACCAGGATTTCGGCATGTTCAGGCCGGTCGAGACCGGATCGGCGAACACCGCCGTCAGGTAGTACGACGATCCCCAGGACAGGGTTTGCGTGACGCCGAGGGTAGTGACAACGACGCTGCGGCTTGTGCGCGGGGTCATTGGATCGATTCGGCCGACGCCATCGTTGACCGATGCGCGATCCTGATTTCCGTCATCCCCGGTCTTGTCCCGGAGACCGCTCCCGGCCCGAAATCGCGAAATAGCGGGTGTCTTGGTCCCCGCGACAAGCCCGAGGATGACGGTGCCGAACGACCGAGGCGACGAGCAGCCCCCGCATCCCTTAATGTTGCGTATCTCTTTACGCGCAGCATGCGGCTTCCGTCTCCTTGGCAGCGGCGGGCTTGCCGCCGCATCCGCCGGTCCCCTGGGAGCGTGACTCGGCGTCGGCGACGCAGCAAGAGACCACCTTGGGCGGGGCCGGACCGCCGCAACAGGAAGACGCCGCGACGGCCGGACCAGCCACACTGCAAACTCCGGTTTCCGGCAGATCGAGTTCGACCCGCCGAGCGGCAATCTCGTCGCCGGTCAGCATCGCGGCGATGGAGCGGACCTGCTCATGCCCGGTCGCCAACAGGAACGTCGGCGCGCGCCCGTAGCTTTTCATGCCGGCGATGTAGAAATCCGGCTCCGGGTGCGCCAGTTCGATGGCGCCGTGCGGCCGGACGGTGCCGCAACTGTGCAGGTTCGGATCGATCATCGGGCCGATGCCGGCGGCGCTCTCCAGCCAGGGATCGAGCGCCAGCCGCATCTCCCGCAGCATCGTCAAATCCGGCCGGAATCCTGTCGTAACGATGATCCGGTCCGCTTCCACGGTCCGCGCTCCGTCCGCGATCCGCACACCGCCATTCGCCGAACGGCCGATGGATTCGATAAAAAACGGTGCCACGACCTCGACCGCGCCGCTGTTCATCAGCGCCCGCGATTGGCTGCCCAGCGCGCCCCGAGCCGCGAGCGCGTCGGCGCCCTCGCCCCCAAAGGCGTCGTCCAGGCGCTGTTTGCGGCTGATCCAAAGGACCCGTGTGCCAGGAACGGCGTCTCGTAAAGCGGCCAGATCGATCAGGGCGTTCAGCGCGGAGTGCCCGCTGCCCACCACCGCCGTAGTGCGTCCGGCGTACTGCGCCCGATCCCTGCCCAACACGTCCGGAATACCGGTGGCGATTCGATCGCCCGCCTGGATTTCCCCAATCGCGGGCAGCCCGTCGGCACCGGCGGGGTTCGGGGTAAACCAGGTGCCGGAGGCGTCGACGACCGCCCGCGCTTCGACCGTCGTTTCGCCCCCGTCCGGACCGGCGACGCGCAACACGAACGGCAGGCTCCCCCGGTCCCCGGACCGCACCTTGTCGCGATGTTTGCGGGTGACGCCCGTAACCCGGCTGCCGTACCGCACATACGGCGCGAGCGCGGCGGCCAGCGGTTCGAGATAGCGCGCGACCAGCGCATTCCCATCCGGGATGTCGTCCTCGGGCGGCGCGGTCCAGCCGTACGCCGCCAGCAGCGCCGCCGCCTGATGGTCGATGCAGTAGCGCCAGGGGGTGAACATCCGCACATGTCCCCATTGGCGCACCGCATGGCCCGCGGCGGGCCCGGCCTCCAGCACCGAAGGCGTGGCGCCGCGGGCGAGCAGATGCGCGGCGGCGGCCAGTCCGACCGGGCCGGCACCGATAATCGCGATGGTCATGATGCTTCCTTTTGGCAACAGGCGGCCTGATCGCGGCCGCAGCAATTCTCGGTCAGAAACCCGACCAGCGCGTTCATCGCGGCGAAGTCGGCGGCATAAATCAGTTGCCGGCTGAGCCGGCGCTGGGTGACCAGGCCGGCCCGCAGCAGGTGTTGCAGGTGAAACGTCAGCGACGACGGCACCAGCCCCAGGCGTTCGGCGATGATGCCGGCGGGCAGTCCGTTCGGGCCTTGCTCCACCAGCATCCGGTAGATGCCGAGCCGGTGTTCGTGCGCGAGGGCGCCGAGGGCGACGACGGTTTGGGGTGTGTCCATGGGCGGTTCGACCTTTCGAGGATTGTCGTATAATCTTCGGCCGGCCCTGCCGTCAACGATATTTCGACGATTATCGTAAGGCCGCGACGCCCATGAAGCTGGCGAGGGGGATCAACTGCGTCTCCGTCATCTCCACCCCCGTCTGAATGGTGCAGCCGCGTTCCTTCGCCAGCGTCAGGAACGGGGTCATGGTGGGGGCGGTGACGACATCGGCGACGAAGGTCTTGGCCGTCAGACCCGCCAGCACAGCGTCGGGCAAAGGCAAGCGTGGATCGTCGTTCATGCCCACCGGTGTGCCGTTCACGAGGATGTCCGTTGTCGCCAGATCGGGCAGGCCAGCGGCGATGTCCGTGTCGGGGAACGCGCTGCGCAGCGTCGCGATCAAATGGTTTTGTTTCGCCCGATCCAGATCGTGGATGCGAAGGCTGCGCGCCCCGGTCTCGCACAGGCTGTTGGCGATGGCACTGGCAACGCCCCCAGCCCCGACAACCGCGCCCGACTTACCCTTCGGGTTCACCCCATACCGCTCGGCCGCCGCGATAAAACCGACCCCGTCGAGCATCTCGCCCTCCAGGCTGCCGTCGGGATCGCGCCGGATCACATTCACCGTCGCGAACCGTTGCGCCCGCGGCGTCAACCGGTCCAGCAACGGCGCCATGACCTGCTTGTAGGGAACGGTGACGATGATTCCCTTCAGATTGGTCCAGGCCTTGATCGTGCCGAGGAACGCCGGAATGCCCTCGGGCGCGATCTCCACCGGGACCAGCACCGTGTTTTGCGCGTTATCCGCGAAGTACCGGTTCATCACCCCGGGCGATTTCACCTGCACGATGGGGTTGCCGATGATGACGACGATGGCGGTGGTGCCGGTAACAAGCATGATGGTGGTCCGGTGTCTGTTGCACCGGAGAGTATCGGCCGAGTGGGCGTCCTATGGCTATCCCGCCAAATTCCCCCACCCCGAAATCCGAGAAATCCGGATCGCGATCACCGGCAGACCCTCAATATCCATCGTCCGATACTGCGGATACCGCTCCCGCAGCCGCATCTGCGCGCGGTCGTGTTCGTCCCCGGCGTCGAGCACCTCGGCCCGCCCGCGCAGCATGACCCACGCCAGCTTGGACCAATCCTCGTCCCACCGGTCCACCGTCAGCGCGACCGCCGGGTTTTCTTGGATATTCCGTATCCGCTTCAACGGGATGTCCGTGCGCTTCGGCTTCTCGTCCACCGTGATGTAAGCCGAGTCGCCCATAACCGCGTAACAGACCGGCACCAGATGCGGCACGCCCTTGGCGTCGGCCGTCGCCAAACGTCCGACCCGGCTGATTTCAAGAAAGCGGTATTGCGCATCGGTCGGCATGCCGGGCATCTTACAGCATCGCCGTCCCAACAAGGAAACCGCCCCATGGCCGATATCGAGACGCTGCCCCGCACGCCCCCGCAAATCCTGGGGCCGTTCTACCCGTTCATGCACACGCCCATCGAAGGCGGCGATCTTACGAACGGCGGGAAGGCCAAAGGCACCGTGCTGCATCTGTCCGGGCGCGTCCTGACCGACGACGGATCGCCGATCGTCAACGCCAAGGTGGAAGTGTGGCAGGCCAACGCCAACGGCCGCTACGCGCACCCGAACGACACGACGGAGCCCGCGCTCGATCCCGCCTTCCACGGCTTCGCCGTGCTGCACACAGACAGCGAGGGCCGCTACGCCATCACCACCGTTCGCCCGCCGCCGTATCAGGTGGTGCCCGGCCGCTGGCGCCCCGCCCATATCCACTTCTGCGTGGACAGCAGCAGCGAGCGTCTGGTCACGCAGATGTACTTCAAGGGTGGGCAGTACAACGATAACGACTCGTGGCTGAACAGCGCCAGCCGGCCGGAACTGTTGATTGTCGACCCCGCGAAGAACGCCGACGGCTCGCAGACGGCCACGTTCGATATCGTGATGATGCGCGCTTGAACACGCGCGTCCTTTTCGCCGGGCTGATCGCCGCCAACGTGCTTGCCTGGGCGTGGGCCTACACCGCCTTTGCCGGGCAGCCGTTGTTGCTCGGCACGGCATTGCTGGCCTGGGTGTTCGGCTTGCGCCACGCCGTGGACGCCGACCACATCGCCGCGATCGACAACGTGGTGCGCAAGCTGATGCGGGAAGGGCAGCGCCCGGTCGAGACCGGGTTGTATTTCTCCCTCGGCCATTCCACCGTCGTGGTGCTGGCCTGTCTGGCGATCGCCGCGACCGCATCGGGGCTGGAGGGCGCGAAGGAAATCGGCGGCACGGTCGGCGCGGCGGTGTCCGCGGGGTTCCTGCTCGTCATCGCCGCCATCAATCTCGTCACTCTACGCGGAATATGGCGCGATTTCCGCGGCGCGCGTACTGGCGCCACCGCCGCCCCCACGGGCCCGTTGGCTTGGTTGCTGCGCCGTCCGATGCGGCTGATCGGGCGGACTTGGCATATGTATCCACTCGGCTTCCTGTTCGGCCTCGGCTTCGATACCGCCACCGAGGTCGGCCTGCTGGGCATTGCCGCCAGTGGGTCCGCACAGGGCATGCCGCACTGGCAAATGCTGATTTTCCCCGCGCTGTTCACCGCCGGCATGACCCTGGTGGATACCGCCGACAGCGCCCTGATGGTCGGCGCTTACGGTTGGGCCGATGTCCGGCCGATGCGTAAACTCTGGTACAACCTCACGATCACCGCCGCTTCGGTCGCCGTGGCGGTACTGATCGGCGGGACGGAGGCGCTGGGCCTGCTGGCCGACCGGTTCGATCTGCACGGCCCGGTCTGGTCGTTCGTGACCGGGCTGAACGAGGACATGAACCGGCTGGGTTTTGCCGTGATCGGCATCTTCGTGCTTTGCTGGGCGGGATCGGTGCTGATCTACCGCTGGAAGGGCTACGACGCCGCGCCGGCCGACTGACGGGGAAACGGCAATGGACCTGAAATTTACCAATCTCGGCGGCCACATGGCGGTCGCCGTCGACGGTGTCGATTTCCGCCAACCGCCGTCCGAGGAGTTGGGTGCCACGCTGCGGCAGGCGTTGTGGGATAATCAGGTCCTGTGCATCCGCGGCCAGAACCTGGAAACCGCCGAATATCTGCGCGCCATCCAGATTTTCGGCGAACCCGAAATCCGCCCCGAAATCCCGCATGTCGAAGGCTTCCCGGCTGTCACCACCTTGTCCAGCGAGGACCGCGACGTCCACGGCGACGGCAAACGCCTCGTGGCCGGCGCGAACTGGCACTCCGACGACACCTTCATGGCCCGCCCGAGCGCGCTGACCGCGCTGTATGGGATCGTGGTGCCGGAAGTGGGTGGCGATACCCAATACGCCAATATGTATGCGGCCTACGAGGCGCTGGCCGAGGAACGCCGCGCCTACCTGGACACGCTGCGGGTGGTCCACACGATGAAGCCCGCGCGCGGCGGCCTGGTGCGGAGCCGGTCGATCGCGCCGGAGATTCTCGCCGCCCGCCCGCCATCGACGCACCCGCTGGTCCGCACGCATCCCGAAACCGGCCGCAAGGCGCTGTATGTCAGCCGCAACCGGATGGACCGCATCGTCGGGATGGAGCGGGAAGAAAGCCACCGCCTGATCGACGATTTGGTCGGCCACGCGATCCAGCCGGAATTCACCTACCGTCACAAATGGCAGCAGGGCGATATCGTGATCTGGGACAACCGCTGCCTTATGCACAAGGCCAACGGCGATTACCCCGAGGGTGCTCGCCGGTTCATGAAGCGGATTATCGTGGCGGGGGAAGTGCCGGTTTAGGACCGTCACGCCCCTTCACAAAACCTTAACGAACAAGCCCGCCCGACTCTGCCATGACGACGCCGCGCAACACGCGACGAAGCTGGAGTGGCAATGCTGGTGCTCGAAAGCGTCTCCAAGACCTTTGGGAAGACGAACGCTGTTAATAATGTAAGCCTGACCGTCCCATCCGGTCAGTTCGTTGGGGTCATCGGTCGTTCGGGCGCCGGCAAATCCACGCTGCTGCGGATGCTGAACCGCCTGGGCGAACCCACGTCCGGGCGCATCCTGTGGAAAGATACCGACGTCACCGCCCTGAATGGCGCCGATCTGCGCGACTGGCGGCGGCGTTGCGCGATGATTTTCCAGCATTTCAACCTCGTCGGCCGGCTCGACGTCCTTAACAACGTCCTGCTCGGGCGCCTGGCCTACACGCCGACGTGGCGCGCTGCGCTGAAGGCCTGGACCCGGGACGACCGAGCGATGGCGCTGGCGGCGTTGGATCAACTGGATATCGCGATGCTCGCGCCGCAGCGCGCCGACAGCCTGTCCGGCGGACAGCAGCAGCGAGTCGCGATCTGCCGCGCGCTGTTGCAGGAACCGGAGATCGTGCTGGCGGATGAGCCGGTGGCGTCGCTGGACCCGCGGAACTCGCGCATCGTCATGGACGCACTGCAACGCATCAACCGGCATTTCGGCCTGACCGTGCTGGTCAATCTGCATTCGCTGGATCTCGCCCGCGGCTATTGCGACCGGCTGATCGGCATGGCCGCCGGCCGGGTCGTGTTCGACGACGTGCCGGCGGCGCTGACCGACGATGCCGTGCGCGAATTGTACGGCATGGAGGCCAACGACGTGATCGGGGCCGCCGATACCCAGGCCACGCCTGACGGCTTCATGGCCGACCCCATCGCCGCCTAACTCCCCTCGTTATGAAGGAACGCAGAATGATCGCTCGTCGAACCATGCTCGCCGGCCTCGCCTCCGTGGCCGCCGCCCCCGCGATGGCGCAATCCTGGAAGAGCGCCTTTCCGGAACTGGTCTACGCGGTGGTGCCGGCGGAAAACGCCTCCGGCGTCGTTAACCGTTTCACGCCGTTCACCGAATATCTGGCCCGTACCCTGGGCACCAAGGTCACGCTGCGCGTCGCCAACGACTACGCCGCGGTGATCGAGGGCCAGCGTGCCGGCAATATCCATATCGGTTATTACGGCCCGGCTTCGTTCTGCCGCGCGGTGATGACCGGTGTGAAGATCGACGCGTTCGTGATCGATGTGAACGGCGACGGCAGTAAGGGTTACTATTCGGTGTTCTACGTGCGCGCCGACAGCCCCTACCAGAAGCTGGAAGACCTGAAAGGCAAAAACCTGGGTCTGGTCGATCCGAACTCGACGTCCGGTTACAACATGCCGCTCTATACTCTCAGCAAGCGCGGCATCGACGAAGCTGGCAAGTATTTCGGTAAGGTGCAGGTGACCGGCAGCCACGAAAACGCGGTGATCGCGGTGGCGGACGGGACGGTGGACGTGGCCGCCAACTGGTGGAACGCCGACGACGATTCCAACCTGACGCGCATGCTGGCCAAAAACATGCTGAAGAAGCCCGATGGCTCCCTGATGAAAAAGGAAGATTTCCAGATTATTCTGAAAACCGACCTGATCATCAATTCGCCCACGGCCATGCTGACCAGCCTGCCGGCCGATCTGAAGACGGCCATTACCGCGGCCTTCATGAATGCGCCCACAGCGGACAAAGCGGCATTCGACCGCCTGACCGACGGTAAGGGAAAGCCTTGGCAGCCGATCGACAATGCCGCCTACGACGATACAATCAAGATGGTGGGCTTCGTCGATAAGCTGCGCCGCAAGGCCACCTGATCCGCGTCCATGACGCATTTCGTCGCCACTTTGCCGCAACAACAGGCCGACGTGCTGGCTGCCGCCTACGATCAGGCGGTAGCGGCACGCCGGCGGCAGATGTATTTGGGGATCGCGGTTTTCGTGCTGGCCTTGGCCGCCGCGGCGAAGGGGGCCGAAGTCGATCCGGCGGTCTTCTGGAACAAGATCGGCAACTTCGGCAGTTATTTCGACCGCCTGCTGACCCTCGACACCGGCGAGCGGGTGTGGACCGATCCCGTCGACTGGTATTGGGGCCTGAAGCGTTGGGTCCGCCTGTTGGGCGAAACGCTCCTGATCGCCTATGTCGGCACGTTCTCCGGCTTTCTGGTCGCGTTTTGCGCATGCTTTTTGGCCAGTGCGAACCTGACCCGATCCGTCGCGATTCGCCTCGCGGTGCGCCGCGTTCTGGAACTGCTGCGCACCGTGCCCGATCTGGTGTTCGCGATGATCTTCGTCGTCGCATTCGGCCTCGGCCCGATGCCCGGTGTGCTGGCGCTGGCGCTGCACTCCACGGGCGCGCTGGGTAAACTGTTCACCGAGGTGGTGGAAAGCATCGACATGCACCCGGTGGAGGGCGTGCTGGCCTCCGGCGGCAACTGGCTCGCGCGGGTCCGGTTCGGCGTGCTGCCGCAGGTGCTGTCCAACTTCGCCAGCTATGCTCTGCTGCGGCTGGAAACCAACGTGCGCGGTGCGGCGGTGATGGGGTTCGTGGGCGCGGGCGGCATCGGCGAGGATCTGCTGATCGCGATCCGCAAGTTCTACTACCAGGATGTCAGCGCCATGCTGATCCTGATCGTCGGCTGCGTGATGATACTCGACATGCTGTCGGAACGGCTGCGGCATCGTCTGCTCGCATTGGTGGACGCGAAATGAGTGCCCTGCGCGCCAGCTTCCTCGAACGGGCCGCGATCCTGCCGGAACCGCCCCGAACCTACAGCCAGGCAACCGTGCTGGTCGCGGGCGGCGTTCTGGTCACTTGGCTGGCCGGCCTGGGGATTCTGGAGGTCACGCCATGGCGTATCTTCAAAGGGATGGGCCGCCTCGGGGACATCGCCCTACAGATGTTTCCCCCCAGTCCCGGCAGCATCGAACATTTCTGGGTCTACCTCGCCGCGCTCGGGCAGACCTTGGCGATCGCGTTCCTGGGAACGGCGGTGGCGTTCGTCTTCGCCCTGCCGATGGGATTCTTCGCCGCGCGGAACGTCGTCACCGGACGGATTTTGCACTTCATCACCCGCCGCACGCTGGATACGGTCCGCAGCGTCGACACGCTGATCTGGGCGCTGATCTGGATCAACGTCGTGGGCCTCGGGCCGTTCGCCGGCGCGCTGGCCATTGCCTGTACCGATTTCGGGGCGCTCGCCAAACTGATGTCGGAGGCCATCGAGACCGCCGACGAAGGCCCGGTCGAGGGGGTCGTCGCGGCTGGGGGCAGCCCCTTCGACCGCATCCGCTTCGGCCTGTTGCCGCAGGTGCTGCCGGTCATGGCCGGGCAGGCGCTGTACTACTTCGAGTCCAACACCCGCTCCGCCACCATCATCGGCATCGTCGGCGCGGGGGGCATCGGGCTGTACCTGTCGGAGATGATCCGCGTGCTGGAATGGCAGGAGGCGTCGTTCCTGATTCTGATGGTGCTGGTGACCGTGGCGATTATCGATGCGATTTCTCGCCGCCTGCGCGCGGCGATCATGGGCACGCCGCGCGGCTGAAGCCGCCAGGGCAATCGCTTGAAGGTCCCCGGACCACTGCATTGGGGCATTGGCCTACCCAACCCGTCATCCCGGGCTTGTCCCGGGGACCAGGACAAGCACAAACTCGCGATTCCCTGCCCGTATTGGTCCCCGGGACAAGCTCT
>CAITUP010000057.1 GCA_903895595.1 uncultured Acetobacteraceae bacterium | reverse complement strand
GAATTGGGGAATTGGCCTAACCAACCCGTCATCCTCGGCCTTGTGCCGAGGACCAACACGGGCACAAATTCGCGATTTCCTGCCCGTATTGGTCTCGGGGACAAGCTCTACCAGGTTCGCACATCCTGGGAACGACCTTCCTGCGTTTGCCTTCTGCAAGGATGAAAACCCGGAGGCGGGGCAAATGCCCGGGCAACCCCGCTCATCCGCGGTTGCGATGCCCGATCGGCCTATGTTTGGGTGTCGGTAACGGATCCAGCACCGCGTTTAACCCAGAGGTCCCAGAGACCTCTGGGTTGAAGACATGATCGCCACCGGCACGTCCATGCGGATTTTTCGGGACGCGCGCGCCGCGCAGACGATCGGGAATTCGTTCGCGGGATGCGTGACTTCGGTAGGGACAAGCCCTTGGATGACGGATGGGGCGAATGACGGCGTTCAAGCGATTGCCCTGGCCCAGGACCCGAGCGACCGGTGGGCGCTCGGGGGGCGCTCGGGGGGCGGTACGGAACCGGAGGACGGTGCTATCCGATCATGAATTGCCCGAAAAACGCCGTCAGCGCCTCATGCCCATCCAGTGGCAGCACGTGGGCGACATGCTGATCCGGCCGCACCACGACCATCGCCCCGGCGGCCCGATCGATGCCGCGAAGGTCGAAAATATCCGGTCCATTCTTCAGATCCGGCGTGAAGGCCTTCTCGTAATCGATCAACCCGAATTGTCCCTTACGCGGCAGCAATATCGCCGGTAGCGCCTCGACCTGAGGCGCCCGATGCCCCTGTTGGAAAATCCCCCTGATATCGATGACGCTGTCGATCTCCGCCCCGTCCGGGGTGAACCGCCGCACCGGCGACCGGTCGGATTCCCCGAGGAAATCCATCAGCGCCCGAAACCGTTCCTCAGTTGCATCGGCGAACGCGTATATCCGCCACGCCCCGTCCGCGCGGGCCGCGTGCCCCAGTTGCATGGGACGCGCATCGGCCAGCCGCACAACCGGCGCGGAGTGGAAGCGCATCCCGATCGGATAGCCGCGCGCCAACGCCTGATGCGTGGCCTCGGCGGTAAGATTGGTTGCCGGCGGATACTGCGTACCGACCCCGGCCGTGTACCGGCCCGACATCGTGAAATAATCCTGCAATTCCGCCGGATCGACGCCGCCGCGTTCCGGGTGTTCGGGGTCCTTCGGCGGCGAGGCCATGATCTTCGACCATTCCTTGTCGAAATCGATCAACCCCTGCGCGATCGCGTGACGCTCGACCGAATAGGTCCGCAGCAGGTCCGCCCCGGCCCGCCCGTCCAGCACGGAAGCGAGTTTCCAACCGAGGTTGAACGCATCCTGCATCGATACGTTCATCCCCTGCCCGGCTTTGGCGCTGTGCGTGTGGCAAGCGTCGCCGGCGATGAAAACCCGCGGTTCGGCTCCCCCGTCGTCGAAACGATCGGTAACCCGCTGGCCCACCTGATAGACCGCGAACCACGCAACATCGCGCACGTCCAGCGTATACGGACGCAGCACCCGTTGCGCCGTCGCGATCACCTGTTCCTGGGTAATGGCGCGGATCGCCTCCCGGTTCGCCGGATCGATCTCGCCGAGGTCGACGTACAACCGCGCCAGATAGCCGCCCTCCCGCGGGATCAGCAGGATGTTCCCCTCATCGGCCGACTGAATGGCCGCTTTCAGCCTTATGTCGGGGAAATCGGTGACGGCGAGCATGTCGACGACGCCCCAGGCGTGGTTGGCGAAATCGCCGCGCGGCACCGCGCCGATCGCATCCCGCACGCGGCTGCGCGCGCCATCGCATCCCACGACGTATTTCGCCCGGACGGTCTTGCGCGCATGGGTTTTCACGTTCTCCAGCGAGACCGTCACGGGATACTCGCCCTCGGGTTCGACCGTCAGCGTCAGAAACTCCCAACCGTAATCGGGAACGAGCCGGGATGGCGATTTCAGCATGTGGTCTTCGAGGTAGGCCAGCATACGCGCCTGATTGACGATCAGATGCGGGAATTCCGACAGATCGTCGGCCGTATCCTGCACGCGTCCCGTTCTGACGATGCGCGATCGGTCCTCGGGCGACGGGCGCCAGAACACCGTTTCGTTCACCCAATAGGCCTCGCGGACCAGTTTCGCACTAAGGCCGAAGGCGTCGAACATTTCCACGGTACGACAGGCGACGCCGTCGGCCTGACCGACCTGCAACGGCCCTTCGCGCCGCTCCACGATTCTTGTCGCGATGCCGGGGAAAGCCGCGAGCTGCGCGGCCAGCAGCATCCCGGCCGGCCCGGTCCCGACAATGAGCACGTCCATCGTGTCGGGCAAATCGGCCGGACGCGCGCCGCCGGGTGCAGCGGCCTGAATGTCGGGATCGCCGGGATTGTAGCCATCGAGATAGAATTGCACCTGTCGATCCTCCGTTGGTTCAGCCTGCTCGTGCCGCCGTATACCGCGCCGTCGGAGAAACCCGCCCCACGCCGTCGCCGATCCGCGCCGCCTCCGCCGGACAGCGCCGAGGCTCCCCCGCCCCTTCCCACAGCCAATAGACATTGCTGCCGTCGCCATTCACCGCGACGACCTTGTGATTGCCGCGCGTATCGATCCCATGGATCGTCACCCGGCTGATCAGCCCGCCCTTCAACGCCCGCATATCGTCCGCTGCCTCATGCACCGCATCCGCGACCGAGGCGCCTTTCTTCATGTACAAAACGATTGCCCGCGCCGTGCCGCAGCGGATCGTCATCTCCCCCGCCCCGGTGCAGGCCGCCGCGCCGTAGCGCGTATCGGCATACGACCCGGCCCCGATGATCGGGCTGTCCCCCAACCGCCCCGGATATTTCCAGCCCCAGCCCGACGTGCTGGTGCCCGAGCAGATGGCGCCGGAGGAGTCCTGAGCCAGAAACACGGTGGTATCGCGCCCGACCTCCGGGTCGATGGCATGCTGGCACAACGCCGCCAGTGCCACATCCGGCCACGCCGCCGTCTGTTCGGGTGTCAGTTCCGCGTCGAACCAGGCCTGCCAAGCGCGTTTCGAATCGGCGATCAAATTATCGGCGGTCTCCGCGCCGATTTCGCGGGCAAACCGAGCGGCACCGTCGCCGACAAGAAGCTCGTGCGGCAGACGGCGCATGATTTCGCGGGCGACGCTGACGGGGTGCAGGAACCCTTGCAGCGCGCCAACCGCGCCGGTACGCAGCGTGGAGCCATCCATCAGGCAGGCGTCCAGTTCCACCTCCCCCAGGATATTCGGCCAGCCACCCCGACCGACGGTGCGGACGGAGGGATCGGCCTCGATCAGGCGGATCCCGGCCTCGATGGCGTCCAGCCCCCCTGCCCCGTCCGCCAGCATGCGGGCGGTGGTCGGGACGCCGATTGTGCCTTCGTTGTTGGTGACCAGGATCATGGCACGCGCCCCATAACGCAGTGGAAGGGATTGGTGGTGAACAGCACGCCCGCCGCAAGAGCCGCCTGCTTGGCGGTGTCCCAGACGGCGGCTTCCTCGGGCGTCAAACGCGCCAGCATGGCTTCCTCCCGGTAACGAATGAACGACGTGTCGTCCCAGGCGAACGACGCCAGCGCCGGGGAGCACGACAGCGCCCGAAACCCCGCCGCCGCGAAACGGCGATAGAGGCTCGCGTCGGCCACCCCGCCCTTGCCGAGAGACTGCGGCGGTATTTCGATCTTGCGCCGGATCGCGTCCGGCAATTCCATGTTCCAGGACTGGTGAATGTCGATTCCGCGCACGATCACCCCCACGCCGCCGCCGGGCTTCACCACGCGGCGGAGTTCGCGCATCGCCTTATCGGCGTCGCATTCCTCCAGCACCGTGACGCTGTAGGCATGATCGAAGCTGGCGTCGGGGAACGGCAATTGTTCGGCATTCCCCTGCCGGAACCTGATTTGCGCCGCCAGCCCATCCTGCTCGGCCAGCGCCGCTGCCTCCCGCAGCAGAAAGGGGTTCAGATCGACACCGGTCAGCGTGCGATCCGGCCCCAGACGGCGGGCAACGCGGCGGATCAAGGCACCGCACCCGCACCCGACCTCCAGCACCGAGGCACCGGGTGCTGGCGCCATCGCTTCCAGCAACTGGAACAGCATGCCCATGTAAGTCGGACTTTCGCCCCGCCCTTCCAGCACCGCGACCCCGCTCAGATGCCGCCCGCCCAGCCGGATCACGGTGTAATGCGCCGTCAGGGCCGGCATCGCCGCATCCCATTGCGCGGCGGACAGCATCAGCGGGAACAGCACCAAGGCCGGCCCGCGCCCCTGGATATCGTAGGATATCCCCTCATGCAGACCCGAGCGCGGGCTGGCCGTCAAAACCGTCGCCTCCCCCGGCAACGACAGCAGCGCGGCGACCACCGCGTCCGTCCGGTCGGACACGCAATCGTTCCACACCTGGGCGCTGTAATCCGCCAACACCGCCCGCCGAGACCCCGGCAGCGCGGCGGCGGCGTTGTCGCCGATGCGCGTCGAATGCCCGCGATCCCCCGCGATCAGCGCGGTCCGGGCAGCAACGGGTAACAACGGGGCCGGATTGATGCCCGGCGCCTCGCAAATTCCCAGCCCCGCGATCCGTTCCGGATGCGCCTGCGCCAGCACCGCGATATCCACCGGCAACTGCACCGCGACATGCGCCGTCCGCAGCCCGAGATGGTCCCACAGCGACAACAACCGTTCGAGCTGGTTCATGTCCGCGCCTCCCTACAGCCGTTTGGCGATCCTGGGGTCGAGCATGTCGCGCACCCCATCCCCCAGAATATTGATCGACAGCACCATGGTCCCCAGGAACAGGCCGGGAAACAGCACGCTCCAGATCGCCAGCATGATGAAGTTGCGGCCCTCGGCGATGATGTTGCCCCAGGACGGCACCTCCGGCGGCGTGCCGACACCGAGGAAGCCGAGATACGCCTCGATCAACACCGCCGAGGCGGCGATGTAGGTCGCCTGCACGATGATCGGAGTCAAAGCGTTGGGCAGAATATGCCGCAGCAGAATGCGCCAGGTCCGGCTGCCCGAGGCCATGGCGCCCTGCACGAAGGTCTGTTCCCGAATGGACAGCACGACCGCGCGCACGAGCCGGACAACGCGGGGAATTTCCGGGATTGTGATGGCGATAATGACGGTCTGCACGCTGGCCTTTGTCAGCGACAGCATCGCCACCGCGAGCAGAATGCCGGGGATCGACATCAGCCCGTCCATGACCCGCATCACCACGGTATCCATCGCGCGAAAATACCCGGCGACGAGGCCGATCAGCGTGCCGGTCACGGTGCTCAGGCAGGCGACCGAGACCGCGATCAGCAGCGAAATCTGCCCGCCCCACAGCGTCCGCGTCAGCACATCCCGCCCATACGCATCGGTGCCGAACCAGTGCGCGGCGGTCGGCGGACGCAGCCGTTGGGCGACGTTCAGCGCGATCGGATCGTACGGCGCGATCCACGGCGCCAGCAGCGACAGCGCGACCAGGATGCCCAACAAAGCGCCGCCGATCGCGACGCGGGGGTAGCGGCGGAGGATGGTTTTCATGGAGAGGGTCAAGCCGTCACCACCCCGTCATGGTCGGGCTTGACCCGACCAACTCAGGCCAACGGGATAGAGATGGTGGGGTCAAGCCCGACCATGACGGGGTGGAAACGTCCACCATCAATACCGAATCCGCGGATCGAGGAACGCATACGCCACGTCGATCGCCAAATTAATCAGCACGTAGACGAACGAAGCGATCAGAATAACCCCTTGAATCACCGGATAATCCCGCTGCGTTACCGCCTCGATGGTCAGGCGTCCGATACCGGGGATGGCGAAGACGCTCTCGGTCACCACCACGCCGCCGATCAGCAGGGCGACGCCCAGGCCGATGGTCGTGACGATCGGCACCGCCGCGTTCTTCAGCGCATGCCGGATCAGCACGGCCCGTGGTGCCAAGCCCTTGGCGCGGGCGGTGCGGATATAGTCTTCGTTCAGCACATCCAGCATGGTGCTGCGGGTCATCCGCGCCAACAACGCGGCGAAAACCAAACCCAGGGTGATCGCCGGCAGCACGAGATGCTGCCAAAATCCCGTAAAATCCTGGCTGAACGGCGTATAGCCCTGCACCGGCAGCAGCCGCCAAACACGTGCGAACTCGTAGACCAGCCCGTAGCCGATCAGGAACACCGGCGCCGAGAACGCCAAAACCGCGATCCCCATCGCCAGATGATCGATCCACGTGCCGGCCTTCCACGCCGCCAGCACGCCCACCGGGATCGCGATGGACACGGCGAAACTCATCGTCACCCCCGCCAGCGCCAAGGTCGGCTCCATCCGCTGCACGATCAGCGTCCAGACGGAGACCTTGTTGAACACCGACACCCCGAAATCGCCTTGCAGCAGCGCCCCGATCCACAGCGCGAACTGGGTCAGCAGCGGCTTGTCCAGCCCCAGGCTGACCCGGATCATCTCGACATCCGCGGTCGTGGCATTGTCGCCGGCGATGATCGCCGCCGGGTCCCCCGGGCTGAGGTGCAGCAGCAAAAAAACCACGATGGCCACCACCAGCATTACCGGGATGGTCATCGCAATGCGGCGGAGGAGAAAACCGGCCATGCTATTTCTTGTCGATGTTCCAGTAGACCGGAACCGCCGTCTCCAGCACTCCCGTCACGTTCTTGCGGAAGGCGATCGGCTGGAAGAACTGGCCGAAGGGCACGTACGGCACGGATTCGTATGCTCGGGCCTGGATGGCATCGATCATCGTGTGCCGCTTGCCGGCATCCGCTTCCCGCATCCACTTCCCGACCAGAGCCTCCAGTTCCGGGTCGCACGCCCAGCCGTTGTTCGCGGCCTCGCAGCGTGAGTTGAACCAGCCGTTGGTGATCGGGTTGGCCGTATCCGGCCCGCCTTGGGTGGTGATGAACAGGTTCCAGCCGCCTTTATCCACGGGGTCCTTGCGCGCGCGCCGGACCGAAATCGTGGACCAGTCGGCGGATTGAATATCCACGGCCACCCCCGCCTTGCGCAGCGCCGCGATCAGCACCGTCGTCGCCGCCGCGTATTGCGGCCGGTCGGTCGGCATCAGCACCACCAGTTTTTCTCCGGCGTAGCCACCTTCCTTCAGCATCGCCGCGGCCTTGGCATAGTCCGGCTTCCGCACGGCGCCGATCTCGGTTTCGTTGGCGGAGTGGCAGAGGAAATACGCCCCGCAGAACTGCATATACAGGCTGTCGTCGCCGGCCACGGCCTGCATGAACTCCGGCTGATCGATCAGATAGAACAGCGCCTGCCGCGCTTTGAAATTATTGAACGGCGGATTGAGGCTGTTCGGCCGGATCAGGCCCTGCACGCCTAAGTTGTCGATATTCAGCACCGTCAAATCCGGATTGTCCTTCAACAACCGGATGAAATCCAACGGCGGCGCCTCGAAATAATCGATCTCGCCGGCCATCAGGGCGCTAAGCGTCGTGTTGGCGTCGGGGATATACAGCCACTCGACGCGATCCAGCTTGGCGATTTTGCCGCCTGACAGATAATCGGCCGGCTCCTTCCGGGGCACGTAGCCGGTATGGCGCGCGAACACGACCTTGTTGCCGGGGCGCCATTCCTCCTTGACCATGCGGAACGGGCCGGAGCCGACGGATTCGGTGATCTGTTCGTTAACGGGTTTGCTCGCGATCCGTTCCGGCATCATGAACGCCGTCAGCGGGCTGCCGAGGGTGTCGATGACGAGGGCGAAGGGTTCCTTCAGCACCAGCTTGAAGGTGTCTTTATCCACGATGTCCAGGCTGCCGACGAATTTCGCCAGCACCTGCCCGGCGGAGACCTTCGCCATCCAGCGCTTCAACGACGCGACGCAGTCGGCCGAGGTCACCTTCTGCCCGTCGTGGAACACCAGACCGGGGCGCAGGGTGAAGGTGTACGTCAGATTGTCGGGGCTGACGGTCCAGGTATCGACCATCTGCGGCTTCGCCTGGAACTTCGAGTCGTACGCGAACAGCGTGTCGTAGACCAGATAGCCGTAGCGGTTGGTGATGTAGATCGTCGTCCAGGTCGGGTCGATGACCTTCAGATCCGCATGGACCACCGCGCGCAGCGTTTTCTCGGCCGCGGCGGCCGGCTGCAGGAGCCCCGCCAACACCGCGCAGGCGAAAAGGACGCGGCGGCCGAAGCCCGTCGACGCGCGCAAGCCATGGGTCATACGAAAAATCCCTCCCGGTTCGTCGCGGGATCATATTCCATCTTCCCTGCCACGCCCATATGCTCGCAGCCGGATCGGGCGTCACCGAATTGTAGGAATAATACCAGCGGACCTAACCATTGACATATCGGCGCGTGGTAAATCGTCATGCCGACGCAGGTCGGCATCCACGACTTGGACGCGGCGGACGGGAAAGTCGTGGATGCTGACCTTCGTCAGCATGACGATGTGGCGAATTCCGGTGCGTCAGTGGTTAGTTCGGTTGGTATAAGCGTATCGCGTAGATTTTTTGAAACGCCCCTTGACCGGCGCGACGCCCTGAATTAACCGGGGTAAGCATTTATAATTAAGGACGTAACAATGAAGACGGTGGCCACCGGTTGGGGAACCTGGACACGACGGACCGCGGGTTTGACCGCGTTTTCCGGTGCGCTGTTGTGCGCCGCCGTGCAGCCCTCGCAGGCTCTGGTCATTAACGCGACCTATGTCGGCCTGACCGCCTCCGCCCAGACCGTCATCGCCGACGCCATCTCGTTTTACGCTTCGGAATTCACCGACCCGGTCACGATCGCGATCGAGTTCCACGATATGTCCTCGGGCCTCGGTGCGAGTCTGTCCGCCGAATACGTCACCAGCTACTCCTCCTTCCGAACCAAACTGGCATCCGACGCCAAGACGGCGACCGATACGACCGCGTTGGCCAATCTGCCGACCGGCAGCACCAACCCGGTGCAAAGCGGTGCCGCGATGCTCTTCAAGTCCGCCAACGGGCGCGCCCTCGGCTTCAATACCCCTGGCGTCGCGATCAGCTATGCGGGGTTCTGCAGCTATACCGGCGACGGCTGCATCGGCTTGAACACAGGTCTCACGACCACGGGGAACGGATCCACCTCGGGCGCCTACAACCTCAAATCCGTCGTCGAACACGAAATCGATGAGGTTCTGGGCCTCGGGTCATCTCTGTCCGGCAACGCGGCGCCGACCGAAGTCGCAGCCGAGGATCTGTTCCGTTACGCCTCCGCCGGGGTGCGCAGCTTCGCGACGAACGCTTCCACGTCCTCGACCTGCGGCGGCGGCACGCCGAACGCCTATTTCTCGGTCGATGGCGGCACGACGAATCTGGCGAATTTCAACAACTGCGCCAACGGTGCCGACTACGGCGACTGGGCGACCGGTGGTCCGGTGCTGGTGCAGAACGCTTACGGTACGCCGAGCACCTTGCCGGTCCTGACGTCGGCGTCCGTCGAAGTGACCGCGCTGGACGCGATCGGCTACGACGCGGCGACGACGGTGCCGGAACCGGCGAGCATCGCGCTGATGATCGCCGGCATGGCCGGTATCGCGGCGACCCGGCGGCGGAAGGCAGCTTAACCCTCCCCCGACCAGGACGGCGTTATACCGTCAGTACTTAAACACCACCCGCTTCTTCCGCTTCGGCTGCGGAATGCGCACCATCCCGCCTTGCCCTTCCAGTTCGAAATCGACGATCGCTTCCGCGACACCGTCCTGCAACCCCTCCGCTTTGGAGGGGTCTGTGGTGGTGGACGGTTCCTTCGGCTTGTCGCTCAAATCACCCCCTCCTCCGCCAGTTTCTCCACATCGGACTTCGACATGCCGAGCATGGAGGTGAGCAGCCACTCGTTGTCTTCGCCGTAGCCGGGGGCGCCGCGGTCGATGATGCCGCCGACATAGGCGGGAGTCCGCGAGAACTTCATCGGCAGTTCGTAGATCGGCCAGGTGCCGATTTTGGTGCCGGTGACCTCCGTCAGCCAATTCAGGTGGCGGAGCTGCGGGTCGTTGTCGCAGCGGTCTTCGGCGTTTTGGCAGACGCCGGCCGGAACCCCGGCATTTTGCAGCGCTGTCATGATGTCTTCCGCCGTACGTCCAGCCGTCCAGGCACCGACGGCCGCGTCCAACGCGTCCTGGTGGTGCAGACGGTCCGCCAATGTTGAAAAACGCTTGTCGTCGCGCCATTCGCCATGGCCGGCGACAGCGCACAAAGACGCCCAATGGGTCTCATCGAAGCAGGCGATCGCGACCCAGCGGTCTTTGCCCTGGCACTTGTAAGCGCCATGCGGTGCCGCCGGTTTATACGGGGAGCGATTGCCGTAGCGTCGCCATTCCCGCCCGTTCGCCGACCAGTCCAGCACCGTGGTCCCGGTCAGGAACAGCCCGGACTCGCACTGCGAGGCATCGATCCACTGGCCCTGCCCGGTTTTCTCCCGGTGATACAGCGCACCCAGCAGCGCGAGCGCGTAACCGTAGGCGCCCATCCAGTCGAGGTAGGAATACCCCCAGCTCACCGGCATCGCCGGCTCAGGCAGGCCCGACATATCCGCCTGCCCGCCGAACGCCGCCGCGACGGGGCCGACGGTGCGCATGCGGCCGTAGACGCCATGCGCGCCCATGCCAGCCTGTTGGATGTAAATGATGTCCGGGCGGATTTTCTTCAATACATCGTAACCCAACCCCAACCGTTGCAGCACACCGGGAGAAAACCCTTCCGCCACCACGTCGCATATCCGTACGAGGTCTTTCGCTATGGATAAACCCTTGGGATGGCGGATATTCAGCGAAATCCCGCGCTTGCCGGCGTTCTTGTTGTTGAACTGCCCGCCCATGTTCAAATCGCTGACACCCTTTAACGGCCCCGTCGCGGCATCGCGCGCCGCTCGGCCGCCAACGGGGGCCATGGCGGCCAACCGCGTATCGGGGTTGTCCTTCCACTCCACCTTGTAGCTTTCGGCGCCCATCGCCGACAGGAAGCGCGTGCCGCCGGCCGAGGCCAGGAACCACGCGAAATCCAGGATTTTAACACCCTGCAAGGGGAACGGCTTGCCGTGCATCTTCGAAAGATTGGGATTCGCGTCCGGCTTCGGCTGCGCCGGCACGAAGGGTTTCCGATCCAGCGCGCCCAGAACCGTATCGGTGTCCTCGCCCAGCAGCGGCGCGCGCCGCCCGACCTGCCAACTGGTTTCCGTCGCCAGCCATTTGCTTGTCGGATACCGGAACGACTTGTCGTGTTCGGGGTGATAGACGTCCGCGAAGGAATACCGGGCAAGCCAATGCTCGTCCAAAGCGTTCTCATGCGGCTTGCGCAAAGGCGCCCAGAGCAATCCGGCCTCCTGCGCCTCCAGCCATGGCATGTCCTTATACGTCCAGGCGCGCACGAAACGCTGCACGACGTCGAGCATATGCGCCCGCGTCTCGTCGCTGGCCGACGATCCCGGCACCGCGCGCGCCTTCAGATCGACATCGGCCGCCGGCGGCTGCAGGTCGGCCTGCATATTGTATTTACCCAGCAACGGCACGAGGTTCTTCAGATCCCGCGCGCCCATGCCGTGGGAGATGAAAAACCGCCCGTCCTTGGTATGGACGATGCTGGGCGAATGGTTCGGATGCTCGCCCGCGTGGCGCGCCGTCATACGCCACAGCGGCACCCGCCGCATGACCCAATGCATGATGTCGAGCTCGGGGTTTTTCGAGACTGCCTCATGCACCGCGACCGACACGTCCTGGCCGAGGCCGGTGCGATGGCGGTTGATCGCCGCGGCGATGATGCCGGTCGCGAGCTGCTCGCCCGCGATGTGGTAGGCGTGCCAGACCTGCGGCGCGATCGGCGGTGTGTCGTATTCGAAATTCGGATCGGGATCGTAGCCGCAATTCATCATGATGCCGCCGAGGGCGAGATGAATCAGGTCGGAGCCTTGCAGATTGGCCCAAGGTCCGTCGTCGCCGAACGGCGTCATCCGCGCCACGATCAGTTTCGGATACGCGGCGGGCAAAGCCGAACGATCCAGCCCCAAAGCGGTGTTCAACGCCCCGCACGACGAATCCAACAAAATATCGGCGCCGGCCAGCAGCTTCTCCATCGCCGCCTTGCCGTCCGGTGCTTGGATGTCCAGCACAACGGACTTCTTGCCGCGGTTGTAGTTCCAATGGAACAACGACCGTTCCAGACCCGGTTCGTCCTCGTAGAACGGACCGATGCGGCGGGTGGCGTTGCCCTCGGGCGGCTCGATCTTGATCACCTCGGCGCCGAGGCCGGCGAGCAGCAGGCCGGTATACTCCGCACGCTCATCGGCGATTTCGATCACCCGCAGGCCGGCGAGCATCCCCGGGCCGGCATTGCCCAACATCGGGCCGGGGCCGGAGCCGATGCCCACCGTTCTTGTTGTCGTCATTGGTCGTTTCCTCTTATTCCCGCGTTACGGCCGCGTGCGGGCCAGCATTTCCAGCAGCGTGGGGTTCACGAACTCCGGCGTCTCATACGCGGCCCAGTGACCGGTCTTCGGGATCAACCGAATATCCGCATCCGGCTTCCGTTCCTTCAACGCCGCCACCCGCTCGGGGCCCTTGGGATTGGCCGGTGCGTCGTATTCGCCCCACATCCCGTTAAGCGGAATTTTCAGCTGGTCGATCGCCGTCAGGATCGCCCCGCTGCGCGAAATCGCCGGCGTCTTCAACCGGGATCGCACCGTGTTCCAATCCTGAATCGCAATGGACAAATCGTCGATCTTCGCGGGGTCGGCGATCATCAGGCGGTTCAGGTTGATGCGATGGGTGTCCCAACGCTCCTGCCCCTCCAGATGCCGTACTTTCTCCAGCTTCACCGCCGTTCCCAGAGAACCGACGCCGGAGGAACCGATGATGGTGACCGACCGGCACTGCCCGCCGCGCAGGGCGCCGACGCAACTCGCCATCGTGCCGCCGAAGGAGAAGCCGACCACATCGTAGCCGGTGTCCTTGCCGATAATCGCATCGATCCCGTCGGCGACAATGGTCGCGATGGCAAAGGCATCGTCGCCGTCGGGCGGGAAATCGGATTCGCCGAGACCCGGCAGGTCGGGCACCAGCACGCGGTAAGTGTCCACCAGCACCGGAATGGTCTTCACCCAATGCCGCCAGGAACCGGCCCCGCCATGGAACAGCACCACGACGGGCGCGGCGCCGCCGGATTTATCCCACAGATGCCAAACCATACGGCCGGTGCCGCATGGCGTTTCGTGCCGCGTCGCCTGGCTTTGCAGCCGGTCGAGATGCGTTTGAGGGTCGACGGTCACCTGATCGTTCATGGTCTTTCCCGCGCGTGAAGGCTGTGCCGGATGGCGTTGTGGCGATCCTACAAACACTGGACGCAACCGACAAATCCGCAGCCGTGGATCCAATGTCGGTTCCAGCGCCGTTTCCTCGACCAAAGGTTTTTTAAGCTGATGGGCGCAGATGAGAAACCGAATCCAAAGCAGGTTCGGCGTCTCCGGCAGGCCGCACCGCGTTGCCGCCTCTCCTATCTGCGCCCATCTGCGTAAAAAAAACAAAACCGGCCAGCAGTTCTCATGATGGCGGTCGTCACCTCTTCATCGTCATGGTCGGGCTTGACCCGACCAACTCTGGCGATTTGAGGCGCGTTGAAATTGCGAGGTTTTTTTTGGCGGCACCCCATTGGCCT
>CAITUP010000056.1 GCA_903895595.1 uncultured Acetobacteraceae bacterium | reverse complement strand
CCTGACCCGACCAACTCTTGCCAATAGGCCTGAGGTGGTCGGGTCAGGCCCGACCATGACGGGGTTCGCGGGGTTCATCGTCCCACCCTACAACGCGATCCGAGTCTCCAACCGCACGGAATCGTAATCTGCCCGCAGCGCGGTGCCATGGCGGTCTATCAGGCCGGCGTTGACCAGTGCTTCCACATCCTCATGCACCCTGCGGTAATCCCGCCCCAGTGCGATCGACAGCGCTCGGACACTGCGCGGTGGGTCGCGGTGGACGTGGCGGAGGAGTTCGAGGCGGCGCGGGGTCATGATGTGGGCGAAGAGTTCGAAGTTGGCGAACCCGATATGCCGTTCAGGAGCGTCGGGCGTGAGTTCGCCGCGTTCCGCTCGATGCCAAGCATCGACGAAGCGCTGCCCGATGGTGACGAGCGTGTCGCCGAGGTGAACTTGCAGGGTCTGGGTCATGCGTTGTCCTTTTTCGCGGCTTCGATGGCTGTCTCGATGGCGGCGATGAAATCCGCTATCAGCCGTTCCGGGCCGAGGAATTCGTAAGATGTTTCGACCTCGCGTATATGCTTGTGATCGCCTTTGCCCCGTTCGTTGTCGAACAGCACGATCCGTTCCCCGAGGTAGCCGAAGAACAGCGAGTATTTGAACCGGTACTCCGAGGGTGGGACCGGTTCCGGCACATGCCAGATGCGCATCTGAATGATCGAACCATCGGCCAACACGTCCCGGTCTTCGAAGATGAGCGTTGCCTGGGGCATCGGGGGACCTTATGGCATAGGGTGACGTATGGCGACAAGAGGCATATGGGATCGTGGCGTATATAACACCATCGTATGTCGCAGATCGATTTGCGGGGCGGGCCTCACTCCTCCTCGCCCGCCGCCAGCCATTCCGCCACTCGCGCCAACTGCGCGTAATCGGAGAACCGCGGCGCCTCGGCCGGATTGGGATGGGACAGGTAAGCACGCTCCGGCGTGTCGTAAGACGCGATCAACCCCCGCAGACGGGTCAGAGCATCGTCCGCCCCGGCTTGGGTCGCGTCGGGGTCGCCTTTGTAGAGGCGCTTTTCCTCGGCCGGTGTCGCGCCGCCGGTCAAATGCCAGTAGACCAGTTCCGCCGTCTTGCCGGCGATATCGGCCCCGAAGGCGCCGGCTTCCGCCATCGCGGCCTCCAGCGGCAGTTGCGGTGCCAGTCCCCGGTCGACCTGGATTTGCGACGGCACGGTGCCGGTCTTGTAATCCAGGATCGCAAGCGTCCCGTCCCGGCGCTTCTCGATCCGGTCGGCGCGGCCCGTCAATCGGAACGATCCGGCGGGCGCGGCCAGTTCCAGGCGGCCGGAGACCTCGGCCTGTACGGCGACGGGGGCGGCGGCGGCGCGGCGGTCGGCCTCGGTTTCCGCGACCCAGTCGGCGATGCGATCCAACCGCGGCTTCCACCACGCCTGCAGCGCCGGGCGCAATCCGGCGTCCCCCAGCGCTCGGTTCATCGCCGAACGGAGTTCCTCGGCCGCGTTGGCGGGCCACCGTTCGCGGTATTTCGCGAAGAACAAGCTCATGCCGTTATGCACCAACGATCCGTAATCGGCGGCGTCGGTGGCTTCGTCCAGAGGTTTCAGGACCGGCAGTTTCAGGATGTGCTTGGCATAGATCGCGTAGGGATCGCGGATCCAGGTTTCGATCTCGGTGACGCTCAGGCGGCGCGGGCGCAGGTCGACTGCGGGCCGGGGGCGAGGCGGGCGAACGGCCTGAGGCGCCCCCTCCGGCAGGTCCAGCGCGCGGACCCAGCCGGCGGCGGGATGGGCGGGCAGAGCCATCTCGCGCCCTGCCAGGAACATTTCGATCCGCGTCAGCCAACGGGCCGGCACGGCGGGGGCGCCGTCTCGCCGAGCGGGGCAGGATAGGATGATGTCGCGGGCGGCGCAGGCGGTGGCGACGAAGTCGTGGGCGGCCTGACCGACGATTTCCTCGGGCGAGGGCAGGCCGACCTGCTTGCACATGGGCCGGGACAGCCAGGCGCCGGGGTCGGCGGCGGGGGGCCAGACCGTCTCCGTCAGGCTGCCGAGGACCATGAGGTCCACGCTTTGCAGCCGTGCCTCCAACAGACCCCAGATGAATACCCGAGGATGCAGCGCGCCCTCGCGCCCCCGCAGCGCACGACGGTCCCGGACGACTCCGCCTTGCAGGACCGCGTCCAGCAGGCCGGGCAGAACGGCGCGGCGCTGGTCGGGCAGGCCGGGGAGTGCGGCCAGAACTTCCGACAGGCGTGTGGCGAGCGCCTCGCCTTCCTCCCCAGACCAGAGCGCGGCGGGGCCGGGTGCTTCGTCGGTCGCGGCGAGGCGTTCGGCGGCGGCGATGACGGCGGTCAGGGCATCGACAGGGTCGGATGCCATGGCCGACTGGATGCGGATGGCCGGTTCCAGGCAGTGTTCGATGCGGTCCCAGTATTCCATCAGGTCTGGGTTACCGGCTTGATGGATGGCGCGTCGCAGCACGGCAAGGCCCGGCCCCGGCCTTGGCCCCCGCAAACACGCCAGTTCCAAGGCCCGCGCGCCACGCCGAGCATCCGGGCGGGACAGACCGGCGGCGGTCAGCGGGTGTTTCAGCAGCGCCAGCAGCGGCACCGGGGCGAACCCCTCGGCAACCGCACGGATCAGCAGCCGCAGAAACACGGCGGGCGGCGAGTCCACCAACGGCTCCCCCGCGCTGTCGTCGGCGACCACGCCGAAGCGCAGCAACGCGGCGGCGACGCGGTTCGCCAGTTGCCGGTCCGGGGTTACCAAGGCCGCGCGGGTGCCGGGGGTTGCCAGGGCGCCGCGTAAAATAAGCGCGATGGCCTCGGCTTCCTCCTGCTGGTCGGGCGCGGTCAGGCGGGACAGGCCGGTCAGCGCGGGTGGCTGTTCTCCGGACACGGGCCGCCAGCCGGACAACGCCTTGGCGGGCAGCAACGCGCGGGACAGCAGCGGAAACCGGGACTCCGGCACATCGCTCGGGCGCGTCGCCGGCCAGGGTTGGACGTCGCCCCGTGTCGCGCCCAGGCCCACCAACAGCCGCTGCAACCCGGCCTGAGGATGCGATTCCTCCAGCTCCAGCCACGCCTCCTCCTCCAACCCCATGTCCAGCGCCGGAAACACGACCCGGCCCAGTGGCAAACGAGCAACCACGGACAACAAGCGAGCCACGGCGCGCACCCCGGCGGTGGTGCCGGCGATCAGCACCGGGTGCGGCGGCGGGTCGGCCTGCCACGCCTCGGCCTGAGCGTTCAGCAGCGCGATCTGGCGTGCGGCCGGGTTCATCATGCCGTTTTCGTGCAGCCAGGCCGGCCAAGCCTCGGTGACGATATGCAGGAATTTCAGCGTTTCCGCCCAATGCTGCGCGAACGCCGGATCGGCGGCGTCAGGCAAACGGACCGCGAGATCGATCTCCGCCCGTTCGGCCTCATCCATCAGCGTCGCCAGTTCCTGCGCCAGCAGCCAGGCGCGATCGGCACCCGTGGGTGCGCCGTTGGCGCCGTTCATCGCCAGGATCAGGCGGGTCAACGCCGACAGGCGCTGCATCGGTTCGACGGCGGGGGGCAGGTCCAGCGCGCCGGTCAAAGTCAGCGGCGCCTCATCCAGCGCCCCCAGAGCCGTGATGCGCGGCAGCAGCAGAGGCGCGCCGTCGGACAGCCGCAGGAACGCCTCGGCCAGCGACCGGGCCGATCGTTTGGTCGGCAGCAGGATAAGGCCGTCGGCGCGTTTCAGCGGATCGGTTTCGCGTGCCAGCCAATCGGCGGCCAGGGCATCCAGGAACGGGACGTGCGGCGGAATTGCGTAGAGGTTCAGCGCCATGGCCAGCGCGCATCCCCGGTGACCGGGGCTTGCATGATGTCCTCGGCTTCCGGCAGGTCGGGCGGCGTGGACAGATGGAACCAATGCCCGTCATGCACCACGGCCCTGACCCGTCCGGCCTCCAGCGCGCGGTTCCAGGCGAGGTTGGTGCTGAAGGCGCCGTCCGGCATGTCGTCCATCAGCCTGGGGTGCATCAGCTGCACGCCGGCGAAGAGGTAAGGGACAATCTCCCGCTCCTTCCGGCGGCGCGGGCGGCCGTTGGGATCGAGGGCGAAATCGCCCAATCCGACCTCCCCCCGGACCTGGAAGGTGCGGTGGAGCAGCAGCACGGCATCGATGTCGTCGGTCCAGGCGCGGGCGAGGCGGGCCAAGGCCTGCGTCGGACCGTCCAGCCACACAGCATCCCCGTTGATGACGTAGAACGGATCGGGGCCGAGGACATCCAGCGCGTTGCGCACGCCGCCGCCGGTATCCAGCAGCGTTGCCTCCCGTTTCAGGATTGTGCGCGGCGGCCTGGTGCGGGCGGCGAGATGCGCGGCGACCTTGTCGGCGTGCCAGAAGGCGTTGACGGCAACGGTGTCGACTCCGGCCTCATGCAGCCGGTCCAGCGCGTGATCGAGCAGCGTCTGCCCGCCGAGCATCAGCAGCGGTTTGGCAGTGCGATCGGTAAGCGGGCGCATCCGGGTGGCGAGACCGGCGGCGAGGACCATGGCGGTGCGGGGTGTCATGCGGGGGGATTACCACGGAGGGCGTTGGGAACCCAACGATCCAGCGCCTCTTTCAGCGGTGCGCAGGCCGGGCGTTGCAGGGCCCGTTCCAGCAACGCCCAGGTGCGGGGACCGTAGGCCAGATACTGCGGCCGGTTGTCGCGGCGGGCGAGGCGGACCCATTGGCAGGCGACCCGCAAATGGCGCTGGGCGGCGCAGGTGTCGTAGGCGGCGCGGAAAGCGGCCGGGTCGGTGTCGGGACGGCCGCCCAGATATCGGTCCAGGGCGCGGCCGATCAGCGAAGGATCGGTGTCGCGCCTTGCGTCCTGGGTCAGCGACACAAGATCGTAAGCGGGATGCCCGAGCGCGGCGGATTGGAAATCGATGATGCCGACCCGGTGGACGCCGGAGCGGTTGGGCAGCCACAGGAGATTGCCGGCGAAGTAGTCGCGGTGGACGAGGGTCATTGGGCCGGTGGTCAGCGGCTTTAACATCGTGGCCAGGGCTGCGGCGACGTCGGTGCGGGCGTTGTCGGGTGCGGCGGTGCCGAAGACGGCGGGCCACCACCAATCGAACAGCGTGCCGAGCGCGGTTTCCGCCATTTGCGGGGCTTGCCAGGGGGGGAGGCCTTCCGGCGGGGCCGCGCGCTGGATCGCGATGAGCGCGTCGGTCGCGGCGTCGAACAGCTCCGGCGCGTTGGCCTCGGTCATGATGGCGGCGAACAGGTCGTCGCCGAGGTCTTCCTCCAGCAGCAGCCCGGTGTCCGGATCGGCGGCGAGGATTTTGGGCACGCTCAGGCCGATTTGAGCGAAATGGGCGGCGATTTTCAGGAACGGACGGATGTCTTCGGGCGGTGGGGCGTCCATGAGGACGACGCCGCCGCCGATGCGCAGATAGCGCCGGAAGCTGGCGTCCTGCGCGAGGGGGGCGACCGAGGCGCAGCCGTAGCCGTGTTGTCGGAGGAAGGCCGCGATTTGGGCGTCCCGGTTCATGGCAGGTCCTCCAACCGGCCGGGCCAGCCGTGGATCGCGATGGCGCGGGTTTCGTCGGTTTCGGCGCGGAGGGTGAGGGTCAGGGCATGCGGCGGGGTCAGGGTGCCCAGGCGGTCTGGCCATTCGACCAGCACGATGTCCTCCAACGCGTCGTCCCATCCGAGTTCCGTCATCGCGCCGCAGCCCGTGAGGCGCCATAGGTCGTAGTGGTGCACGGGGCCTTGGGGGGTGTCGTAGGTCTGCACCAGGGTGAAGGTGGGGCTGGGGACGTCGAGAGTTGGGTCGTTTGTTAAGGCTCGGAGGAAGGCGCGGGCGAACGCGGTTTTACCGGCGCCCAGGTCGCCTTCCAGCAGGATCGCGTCGCCGGGGCGCACTCGGGCTGCCAGCGCGGCGGCGAGGGCTTCGGTCGCGGCAAGATCGGGGAGGGTTCGGTCCATGCGGCACAGTTTGCCGGTTGGGCGGAGTCGGGGGCAACTTTTTGGGAAACGCTACCCCAAATCCACCACCGCCACCGGCACTACCTTCTCCAACACCCGCGCCGCCCGGAACACCAGATCGTCCCGTCCCTGTGCCGCCGCGATCTGCACCGAGTTCGGCAGCCCGTCCCCCCGAGCGCCGAGCGGCATCGTGATCGCGGGTTGGCGGGTGATGTTGAAGGTGAAGGTCCAGGGCGCCCAAGTCGTCATCAGCGCCCGCACCGGGTCCTCGGTCGGGGCATCTGCCAACGGCGGACCGGCCGGGACGGTCGGGCAAAGCACCAGATCGTAACGCTGGTGCAGCATCGCCATGATGTGGCCGGCGGAGGCGCGCATGGCCTCGGCATCCATGAATTCGATGGCGGTCATGCCGTGCAGCTCCTCGGCGACCTGGACGATGCCAGGGTCCAGGAGCGCTCGGCGATCCGGGGGCAACCCCATCGCCAAGCGCGCCAACGACGCACCCCAGAGGCGGGAAAAGACGAAGCTTGTATCGGGCAGGTCGGGGTCGAACGCCTCCACCGTCGCGCCGGCGTCGGCAAGGATGCGGGCCGCCTGCTCCACGGCGGCGATGCCGTCGGCGTCCACCGGGGCGTCGAAGCCGGGGCGGCCCATGACGGCGACGGACATGCCTTGCACCCCGTCCTCGATCCCGTCGCGCCAGTCGCGGGGGTCGTCCGGCAGGCAGAACGGGTCGCGCGTGTCGTGGCGGGCCATGGCGGACAGCATCAGCGCGTTGTCGCGCACCGTCCGCGTCATCGGGCCCGCGCAGGCGACAGATGCGAAGGCGCCGGCCGGCCATTGCGGAATGCGGCCATAGGTGGGTTTCAGTCCCACCAGCCCGCACCACGCGGCGGGAATGCGCACGGACCCGCCGGCATCGGTGCCGATATGCAGCGGGCCGAATCCGGCCGCCCCGGCCGCTCCGGCGCCCGAGGAGGAGCCGCCAGGGGTGAAATCCGTGTCCCAGGGATTGCGAGTAATGCCGTTCAGCGGGTTGTCGCCGGGGGTTTTCCAGCCGAATTCCGTCGTTGTCGTCTTGCCCAGGATCACGGCGCCCGCGGCCTTCAGGCCGACGACCATCGGCGCGTCGTCGGCAACCGGTGCGGTGTCGGTGGTGCGGCTGCCGCGGCGGGTCGGGAAACCGGCGACGTCCACCAGGTCCTTCACCGTGACCGGAACGCCGTCCAGCGCACCCATCGGGCGGCCGGCGCGCCAGCGGGACGCACTCTCACCGGCCGCTTGCATCGCGCGCGGGTTCATCGCGGCGAAGGCGTTGAACGCCGGGTTCAGACGCGCGACCCGTTCGGTGACCGCTTGCAGCACGTCCACGGGGGACAGGCGGCGGCGTGCGTAGAGCGAGACCATGTCCTCGGCGGACAGCAGAGCGGGGTCGAAATCGTCGGGCATGGGCGGGGCTTTCCCTGGCGGGTGAATCGAGGGCAGCATGCCGACAGATCGGCAGATAGGGAACCCAACACATGACCACGCACCCGGACGGCGAACCCTGGCAATGGCCGGAACCCACCTGGCGCAAAATCGTCAACCGTGCTCGGGCTGGGCGCAGCATGGCGCCAAAGGCATGGCCCAATGGCGCCCGCTGCGCGGTGACGCTGAGCTTCGACTCCGACCACGAAACCGGCCCCCTGCGCGACGGCGATGAAAGCCCGATGCGCATCAGCCAGGGCCAGTACGGCGGCCGGCGTGGCATCCCCCGCATCCGTCAGCTTCTGGAACGCGAGTCGGTGCCGGCGACGTTCTACTACCCCGCCGTGTCGGCGCTGCTGCACCCGGATGAGGTGCGGGCTTTGGCGGTGGACGGGCACGAGATCGGGATTCACTCCTGGATTCACGAGGCCAATACGTCGCTGCCGCGCGAAGCCGAACGCGATCTGACGTTTCGCGCGCGCGACGTGCTGGCGAAGATTTCCAAGGTGGATATCGTGGGGATGCGCACCGCGAGCTGGGATTTCTCGGTCAACACGCTGGATATCGTGCGGGAAATGGGGCTGCTGTACGACAGTTCCCTGATGGGCGACGACGATCCCTACGAGCTGACGGATCAGGGCGAACCGACCGGGGTGATCGAACTCCCCCCGGAATGGATTCGCGACGACGCGGTGTATTTCAACATGCTGCGCTTCGCCGGGCTACGGCCGTACACCCCGCCATCCGCCGTCGAGGAAATCTTCACCGCGGAATTCGAGGGCGCGTGGGAGGAAGGCGGCATGTTCCTGCTGACCATGCACCCGCACATCATCGGCCACCGGTCCCGCATGCCGCTGCTGGCGCGTTTGATCCGGCACATGAAAGCCAAAGGGGATTGCTGGTTCGCGACGCACGCGCAGGTCGCGCAGTGGTGCAAGGATAACTCGTAAATGGAATTCGGCATTTTTCATGAATTCCTGTCGGCGCCGGACGTGTCGCAGGCCGTGGCGTTTCGGCAATCGTTCGAGCAGATCGAGGCCGCCGAACGCTGGGGCCTGGATATCGTCTGGCTCGCCGAAATTCACATGAACCCGACACGCTCTTTGTCGTCCGCGCCGCTGACGATCGCCAGCGCCATCGCGGCCCGCACATCGCGGATCAAGATCGGCACGGCGGTGCAGATCCTTCCGCTCGGGCATCCGTTACGGCTGGCGGAGGAAACCGCGACGATCGATCACATCAGCAACGGACGGCTGGTGTTCGGCGTCGGGCGTAGCGCGTTTCCTCGGGCCTACGATGCCTATGGGATTTCCTATAAGGAAAGTCCGGAGATGTTCGCGGAAGGCCTGGAGATTATCGAGAAGGTCTGGCGAGAGCCGGTCGTTTCCCATAGCGGCCATTATTGGTCGTTCGAGAATTTCAACCTCGTGCCGCGCCCGTTGCAGCAGCCGCGCCCGCCAATCCGCATCGCGGCGAGCCAGCCGGGGACGTATGCTGCCATCGGGGCAATGGGGTATCCTTTGTTCGCGGCGCTGCGGGCCAGTGCGATCGACGATCTGCCGGCCAATATCGGGGCGTATCGGCAGGCATGGAAGGAAGCGGGGCATCCCGGGCGGGGCGAGGCGTATTTGCAGGTGCCGATTTATGTCGGGGACACGCAGGAACAGGCCGAGGCCGATGTCCATGATGGGCTGATGCGGTTCGCGACCTATCGCGCCGATCTGGTGCGGGGACCGCTGACATACGATGCGGCGTTGCGGCAGAAGGGACTTGTGGGCACCGCCGATTTCGTGACGCGGCGGATCGAGGAACTGCGGGATACCGTGGGGCTGGAGGGAATTTCGGCGGAGATCAATATCGGCAGTTTGCTCAGCCATGAGCAGGTGATGCACTCGTTGCGCCTTTATTGTCAGGAGGTGATGCCGCGGTTCAAGTGACCGCCGGCACCTCATGCGCGTCCGCGATGGCAACCAACACCGATTCGGGGTCCGCCGGCTGCGCCATTGTCTCGGCTTCGGTGTCGATACGGTTTTGAATCATCGGGTTATCCCGCCGCGATTCCTCCAATAGCTGGATCACCTTGGCGATTTTCTGTTCGCTGACGATGGCCAGCTCCATGATCAACAGCTCGCGGTGCTGGGCCAGTTGGTCTTCCCGCTTCTGGGTCGCGAAAATCAGGACGACGACATAAAAGGCCGCCAGTGCGAGAGCGCTGCTTAGCCATGGGAACGGTGGGGGATCGATTGCCTCGCGGCCGAACATCGGCATCAACAGGTTGACGGCGACCCAGCCGGCGACGACGCCGGTAATAACCCCGAGAAACCTGGGGCGCGCCACATGGGCGGTCAGCCGATCCACGGCGCGCTGCATGGAGGAGGCATTGCCATGATGGTTGGCGCGCAGTTGCGCGATCGCTTTGATCGTCTGGTCGATGTGATCGACGACCACCGCCGCCGGGATGCCATTATCTGTCATCGGCCGATGTTGTTTCGGGTGCTTCGCCGATGGAAGGGGCGGAAACTACGCAGCCGCTAAACCCATTCCTCCGCGATCTCCTGCGCCATCGGGTACATCGCGATATATTGCACGATCCGCGGCATCGTCGCCCGGTTCGGGCGGCTGCCGTGCGGCAGGGCGTCGTGCCAGATGATGAAGTCCCCTGCCCGCCCGGCAATGGGTTTGGAGCCGAGCGCGTGGAGGTCCTGGTCGCGCGGGTTCGCACCGGCTGACAGATTCACCAGCCAATCCGCCACGCGCCGATGAAACCCCGGCACCAGGGTGAAGGCGCCTTGCTCCGCTTCGGTGTCGGTCAGGTACAGAATGCCGTGGGTGCCGAGTGGCATGGGTTGCGCGAGACTGACGTCGAAGTGCAGGTCCGGGCCTTGGAAATTCCAGCCGGGGCGCTCGGGCACGTTGAAGCCGACGCGGTCGGTGGTGACCCATAAATCCGCTGAACCCCAGATTTGGGCGAAGGCTTTGTGGATGCGGGGGGCATAGCGATTGGCGTCGAAGGCGGGGTGCTGGAAATATTGCACCATGATGCTTCTGCGGTCGGTGTACCAGGAATCCGGATTGTTCAGGTCGGCGCCGACATGGGCCAGTACAGCATCGCGGGCGGCGTCGCGGGTTTCGGCCGGTACGGCATCGTGGACCACGACGTATCCGTTTTCATCCCAAAACGCGAGGTCGTCGTCGGACAGCACCGGGTCCATCGCCTCGATCGCGTTCAACCGCGCCCGCGCTGCCGGTGGCAGAGCGGCCCCGGTCAGCGCGGCGTTGATGCGGGCGATGCGTTCCGGGGAAATGCCGCCGGTCGTGTCGAGGATCCATTGCTCGAACGCCTCGAACGTCGGGGCGTTTTGTCCCAGGAATGGCAGCGCTTGTTCCAGCCCCACGCCAAGGGCATCCCAGACGAGACGCCCCCGATGAAATTCGTGGCGGTCGAACGGGATCAGGCCTTGGCGTTGCAGGCCGAGGCGCGCCCAGCTCCGTTTTAGGCCACAGACGCCCAGCCTGCCGGTTTCGGTCGGTTCGGGTATCAAATCTTCAGGACCTCCGCGCCTTGGCCCGGTTCCAGCTCGCAGGCGTTCACCGTCATGCACAGCATGCTGTAATAGCCGATGGCGCCGGTCAGCTGGATGAATTGGTCGTTACCGAAGCGGGCGAGCATCGCCTGCGCCGTCGCATCGTCCACCCGGTGCTTGCGCAGCAGCTGACGGGTGAAATCGATGATTTGCAGATCCTCGGGCGGGATGCCATCGGACCGGTTTTCCTTGATCGCGGTGATCGTCGTTTCGGGGACGTCGCGCTTGCGGGCGCTGCCGGTTTGGGCGCCCCAGACGTACATCGCTTCGAACTCCCGCGCGACGGTCATCGCGGCGAGAACGCGGACGCGGAAGTCCAACGAACCCTCGAAACGCACCAACGCGCCGAGATGCGCGACGCGTTCGGAGATTTCCGGGGAATGCAGGAACACCGAGAACGGTCCCTGCAACGAACCGCGACTGCCGACAATGCCGTCGACGATGGCGTGGTGTTGGGCCGGGACCTGATCTTTGCTGGTGATTAGAGGAACGCGTGCCATAACCGTTTTTCCTTATGAATGTTAACCGCAGGCGACCGCGACCGAGGCGCCTGCGCCCTCGGGTAGCGGGAATTCCCGCCAGGATGCGCCATCGTCCAGCGTGCTGAACGTCTGGCCGCCACGCGTGATGAAATGTGCCTGCCGCCGGTCCGACGCGGTCAGCGCCACGGCCATGGTGGTCGATTGCACGTCCACGGTGTGATCGACCTGGCCCCAGGTCGCGCCGCCGTCGCGGCTGCGATAGAGGCGCCCGGCCTCCCCGCGTGCCTTGTCGGCGACGCAGGCGAACATGTCGGTGGGGTCCCAAGGGGCGACGACGATATCGCGGCCGTAGCGCAGATGCGCGGCGTGCTGGCCGATGCCGAGGTCCTGCCAGGACTTGCCGCCGTCCTGCGTGCGGAACAGACCCATTCTCAGCGCCAGGAACGCGGTGTTGGGACGGTCGGGTGCGACGGCGATGGCGTGCACGTCCAGCATGCCCTCGGATTTATCCTTGCTCAGGATGGCGCTTTCCAGATGCGGTTGTTTCGACAATTCCACCAGCGGATCGGAACAATCGGTCCAGCTCTCCCCGCCGTCGTCGCTCCGCATCGCGCCGTTGACTTCCATGCCGGCGTAGATCGTATCGGGGTGCGACGGGTCGATGCCCATGCGCATGATGCGGGAGGGGAAACAATCCACCATCCGCTCCCCGACAGCCGGGCGCGGCATGCGGCGCCAGGTCTCGCCTGCGTCGTCGCTGCGGTACAGGCCCAAAGGCGCGCAGCCCGTCAGGATGATGCGGTGGTTGGCGGGGTGCACCAGGACAGACCACATTTGTTCGCGACCGTCGGGTTCCACAAGGCGGGTCCAATGGTCGCCTCGGTCCGTGCTGCGATACAACCCGGTGCTGGTGGCGGCGAACACCGTGTTGGGGTCGCCGGGATGCACGCTCAACGCATTGATATGGGTGTGGTCCGCGAACCCGGCAATCACGTGCTGCCACGCGGTTTCATCGGTCGCCCGACGGAACACACCGTTGATCGTGCCGCCGGTGCGGGCGGATGAGCCGACATAGACATGGGTGGTCATCGCGAGGTTCCTCCTGACAGGGAGTCAACGCGCGCCGCGCCGGCCGGTCAAGCGGTTGAAGTCCGCCGGCAGCGGTGCCAAGCTGGCGCGAAGCTGACAAACCAGGAGGAAAACACCATGGCCGACGATTTCGGACACGTTCACCTGAAAACCACCGACCCGGTGGCCGCCGCGAAATACTACATCGATAATTTCGGTGGCAAGATGAAGCAGGAAATCCCCGGCCGCGGCTGCCAAGTGGACCTGCACGGCGTCCAGCTCAACATCACCACCATCATCCCGGAGCAAAACCACGAACAGCACCTCGGGATCGAGCATATGGCCGTGCGCACGGAAGACTACCCCGGCACCATGTCCAAGCTGCGCGGCAGCGGCACCACGGTGCTGGAGGAACTGACCAGCAACGGCCGCCGGATCGCCTTCGTGCGCCTGCCGTTCGGCATCGACATGGAAGTCATCGAAAAAGTCTGAGGATTCATCGCAATGGCCCTGAAGGACCTAATCCCCTTTGGGGTCTCTTTGCCGCATCGCTCCCCCGATACGATCGATATGGGAGCAGTGCGGTACGTGGCGCAGCGCGCGGAGGCTTTGGGCTTCCGCGATCTGTGGGTCACGGAAAATACGCTCGATCGCGGCACCTGTTTCGATCCGGTGGTTGTGTTGACCTGCGCCGCCGCGCTGACCAGCCGCATCCGGCTGGGGTGTTCCGTGGTGGTGCTGGCGGTGCACCACCCAGCGATGGTAGCGCATCAGTGGGCCACGCTGGATTACGTCAGCGGCGGGCGCGCGACTTTGGCCGTTGGGTTGGGGCGGGAACATCATTACCGGGAGTTCGAAGTGCCCGAGGAAGGGCGCGTCCGGCGCTTCCGAGAAGAAGTGGAAATCATTAAGGCCCTCTGGACCCAGGAAAGCACGTCGTACGCTGGACGATTCTACCATCTGGAAGGCGCGTCGATGCATCCGAAACCGGTGCAAAAGCCGCATCTGCCGCTGTGGATGGGCGTCGGTCATCCGAATGCCGTGCGGCGCACCGCCGGCCTCGCGGATGGCTGGATGGGGTCGGGCGGGTCTTCGATCGCGGAATTCGGGCGGTCGGTGCCGATTTTGAAGGAAGCACTGGAAAAAGCCGGGCGCGATCCGGAGAATTTCCCAATCTCCAAGCGCGTCTTCATGGCCGTGGACGACGATCCCGCCGTGGCGCGGCGGGAGCTGAACCGCTGGTTCACCGAAGTTTACCACAACCCCGAGGGTACCGATGCCTCCGGCGTCTGGGGCACGCCGGAGCAGGTGCGGGAGAAGCTGGAAGAATTGATCGCCATGGGTGCCAACCACCTGCTGCTGAACCCGGTGTCGCGGTTCGAGGAACAGCTGGAAGCGGTGGCCGGGGTCGTGGGGCTGAGCGCGTAGTCACCGTCATGGTCGGGCTCGACCCGACCATCTTTATCCAATTGGCCTGAGATAGTCGGGTTAAACCCGACCATGACGGTGTTTATAGGGAAGAGGCATGGGCAAGCTGGACGGAAAAGTCGCTCTGGTCACCGGTTCTGGCCGCAATATCGGCCGCGCGACTGTGCTCGCTTTGGCTAGGGAAGGCGCGCATGTGGTCGTCAACGCCCGCTCCAACCAAGCCGAGGCGGACGCCGTCGCGGCGGAGGCTCGGGCGTTGGGGGTGAAAGCGATCGCCGTGCTGGCCGATGTCGCGAACAAGGCGCAGACCGAGGCGATGGCCGCGCGCGCGCTGTCCGAGTTCGGCCGCGTCGATATCCTGATCAACAACGCCGCGATCCGGCCGCACAAACCGTTCACCGCGTTGGAGCCGGAAGATTGGGAGCTGGTGCGCGGTGTGGTGCTGGACGGCGCGGTCTGGCTGACGCGCGCGCTGATCGAGCAAATGGTCGCCAACGAGTACGGCCGCATCCTGTTCTTCACGGGCGAAGGTTCGTTCACCGGCGGCAGCGGGCGCGCGCATCTCTCGGCCGCCAAAATGGGGCTGGTCGGGCTGGCGCGGGGGTTGGCGGGGGAGTTCGCCTCGCGGAATATTCGCGTCAATGTCGTGTCGCCCGGTAGTATCGATACGACGCGGTTGAACCCGGAATGGTACGGCAACCGCCAGCCCAGCGCGGCCGGAATTCCGATGGGACGGCAGGGGAAGCCGGAGGAAATCGCGGCGACGTGTCTGTTCCTGGTCAGCGACGACAGCGGGTTTGTGACGGGTCAGACGATCCATGTGAACGGCGGGACCGGGTATTACTGACGCTTCCCGTCATGGTCGGGCCTGACCCGACCATCCCTATCCCATTGGCCTGAGAGGGTCGGGTCAGGCCCGACCATGACGATGTTGTCAGGAGAGAACCATGTCCCTAAGCCGAGAACTCGCGATTTTCGCCGCCAACCTGCGCTACGAGGACCTGCCCACCGCGGTGATCGACCGCGTGAAGGGCGTTACGTTGCAGGCGCTGACCTCGGCGCTGCTCGCCCGCGACATGCCGCCGACCATCCAGGCCTTGGCGATGATGCAGGAGGAAGAAGCTGGCGGCGGCGGTGTCGCGACGGTTTTATGCTCCGGCGCCAAGCTCACGAAAGGCGGCGCGGCGTTTGTGAATGCCGAAATGATCTTCGCCGGCGGCAAATGGGATACGTTCCGCATGCTGACGCATCCCGGCATCGCCATTTTCCCGGCGGCCTTGGCGGCGGCCGAAGTCACCGGATGCTCGGGGCGCGAGTTCATTACGGCCATCGCGGCCGCTTACGAAATTCTGGAGCGGATGGCGGCGGACTTCATCCCCACCATCATGTCGCGCGGTTTCCATGCCGGCCCCGTGTTCGGCATTTTCGGCGCGGCGGTCGCGGCGGCGAAAATCCATGGCATGAATGCGGACCAAATTCATGGCGCCATCGCGCAATGCGTGAACCTCGCGTCGGGTAATCTCGAAGGCGGGCGCTCCGGCGGCAAGGCGTTGCGGGAAGGCGGCGCGGTACGGAATGCTCTGTTGGCGGTGGCGCTGTCGAAGCACGGCACGCCGGCCGGCGAAACGACTCTGGAGGGAGAGGCCGGGTTCTACCACGCCTATACCGGCAACAATCTCGGTGTGCTGCGCTACAGCTACACCGGCGACAACAAGACCGATCTGGCGAAAATCACCGCTGGCCTCGGCAAGGACTGGATGTTCCTGGAGACGCTGTACCGCGTCTATTCCACCGCCGGCTACAACATCGCGCATGTGGATGTGACCGCGGCTTTGTGCCGTGAGAACAACATTACCTACAAGGATATCGACCGGATCGAGGCGGTGGTGAACTGGTTCGAAACGGAATATCCCAGCCCCGCGTTCCCCTCGCGCGGCGGGTCGCCCGAAGTCGGCTCCACGCAGTATTTCTCGGCTTACGGCGCGGCCACGGGCGGCTACCCGCTGGTGCGCGGCGACCGGCCGGGTCCTGGGGAATCCGACCCGCCGGAGGTGCTGGACCTCATGCACCGCGTCAAAATCATTCCGATGGTGCGGCGGACGTTGTTCGGGCCGCGCGTGACCGTGTTCTGCAAGGATGGGCGCGTGGTGACCAAGGAAGGCACGGGGCGCGAGTTCATCTGGGACTTCGAGACCCACGCCAAGCGGATGGCGCCGGTCGGCGAGAAGGCGCCGCAATACGCGGGGCTGGTCGGGGTGTGCCGCGGGTTGGACAGCGCCGAGCGCGCTGGTTCGGCGCTGATTGGCGCGACAATCTGACGATCCGATGCAGGCTCGTCCTTGGGTGATCCTGGCCGCGCTGGCTCTGGCGCGGATCGGATTCGGCTATCAGTTCCAAAGCGTGGCCACGATGGGGCCGGACCTGATTCCGCTGTTCCATCTGTCCTACGCCGCGTTCGGCCAGTTGATCGGTGCCTTCATGCTGCTGGGCGTCTTCGTCGCCTTGCCGCTCGGCGCGCTGGGCCGCGCGATCGGGGATCGCTGGGTGCTGAGCGGCGGGCTGGCGCTGATGGTTGCCGGCTCGCTGGTCAGCGCGTCCGGGGACGGGCCGGCGGGCATTGCTCTCGGACGCACGATCGCGGGCGTCGGCGCCGTTGCGATGATCGTGCTGCAGGGAAAGATCATCGCCGATTTTTTCTCCGGCAAGTGGTTCATGGTGGCGATCAGCGTGTCCGTCTGCTCCTACCCGATCGGAGTGGGCTTGGCGCAGATCGTGTTGCCGCCGGTCGTGCACTGGGCCGGCTGGCAGGCGGGGTTTCTGTCGGGCGGAGCAATGACGGGGCTGGCTCTGGCGCTGTTCGTGGCGAGCTACCGGACGCCGCCGGCCGCATCCTCTGTCCCTCGCCGGTTCGCATGGCCGAGCGGGCGGGAGTGTATGCTTCTGATGATCGCTGGGACGATTTGGACGGCGTACACGGCGGGGTATGCCGGTTACACGTCCTACATTCCCGCGACCTTGCATGCGCGCGGCGACAGTTTGGCGCTGATCGGGCTGGTGATGACCATCGGCACCTGGGGCAATGTCCCCGCGACCATGTATGGCGGCGGGTTGGCGGCTCGGTTTGGGGGGCTGCGCATTCTGTTGATCGGTACGGCGGGACTGGTGGTGGGAATCGTCGGAACCGCGCTGGCGGGGTTTCCGCTGGGGTGGTCGGTGTTCGTGGGGATCGTCGGGTCGATCCATCCCGGGGTCATCATGGCGGTCGGCACGCTGTCGGCGAAGCCGGAAAACCGAGCGGTCGGGATGGGGGTTTTCTATTCGGTCTATTATCTGGGCGGGACGTTGGGACCGGTTGCGTGCGGTTGGGCGGCGGATGCTTACGGCGGGCCGGCGGGCGGGCTGTTGATGTCGGCCTTGCTCTGCGCGCTGGTGGTGCCGTTGTTCCTGTGGCACCGGGGGCTGGCGAACCACGCGACGATGCTGGTGCGGCCGTAGGCTAACGCCGGAACGCCTCGATCCGCGTCTCGGCTTCCGCCGGGTCCATCGCCAGCGCCCGCGCCGCGACTGGCTGCGGGAAACCAGCACGGGCGAGGACGGCGAGTTCCTTCCGCTTCCCAGCCAAATCGGGCGCTTCGCCGCGCCTGAACGGGCCGAGCCGGCGCTTGCGGGTCAGTACCAGGGCGGCGTGCAGCTCCGCTTCGGGATCGTCGGGTAGGGCAGCTTTGGCTAAATCGCCGCCCACGCCCTTCGCGGCCAATCGCGCTGTCACCGCTCGTGTGGAGCGGCCGGATCGCAGCAGGCCGGCGGCGCGGGATTGGGCGAAAGCGGCGTCGTCGATCAGGCCGAGGGCGACCATTTTGGCCGCGACCTCGCGCGCCGCCTGTTTCATCGCGCCGACCTGTTCCGCGATTCCGTCGCGATCTTCGGCCGACCGTGCCCAGCGATCGATCCGCCGATGCAGCACTGAACGCAGCCCGGCCTCGGTCGCCGAAAACCGAGCGAGATAGTTCAGCGCGGCCTCATGCAGGCGAGCGGGGGTTGGGGGGGAGACGGGAAGCGCCATGAACACGCTTTAACACGATTCTTGTTGCAATCGCCTCCCCCCATCGTCCCATACTGAAAATGCACTCAGAAGGCGGGTCCGGAGGGACTTCGCCGGGACGCGCTGCCTCTGGTGGCCTGACCGCGGGTTCGCCCGCGGACGTCCGAAATAATAAGCGACCGCGTTCGACGCGGCTCGCAACGGGAGTGCTTTGTCATGACAAAATCGAATCGTCTGAGCCGGCGTCGCGTGTTGAAAACCGTGGCAGCTTCGGCCGCGTTGCCATTGGTGCATATCCGCACCGCCGGGGCCGCCGGAAAGCTGAATATCGGTGTCTGGGATCATTGGGTTCCTGGCGCCAACGACGTGTTGCAAAAACAAGTCGATGCCTGGGCCGCGAAGAACAAGGTGGAAGTCAGCGTCGATTTCATCACCTCATCGGGCAAGAAAATCCTGATCACCGCGGCGGCGGAGCATCAGGCCGCCAGCGGTCACGATTTCATCCAGATGTACAACTGGGATATCGGCAATTTCGCCTCCCGGCTGGAACCGGTGGACGACGTCGTGAAGCACCTTAGCGGCCAGTACGGCAGTTATGGCACGATCAGCGAGTATCTGGCGAAATCCGACGGTCATTGGTGGGCGGTGCCCAGCAGCACGGGGACGCTGAACCTGACCTGTTGCGGGCGCATCAGCCTGTTGAAGAAATACGCGGGGATCGACATTCAGGCGATGTATCCGGCCGGACCGGCCGATCCCAAGGCTTCGGCCGGCTGGAATTACGAGGCGTTCCTGCATGCGGCGGAAGCGTGTCACAAGGCAGGGTATGCGTTCGGGCTGGGGCTGGGGCAGACCGACGATTCCACCAACAACACAGGCGTGATGTATGCGGCGTTCGGGGCCGATCTGGTGAACGCGAAGGGCGAAATCACCGTCGGCTCCCCGGCGGTTCGGACGTTCCTTGAATATTGCCAGAAGCTGGTGAAATTTCTGCCGGCGGATACCGTCAGCTACGACGATGCGTCCAACAATCGGGCGTTGATTTCCGGTAAAAGCGCGCTGATCATGAACCCACCCTCGGCCTGGGCGGTAGCGAAGCGCGACGCGCCCGATGTCGCGGCGGATACGTGGCATTTCCCTTGCCCGATCGGACCGAAAGGTCGGTACATCCCCTACAATTACTCCTTCTACGGCACCTGGGCGTTCGGCAAAAACAAAACGGCGGCGAAGGAGCTGACGGCCCATCTGCAACAGCGCGAACAGGTGGAGGGCCGGTGCGTGGCGTCGGAGGGTTACGACATTCCGCCGCTGACCAGCATGTCGGATTTCAAGGTGTGGGAAAATGTGAACCCGCCGAAGGGCACGGTTTACAACTACCCCATCCGCCCCTGGCACAACGCGCAACCGAACATCACCGCCTACCCGGCACCACGCGATGTCGCGGTGCAGATGTTCAATCGCGGGGTGCATCCCACGCTGCTCGCCAAGCTGCACAGTGGCGAAACGATCGACGCCGCCATCGCCTGGGCACGACAGGAGATCGAGGGCTTCACCCGGTAAACGAAACGCAAACAGGGAGTGTTCGACAATGGATACCACGATCGAGCGCCGTACGATGCGGAAGGTGTATTGGCGGTTGTTGCCGTTCACCTTCGCTCTCTATCTGATTTGCTACCTGGACCGAGCGAATATCGGGTTCGCGGCGTTAACGATGAACAAGGATTTGGGATTCAGCTCGTATATTTACGGGCTGGGTGCCGGGGCCTTTTTCTGGGGCTATTTCCTGCTGGAGGTTCCCAGCAATCTGATCCTGGAAAAGGTTGGCGCTCGGCGCTGGATCGCGCGGATCATGATTACCTGGGGCATCGTCTCCGGCTGCTTCGCCTTCGTGCAGGGGCCGGTATCGTTTTTCACCCTGCGTTTCCTGCTGGGTTTGGCGGAGGCCGGGTTCTTCCCTGGCATGATCCTGTATTTCACTTATTGGTTCCCGCCGTTCCACCGAGCCCGCGTGATCGCCGGGTTCATGGCCGCCATTCCCGTGGCCATCGGCCTCGGTGCCCCGGTTTCCACAGCATTGCTGGGGTTGGACGGGGCGTGGGGCCTCGCCGGCTGGAAATGGTTATTCCTGTTCGAGGCAGCACCGGCCGTGATCCTCGGCTTTTGCTGCTGGTTTTATCTCACCGACCGGCCGGAAGCCGCGTCCTGGCTCGCGGCGGATGAGCGCGCGTGGCTGGGCGACGTCATGGCCGAGGAACGGCGACGCATCGCCGCCGAACCCAAGGTCAGCGTGCTGAAATCCATGATCGACATAAGGGTGCTGGCTCTGGGAGGAATTCATTTCGCCCAGGCCGGCGTCAGCGTCGGTATGGCGGTGTTTGTGGCGCTGATGGTGAAAAGCCTCGGGGTCAGCAACATGCAAACGGGATGGTTGACGGCGGTGCCGTTTATCTTCGGGACCGCCGGCATCCTGATCTGGGGCGCGTATTCCGACCGGATCAACGAACGGAAATGGAATCTCGTCGCGTCCTGCACCTGCATGGCGCTCGGCCTGCTGATGGCTGCTGTATTCGAGGGCACGTATCTGTCCATCGCCGGCCTGTCGGTGGCGATGATCGGGCTGTACGCCTCCAACGCGCATTTGTTCCCGATTCCGTCGATGTTCCTGACCGGCGCGGCGGCGGCGAGCGGCATTGCCTGGGTGAATTCGCTGGGGATTCTCGCCGGCGGGGTCACGTCTCCGGTGATCGGCTACATCAAGGATGCGACTGGCAGCTATCGGGGTGGCCTTTACTTCCTGGCCGGTCTCGCCGCGGTGGGCGCGTTGATCACGGTCATTGGCGTCCGTGAAACCGCTGCCAAACTGGCGCCGGGCATCGTGCCCGCCCCCAGGGCAATCGCTTGAAGGTCCCCGGACCACTGCATTGGGGCATTGGCCTACCCAACCCGTCATCCCGGGCTTGTCCCGGGGACCAGGACAAGCACAAACTCGCGATTCCCTGCCCGTATTGGTCCCCGGGACAAGCTCT
>CAITUP010000055.1 GCA_903895595.1 uncultured Acetobacteraceae bacterium | reverse complement strand
CATCGATATCGTCGCTGCCATGCCCCGCTCCCCTATGCGATCCGATCACAAAGGGGACATTTCTAATGTGGAGAAAGGGGACATTTCTAATGTGGGTTAACAGTATCGGCAAGAAGAAGGTCACCGCCGCATTCGACGGCGGCCAGGTCAGTTCCGACGGCGGCGCCTTGCTGCTGGCCGGTGCCGACAAGCGGCTCGGCTTGATCGACCGGCGCGCCGGTATAATCCCCGACCACCGCGACCCGGCGCTGATCACCCACACGATGGCGGACATCCTGCGCGCCCGTGTGTTGGCCATCGCATGCGGTTACCCCGACGCCAACGACCTGGACCACCTGCGCCGCGATCCGGCCTTCAAGCTGGCCTGCGGGCGGCTGCCGGACAGCGGCGACGACCTCGCCTCGCAGCCGACCATGTCGCGATGGGAGAACGCGCCGGACCTGCGCAGCCTCGTGCGCATAGCACACGCCATGGTGGACCTTTGGTGCGACAGCTACCGCAAACCGCCGTTCGCCATCACCCTGGACCTCGACGACACCGCCGATACCGTGCATGGCCACCAGCAGATGTCGCTGTTCAACGCCTTCCACGACGAGCGCTGCTTCATGCCGCTGCACGTCTACGACGCCGACAGCGGTCACTGTGTGTTGACCGTCTTGCGCCCGGGCAAGACCCCGGATGGCGCGGAGGTTCGCGCGCACATCCGCCGCTTGGTTCGGCGCATCCGGCGGAAATGGCCGAAGACCGCCATCACGATCCGCGGCGACAGCCATTACGGAAGGCGGGAAGCGATGGAGTGGTGCGAACAACAGAACGACGTCCACTACGTCTTCGGCCTGGCTGGGAACGTGGCCCTGGACCGGCTGGTCGCGGACAGGGTCGAGGCGCTGGCCCTGCGATGGGAGACGAACAGCGCGCAGACAGTCCGTGGCTTCGCCGAGACCCGCTACGCCGCGAACTCCTGGTCCGCGTCCCGCCGCGTGGTGGCGCGCACCGAGGTCACCTACAAAGGTGTGGACACGCGCTACATCGTCACCAACCTGAAGAAGTCGGACCGCCGCTGGCTGTACGACACCTTCTATTGCGCCCGCGGTCAGGCCGAGAACCTGATCAAGCTGCACAAGACCCAACTCTCGTCCGACCGCACGAGTTGCCGCTCGCCGCTGGCAAACCAGATGCGCCTCGTACTGCACACCGCAGCCTACTGGCTGATGCGCCACCTGGGGACGGCCGTCCCGCCGGCCCACAAGCTGGCCGGCAGCGAGTTCGCCACCCTGCGCGCAAGGCTGCTGAAAGTCGCGGTGCGGGTCCGCGAGACCGCGACCCGCATCCGCCTGGCCTTTGCCGCAAACTGCCCCGACGCAGCGCTGTTCCGCGATCTTGCCCTGCGCATGATCCCACGGACCGGGTGAACCACGGGCGGTGTCGCCCTAACAGTCCCTTGCAAGCCAACCCCTAGCGCCTGCCAGATATGGTCCAAAACGCGGTCAAACCAGCAGAGGGGGAGGCGTGCCTACGCCAAGCACGGCACCATAATTTGTGTGTGCGGAATATAACGGTGAATAAGATGGGTTAGGCGGTGAAAGGGAGAGCTGGGTTCATTCGTAAAACCGCTTCACGGCTTCATCTCTCTTTTTTGTCAGCCCCTCATCCTTGGATAGGGTAAACTCAGATATACAATTTGGCCACGGTTCATCGTATGAGTACCCTTCCAGGAAGTCTATGGCACCATTGTTGACATGCAAGATGAACCCAGCGCCGTAATCTAAGCCCTTTATCGCGGCAACCACATCGCCGAATTTTATGGACAAATTGCGGTCAATGCGATCAACATTCTCGGGAATCGAGAAAAACAGGAAGAACCCTTTCCCGGTCGGTTGCCGTTCCGTAATGGATGCCACTCCATACTGCCTACTCAACGTGACAAACGGTTCCCTTGTGTCATCAAGGAGGCTATCCATGACCGATTTTTCAAGCGGTGTGATATCGATCATGGGATGAATGCCGTTCCGATTTTCGCTATGCCATTGATGGCGTTACCACGCACTGTCACCGTTCGGGATCCCACTTGAACCTCCGTTTCGAATATGCCCTGGATATTGCGTTCCTGAACTGCGTTTTGTACGGCTTTCTGAAGCGCAATATATGCTTGTTGCGGCGATCCGAATTCGGCGGCCACAGGATCAAGATTGTGCCCTGGATTTCCAAAGACGTGATTAACGTCGTTCGAATTGGGTGAGGTATCTGTATTCCCCTGATTCTGATTCATCAAGATGGTGATGCCGTTGCTGATGAGCGCGCCGCCGGCCAGAACCATACCTGAACCAGCGGTTACAGCCCCGGCAGCGGTCGCCGCCGTCGCGGGCGAGGCAGGCCCATCGACTAGGGACAGGCCACCCAGTGCCAATCCTCCGCCAATCAGGTCACTGCCACCCTTTATCGACGCCAGGCCAAGGCCAATTTGGCTGAGGCCCTGCATGGTGTTTCGGCTTGGCAGCAAGTTATAAAGCGTCGACGCGCACCCAGACAGCGAACTGCACAGCCCACTCGGGTCCGTCAGATTCAGCGGATCATTCCCCACATACGCATACAGATGCAACCCACCCGCATACCCAATCGGGTCCGGCATCAGGAACCGCCCGCTCCCCGCGTCGTAATACCGCCGCCCCGTATGGTACAGCCCCGTCTCCGCGTCATACCGGTACCCGGCATATCCGAACGTCGTGCCCGTCAGCGGCGCCGGCGTCTCCCCGAACGGCAGATACGCGAACTGCCCCAGCGCGTTTCCGCCGTTATCGAACGTCCCGATCACCGAACCCAGCCGGTCGAAGTGGTTGTAGACCACCGTCCCGAACACCCCCGACCCGTTCGGCGCCGAGGCCACCAGGAACGGCGCCACATGCACCCCATCGTACACCAACCGCCGCTGCACGGTGCCGGTCGCATCGACCTCCGCGATCTCCCGCCCCCGCTCGTCCTGGAGGAAATACGTCGTCCCCGACGGCGTAATCGTCGCCCAGCGTGTCCCGTCCGGCGCATACTGGTAGGTCGCGACCGCCGCGCCGCCGGTCGTGGCGGTCAGGATTTGCCCCAGCCCCTCCTGATCGTAGGTATAGGCCAGCGGGCTGCCCGAACCCGGCTGCACACCGGCCAGCACGTTGCCGTTGGCGTTGTAGCTCTGCGAGGAAATCTGATTGAGCGCGTTGGCGGTGACCGTGACGCTCCCCGGCCCCGACGGCACCGCAACCGAGCCGTTGCCCGTCACGACACGCCCGTTCTCCCGCCGCGTCGGATCGTAGGCGTAGGCATACTGGGCGGAGAACGCATTCGCCGTCTCGGCGATCGAGGCCACCTGCGCATCGGGCCGCGCATAGCTGAACGCCAGCATGCTCGGCGGGGCCGTTGCCGGCGGGATGGTCGGGCCGAGCGACTGGGTGCTCAGCCGCCCGAGCGTGTCCCAGGCGAGGGTGGCTTGATTGTAGCCCACCGTCGCCGGATTGGCGCCGGCCGAGGAAATCACCGCGACCGGCCGGTTCAGCGCGTCGTAAGTAAGAGTGTCGTTGCTGCCGTCCGGCGGCATGACCCAGAGCCGGTTGCCGGTCGGGTCGTAGGCGAAGCTGACGCTCATCGCCTGCCCGGCGATCGCGGGGAAGCCGCGGGTGGTCATCCGCCGGAGGTTGTCGTAGGCGAACGTCCAGGTCCCCTCCGGGCTGGTCATCGAGGTCGGCTGGTTTATCAGGCTGTAGGCATAGGAGTAGCTGCGTCCGGAGGCGTTGGCGGTCTTGGTGGCCACACGGTTGAGCGTGTCGTAGGTGAAGGTGACCTGCTCCCCGGCGCGGGTGGTCTGGGTCAGGATGTTGCTGTCGGCGTCGTAGGTCCTGCCCTGCGTGGTGCCCAACGGGTAGGACGTGAGCGAGAGGCGGTCCAACCCGTCATAGGTCAAGGTGGTCGTGTTGGTGTTGGCGTCGGTCAGGCTCGCCAGTTTGCTGTTCGGGGTGTAGCCGCGCTGCCATTCACCGGGAGCGCGGCCGGGAGTGAATGACATCGACGGCGGGGCGACGGACGGCAAGGCTGGTCGGCCGCGCTGATAGCGGCCAGCGGCTAATGCGCTGTCGAAAGCCTCCGCCGCATATTCTCTATCATTGGGTATTCCTTCCCTTCCAAAATCAACTCCAGCCATTCCTCCACCTGCTCAGGATCCCAGGATCCCAACGGATCCAAGCCCTGACATTCCGAGAGAGTAGCGGCTCGTTGTTCTTCTTTGTTCCGATCGCCCGGAAACCGAGTGTAAATCGAAAGTCGGCGTGTTAGAATGTTGCTCTTAAAAAAGCTGACCGGCTTTTGGAGGTTCTCTTGCAACGGCTTCGTGCCGATCTTGTGCCAGCGTTTCCGCCACGACACATGCACCCCTGCAATGAACGCGACCGGCGAATTTTCAACTTCATGGATCGAGGCCACATCCGCGCTCCTATAGCAATAAAATGCAAGCAAAGGGTCCAGAGACCGCGCGTACCCAAAACCTCCATGCGGCAGGGGAACCGCCAGGAAGTCGCCAACGCCTGTCGCTCGGGAACCTACCACTGATTGTCTCGCATTTCTGTATCAAGGAACTGGGGGTCCAAACTCCAGAGTGGAACGCAGTCTATAATACCCGCCGAGCGGATTATAGGGAGAAATACCATTGATCTTATTTGCCACCTGCGGCGATCCAACCCCGCCAAGCGCCTCGATCATCTGTTGCTCCCGGCCTCGTATTGCGGAGTATGAACTCGATGACACATCAACCACAGCCGGACCGAACCCCTGAGTGTTCAATTCAGGGCACTTCTAAAAATATCCGGCTTTCATCGATCTTTTAGTATTTTTCGGCAATCGTGCGTCCAGGTTCGGTGCCTGGCGCTATCGCGGCTCCTCCCGCGTCCCGCTTTTACGGTCTGTGTTCCCATCTTCCCCGGTGAT
>CAITUP010000054.1 GCA_903895595.1 uncultured Acetobacteraceae bacterium | reverse complement strand
TCGCTGAATGTCAGCGGCACGGCGAACATCGCCAGCACCGGCACCGCGATCGCGCTGCACTTTACCAGCGACAGCACGCTGACTTCGTTGACGGTCTTGACCTCCGGCGGGATCACGGTGTCGCCGACACCGACGGCCAGCAGTGACAGCACGGATCCCTGGCTGCAAAACCCGCTTGCCAGCACCGTTGGCAACAACCTGGTGGTCACGTTCGCGGCACCGTCGCCGACGCAGATCAACAATGTCTATAACCTGATCGTTGCACCGGTGCCGGGACCGTTGAGCGGGACCGATCAGCAGAACGAGATCCAGGCGATCAACGGTGTCCGGCAGTTGCTCGATAATCTTGCCGGGAACCGGACCGTCGGTCAGGGGCTGTTGAACACCCTCCAGTCGTTGAACCCGCAGCAGCTGACGCAGTTCTTCCGTCAGGTTCAGCCGAGCATGCTGGGTTCGGCGCAGTCGCTGATCGCGACAGCGTTGAGCAACAACGGCGGGATGACCACTTCGCTCAGCGGCCGTCTGTTAGCGCTGCGCGAAACGGGCGGGATGTCGGCGGGCGATGAGCCGGGGCGTGGCTTCACCGTGTGGGCAAAACCCTTCATCGGAGGCTTCTCGCAGGGTGTGAAGGAAGGCGTCAGCGGCTTTACCGCGACGACATACGGCGCGGCGATCGGTGCCGATACGCTGGTTCGGCCGGACATGCGCGTCGGTGCGGCGGTGCTGCTGTCGGAATCCGACATCAGTTTCTCGGGACCGCTGTCGGGTAACCGCAACACCGCATTGAGCGTGCAGGCCGGTCTCTACGGCACATGGTTCATGAACGACTTCTTCATCGACGGCGTCATCGCGGCCGGTATCAACCGCTACAACACGAAGGAAAACATCTCCGCGTTCGGCACGACACGGAATGCCAATTTCGGCGGCACGCAGTACAGCGCCAAGATCGCCGCCGGCTACGACTGGCGCACGAGCGGTGTTATCCTGACGCCGAGCATTGCGTTGCAGGAATTGCATCTGGATATCGACCGTCACTCCACCAACGGCGGCGGCATTTTCGATATGAATGTCGCGGGCCAATCGGTGGATATCACCCAGCTTAAATTGGGCAGCCGGTTCGCCTATCCGATCGAACGCACCGACGGCTGGACGATCACGCCGGAACTGCACGGCTATTACGTGCGGAACCTTAACACCAGCCGCATCGTGACCAGCACGACGTTCCTGGCCGGTGGCACCTTCATCAACACCAGTCCGGCCCGCGATACCGATATTGCGGATCTGGGTCTGGGTCTGACGATCGCGCAGAAGGGGCCGTTCGCCTTGAGCGCGGTTTACGACTACTCCTTCGGTCAGACGACCAAGGACAGCACCTTCTACCTGCGTGTGAAGTCCGACTTCTGATCGAGGCTTGAAACAAAAAAGGGCGCTGACCGGAAACGGTCAGCGCCCTTTTTTTATGAGCTTGGGCGTTAGCCGTGCGCCCAAGCGATGGACGCGCGGACCAGGGCGTCGATGGTGTCGATGATCGGCGCGTGCAGTCGGTCCGCTGGGCCGGCCTGAATGCCCAATGGTATTTCCGTGCAGCCGAGCACGACGGCGGTTGCGCCGCGTGCCGCCAAGGTGTTGGCGACTTCGGCTAGAGGTTCATACGATTCCGCGATCCGGTTGGCTTTGACCATGGCGATGGCTGGCATCACCAAACGCGCCATTTGCTCGTCGTCCGGGACGATGCAATCCCAGCCTTGGCCAGACAGGCGATCTTGATACAGCCGCATCGCCAGCGTGGTGGCTGTACCCATCAGGCCGACCTTTCCCGGCCCGATCTTCATCCGGTGCAGGTCCGTGGCGGCGGCATCGACGATGTGCAGCACCGGGACGCCCGCGGCCTCAGCCATTTCGTCGTACCACAGATGCGCGGTGTTGCAGGGAATGGCGATGGCGCCGCATCCCGCCTGTTTCAAGCCGGCGATGCCGCGCAGCAGCCAGGGCAGCGGGTCGTCTGGGCCGGAAATCTTGCCGTTCGTGCGTGCGGGAATGCGGGGGTCGGACCAAAGCACGGCCGGAATGTGATCCTGATCGCGGTCGGCCGGGGTAAGCAGGGTCAATCGCAACATGAACTGTGCACTCGCCAACGGACCCATACCGCCGAGAACGCCGAGAACCCTGTCGCCCATGAACCTTACCCCCGTTTGGCAGCCTGAATCGCGCTGTCCAGAGCGCTCAGGAAGCGGGAACGGTCTTGCTTCGTCAATGGGGCGGGGCCACCGGTTGCCATCCCGATTTCGCGCATATGCTGGGATACCGCTCGGCCGGCCAGCGCGTTCCCGATATTATCGGGGGTCCAGACCTTGCCGTTCGGCGCCAAAGCCCGAGCGCCACGCGCCAAACAGCGCGACGCCAACGGAATGTCGGATGTGACGCAGACGTCGCTCGCGGAAATGCGCTCGGCGATCCAGTCGTCGGCCACGTCGGCGCCGGCCTCGACGGTGATCTGAACGACCAACGGCCGACCCGTGGGACGGATCGGCCGGGAGCCGTTGGAGACGACATACACCTGCAAGCCGAGACGGTCGGAGACCTTGTAGACCTCCTCCCGCACCGGGCAGGCGTCGCCATCGACGTAGATGGCGGTCGGCATTTAGGCGGCGGAGCGCATTCCGCCGCGATACGGCGGACGGCGTGCAGCCTGACCGGCGGGCTTGCCGCCAGCCGGCTTTTGGCCTTGGCCCTGGCGGGGGCCACGGTTGTTGCGCGGATCGATCGGCGCGGTTTGGGTTTGCGGCGGGCCGCTCCCCTCGGCCATCGGGATCGGTCCGCCGATCAGGCGTTCGATCGCGCGCAAAGTGCCGCGTTCGGAGCCGTCGCAGAAGGTGATCGCGTGGCCCGCGGCGCCGGCGCGCGCGGTGCGGCCGATGCGGTGGACGTAGCTTTCCGGTTCCACCGGGACGTCGAAGTTGATGACGTGCGACACGCCGGTTACGTCGATCCCGCGCGCCGCGATGTCGGTGGCGACCAGCACCCGCGCGCGACCGGAGCGGAATTGATCCAGCGCCTTTTCGCGTTGCGGCTGCGATTTATTGCCGTGCAGCGCGTTCACGCGATGGCCCGATGTCTCCAGAATCTCGCACACTTTGTTGGCGCCGCGCTTGGTGCGGGTGAACACGATGACACGGCTGAATTCCGGATCTTCCAGCAGCTTGCCCAGCAGCGGCAGCTTGCCCGAGACGGGCAGATGGTAGACGGACTGGTCGATCTTTGGCGCGGTGGCTTCCACGCGTTCGATCTCCACGCGCGCGGGGTTACGCAGCAGGCCGTTGGCCAGCGACGCGACTTCGCCCGGCATGGTGGCGGAGAACAAAGCCGACTGACGTTGCACCGGCAGCACCGCGACGATGCGGCGGATGTCCTTGATGAAGCCCAGGTCGAGCATCCGGTCGGCCTCATCCAGCACGAACTGCTTGACGTTGCTCAGGTTCAGTTCGCGGGTCTGCATCAGATCGCACACGCGGCCGGGGGTGCCGATGACGATATCGGCGCCGCGACGCATGGATTCGACCTGCTTGAAGCGACTGGCGCCACCGATAATCACGACGGTGCGCAGTTTCGCGTTGGTGCCGACGGCGCGAATGGATTCATCGATCTGCAGCGCGAGTTCCCGGGTCGGCGCCAGGATCAGCGCGCGGGTGCCGAACTGGGTGGCGCGAACATTGTCGGCCGCCAGATGCTGCATCAGCGGGAGCGAGAACGCGAGGGTCTTGCCGGTGCCGGTCTGGGCGATGCCCAACAGGTCGCGGCCGGTGAGCAGAACCGGGATGGACTGCGCTTGGATCGGGGTCGGGATAGTGAAATCGCGGGCGGCGAGCGCGCGCAGAAAGCCCTCGGCGAGGCCGAGGGTCGCAAACGTGGTTTGGGTCACGAGGTGTGTAAGCTCCAGCGCCGCCTGCCCTTGGGCCAAGAGCGGTCGCCTGAATGTTCGCCGCCCCGCGCGATAATGGGGACGAACGCGTTTCGACAGAAATTTTTCCGGGAGGGCGGGGTTCAAAAACCGCGCTCATCACGCATTCACGGAAAGACGAGCGCTGTATCGGCGCCCGCCCCCGAAAAGGCAAGAAAATTCCGCATTGGAACAAATGGGACTCAGCCGCGCGGCGGTGGAGCCTCCAGCCCGACGCCGCGCAGGTGGCCGAACAGGGTCCGCAGCTTCGCGAGATCATCGGCTGGCAGCGGCGGCTTCAGGATGGACGCGATGTTCGTCCGCAGGTGATCGATGCTGCCGGTGCCGAACAGCACGACGTTCGCCCCGGGTTCATGGCGCACATAGCGGTAGGCGGCGTCGGTCACGCTGTCCGCGCCGCCGTCATGAATCAGGAAATCCAGCGGGTTGTCGCGCGTCGCCAGCTCCGGCGGCACCAGCCCGGCGGCGGCGAGGTCCTTCATCGTGTCGGATAGCTGCTGGGGACGGGCAAAGATGCTGCGGACCGCGAACATCATCAGGGTGCCGATGTTGTTGGCCAAGCTGTGCGGAAAGACGGCGGTGCGGGCGACCTGGTCCATCAGATGGAACGCCAGCATCGCCGTGTCCCATATCCCGTCCTGGGCAGCTTGGCCGACGGTCAACTGCTCATGATCGTTCGGCGCGGTTTCGGTGATCCCGAGGAAGCGGAACTTCCCTTTTTCCCGCTCCCGCAGCAGCGCGGGCGCGATTTCATCCCGCACGAACGGATAGGCGGCCGGCGGTACGGCGTGGAGCTGGAACACATCCACGTAGTCCAAACCGAGGCGCTTCAGCGATTCCTCCAGGCTTTGCACGATCGCGTCCACACTGAAGGATTTGTCGCCGGCCGGTTTGGACGCCTTGGTGCAGACAATCACCTTGTCGCGAGAGATGCCCTGCAAAGCCTTGCCAACGACGTCTTCCGTACCGTAAACCGACGCCGTATCAATTATGTTGACACCTGCATCCAAAGCAGCGCGAATAATCCCAATTGCGTGACTTTCGCCCAGACCGGCGGTTAGGCCCAGACGGCTGAAACCGCCGCACCCAAGGCCGGCCACACTGACGCGCAACCCTGTGCGGCCAAGTGTCGTGAACTCCATCTTTCGTCTCCGAGGTTTATGTGTCGAAACCACTCATCACGCCCCCGCTCGGCCTGCAAGGGCATCGCGGCGCGCGCGGGTTGTTTCCCGAGAATACGCTGGAAGGTTTCCGCTCGGTGCGGGCGCTTGGGGTTGACGCCATCGAACTCGATGTATCCATGACAGCCGATAAGGTGGTTGTAGTGTCGCATGACTTGTCCCCTAACCCCGATCTGACGCGCGATGCCAGCGGTGCATGGCTCAGCGCGCCCGGTCCTCGGCTGCGGGATCTGACGTTCGCGGATGTGTCGCGGTACGATGTCGGCCGCCTCCGGCCGGGGAGCCGGTACGCGGCGTCATTCCCCGATCAGCGACCCGCCGACGGTGCCAGAATCCCGACATTGGCCGATGTATTGTGCGGTATCCCGGATATGCGCTTCACCATCGAGTTGAAGTCCGACCCGCGCGATCCCGACCGCAATGCACCGCCGGCGGTTCTCGCGGAGGCAACGCTGGGCGTGATCGACGCCGCGGCAGCCGGTGCGCGCGTGGTTGTCGAATCCTTCGACTGGCGTGGCCCGCGGCATGTGCGGCGGATAAGGCCGGATATCGTGTTGGCGTGGCTGACCCGCCCGGCCACCGAACGAGACGCGGTGCTGTGGTGGGACGGACCCTCGCCGGCCGATTTCGGCGGATCTGTCCCACGGGCGGTCGCGGCCGAGGGCGGGCCCATCTGGGCACCCGAATACACCGGGCTGACGCCGGATCTGGTGGCGGAGGCGCACGAACTCGGCCTGCGCGTTCTGGCATGGACGGTGAACGATCCCGCCGCGATGCGCGACCTGCTCGGTTGGGGGGTCGATGGCTTGATCACCGACCGCCCCGACCTGGCACCGCAGCTTAACAGCGCAGAAAATTCGCCGAAAGCGACGCCCGTTTGACCAACGCCCGCAGCGCCGGATTGCGGTCGCTGTTCTCCGCCATCAAGGTTTCGATCGGAAGGAAGAACTCATGCGCGTGCGGCAATTGCGTGCGTACGAAACCGTCGTAGTCCCGTTGCGTGAGGCCGTAGAGTACGCGCATTTCGCGTACCGGTAAGGTCACGGACTGGTTCGGTTGGTACCGGAAGATTCCCGCGCCGCGCCAGCGCGGGGTGGGATCGTCTTCCATAACGGGGGCATGCAGCCAAGCCACCGGACAAACCGCCTGTAGCGAGTGGGTGCTCGGCGCGAACCGGGAGCGCTTGTCCAGAAGATTTTGGTTCGAGCAGCAGGCTTCGATCGCGAAGATATCCACAAAAGGATCCTCCGGTTCGCCCCCGAAATTCAGCCACAACCCGTCCGGCAAGGTCCGCATATGATTGCTGCCGGGCAGTTTGAGGAAAGGGTGGATCTTGGTATCGACTGGCGGCCGACCGCGGAGCCAGGAATTGCGGCCGGGTTGTTGTGTCAATCCAGGTGGCCGCTGTGGCCACCGCTTTAACCGGGCTTTCACCAGGGAGTCGAGAGAGGCTTGATCCGACAACACACGTCATCCGTTTGTTAAATAAACGTAATGCAACCCAAAGGTGCATTCATAGAGAGGAAATGCCGAATGACCAAGCAAAAATTACCAACAGGTTAACATTGTATCGCTCGGTGCGGGAGGTTTTCGTTCTACTAAAGTTCCCTGTCGGCCGAGGTCGGTATTGTGGGGCAGAAGCCTATTGTCGCGTTATTTGAGCTTATTGGCAGGTATTACTGAACCAACATATCAACACCCTGTGGATATCTTTATCCACAGGGTGTGGATAACCTGCGGGCAAGCGCGACAAAAAAAAGCCAGGGACCGAGGCCCCTGGCTTTTGCAACGACGCGATTGGATGCGGAAGCGTCAGCCCCGATCGGACAGATTCACATAGGGGCGTTCCGCCGCACCGGTGTAAATCTGGCGCGGACGGCCGATGCGCTGCTCCGGGTCCTCGATCAGTTCCTGCCACTGGCTGATCCAGCCGACGGTGCGCGACACCGCGAACAGAGCGGTAAACATGCTGACCGGGAAGCCCATCGCCTTCAGGATGATGCCCGAATAGAAATCGACGTTCGGGTAGAGCTTGCGGTCGACGAAATACGGATCGGTCAGCGCGATCTTCTCCAGCGCCATCGCGAGGTCGAGCAGCGGATCGCCCTCGATCCCCAGCTCTTTCAGCACGTCGTGGCAGGCCTGCTGGATGATCTTCGCGCGCGGATCGTAGTTCTTATAGACGCGATGGCCGAAGCCCATCAGCTTGGTGTGGTTGCCCTTGTCCTTCACGTCGGACAGGAATTCGGGGATGTTGTCGACGTGGCCGATGTCGGTCAGCATCTTCAGCACCGCTTCGTTGGCGCCGCCATGCGCCGGTCCCCACAGGCTGGCGATGCCGGCCGCGATACAGGCGAAGGGGTTGGCGCCGGTGGACCCGGCCAGACGCACCGTGCTGGTGGACGCGTTCTGCTCATGATCGGCATGGAGGATCATGATCAGGTCCATGGCGCGGGACAGCACCGGGTTGATCTTGTATTCCTCGGTCGGCACCGCGTTGAACATGTACAGGAAGTTTTCCGCGTAGCTCAGGTCGTTGCGCGGGTACATGAAGGGTTGGCCGATGGTGTATTTGTACGCCCAGGCGGCGATGGTCGGCACTTTCGCGACCAGACGGAAGGCGCTGATGCGGCGGCTTTCCGGATCGTTGATGTCCAGGCTGTCGTGATAGAACGCCGACAGGGCGCCGACGACGCCGCACATCACCGCCATCGGGTGGGCATCGCGGCGGAAGCCGTTGAAGAACTGGCGGATCTGCTCATGCAGCATCGTGTGATGCATGACGCCCTTGTTGAACTCCGCCGCTTGCGCCTTGTTCGGCAATTCGCCGTTCAGCAGCAGGTAGCAGACTTCCAGGAAGTTGGAGTGATCGGCCAACTGCTCGATCGGGTAGCCGCGGTACTGCAGTACGCCGACGTCGCCGTCGATATAGGTGATCTTGCTCTCGCAGGACGCCGTCGCGCCATAGCCGGGATCGTAGGTGAAGACCCCCAGTTCGTTGTAAAGCTTACGGATGTCGAACACATCGGCACCGGCCGTGCCGGCCATCAGAGGGATCGTCAGCTTGCGGTTGGTGCCGTCCAGGGTGATGGTGACGGTCTTGGGGGTAGTGCCACTCATGCGCGTATCCTCATTCTGCCTGGGCGGTCACGGGCCGCCGCATCCGATGTTTCACCCTAACCCTAGGGCGGCCGGCGGAAAGAGGCAACCTTCGCGGTCGCAGCATTCTGGGGTATGAAAGCAAATGGATTCCTTACCCGAACAGCCGCGCACCCTTGGAATTCTCGCGGGCGGCGGCCACTTGCCGTTCCAGGTCGCGGCGGCGGCGCGGGCCGCGGGGCGTGCCGTGTTCGTCGTCGGGCTGGAAGGTTTTGTCGATCCAACCCTTTTGCCGCCCTGGCCGCACGAAATTGTCCGCATGGGCGCTGCGGGCCGCATGCTGTCCGCGCTGCGGGCGCATGGCTGCCAGGATATTGTCTTGATCGGGCCGGTGCGCCGTCCCGGCTTCCGCGATCTGCGGCCGGACGGGGAGGGGACCAAAATCCTGGCCCGCATCGGCCGAGCGATCTTCGCTGGCGATGATGGGATTTTGGCGGCGGTGATCAAGATATTCGGTGAGGAAGGGTTTCGGGTGATCGGGGCGCACGAGCTGTTGCACGAAGCGCTCGCCCCCGCCGGGTTGCTGACCCGACTCGCGCCGGACGCCACCGCGATGGCCGATATCGAACGGGGAATCGCGGTTGCTCGGGCGCTTGGGGCCGTGGATGTCGGGCAGGGCTGCGTTGTCCAACAAGGGTTCGTCCTTGCCGTCGAAGCGGTCGAAGGCACCGACGCCATGCTCGGCCGCTGCGCGCCGCTCGCCCGGTCGGGGCCGGGTGGGGTGCTGGTGAAACTGGTGAAACCCGGACAGGATCGGCGCGCCGATTTGCCGACATTGGGGGCGGGAACCGTCGCGGCGGCGGCGGCGGCGGGCCTGCGGGGAATCGCGTTCGAGGCCGGTGGCGCCATTCTGGTGGACCGGGCCGCGACGGTGGCGGCGGGAGACAGAGCGGGGCTGTTTCTGCTAGGCCTCACCCCGGAACAGATCACCCAAGGGAGCCCACCGTCATGAGCCGTTTTCTTCACACCATGCTGCGCGTCGGCGATCTGCAACGCAGCATCGACTTCTATACCAAGGGCTTCGGCATGCATGAGATGCGTCGCCGTGATGTGCCCGACGGCAAATACACTTTGGCGTTCCTCGGCTATGGCAAGGAAGACGACACCACCGCCATCGAGCTGACCTATAATTATGGCGTCGAGAAATACGACCTCGGCACCGCCTTCGGGCATCTGGCGATCGGCGTGCCCGATGTGGCCAAATCCTGTGAGATCGTCGCCGCGAACGGCGGCGTGGTGACCCGCCCGCCGGGGCCGGTGAAATTCGGCACCACGATCATCGCCTTCGTCCGCGATCCCGACGGCTATCTGATCGAGCTGATCGAGCGTCCGTAAGCAACCGGCCCGTAATATCGAACTTTGATTCGCAGTCAGCGCCCCGTCGTCGTGCCGACGCATGTCGGCATCCACGACTCTCGACAGTGCATCCGGCCAGTCGTGGATGCCGACCGGCGTCGGCATGACGATGCGGTATCGACCGGTGTGTCGATGGGGCGGGCGCTTGGTGGTGGGCGGCCATGAACCGGCCGTCCGACCGGACAGCGCTCGCGGCGGTTCTGCTGCTGGCGCTGGCCGTGCGTCTGTGGTCGGTGGCGACTCACACCACCCTCATGCACCCCGATGAGACGTTCCAGTATCTGGAACCCGCTCATCGGCTGGCGTTCGGCAGTGGCGTGATTACCTGGGAATTCCTGGATGGCATCCGGTCCTGGCTGGTGCCGGGGTTGATCGCGGGTGTCATGCGGGTCGCGGCGCTGTTCGGCGACAGCCCGGACGCATACGTCGTCCCTTTAAGACTATCGTGCATCCTGGCGTCGCTTGCGGTGCCCTATGCCGGCTATCGCCTCGCCGAACGGCATATAGGGCAGGAGGCCGGGATCGCCGCCGGACTGCTGTGCGCGTTGTCGCCGCAGGCGATCTATTTCGCACCGGTGATCATGACCGAACCGCTGGCGACCGACGCGGCGTTGCTGGCAATTTGTGTCGGGGACGGTGCGCGCAGCACACGCCGCTGGATCGCGGCCGGGTTGTTGTTTGGGCTGTCGGCCGCGTTACGATATCAGTTCGCGCCGATCCTTGGCTTGGTCGCGCTGTGGCAGCATGTCCGAGACCCGCGCCGTTTCGCCGTGGTCGCGGCGGCGGGTGCCGCGGTGGTACTGGCGGTCTTCGGCGTTTTGGACTGGTTGACCTGGGGGGAGCCGTTTCGCTCGATCTGGCTGAATTATCTGCGCAATGGGCCGCAGGGCGTCAGTGCCGCGATGGGCACCGAGGCGCCTGTTTACTATCTGGCCTATTTCCTTGTGTCCTGGGGGCCGTTGGCACCGGTATGCGCCGCCCTGCTGGTGTTCGGCGCCGTGCGGCTGCCGATGCTGGCGCTGACTTTTGTCGCGACGATCGCATTGCATTCGGCGGTGCCCCACAAGGAACTGCGCTTCATCTTCCTCGCCACCGCGGTCGTACCGATGCTGCTGGGGGCCGGTCTGGTGCAGGTCGCGCAACTGCTGCCAGCCGCGCGCCGGCCGGGGTGGGCCGTGACGGGTGCTGTTGCCTGCGTCATCGCCGGCATGGTCGCGACGACCACGACATGGTTCGCGACCCGGCTGGACGACTGGCACCGCGACCGAGCATTTCTGCAGGCGACGGCTGTTGCTCGGGATGTGCCGGGGGTGTGCGGCGTCGCGCTGCGGACCGTGTGGGTCTATCGCAGCGGCGGCTACAGCTACTGGCACCGCGACACGCCGGTCTATTTCGAGACCTGGGATCAGGCGCAGAAACTGTCGTTCTTCGATTTCCCGCTGCGTCTGGGGATCGAGCGGCGTGGGCAAACGGTGCCGCAATACCCGGACGCCGAGCTGGCGGGGCATTCGGGCAAATTCAACGTTATCGTTGGCCGTCATACCGATCAGCTGCCGGGATTCGGGGAGTTGGCGTGTTTCGGCGCCGGCACCCTCGACGATTCCACATGGTGCGTCTTCACCCGTCCCGGCGGCTGTGATTGATTGGCGGCAGTCCGCCAGGGAGAGAAACCGATGTCATCCGATACCGTCACGCTGGAGGTGGCCGATTACGTCGCCGTTGCCACGCTGAACCGCCCGCCCGTGAACGCGATCAACGCCGAGATGCGGGACCGCCTGATCGAGATTTTCGACGAAGCCACCGACCGCTCGGATATTCGCGTCGTGGTGCTGACGGCTCAGGGCAAGGTGTTCTCGGCCGGTGCGGATCTGAAGCAGCGGCCTGACGCGGCGAAGCCCGGCAGCTATTGGCACCACAACCGCATCACGCGGGAGACCGGCAATTCCATCAAGGAATGTGCCAAACCCGTCATCGCGGCGGTGAACGGCGCGGCCTTGGGCGCCGGGTTCGGGCTGATAGCGGCGTGCGACATCATGATGGCCTCGGAAAATGCGATGTTCGGCATGCCGGAGATCGACGTGGGCCTCGCGGGCGGGGCGGCGATGCTGAACCAGTTTTTCAGCAGGTCCTTCGTCCGCCGCCTAATGTTCACCGGCGACCGGCTGCCGGCTGCCGAGCTGCACCGGCTGGGCATCATCGATTCAGTCTGGGCACCGGACCAGTTGCTGCCGGAGGCGCTGAAGATGGCCGCGCGCATCGCATCCAAAAGCCCAATGGGCATCAAGCTGGCGAAGGTCAGCACCAATCTGGTGGAGCTGATGTCGCCGAAAGACGCCTACCGGTTCGAGCAGAATTTCACCTACGAGCTTTCCAAAACCGAGGACGCTCGTGAAGCCCGCACCGCGCAGTTGGAAAAGCGAAAGCCGGTGTTCAAGGGGCGGTAAACCCAGCCGCCGCAGCGGAGAATGGCGCGGCGGCGCGTCTTTCCCTATATCTCCGCGTATGAGTACGCGCTTTCTCAAGATGCATGGCTGCGGGAACGACTTCGTCGTGATGGACGAACGTGCCCAAAGCCTCGGTTTAACCCCAACGCGGGCGGCGGCAATCGCTGACCGGCATACGGGCGTGGGCTGCGATCAGTTCATCGTCCTGGAACCCGGCACCGATGGCGCCGACGTGTTCATGCGCATCCGCAACCCGGATGGGTCGGAGGCAGGGGCCTGCGGCAACGCCACCCGCTGCGTGGCCTCTTTGGTCGCGGCGGAAACGGGGCGGACCGAACTGGTGGTGCGGACGATATCCGGCGATTTGCCGGCGACGATCCTGCCGGACGGGCGTGTGACCGTGGACATGGGGCCGGTGCGGCTGGGCTGGGAGGAGGTGCCCTTGGCGCGCCCGATGGACACGCTGCATCTGGATTTGACCGGCGATCCCGCCGCCGCCAGCATGGGCAACCCCCACGCGACGTTCTTCGTGCCGGACATGGCAGCGGTCGATATCGAGTGGATCGGTCCGTCGCTGGAACACGACCCGATCTTCCCGCAACGCGCCAATATTGGCTTCGTGCAGGTTCTGGCGCCCGACCGCATTCGGTTGCGCGTTTGGGAACGCGGTGCCGGATTGACGCTGGCCTGCGGATCGGGTGCCTGCGCCGCACTGGTAAATGCCCACCGCCGCGGCCTGACCGGCCGTCGCGCCGCGGTGATCGCCGACGGCGGAGAGCTGGAAATCGCCTGGCGCGAAGACGGCCACGTGCTGATGACCGGCCCCGTCGCGACATCCTTCACCGGCCAACTGGACCTCTCGGCCTACCCGGCATGACCACAGAAGTTCTGACATTCGGCTGCCGCCTGAACGCTTATGAGAGCGAGGTGATGCGCGAACTCTCGGCCGGCGTTGCCGATACGGTGGTGGTCAACACCTGCGCCGTGACGGCCGAGGCCGAGCGCCAAGCTCGCCAAACAATCCGCCGCTTGGGTCGCGAACGGCCGGGCGTCAAAATAGTCGTCACCGGCTGCGCCGCGCAGATCGATCCGGGTTCATGGGCGGCGTTGCCCGGTGTGACGCGCGTGCTGGGCAACGAAGACAAGCTCAAGCCGGAAAGCTGGGCGGAAGGCGCCGGTTCCGCCGTGTCCGACATCATGGCCGCTCGGGAAACCGCCCCGCACATGGTCACCGAGTTCGCCGGACGGGCGCGCGCCTTCGTCCAGGTACAACAAGGCTGCGACCATCGCTGCACCTTCTGCATCATCCCCTTCGGCCGAGGCCCCAACCGCTCCGTGCCTATCGGTGTGGCGGTGTCGCAGGTGCGGCAATTGGTGGAGACCGGCTTTCGCGAGATCGTTCTGACCGGTGTCGACATCGCCTCCTACGGCCCCGACCTCCCCGGCACCCCGACGCTCGGCCAACTGGCGCGGCGGCTGTTGGCGCTGGTGCCCGATCTTCCCCGCCTGCGCCTGTCGTCCATCGACCCCGCCGCAATCGATGAGGATTTGTGGCGCCTGATCGCCGAAGAGCCTCGATTGATGCCGCATCTGCATCTGTCGCTCCAGGCCGGCAGCGATTTAATTCTCAAGCGGATGAAGCGGCGGCATCTGACCATCGATGCTATGGCGGTGATCGAACGGGCGCGGGCATTGAGGCCAGGGATCGCGATCGGGGCGGATTTAATTGCCGGTTTCCCGACGGAAACCGATGCGCTGTTCGAAGAAGGCCTGGCATTCGTCGAGGCTGCGGACATGCCGTTTCTGCACGTTTTCCCCTACAGCGAACGCCCCGGCACTCCGGCTGCCCGGATGCCCGCCGTTCCGGTCCCGGTCCGCCGCGAACGCGCTGCCCGCTTGCGTGACGCGGGGACCGCCGCGGCGACCCGGTTTTTGGGTGGGTGGGTCGGGCGCGACATCGCGCTGCTGACGGAAAGCGGCGACACCGGGCACTCCGAACATTTCGCGCCGGTGCGATTGGCGGTGCCGGCCGAACCCGGCCGTCTGATCGCGGCGCACGTCACCGGCTCGACCGGTTCGGTTCTTTTGGCGGAGGCAGCCTGATGGCTCTCGGAAGTTTCTTTTCGCGCCTGAAAGAGGGTCTGACCCGCAGCACCCAGAAAATCACCGAAACCATCACGGCCGTCTTCAAAAAACGCCGCCTGGACGATGAGGCGCTGGAAGAGCTGGAGGAACTTCTCATTTCCGCCGACCTTGGCGTGCCGGCCGCGACTCGGATCATCGCGAGCTTCCGCCGGACCCGCTTCGGCAAGGAAGTGACGGACGAGGAAATCAAGGACGCGCTGGCCGAGGAAATTGCCGCCATTTTGCAGCCGGTGGCCGTGCCGCTGGTGTTGAACCCCGCATTGAAACCGCATGTCGTGCTGATGGTCGGGGTGAACGGCACCGGCAAGACGACAACCATCGGCAAGCTGGCGCAGCTTTATCAGGAAGAGGGCAAGCGCGCCGTCATGGCCGCCGGCGATACGTTCAGGGCCGCGGCGGTGGAGCAGTTGCAGGTTTGGGGCGAACGGACGGGGACGCCGGTGATCGCCGGGAAGCCGAATGGGGACTCGGCCGGACTGGCCTTCGACGCCCTGACCCGAGCCGAGAAAGACGGCGCGGATGTGCTGCTGATCGATACCGCCGGGCGCCTGCACAACAAAGGCGCGCTGATGGAGGAACTGCGGAAGATCATCCGCGTGCTGAAAAAGAAGGACGAGACGGCGCCGCACTCGGTGCTGTTGGTGCTGGACGCGACCACCGGACAGAACGCCATTCAGCAGGTGAAGGTGTTCAAGGAAATGGTCGATGTCACCGGGCTGGTGGTGACCAAGCTGGACGGTAGCGCGCGCGGCGGGATCGTGGTGGCTCTGGCGGAGACCTACGGGCTGCCGGTGCATGCGGTGGGCGTTGGAGAGAAGGCCGGGGACCTGCGGCCGTTCGACGCCGGGGAGTTCGCGCGCGGGTTGGTGGGGTCTGAGCGATAGAATCCCCTTCTATCGATCATGAATCCGGGGTACTGTGATCGATAGAAAGGTTTCTATCGCTCATGACGTGGGTTTGGCAGCGGCCGGAGTGGCCACACTTCACCTGGGACCGGACGAACCTTGCCTCAGTCGAGGCGCGGTTTCTGGTTGGCGGCGGCGTGTTTGTCGGATCGGTTGGGCATCTCGACAACGGGGAGCAGGAGATGCTGACGGTGGAGGCCCTCAGCGTCGAGGGTCTCGCAACGTCGGAGATCGAGGGCGATATTCTCGACCGGCCGAGCGTTCAGTCGTCGATCCGGCGCCATCTTGGGCTTGCCACGGACCATCGGCGGACCGGCGCGGCGGAGCAGGGGATTGCCGAAATGATGGTGGATGTGCATCGGTCCTTCGCGGCGCCGTTGTCGGATGAGACGCTGTTCGCGTGGCACCGGATGGTGACCGCCGGGCGCCGCGATTTGAAGGACATCGGCTGCTATCGCCGCCACCCCGAGGCGATGCAGGTCGTATCCGGGCCGGCGCATGCCCCTATCGTGCATTACGAGGCGCCGCCATCGGACCATATGTCGGACGAAATGGCGCGGTTCGTCGCGTGGTTCAACCGGACCGCACCGGACGGTCCCGAACCTCTGCCGGCGTTAACCCGAGCGGGGGTCGCGCATTTCTATTTTGTGTGCATCCATCCGTTCGAGGACGGCAACGGGCGTATCGGACGGGCGATTGCCGAGAAGGCGTTGGCTCAAGGGCTGGGGCGCCCGACGCTGATCGCTCTGGCGGCGACCATTCTGGCGCAACGCCGCGCCTATTACGATGCGTTGGCGTTGGCCAATACGAAGATGCAATTGGAGGACTGGCTGGATTGGTTCGCTTCGATGACGCTGGAGGCCCAGCGGCGTTCCTTGGCCACCGTCGAATTTCTGATCGACAAGGCTCGGCTGCTCAATCGTCTCGGGGATCGGATGAATGAGCGGCAGTTGAAGGCCTTGCTGCGTATCCTGCGGGAGGGGCCGGACGGTTTCACTGGTGGCCTCAGCGCGGGAAATTACCGTTCCATCACCGGAGCATCCCCGGCAACCGCGACCCGCGATTTGGCCGACATGGTCGCGATGGGGGCGCTGGTGCGGGCGGGCGACCGGCGGTATGCGCGGTATCAGGCCAATGTGTCTCGTCCTTCGCAAGAACAGGGATAATTTTCATGCAAGCCATCGTTCGGCCCTCCGGCCACCTGATCCTCCGCAACGAAATCTTCCGAGCGGCGCTGGGGGCGCGGGGAGTGTTGGTCAATAAGGAGGAGGGGGATGAGGCTACGCCGGCCGGCGTTCTGCCGTTGCGACGGGTGCTGTACCGCGCCGACCGGGTGCCGCCGCCGGTGTGCGCGGTGCCGGTGGAACCGATCGGGCGGAACGACGGGTGGTGCGACGATCCGCTGCATCGCGATTACAACAAGATGATCCGGCTGCCGCACGATGGGCGGCATGAGGAGCTTTGGCGGCGGGACGAGGTCTACGATATCATTGGGGTGCTTGGGTGGAACGACGCGCCCGTGCAGAAGCGGCGCGGGTCGGCGATTTTCCTGCATGTGGCGCGGCCGGATTACGCGCCGACGCAGGGGTGCGTGGCGTTGGCGCTGACGGATTTGCGGCGCGTGCTGGCGGCTGGGGTGACGGCGTTGGCGGTGATGGAGCCTTAATCCATCGGCTCCACCTTCACGATCGAAGCCCCGTGGTTGCTGCCGACCCAGAACGTGACCGGGGTTTTCCGGTCGTCGACGAAGGATCGCCGCATGTTCGTGAAACGCGGCAGCAGGTACTCCACGAACTCCCCGGTTTTCGAATCCAGCCGTTCCACGCGGTCGGCATTCATCGACCCCGCCCAGGCGTTGCCGTTACGGTCGCCCACGACATCGTAGGGAAAATACCACGGCGTCGGCGGTGTCCACTCCTTGAACGCTTCGGTCTTCGTATCGAACATGCCGATCTTGTTCCCTCGGAATTCTCCGAACCAGAAGCGCCCGGCTTCGTCCAGCGCGCCGCGGCGGGGCGAGGATTCCTTGGTCGGCGTGGGCCACGTCCGGATCGCCTTGGTTTTGGCATCGATCCGCCCGATGTCGCCGCGGCCGAACACGGTGAAATACACGTTATTCTCGGGATCGGTCGCGAGGTCGTAGATGTTTGGGCTGGGGATCGGGAAAGGTTGAAACACTTCGATCTTTCCGGTTTCGATATCCATGCGGTAGATCGAATAAGTCCCGGAATCCTCGATCCACACTTTACCGTCCACTTTGGAATGGGTCGGTTCGACCTCGGTCGTCTGTGTGAAATCCTTGTTCAGTTCCGGCGGCAATGGATACATGCGGAATTTTTCAGTCTTCGGATCGAAGCGCGCGACGCCGGCTTGGTAGGCCATGCCGAGCCAGAGGTTGCCGTCCTGGTCTGCTCGTAAGGCCAATGATCCTTTGGGGGAGTTCGGTTTCAGCGTCGGGATCGTCCATTCCGTGGTTTTACCGGTCGCGGGGTCGAGCCGCCCGAGGATTTGTTCCGCGAAGCTGCTGTACCAAACCATCCCGTCCGGTGTCACGATGACATCGTGCGGCATCCGGGTCGGCTCTTTCAGGTCGTATTCCGTGATTACGACATGGGCTGCGCGCCCGGTCGGACGGTGGAAGGTTTTCAGCGGAAAGCGCCAGGTTTTCGCCTCGCCGAAATTCACGCCAGCGAGGTAGGCGGCTTGTTTGTCGATCGTCTGTCGCCGCTGTTCCAGCGCGAACTCGCCCTGGTTGGCGACGCGGTCGGCGACGAGCAACTGCGGGGTCAGAATGGACGATGCGGCGGCGTAGCCGGTCATGCGCTGCTGCACGGCGGAAAATTCGGCGGTGTTGTGTTCGGAGAACAGCGGTTTTTGCAACAGGTGGCAGCCGGCGCAATTTTGCAGGAATTTCTTTTGTCCGGGTTCGCCGGGCAGGCTTTCCATCCATTCCGCGTTGGTCAGTTGAGCCGCCAGATCGGCGGTGGGTTTCAGCGACAAATCGGCGGTGCCGCCGGCATCGGCTGTTGCCGGTCCGGCCAAATCGTAGCCGACAGCGCGGATCGATAACGCAACCTTGCCGGCCGGCAGGCGCCCCGCGGGGAAAGCGTAATGACCCTTGGTGTCGCTGACGACCGTTACGGTAATATTGCCGCCGTCGGGATGGGCGCTGACGAGCACGCCCTCCATCGGGCCTTCCTTGGCGGAACTCACCTGCCCCGACAACGCATACGCCTGCACGGGCGCCAGGGTCAGCAGTGCCAAGAGCCATTTTTTCATCGTGCAATCCTGTAGAATGCCAGCGCATTATCGGCGAATAATTTGCGGCGCGCGGCTTCGGGCATGTCGGTGGTGACGGCCTTGAACTGGGTGAAAATCCAATCCCAGCTCGCCTTCACGCCATCGACGGGGTGGTTGGACGCGAACATGCACCGGTCCACGCCGAAGATCGAAATCGCCTCCAGAATGATCGGGCCATTCAGCTTCAACGTCCAAGGCTGGCCCTTCACCGTGAAGCCGGAGACCTTGCAGTGGACGTTCGGACAAGCGGCCAATGCCTCCATGCCGCGACGCCACACAGCGACCTGTTCCGGGGAACGATCCAGCGGGTAGCCGGTGTGGTTCAGCACGATCCGCATCTTGGGGTGTTCGCGGCAGACTTCCGCGGCTTCCTCCAGATGGTACCAAGGAACCCGCAAATCCCAGGACAGATCGTATTTCTCCAGCAGCGCCAATCCGCGCCGCCATTTAGGGTCCTGCAGGCTGCGTGGCTGGCCGCGCACGCTGTCGCCGGGGCCGGACGCGATAATCGGCTTGGTGCGAATGCCGCGCACCAGCGGGAAACGCTTGTGGCCGGCGAGAATTTCCTCGGAATCCGGCGTGTCCACCCAGGCATGCGCGACGATGGCGTTGGGCATGGCGTGTTCGGCGGCCATGCTCGCGACCCACTCGGTCTCCGCCAACTGCTGCGTACGGTCGCATTCGGCTTCGATATGAACAGTCGCGATGACGTTATGCAGCGCGGTGTCGCGGCGGTATTCCGGCGGCAAATAGCTACGAGCGATGCGGGAGTAATCGCCGAGGAAGCCATGATCGCCGGTTTGCAGCCATGGATACCGGATTGGTCCTTCCAAATCCCACAGATGGTGATGCGCATCGACAATGGGCAGGTCGCGATCCGGGTCGTTCATGCAGACGGCTCCTTGAACAGAGGCAACACCTCTCGCCCGAAAATACGCAAAGCCTCCCGCGATCCGCCGACATCCATCAGCAGCATGTGGCGGATGCCGGCGGCCTCGTAGACTTTGAGTCGCGAAATGATTTCCTCGGGGGTGCCGATCAGGGCGTCGGTTTCGGTCTTGGCGCGCATGTCGGCTTCGTCGCCGTGCCCTTGGAAATGATTGCCCACGACAGGGCCGGATGGCGGCAGCGACAGATGTTGCACATTCTGCATGAACCGGATGCGCAGCGCATGTTGCCGGTCCCGCTCCTCCGGCGTGTAGCAAACATGCAGCGCCCGCGTGACGGCGGCGGAGAACGGGTCGAACGTGCGGCCGGTCTTCTCGACGGCGGCACGATAAACAGCGATTTTCTCCCCCACGGCCTGCGGCGTGCCGTGCTGAGCGATCAGAAGATTCATGCCGTCGCGGGCGGTTTTCTCGATCGAGGCCGCGCTGTTGGCGCCGATCCACAACGGCGGGTGCGGGCGTTGCAGCGGTTCCGGCTCCACCACCACGTTGTCGTATTTCCAATATTTGCCGGTGTGGGAGAAGCGGCCCTCGGTCGTCCAGGCCTTGCGGATGAAGGCCAAGCATTCCTGATACCGCTCTTCGGCTTCGTCCATATCCATGCAGAAGCCGTGGAATTCGTTGTAGCGGTAGCCGCGCCCGACGCCGAGGTCCAAGCGCCCGCCCGACAGCACATCCACCGTCGCCGCCTGTTCGGCCAGCAGCGCCGGGTTATGCCAGGGCAGCACCATCACGGCGGTGCCGAGCCGCATGCGCTTGGTTTTCGCCGCCAGGAACGACAGCAGGTTCAGCGATGCGGAGACCTGACCGAACCCGGTGAAATGATGCTCCACCAGGAACACGCTTTCGAAGCCGAGTTCCTCGGCCTCCACCACGTAGTCGATGAATTCGTGGTGTTGCTGGCTGTCGCTGGGTTGTTCGCCGACCGAGGTGCGGGCGCCGCCGAAAAGTCCGAATTTCATTGGTCAGGTCTCCTGTCCGACGCCCTTGGAAATCGCTTCCAGGGATTGGCCGCGGGTTTCGATGCCGATGGTCACGATGACCAGCAGCGTCACCAGCAGCAGCCCCACCACCAGGGTAAAGACCGCCTGCGGGCCGCCCATCCCATACAATGGCACGATCAAATAGGGCGACAGAACCAGGATGATCCGGCCTGACGCGATGCCCAATCCCACGCCGCGCTGGCGGAAGGCGGTGGGGAAGATTTCGCCCTGGTAGACGTAGAACACCACCGACAGCAGGTAGTAGATCGACGCGCTCATGATCATGCCGGAGGCCACGGCTTCTCTCAGATCGGCGGTGAAGGGGAAGATCGCGGCGGCGATCATGCCGATCACGCTGGCGACGACGATGCCGGGTTTGCGGCCGACCCGATCGACTGTCGCCACGGCCAGCAGCGAGCCGCCGACCGACCCGATCGACAGCAGCGCCGCGAAGGCCAGCGAGGACGATACCGACAGGCCCTGCTTGACCAGGAAGGTCGGCAGCCAGCCGTTCAGGATCCACACGGCCGTTTGCACGGTCATGTTCAGCAGTACCGCCAGGATGGACAGGCGGATGACGGATTTGGTGAACAGGATGCTTGCGGATACCGCTGTGGGCTGCGCCGGGGTGGCGGTGCCGATGGGGGCGCAGGGCTGGTAGGCATCGGCCTCCACCATGCGCACAACCGCCTCGGCTTCGGTATAGCGGCTTTGCGATTCCAGCCAGCGGGGCGATTCCGGCATGCTCTTGCGCAGGAACCAGATGCCCATCGCGGCGACGCCGGCGATGATGAACATCACCTGCCAGCCGGCGACGGGAATCAGCGTGGACCCCAGAATATTCGACAGCAGAGTCGATAGCGGACTGCACAAAGCCAGCGCCGCGATCATCCGGCCGCGCAGGCGGGCGGGGATGAATTCCATCAGTGTGGCGGCGGCGACCACGACCTCCGCCCCCAACCCGACGCTCATGAGAAAGCGCAGCGCGATCAGCCAGTTCATGTTCGGTGCCGCGGCCGCGGCGAGCGAAAACAGGCCGAAAATCAGCAGGTTGATTTGAAACGACACGCGGCGCCCGTAGCGGTCGGACAGGATGCCGGCCATCCAGGCGCCGACCATCAGGCCGAGGAAGGTGGACGACAGGAACCAGCCGTTCAGGGCCAGGTTGGACTCGCCGCTTTTCACCATTGTCGCCAGCACTGCTCCGGCGAGGGTCTGGTCGTAGACATCGACGAACAACCCGCCGCCGATCAGCGCGAACATGCGCCAATGAAAGGCACCTATATTGAGACGGTCCAGCCGTTCTCCGACGGTTAACGCCGGTGTCGCGTTTGCCATGGTCGTTTCCCTCTGTTTTATCGTTTGGGGTAGGATGCGCATTTTGGGCGGGGGCGGCAAGGCTGCGCGGCTCTGGACGAAATGCGGGCGGCGGCGCACCGTCGCGGTCGAAAACAGGGAATTGGGGGATTGATCATGCAACTCGGGATTCATCTGCCGCATATCGGGCGCAAGGCCGGTCCGGATTCCATCCGGCGCGTCGCCGTGCAAGCCGAGGAACTCGGTCTGGCCGACGTCTGGGTCAGCGAGCACATCATCGTGCCGAAAGACGGAGGTTACCCGCCTTCGCCCAATTTCTGGGACCCCATCCTCACCCTGACCTGGGCCGCCGCCTGCACCAGCCGCGTCCGGTTGGGCACTAGCGTGCTGGTGCTGCCGTTGCGCCATCCGCTGCCCTTGGCGAAGGAACTCGCGACGCTGCACAATTTGTCCAACGGTCGCCTGATCCTCGGCGGCGGCGTCGGCTGGCTCGAAGCGGAGTTCAACGCGCTCGGCGTCCCCTTCAAAGAACGCGGGCGGCGCATGGACGAAGGGATCGCGATGATGCGCGCGGTCTGGAACGACGATCCCGTGACCTTCCCCGCTCGCTATATTCCGGCGGAGATCGTGAACATGCGGTCGCAACCGCAGCCAATGTCGAAAATTCCGATCTGGATCGGCGGTTCGTCCGACGCGGCGATCAAGCGGGCGCTGCGGCTGGACGGCTGGCACGGCAGCCGGGTGCGGCCGGAGGCGGCGGCGGACATGGTCAAGCGTCTGCGGGCCGAGCGGCCGGAGGAAACGTGGACGATTTCGTTGCGGGTGAATGTGAATGCGAACAACGTCGATGAGATGAAATCCGCGCTGGCGATGTATCGCGATGCCGGGGTGCAGCATGTGATGGCCGCGCCGGAGGACCGGGACGTCGATACGTATATGCGCACGGTGGAGCGATTCGCCCGGGCCGGTGAGGGGCTGTAGGCGGCGTTTTGACACAGGCGCGGGTCGCGCGACAAAACATGACACATGCAACCGCATTGCATAGTCGCGCCGGACGACCCTAAAAATCTGTGTTATTTCAATGATCCGCGCCGGGCGGCTCCGGCATGAGGTTGTGCGATCTGTCAGATGCGCTCCTCCGCGGCCGGTTAATTTGCATTTTTTACACGTTTTGGTAAAAAAAGACATGACAAATTCGTGACGCATTCCTACACGTTTGTCCAGACGAGCCGGTGTTCTCGTCTTTTCCGAGTGATTTTCGGGGTAAACACCGCTTCCGATCGGGCAAACCGTTCGGCAACTTCTTAACGACCGGGTCATTCAGCCCCCGGCGTTTTTTAGGTCGTTAACGAGGACGATTGCGGCTATGCAAGTTTATGTCGGCCGGCGCACCCTGATGGGTGCCGCGATGGGTTGGTTTGTTTCGTCTGCTACCGTACGCGCTGCGGAACCTGTTGCCATTACCGGTGCCGGCTCCAGCTTCATCGATCCGGTGATGCGTCGGTTACTGGAACTCGTTCCGGCATCGATGGGGGTTCAGGCGAGCTACGATCCGGTCGGGTCCGGCAATGGGCGCAATCGCGTCCTGGCGGGCGACGTCGATTTCGGGGCATCCGATGAGCCGATGCCGGCGGATAAGCTCGCCGACAGTAACCTGGTGCAATTCCCGCTGGTGTTCGGCGGTATCGTATGCGCCGTGAATATTCCGGGTGTCGCGGACAACCGGTTGGTCCTGGATGGTCCGCTGCTGGGCGCGATCTATACCGGCGCCATCAAGAAGTGGAACGATCCGCAGATAACCGCCCTCAATCCCGGGCTTGCACTGCCGGATTTGGATATTCATCCGGTGTCCGAGGGAACCCCCAATGGCACGCAGCCTGGGACCGTCTATAACTTCAAACAATATCTTTTCGCGACGAACCCGGAGTTGAAGGCCAAGTACGGTGCGGGGACCAGCCGCCGCTGGACGGTGGGCTCGATGGCCGCGACCAATGCGTTCGTCGTGGATACCATCAGAGTGCTGCCGGGTAGCATCGGCTATATGTCGCTGGGCGCCGCCGCCAAGGCGGGGTTGGTAAGGGCTATGCTGCGCAATAGGGCCGGCAAAGCGGTCGCGGCCAGTTCGGCGGCACTCGCCGCCGCGACCACGCAGGCCGATTGGGCGCATGCGCCGGGCATGGTCGTCAATTTGCTCGATCTTCCCGGCGATGAGTCCTGGCCGATCGTCATCGCGACATACGCGCTTGTGCCAAAAGAACCGAAGCATCCGGAAGCGCTACGTGCCTTCATACGTTTCATCATCAATGAACCGACCGCCGCGCCATCGGTGTTCGCGGCGTCGATGCCGCCCGCGGTGCGTACGGCGGCTCTGGCTATGCCCGGTATTTCAGGCAGCTGATCTCCGGTTCTTTCGGGACGATGACAACCCGGCGTATAAGGAGGGGGCCGATCCGCATTTGTCGGGTCAGCCCTCCTGTCCTATTCTGCGCCGCAATCGCCAACCCCGAGCCTGTGAGAATGCCGTGACCGAGATCGCCATCACCCGTACTACAACGCCCAAGCAGCCCCCGGCTGACGAGACGCTGGCGTTCGGCAAGGTCTTCACCGACCACATGTTCATGATGGAATACGATGAGGGTCAGGGCTGGCACGACCCGCGCATCGTGCCCTACGCCCCGTTCACCATGGACCCGGCGTGCTGCGTGCTGCACTACGGGCAAGCGATCTTCGACGGTGCCAAGGCCTTCCGCGGCAAGGACGGCCAGATCCGCCTGTTCCGCCTGAAGGACCACGCCGCTCGGGTGAACCGGTCCGCCGGGTTCCTGTGTATCCCGGAAATCGACCCGGCGATGATCGAGGAGTCGATCCGAGCGCTGGTGGAGGTCGATCAGCGCTGGGTACCGTCGATGGAGGGGACGTCGCTATATGTCCGCCCGACGATCATCGCGACCGAGACGTTCCTGGGCGTGCATCCCTCGCATAGCTATCTGTACTACGTGATCGTTGGGCCGGTGGGGCCATACTACAAGGAAGGGATGAACCCCGTGCGCATCCTGGCCTCCGACACGCATGTGCGTGCGGTCAAGGGCGGGCTCGGCGCGGCCAAGACGGCCGGCAATTACGCCGCCAGCCTGCTGGGCGCCGAGGAAGCCGCGAAAGCCGGCTACACCCAGGTGCTGTGGCTGGACGGGGTGGAGCACAAATACCTCGACGAGGTCGGCACGATGAACATCATGCTGAAGATCGGGGATGAGGTGATCACGCCCCCGCTGAACGGCGCCATTCTGGCCGGCGTGACCCGCGATTCTGTGCTGCAACTGCTGCGCGGCTGGGGGATGCGGGTGTCGGAGCGGCCGATTTCGATCGACGAGGTCACCGCCGCGGCGGCGGCCGGCAATCTGGAAATGTGGGGCACCGGCACGGCGGCCGTGATCTCTCCGGTTGGGGAGTTGGGCTACAAAGGTGAGCGCTACGTCATCAACGGCGGCAAGACCGGGGCGCTGACGCAGAAGCTGTACGACACCATCGTGGGGATTCAATACGGCACGGCGCCGGACCCGTACGGCTGGACCCGGCTGCTGGGGAACCGCGTCGGGGGGTGACCGGATCGGGGGGAGGCTGCTACTCTAAGGCGGCGCTGCCTTTCTGGTGGCGCGGAGTAGGGCGCGATGCTGTCTGACGATGAAATTCGCCGCTACCTGCGCGACCTGGAAGCCGACAATGTCGAGCGAACGGTCAGTCTTGCCGATAAGGACAAGTTCGGGCAGGCGATCTGCGCGTTCGGCAACGACCTGCCGAACCGGGGCGAGACGGGCGTGTTGTTCGTCGGTGTGCGCGACAATGGCGATTGCGCGAACCTTGAGATTGACGAGCGTCTGATCCAGACCCTGGCCGGATCTCGGTCCGATGGCTCGATTACGCCGTTTCCGGTGATGCATGTGGCGCGTCGCGTCATCGACGGATGCGCAATGGCCGCGGTCGAGGTGGAACCGTCCGACAATCCACCGCTGAAATACCAGGGTCGCGTGTGTATCCGGATCGGTCCCCGGCGAGGCTACGCGACGGCGGAGGAGGAGCGGCGCCTGACGGAAAAGCGCCGTTGGGGTAATCTGCCGTTCGATCAGCAACCGGTCGCCGGTACGTCGATCCGGGACCTCGACCTGCTTCGGTTTCGCGAGGAGTATTTGCCTTCGGCGATCCCCGCCGATGTGCTGGAGGAAAACGGCCGGGATATCGAGGACCAGTTGCGCGCGTTGCGTTTCATGGCGCCCGACGGAAGGCTGACCGCCGCCGGGCTGCTGGTGTGCGGCAAAGATTCGCGGGGCTGGCTTCCGGGGACGTATGTGCAGTTCGTTCGCTATCCCGGCGACCATATTGGCGACGTCGTGGCGGATCACAAGGAAATCGGCGGGCCGCTGGCGGAGCAGTTGCGCCGGTTGGACGATATCGTCAGCGCCAATATCGACGTTCGGTCCGACCTATCGGGGACGGTCCAGCGGGATCGTCCGTCGTATCCGATTATCGCCTTACAGGAATTGCTACGGAACGCGGTGATACACCGCACTTACGAGGGGACCGCCGCACCGGTTCGTGTGACCTGGTTCGATGATCGCGTAGAGATCACCAGCCCGGGCGGGCCATATGGATCGGTGACCATTGCTACTTTCGGTCAGGAAGGGGTGACGGATTATCGCAACCCGACTTTGACCGAAGCGGCCAAGGCGATGGGGTTCATTCAACGGTTCGGTTCCGGCATTCCCAGGGCGCGTCGCGCGCTCGGGTTGAATGGCAATCCGCCGTTGGAATTTCGGGTGGAGCCGAGCCATGTGAATGTGACTGTGCGAGCCGCACCATGAAAACGATAGGGTTTTTCAATAACAAGGGCGGGGTGGGCAAAACCACCTTAGTCTATCATGTCGCATGGATGCTGTCCGAATTGGGCGTGCGCGTTATCGCGGTGGACCTGGACCCGCAGGCCAATCTGACGAGCATGTTCCTCGAACAGGAGCGGTTGGAAGAGATATGGGCCACGTCCCCGGTCCCCACCATCGATGGTTTCGTGGCCCCGCAGTTCGAGGGACTCGGCGATATCCTTCCCCCGATTATTGAAGAAATCGGCACACGGTTGGGATTGATAGTCGGTGACCTCGGCTTGTCGCGCCGCGAAGACGCGCTGTCAGATGCTTGGTCCCGTTGCGCCAACGGGGACCGGCGTGCGTTCCGCGACATGAGTACATTCGCCCGCACGATCGCGGGCGCCTGCACCGCGTTCGAAGCAGACGTGGCGTTGATCGACGTCGGCCCAAATCTTGGGTCCTTGAACCGAGCGGTGCTGCTGGGCTGCGATAATGTGGTTGTGCCGCTGGTCGCGGATTTGTTTTCCATGCAGGGGTTGCGCAACATGGGCCCTGCCTTGCGAGAGTGGCAAAACGCTTGGCGGCGAAACCGCGCACAAAATCCAGACCCAATACTGATGTTACCTCAGGGCATCATGGCTCCTGCCGGCTATGTGGTGATGCGCCACTCAGTGACCGCCGGCCGGCCGGCGCGCGCGTTCAGCAAATGGATCGCACGCATGCCCGCACAGTATCGCGAGTACGTCATGAATGACGCCACGCCGGCGCCGGCTTCGGTCGAGACCGATCCGAATTGTTTGGCCGTCCTGAAGGACTACCGATCCCTGATGCCCATGGCGCAGGAAGCCCGCAAACCCATGTTTAAACTAGGACCCGTCGACGGTGCTTTCGGTGGGCACCAAGCGGCCGTCCTCGAATGCTGGCGCGACTTCCGGTCACTGACCGTGGGAATCATGAACGCCTGTGGCACCAGTGTGCCCGCCTGACTCCCCGTTGCCCCCCTTCGAGATGTAATGTTATAATGTAACCTATGACCGACCCTCTCGCGCCCACATCCAGCGCCGCGTCACGTCTGCTGCTGGCGGGCGTGGTCATCGGCGTTGTGTGGATCGGCGTGGTTTGGGCGATGCTGTGAAACCGCCTCCCATCCGTCTCGACCACCTGACGCTGCGTCACGGCACGCGGACGGTTGTCAGCGAACTGTCCGGCGTCTTCGCCCCCGGCAGCTTGACGGCGCTGACCGGGGATAACGGTGCCGGAAAAACTACCCTGCTGCGAGCGTTCGCCGGCCTGCATCCGCCGACGTCCGGGACAATCGACCTTGGCGGTCTCGCGCCGTCCGACATCGCGCTGTTGCCGCAGGGCAGCCAACTGGACCGAGCGTTTCCGATCGCTTGCCGGGATGTGGTGGCGTTGGGGTTGGCGGGGCGTCTCGGCCCTTTCAAGGGCATCGATGCGGCGCAGTTGCGACAGGCGGAAGAAGCGTTGGCGGCCGTCGGCCTGCCCGAGATGGGGAAGCGCGCCATCGGGGCACTCTCCGCCGGCCAGTTCCAGCGGGTGCTGTTCGCGCGCCTGATGCTCCAGGACGCGCCGGTCCTGCTGCTGGATGAGCCGTTCGCCGCCGTCGATACCGCCACCGCCGCCGATCTGCTCGCCATCCTGCATCGGTGGCACAAGGACGGGAAAACCATCGTCGTTGTCCTGCATGACCCGGAAATGGTCAGCCTCCATTTCCCGCAAACGCTGCATCTGGCCGGTCCAAACACCACCTGGGGACCGACCCCCGCTTGGGCACCGCGCGCGGCCGCCTGATGCACGATCTGTTTTTCGCGCCCTTCGCGCTGGGCTTCATGCGGCGCGCCTTGATCGGTTGCCTCGCGCTCTCCGTCGCTGCGCCGCCGCTGGGTGTGTTCCTGGTGCTGCGGCGCATGAGTCTCATGAGCGACGTCATGCAACACGGCGTCCTGCCGGGCATCGCGCTGGGCGCCGCGTTCGCGGGATTGTCGGTCTGGGCCATGGGCCTGGGCGGCGTCGCGGCCGGGCTGCTGGTCGCGCTGCTGGCGGGATTTTTGTCCCGCACCAAAGGCGCGCGGGAGGACAGCCAGTTGGCCGGAGTCTACCTGATCGCGCTGGCGCTGGGCGTGGCGCTGATCTCGGCGCAGCGAGGCATCGACCTGACGCATGTGCTGTTCGGCAGCGTGCTGGCGGTGGACGATCCGGCGCTTTACGCGATGGCGGGCGTGGCGACGATCACCTTGCCGGCGCTGGCGCTGATTTGGCGGCCGCTGATTCTGGAGAGCCTCGACCCCGGCTTCATGGCCGCGACGGGCGGCAAGGGCGGGTTGTGGCATCTGATCTTCCTTGCGCTGGTGGTGCTTTGCGTGGTCGCCGGGTTCGTGGCGTTGGGGACTTTGATGTCGGTTGGACTGATGATGTTGCCGGCGATCGGGTCGCGGCACTGGTCCGCTTCGCTGCAAGGGCAAATCACGGCATCCGTGGTTTTGGCGGCGATTTCCTCGGTGGTGGGGTTGCTGCTGTCGTACCACACCGATATTCCCACCGGCCCCGCCATCGTCCTGACGGCCGGGGCGCTCTGGATGCTCGGGTTGCTGTGCGGCCCGCACGCCAGCCTGCGGGAATCAGGATAAACAGGAGATCCAAATGACCATTCGCCGCCTGCAACCGGAAGGTCGCCTGTCGGGCGCCGTCGTCCATGGCAACACCGTCTACCTCGCCGGTCAGATCACCTCCGACCCCAAGCTGGACGCCGAGGGCCAGACCGCCGACGTGCTGCGCCAGATCGACGCGCTGCTGGCCGAGGCCGGCACCGACAAGTCCCGCCTGCTGTTCTGCCAAGTGTTCCTGGCCGACATGGCCGATGCCCCCGCGATGAACCGCGCTTGGGATGCCTGGCTGGACCGCGCGAACCCGCCGGCGCGGGCCACCATCGAGGCCAAGCTGGTGCTGCCGGAATGGAAGGTGGAAATCACCGCCATCGCCGCACTACCCTGACATAGTTTGTCCATCGAACCGCCACGATCGGCGGTTCGAATGCGGCATCTTAACCGTGGGAGCTTTCATGGACTGGTCAGGTCGCAGGGTTTTGGTTACCGGCGGTGCCGGGTTCCTCGGTGCCAATCTGTGCCATGAACTGGCACGCCGAGGCGCGCGCGTCGTCGCGTTGGACGGGTTCCTGTTCGGCGGCGGCGCCAATCCCAAGAACCTCGACGGTTCCGGGGTGGAGTTGGTGCGCGGCGATATCCGCGAGATCGATTTGCGGCCGCTCTGCGAAGGCGCCACCGCGATCTTCAACCTCGCGGCGCAGACCAGCCACATGGGCGGGCAGGCCGATCCCTTGGCCGACATCGCCGTTAATGCCGTCGCGCAGGTCCGATTGATCCAGGCGGCGCGCGAGGCCGCACCGGATGCGATTGTCGTGCATGCCTCCACGCGGCAGTTCTACGGAAGGCCGCGCAAGCTGCCGGTGGACGAGAACGAACCGGTCGCCCCGCCGGACGCCAACGGCGTGTCCAAATTCGCGGGCGAGCAATACTGGATGCTGGAACATCGCGTGCGCGGCCGGCCCGTCGTATCGCTACGTTTGACCAACTGCTACGGCCCCCGCTTGCGGGTCCGCGATGCCCGTCAGACCTTCCTGGGAATCTGGCTGCGCTGCGTCCTGGAAGGCAAACCGTTCGAGGTCTGGGGCGGGGCACAGCTGCGCGACATGACCTACGTGGACGACGTGACAGAGGCCTTTATCCGCTCGGCGGAACAAAAGGCATGCCACGGGCGCATCTTTAATATCGGCGGGTCGCCGCCGATCTCGTTGCACGATTTGGCGGAGATGGTGGTGCGCCTCGCCGGACCTCCCGCGCATTATTCCACGCGGGAGTTTCCTGCCGACCGAGCGCAGATCGATATCGGGAGTTATCACGCGGACGACAGTGCGTTCCGGGCGGCGGCCGGGTGGGCGCCGACGGTGTCGCTGGAGGAGGGGATTGCCCGCACCATCGAATGGTTCCGTCCCCGGCTGGGAGATTATTTGTGATCGTTCAGGCCAATCCCGGCGCGAGCTATCGCGCGCTGAAGACCGAAATCGACGCGGCGGTGGCGCGCGTGCTGGACTCCGGCTGGTACATCCTGGGCCAGGAGGTGAAAGCGTTCGAGGCGGAATTCGCCGCCTGGGAAGGCACATCGCGCGCCGTTGGGTGCGGCAACGGCACGGATGCGATCGTATTGGCGTTGCGCGGGTTGGGGATCGGGCCGGGGTGTTCGGTCGCGACGGTCTCGCACACCGCGGTCGCGACCGTGGCGGCGATCGAGATGACGGGCGCGACTCCGGTCCTGATCGACATCGACCCCGCGCATTTCACGATGGATCCGGCCGATCTCGCGGCGACGCTGGCCGCCCCCCCGGCTGGGTTGCCGCCGATCAAGGCGGTGTTGCCCGTGCATCTGTATGGGCAGGCGGCCGATTTGGACGCCATCGGCGGGCTCTGCCGCACCAATGGTCTGAAGTTGATCGAGGATTGCGCGCAGGCGCATGGTGCCACTTGGCGCGGTGCGAAGGTGGGAACGTTCGGCGATGCCGCGACCTTCAGTTTCTACCCGACCAAGAACCTCGGCGCGCTGGGGGATGGCGGGGCGGTCGCGACTTCGGACGCAGCTTTGGCCGACCGGATCGCGGCGGTGCGGCAATATGGCTGGCGGAGCCACTACATCAGCGACGATGTCGGCATGAACAGCCGGCTGGATGAGATGCAGGCTGCGATATTGCGGGTTAAACTCGCACATCTGGACGCGGCCAATGCGCGCCGGCAGGCGATTGCGGCGGTGTACGATCGGGCGCTGGAGGGCACGGACATTCGGCCCCCGGCGCGGCGCGATGGCGCCGGTCACGTGTTCCATCTCTATGTCGTCCGGACCGAGGCCCGCGACGCTTTGCAGGCGCGGCTGCGTGCCGCCGGCATCGGCAGCGGCATTCATTACCCGCAGCCCGTGCACCTCCAACCCGCCTACAAGGGCCGCGTCGCGCTCGGGCCGGCCGGATGCCGGGAGACGGAGGCCGCCGCGTCGCAGGTGCTCAGCCTGCCGCTGTATCCCGAAATGACGGACGCCGAGGTCGAAACGGTCGCAGCGGCGTTTGCGCGCCCTGCCTGAACAGGCATAGAGTCGAATCAGGAGGAGTTCCCCCCATGAAAGCCACTCTGAAAGACCGCGTCATCGCCGAGTCCGGCGACATCGTCGAAAACGGCGGCTACGCCTATTTCCCGCCCACCGCCGTCAGGCTGGAATGGCTGGAGAAGGCGCCCAAGACCGACAAGGACAAGGAATGCCCGCATGGCGTTCAGTTCTATAACGTCGTAGCCGGCGACGACCGCGCCGAACGGGCAGCGTGGTGCTATGAGGCGCCGCAACCGAAAATGGCCGCGGTCGGGGGACGGTTCGGGTTCTGGAAGGACGTAGCCGTCGGCTGAACGGCGTTCTATCCTGGCGGCAACAAGCCCCCAGGAAGCAACGCCCATGATCGGACCCCTCGTCGATACCCACGCCCATATCTACCTGAAGGACCATCCGGTCGTCGCCACCGCGACGCACCGGCCGGAACGGTCTTTTACGGATGCCGATTTCCTGCGCGCGCTGGACGACCACGGCGTCCTGTTCGGCGTTATCGCCGCCGCCAGCTTCATGGGCAGCTTCAACGATTATTCGCTGGAGGCGTTGAAGGCGCATCGCCGCCTGCGTGCGACCGCTATCGTGGAGCCGGATGTCACCCTGCCGGAACTGAAGGCGATGGACGACGCCGGGATCGTCGGCATCCGCTTCTCGCTCCGCAACTACGCGGGTACGCCGGACCTGAGCACACCGGAATACCAACGTCTGCTGCGCCGCGTCCGCGACCTGGGCTGGCATGTGCATATCTACGCCGAGGGCGAACGCATCGCCGCGCTGACGACCTCGCTGCTGGCGGCGGGGGTTAATCTGGTGATCGACCACTACGGCAATCCCTCCCCGCAACAAGGCGAGAATTCCCCCGGTTTCCAGGCGGCGTTGCAGGCGCTCGGCAGCGGGCACGGGTGGGTGAAAGTGTCGGGGCCGTACCGCTCCCCCGGCTGCGACCATCGCGCCTTGGCCGCGCGCCTGCTGGCCGAGGCCGGGCCGCAACGGCTGCTGTTCGGTAGCGACTGGCCCTTCGTCGGGCATGAGGACACCGTCACCTACCGCGACACGGTGAACTGGTTCGAACACGCGATACCGGACGCGGAAACGCGCCAGGAAATCGGCCGCACCGCCGCCCGTTTGTATCGGTTCGCGTGATGCGCGCCCTGTTCCTCGCGGCTCTTCTGTCGGTGGCGCTGTTCGCGCCGGCGCGGGCCGAGACCGATACGCTGAACCTCGGCGTCCAGCGGGGCATGACCTATCTGCCGTGGATCGTCATGCAGCACGAACACATGGTGGAGCAGCAGGCCGCCGCCGCCGGCATGCCGGGACTGAAGGTGACCTACAACGTCTTCTCCGGCGGGCCGGCGATGACCGACGGGTTGCTGTCCGGGGCGATCGACGTGGCCTCGACGGGGATGCCGTCGTTCCTGGCGCTTTGGGCGAAGGGGAAGGGAAAGTTCGCGGTGATCGGGCTATCGTCCTACGGCAGCATGCCGGCGGTGCTGGTGACCCGTAATCCGAACGTTCATACGCTGGCGGACTTCACCGACAAGGACCGCATCGCGACACCTGGCGTGAAGACCTCCACCCAGGCGATCTTCCTGCAAATCGCGGCGGAGAAGTTGTACGGATTCGCCGATCTGCATCATTTCGATGCCATCACTGTCACCCGCGGCCATCCCGACGCCGTCGCCGCGGTGCTCGGCGGGACCGAGGTGAACAGCCATTTCTCCATCCTGCCCTATATCCGGACCGAACTGGCGGCGCCAGGCGTGCATGCTGTAACGAATTCGGAAGAAATCATGGGCGGCGCCGTGTCAAACGGCACGACCTTCCTGACCGCTCGGTTCGCGACTGAAAACCCAAAGGTGATCGCGGCGCTCTATGCCGCGCTGAAGCAGGCGGTGGCGCTGATCGCCGCCGATCCGGCACGGGCGGCAGCGGATTATCTGGCGGTGTCGGGCGAGAAAACCACGCAGGCAGAAATGGTCGCGCAGATCACCGACCCGGGTACGCGTTTCGACGTCGCGCCGCACGGGATCATGGTCATGGCCAATTTCCTGCACCGCACCGGCGTGGTCGCGGCGGCACCGAAGGACTGGAAAGAACTTTATCTGCCTCTGGTACATGGGGAGCCGGGGGGGTGAGCAGGGGGATCGCATATGGCGGATTTCCGATACTTTCCGTCATGGTCGGGCCTGACCCGACCATCTCAGGCCAGTTGGGCGCCGTTCGAGAAACCCTGCCTTTTCAATGGTGCGTAAAATCGCGGGATATGGTCGGGGGTATGAACCGGGATGATCCCTGACACTTATACCGGGATGATGGTTGACAGTCTCCAATTTACCGCAGGGAGGACCCGCGGATGGTTTGGAACGTCACGAGTGTCACGGATGAGCG
>CAITUP010000053.1 GCA_903895595.1 uncultured Acetobacteraceae bacterium | reverse complement strand
GGGCTTGACCCGACCATCTTTATCCCATTGGCCGGAAATGGTCGGGTCAAGCCCGACCATGACGGGGGTACGGGGCCTGCTCTCCTTGCTCGCCGTCACGCTCCTGCCGGCGGGCGCCCTCCCCGCCCGCGCGGAACCCGCCTGCGCGACGCCACGGCAGATGGAGGGGTTCAAAACCTGCGCCGACGTCGCGAAAGCCGAACAGGAAGGCACTTTGGTCCTTTATGCGACGGACCCGGAATCGGCCACGGAGCAGATGCTGGCGAAATTCCACGCCGCGTTCCCGAAAATCGCCACCACCTATCTCCGGCTGCAGGGCGGCGCGCTGTATGCCCGCATACTCGCCGAACGGCAGGCCGGCGTGTTCACCGCCGACATTCTGCAACCCGCCGACATGGGCTTCGCGCTCGATTTCCAGAAGCGCAACGGCTATCTGCGCTACCTGTCGCCGGAAATGGACGCCTACAAGCCGGAATACCGCAGCAAACCGGAGGGTGAGTGGACCTGGGGCGCGCTGGTCGTGGCCGGCATCGCCTACAACCCCCGCCTCGTCGCCGCCGCCGAGGCCCCGAAGGACTGGCCGGACACGCTCGACCCGAAATGGGCCGACGCGGTGTCCGTGAAAGTGACAATCTCCGGCCTGCAACACACCACCTGGTTCATGCTGCGGCAGGTCTACGGCAACGATTTTTGGCAAAAGCTGAAACCGTCCAAGCCGCACGCCTTCGATTCCTACGTGCAGCAATACGACCGTCTCGTGAACGGCCAGGACAAGGTGGCGATCACGGCGCAATATTCCGGTTATTTACTCATGAAATCCAAGGGCGCACCGGTCGAATTCGTCTACCCGCCCAGCGGGTTGACCGCGACGCCGCAACCTTGGGGCATCGTCAAGGAAGCGCCGCATCCGGAAACGGCAAAACTGTTCATGGATTGGTTCCTCGGCGTCCCCGGCCAGACGGCCAATGTGACCTACCAGTTCACCAGTTCCCCCCGAGCGGACGTGCCGCCGCCACTTGGCGGGGTGAGTGCCTCGACGTTCAAACTTCTGATTCCCACCGACTGGCACGCGCTGGAGCAATCCCACGCGGCGTACGTCAAAGAGTGGAACGCTCTGACGGGTATGCGTTGAACCATGCGTAACTCCGGAACCAATATGTGGATCGCCCCGCTGCTGCTGCTGATTTGCGGCGTGCTGGTGCTGTATCCGCTGGTCTATCTCGTCGTTGAATCCCTCAACATCGGCGACGCCCAAACCTTCCCGCCCGAGGAATACGGCCTCGGCAATTACGGGGAGTTGTTCGAGGAACCGAAAGTCATCCTCAACACCCTGTTCGTGGCCTGCATCGCCACCGTCATGGCGGTATTTTTCGGCTTCCTCCAGGCCTGGATCCTGACCCGCACCGCCATTCCGGGGCGTGCCCGCCTCGAACGACTGATGCAGCTGCCGTACTACATGACGCCGCTGATCGGCGCTTTGTCCTGGGGCGTGCTGCTGGGGCCGAAAACCGGGCTGGTCAATCAGGTCTGGCGTTCGATCGGCTTCAGCAGCGACCTGTTCAACATCTACTCGCCCTGGGGCATTGCCTGGGTGATGGCGCTGTTCGAGGGCACGGTCGCCTTCGTCATGATTTCCGCATCCATGAAATCCATGGACCCGTCGCTGGAGGAAAGCTCCCGCGTGTTGGGCGCCAGCAAGCTACGGACAGCGCTAAAAATCACTCTACCGATGGTCGCCCCCGGCGTCCTATCCGCCACGATCTTCGTCTTCGCCGAAATGCTCGGCTCCTTCGCCGCCGCGTTCGTCCTGGGCATCCCCGGCCGGTTCTTCGTCGTGACCACGGCGATTTGGGAGGCCACACTGTCCTTCCCCCCCGACTACGGCCGCGCCGCCGCCATGGGCCTGTCGCTCTCCGGCGCCATGGTCATCACGCTCGGGTTGGCGAAACTGATCATGCGCAAAGGCAGCTATGCCACGATCTCCGGCAAAGCCTTCCGTCCGAGGCCCATGGAAATCGGCCCGATCCGCTGGCTGCTGATGGCGATCTCCTGGGGCTATATCATCGTCGCCGTCATCCTGCCGCTGATGGCGCTGACCCTGACCTCCTTCGAGCGGTTCGCCACCGTCATCGTGCACCAGATGCAGTTCACCTTCGCGAACTACGAAACCGCGCTGCAAATGGGGTCCCTCGCACCGGCCTTCGGCAACAGCCTGATCCTGGGCATCGTCGTCTCCACCCTCGGCGTGCCGACCATCGGCGTGCTGGCCTGGATCATCTACCGGTCCCGCATGCCCGGGCGCAGCGCGATGGAGTTCCTGATCATGGTGCCGCAGGCGGTGCCGCGGCTGGTGTTCGGCCTCGGCCTGCTCTGGGCCTGGATCAACATTCCGATCCCGATCTACGGCACGCTCTGGCTGCTCGGCATCGCCTACTTCACCGTGTTCATGCCGCTCGGCCTGCGCACGATCGCGGGTGTCGTGCTGCAAGTGGACAAAAGCCTGGAGGAATGCGCCCGCGTCTGCGGCGCGGCCTGGACGTATCAGATGCGCACCATCACGCTGCCGCTGCTGCGCCCCGGCCTGATCGCGGCGTGGCTGCTGATCTTTATCGCCAGCGTGCGGGAGCTGGGTGTGTCGGTGTTCCTGATGGGGCCGAATTCCAAGGTCGTCGCCCCCGCGATCGTCAATTCCTGGCTGTCGTCCAGCTCGGAATTGTCGGCGGCGATGGCCTTGATGCAAACCGTCATGGTGTTTATCGCCGTAGCCATCCTGTTCCGGGTCGCCCGGCGGGTCGGAGGAACGGAGATTTAAATCATCCCCTCAAGCGCAGGAAATCCGCGGGCGAGAGGATCGGAATGCCGCGCCATGGGTGCATCGCCAGCAGATGACGAAATTGAGCAGCGTCTGCCGCCGTTGCACCGAGGCGAACCGGCCGAATTTCCGCCGGAAAATCACCTCGCGATATTCGTCCTCGACCTCGCGGGACATGATCAAACAGTTCGGCGCGACCGCCGCACGAAACACGGCCTGTTCCGGCACGCTGTCGACCTTCAGCGCCGCCGACACAAACGTCGAAGCGTCGACAACGACAATCAAGCGCTACGCTCGGCCCTCCAAGCGTCCAGTTCGGCGTCCACATCCGCGTCGGTCAGACCGTTGCCACGCGCTTCCCGCTTCAGGTCAGCGAAGGCTTCAGCCATCAAATCCGTAAGATGCCGGCCGGTCAGCAGGTCGCTGACGATCCGCCCAACGGCTTCACGCTTTTCCAGACTTCCGAACGCCTTCGCCAAATCCGGGTCGAGCGGAATGGCGACATCGACCATGTCATTCATGCGCACTCTCCTTGCCTGCGCATTATGCCATGGAATGGGGTTGGATGCACTTTCATTCATCCCAGGGGACGGAAGGTTGGCAGGGTGTTGACCCCCATGGTGCTTGGTTGTAGCGGCTTGCGTGGCATCTTCGGGCGGACACGGTCAAAAAAATGAAAATAGGTTTTGCAGCGGCATGAGCGCCTCCCAACCTCGGATCGAGGTCAAAGACCTCGTCGTGAAATACGGCGACGCGATCGCCGTGGATGGCATCGAATTCGCCATCGCCCCCGGTGAGTTGGTCACCCTGCTTGGCCCCTCCGGCTGCGGCAAAACCACCACCTTGCGGTCCATCGCCGGGCTGGAAACGCCCAGCAGCGGCACGATCCGGCTTAACGGCCAAACCGTGTATTCCGGCGCCGAACGTCGCAACATTCCCGCTGAAAAGCGCGGCGTGTCGATGGTGTTTCAGTCCTACGCCATTTGGCCGCACATGACGGTGTTCGAAAACGTGGCCTACGGACTGCGCGTGCGCAAAGCCCCACAGGCGGAGGTCGCGGCCAACGTCGCCCGTGTGCTGGAAATGGTGCAGATGCAGGCCTACGCCGACCGCCCGTCGTCGAACCTGTCCGGCGGCCAGCAGCAGCGCGTCGCCGTCGCGCGCGCCATCTCATTCTCCCCCAACGTTCTGCTGTTCGATGAGCCGTTGTCCAACCTCGACGCCAAACTGCGCGCCGAGATGCGGGTGGAACTGCGCGAACTCCAGCGCCGGTTGGACATCACATCGCTGTACGTCACGCACGATCAGGAAGAAGCGTTGGCGATCTCCGACCGCGTGATCGTCATGAGCAAGGGCAAGATCGAACAGATCGGCACCCCCGAGGAAATCTACAACCGCCCCAGCAGCCTGTTCGTGGCGGATTTCGTGGGCGCGGCGAACATGATCGAGGGCCGGGTGAAAGGCCCAGGGGCACAGGGCTCGCTGCTGTTCGAAGGACAGAACGGGGTCACGCTGGAGGTCGAGGCGCCGCCGAACGGCCGTGGCGGTTCGGTCGTCGCGCTCCGTTCCTCCTACATTCACCTGACCCCGGTGGAGGGCGCTCGGAATGCCGTCGCCGGCACGATCCACCGCCGGATGTTCCATGGCGATTTCGTGCAGTACGTCGTCGATTGGCCGGCCGGGCAACTGATCGTCCGCCGCCCGCCCACCGAACACTACGACGAAGGCAGCGCCGTCACCGTTTCCTTCGACCCGCGACATTGTGTCCTGCTGTAGCATGATCGCGGCTTGGAAAGCCCCGGGCCGTTCATGCTAACATGCCGCTCCTGAATGCACCGGACCGCAATGCGGTTCGGTTTTCCGAGGAGCCTGCGTTGGAGCGCGAACTGGTCCAGGCCATCCTGGCGAATGAGGCACTGGTCGCGCTGACCGGAGAGGCGCGTCCGGCGCGTGCCGCGCTGCTCGACCGTTTTCAACTGGGATTGCGACCGTATCGCGCCCGCGTCGTCCGGGTGGCCAGTCCGAACGACCAGCCGCTCGACCTGAAAAAGGTCATGGATCAGGTGGTTGGACCCGGTGGCGACGGCGGCGACGCCGAACGGGTGGAACGGTTTTTCGATAAGATCGCCCTGCCGGTCGCGGACGAACAGCATATCGTGCTGATCGTCGACGATGCGCACCTGCTGACCCCGGACATGCTGAACTATCTGGCGCTGATCGGTCCCACGACCGTCGGCCAGGACCTGCGCCTGCAGATCGTATTCGCCGGCACCGCCGCATTGTGGGACCGCCTGCCACGCATGGGCAACCTGGCCGCCGACCGTATTACCCGCCGCTTCGCGATGGAGGCACCGGCCCCCACGCCGCTGCCAGTCCCCGAATCGGCGATCGTCGTGGCGCCGCCGGAACACCATCCGTGGGCTGCCGCCGTGCCGCGTCCCACGGCCGAGGCGCCCAGTTGGCGCGACGATTTGCCGCCACCGGTCGCCAAGCCCGAGGAGGAAGAAGAAGGGCCTTTGGGGCTGCGGCGGCGCTTGGCGGAGGAATACCGCCAGCGGGAGCACCGGCAAGGGAATGTAAAACGCCTCGGTGTTCCCATGCTGACTGTGTTTCTGGCGATCGTCGTCTTCGGTTCGGCGGGCGTCCTGTGGATGCGGATGCCGGAGTTACGGGTCGCGGTGAAAAGTCTCTTCACCCCGGCTCCGGTCCGCGAGGCGGCCGACTCCGCCGCGACCATGGCGTTGGTTGTCCGCGGCAATCGACTGCTGGCGGATCGGGATATCGGCGGGGCGCAGTTGGTGTTCGCCCACGCTGCGTCGGGCGGGTCGGCGGCGGCGGCGACGGGCCTCGCCAAAACGTACGACCCCCGTTTCCTGGAAAAAATCGGCGTCCGCGATGCCGCGCCCGACCCCGCGATCGCGGCGGTTTGGTATCGGCAAGCGATCTCCCTCGGCGATAAGGAAGCGCCCGATCTGCTCGCGCAGATGGGGCAATCCGCCAACCGGTAGGCGCAGCGCCCCTATGCCATGGCGGTGTGGCGCCGGCTGAACCGCAGCCACACGATGGCGACCGTCGCCGATCCGATCAGCGCCGTCGACAGGACGTTCAACGGCAGCCAACCCAGCCGGTTCTGCAGCAGTCCCGCGAGCAGGCTGCACGTCGCTGTGGTGCCGAAAACCAGGAAGTCGTTTAGCGCCTGCGCCTTGCCGCGCTCCACCGGCCGGTAGGTCGTCGTCACCAGCGTGGTCGCGCCCACGAACATGAAGTTCCAGCCAACACCGTTCAGCATCAGCGCGATGCGGAAGTTCCAGACGTCGACGCCTTCGCTGCCCGCGGCAACACCGGCCAGCAGCACGACCGCACCCAGGAACATGATGTTCAGCACCCCGTAACGGGTGATCAGATTGCCGGTGAAGAACGCCGGCACGAACATGCCCAGGACGTGCAGCAGAATGACGGAATGCGCTTCGGTCTGCGGCAGTCCGCAGGCGACGATGGCGAGCGGCGAGGCGCTCATGAGGAACGACATCGTCCCGAACGACATCATCCCGGCGATCGCCGCCACAATATAAGTCGGCTGCATCGCGATTTCCCGCAACGGCCGAGCAACGCCGTCCGCTCGTGTGGGGGCGACGACGGGGGGGAAGCGGATGAAGGACATCACCGTGAAGATCACGGCGTGCATCGCGACCATGGTGATGTAAGTCGCGAGATACAGCGGCTGCATCTGATCGTGGGTCACGCGCGCCAAGGTCGGCCCGAGGATGGCCGCGACGACTCCGCCGGCGGTGACCCAAGCGATGGCTTTGGGGCGCAGCACCGAATCCACCAGCTCGACCGCCGCGAAGCGGTACATCTGCAGGTTGGCGACGGCGTAGCCCAGGATCAGCCCACCGGCGCACATGACCAGGAATTGTTGGAAATACAGACCCAACCCGCAGGTTGTGGCGCCGATCATCCCGAACAGGGACCCGGTGCGGAAGCCGAACCGCCGCCCCATGCGCTGCATCAGCAAGGACGAAGGAAACACTGCCAGCATGACGCCCAGATGCTGCAACGTCATTGGCAGCGTCGCCCAATCGGGGATGTGCAGAATGGTGGAGATCGACAGCACCGTGGAAGTGAACATCATCGTGTTCACGGCTTGGCCCAGCGCCTGACAGGTCGCGAGCAGCAACAGATTACGCGCCATCGGACGTGTCATAGCGGGGCCTCCTGGGGCGTTTCCTCGGCAGGGAGGCTAGCTGGATATTCTCCCAGGGCAAACCCGCATGGGAGAAAACCGGCGTCAGGGCTGCTATGCGTGGAAGCGGTTCGCGGGCTTGGCGAAGCGCCGGGGGATGCGGCATGATACCCGCAAATCAGGAGGACACCCCATGAAGACGCTGACCCAGTCTCAGGTCGATGCCTACAATGAAAAGGGCTACCTGTTCCCGATGTCCGCGCTGTCGCCGGAGGAACTCGCGACGACCCGCGCCGGGCTGGACCGATTCGAGTCCTATATCGGCGGCCCGGCGAACCAGCGCGACATCCGCTGGCGGTCCCACGCCTACGCGCACTCCCCCTGGTTCAACAACCTCGCCCGTCATCCCCGCATCCTGGACGCGGTAGAGGACATCATCGGGCCGAACATCCTGATCTGGACCAGCACATTCTTCATCAAAGAGCCGCATTCCCCGACCTTCGCCGCGTGGCATCAGGACGGCACCTATTTCGGGCTGGCGCCACAGACGCTGATCACGGCCTGGGTCGCGCTGAGCGAGGCCTCGGCCGAGGCCGGTTGCATGGACGCGGTGTCGTTCCAGGGCAAACCGGCGCAAATGCACCACGCGGCGTTGCGGCTGGAACACAGCATCAACCGAGCGGGCCAAACGATCGTGGGCGGTGTGAAGGAAGAGGGCGTGGAGACGATGGCTTTGCAGGCTGGGCAGTTCTCCCTGCATCACGAGCTGGCGATCCACCGGTCCTCGCCGAACAATTCCTCGCACCGGCGGATCGGGATCGGGCTGAACTACATCCCGACGTCCGTCCGCACGACAACATCGGTGCGCATGACGGCGATGCTGGTGCGGGGGAAGGACGAGTACGGACACTTCGACCTGATCGACCCGCCGAAGGGCGAACTGGACGCGGAAGCGCTGGCGACGCACGAACGTGTCAGCCACCGCTACCGCGACAATTACAATGAGATGGTGAAGCGGCATGAGACGGAGTTCGCGACGGCGGCGGAGTGATACGGCGCGGCTGGCCGTGCTAAGCTGACCGAGTCGTACCCGCAATCCGAGGCCATGCCGCTTTCGCTGAATGAGATCAAAGACCGAGCCGAGACCTTCGCGCGGGCGTGGCGCGGGGTGGTGTCGGAGCGTGCCGAGGCGCAGACGTTCTGGAACGAATTCCTGGATGTCTTCGGGGTCAATCGCCGTCGTGTCGCTGCGTTCGAACGTCCGATACGTGCCGAAACAGGCAACGGCCGTATCGACATGCTGTGGAAAGGCAAGTTGCTGGTCGAGCATAAATCGCTCGGCCAGAACCTCGACCGCGCCGCCGGCCAGGCTCGGGATTATTTCGCAGGGCTGCGGGATGCCGACCTGCCACGCTATGTCATCGTATCGGACTTCGCGCTGATCCGGTTGTACGACCTGGAAGGTCCCGACCCCGCTGGATTTACCGAGTTCCCGTTGATGGAGCTGCCGAAGCGGATCAGTCTGTTTGGGTTCATCTCCGGCTACGAGACCCGCCATTTCGGCACGCTCAACGCGGTGGACGTGCAGGCGGCGAAGCTGCTTGGCGAATTGCACGACAAGATGGAGGACGCCTTTTATCGCGATCATCCGCTCCAGGTCTGGATGGTGCGGTTGCTGTTCTGCCTGTTCGCGGACAGCACGGGCATTTTCGCGATGGGCCTGTTTCGGGAGTACCTCGACCGGCGTACGGCGGAAGATGGGTCGGACCTCGGCCCCCGGTTGACGCGACTGTACGAGGTCCTGAACACACCGCTGGCAAACCGCTCGTCCGCGCTGGACGAGCAACTGGCGGAACTGCCCTATGTCAACGGCCGATTGTTCGCGGAACTTCTGCCCATTCCCGACTTCAACGCCGAAATGCGGACATTGCTGCTTGCCGCCACACGGCTGGACTGGGCGGCGATCAGCCCGGCGATTTTCGGCAGCCTGTTCCAGTCGATCAAGGATAAGGAGGCGCGACGCCACCTCGGCGAGTTTTATACCACCGAAGCCAATATTCTAAAGGCGCTGCAGCCGCTTTTCCTTGATCCCTTGCGCAAGGAATTCGCCCGTATCAAGGGAAACGCACGGCAGTTGCAGGAGTTTCACCTGAAGTTACGCCGCATCCAGGTGCTGGATCCCGCCTGCGGCTGCGGCAATTTCCTGGTGGTCGCCTATCGCGAGCTTCGCCTGCTGGAGCTGGAGGTGCTGCACGCACGCTATACCGACGCGGCGTCATTCCTTCGCGGGATGGTCAAAAGCATTGTCGACGTGGACCATTTCCACGGCATCGAGCTGGAGGAATGGCCGGCGCAAATCGCTCAGGTCGCGATGTGGCTGACCGATCATCAGATGAACGTCCGTGTGAGCGACGAGTTCGGCGCGGCGATGGTCCGCTTACCGCTGACCGCCAGTGCGAACATTCTGCAGGGAAACGCGCTGGATATGGATTGGGCTTCGGTCGTGGAGCCGGCGGCGCTGAGCTATATTGTCGGCAATCCGCCCTTCGTAGGACATCAATACCGCAATGTAAGCCAGGTCGCGGATATGGAGCGTATCTGGGGCAAGGGCGGACGCTTGCGGCGCCTGGATTACGTGACGTGCTGGTACCGAAAGGCGGTGGACCTGATGCAACAGGTGCCGCATGTGCATACGGCCTTCGTTTCCACCAATTCGATTTGCCAGGGCGAACAGGTCGGCACCCTTTGGGGCGATTTACTGGCCCGCGGCGTTCGCATCGCCTTCGCGCACCGAACCTTCCAATGGTCGAGCGAAGTGCCCGGTACCGCCGCCGTGCATTGCGTGATCGTCGGGTTCCAGACGACCGAACCGGCGAAGCGGATTTTGTTCGATTATTCGCATCAGAAGAGCGAGCCCCAGGATCGCGTTGTCCAAAACATCAACCCTTATCTGGTGGACGGGCCGGACGTTCTGCTGCCATCGCGGACGGAAGCGCCACCGGGGCTTCCTCAACTGAAGCAAGGCAGCAAACCCGCCGACGGTGGGCACCTCCTGCTGACCGTCGCCGAACGGATGGCGTTGCTCGCCGCCGCACCGCAAGCGGAAAAATGGCTTCGCCCCTATGTGGGGGGTGATGAACTCATTAACGGACGGCAGCGCTGGTGCCTGTGGCTAAAAACCGCGAACCCTGCCGAAATTCGGCGTGTGGCACCCGTTATGACGCGTCTGAACGCAGTACGGGCGGCTCGGGGGAAAAGCCCTACGCTCAGCGTGCGCGAATTCGCCGAGCGCCCCGGCGCCTTTACGCAGGACCGACAGCCGGATGCGCGCTATTTGGCGGTGCCGGAAGTATCGTCCGAAACACGCCGGTTCATTCCCATCGCGTTCCTTGAGGCCGACGTAATCGCCAGCAACAAGTTGTTAACTGCGATTGGCGCGACGCTGTTCCACTTCGGCATCCTCACCAGCTCCATGCACATGGCCTGGGTTCGCGCCGTCGCCGGCCGGTGGAAGAGCGACTACAGCTACGCCCCCGCTGTCTACAATAATTTTCCCTGGCCGACCCCCACCCAGGCCCGCAGAGCCGCCATCGAAGCGCGGGCGCAAGACGTACTGGATGTCAGGGCCGGATACCCAGATGCGACGCTCGCTGACCTTTACGACCGAACGACGATGCCGCCCGATCTGGTGCGTGCCCACACGGCGCTGGATCGCGCTGTCGATGCCGCCTACGGTCCGCCGAAAGGCGGCTGGGCGCGCGAGGCCGACCGGGTCGCATTTCTGTTTCGGCTATATCGGACGCGCAATGCGCCCATGGATGTTCCAGACCATCCGAAACGCCGCCAACCTCGGCGCAACCGGACGCTCGGACCGAAACCCGAGGCATGAAAACCGCCCTCGCTTTCACCCAATCGTCGCCGGGTTAACCCGTCCTATACCGAGATAGGGCGCAGGCCAGACCCACAGCGGATATGAAGCGTCCTCTGGTCTCCACCGGGCGCGGCCACCGCCGTGTCGCTACCCGTTCGGATTGGCAGCGAAGAACGCCGCGTCTTCCGGTTTCGCGACGAAATCGGGGTTGGTCGGCCAATCCTTCGACCTGGTGGACATGTCCTCGCCGTAGCGCACCCGGAACAACAGGGACCGTTGCGGTCCGTTGGTGTACTCGTGCAACTCGCCGCGCGGATGCACCACGAAGGAGCCGGGTACCACGTTCACCGTCTGGGTCGGCGTGCGCATGACGCCGCCACCCTCGAAGCAGAAATAGATTTCGGTGGCGTTCGGGTGGGCGTGGTTGGGGCTGCACTGCCCAGGTTCCCAGCAGGCGACGGTGACGTCGCCCTCGCCGACCTTGCCCAGGATTTTTTCCACGTGGCGCTTGGGGTTGAACACTTTCTCCACACCCAGATCGAAAACCAGCATTGTCCGTTCCTTCCTTGATCCCGGCCGGATCATGCGAACGCGGACCGGGGGTCGTCAACCGGCGCGCGGATGCGCCTTGCGCCAGACATTCATCAGCTGTGCCTCATCGACCGATGTATAGCGCTGCGTCGTGGACAGGCTGGCATGCCCGAGCAGGTCTTGGATGGAGCGCAAATCGGCGCCCCCGGCCAGTAAATGCGTCGCGAAGGAATGACGCAACGCGTGTGGCGTCGCGTGCTCGGGCAGGCCGTTCAGGCGCCGGTACTCGCGCATGGTCTTCTGCGCCACCGCCGGATCGAGCCGCCCGCCGCGCGCGCCCAGGAACAGCGGGGAGTCCGGCTGTCGGTCCGGGTGCTTCGCCAGCCACGCCCCGATCGCCGCGCGCACCACCGGCAACACCGGCACGATCCGCTCTTTCGAGCCTTTGCCGATCACCCGCAGCGGCGCGTCGCCGCCTTGCGTTGGGGCATCACGAACATTGAGCGACAGAGCCTCGGCGATGCGCAGCCCGCAGCCATACAACAGCGTGAACAGCGCGGTATCCCGCGCCTGCTGCGCGGCGGTGTCGGAAAGTTCGGCGATGTCGGTGGTCAGGTCGCGGGCGTCGTTGGCTGGCAGTGCTCGGGGTAGAGGCCGCCGCGCCCTCGGGGTGGCGACCAGCTTGACCGAGGGGTTTTCCATACCGTGCCGCTTGGCGAGATATTTGAAAAAGCTGCGCACGGCGGACAAATGCCGGGCCCGCGTCGCGTTCACCGACCCGTCATTCGCCATACTGGCCAGCCACGCTCGGAAATCCGCGGGACGTAGGGCCTTGAGCGCGGTCAGGTCGGGTTCCGCGCCGAGATGGTTGGTCAGAAAACCGAGGAAGCCGGCGAGGTCGGTCCCGTATGCTTCGACGGTCAAGGGCGAGGAGTGCCGTTCCTGGGCGAGCCAGTCGAGGAAGGCTTGGCGCGCTTGGAGGCCGGTCATCTCCCTCCCCCCGTCATGGTCTGGCTTGACCCGACCAGCTCAGGCCAATGGGATAAAGGTGGTCGGGTCAAGCCCGACCATGACGGGGGATGAAGAATCACCGCCCCAAGGCCGCGGCGACCGCGCGGCCGAGGAACGTCAGCGCTCCGGCTCCGCGGGCGGGGTCCAGCATTTGCGCGTCGCGCGCCAGCAGCGCCAGCAATGCCGGCGGCCCGTCGCCCGGCACCAGCACCAGCGCGTCGTGCCCGGCCAACCCGGCGGCCTCGGCGTGCAGGCGGCGGGCCTCGGTGACGGAATCGCGAAACAGCACCTGACGCCCGCCGAGCAGCTGCGCGACCAGACCCTGAGGTAGCGGACGTATCCCCGGCAGCAGCGCTTCCATGCAGAGATGAACGGAATCCACGGCCAGAATGCCCGGCATTTCGCTGGTCACGCAGTCCAACGCGTCATCGGAGCGCAGCAGGGCCAGCACCGCTTCCTGCACCCTGACCGCCAGTTCGGCCGCCGCCCGTCCCGCCGCCAGCACATCGTCGGCCCGTTCGGCCATTGCCGCGGCGTGCGCGCGTTCGGCCAGCACCATGGCAGCCATGTGGTCGGCCAGATGCTCCCCATGCACGCGGTTGGGAGGGGCTAAAACGCGATACAGGTCCGGATGGTCCGCCAGCCAGGACGGATTCGCCCGCAAAAAGGCCTCGATCCCGGTTTGGTCGGGCTGGGCCGAGGCCATGCGGTCAGACGATCGACTGGCCGGTCTTCGCCCAGTCCGCCATGAACGCCGCCAGACCCTTGTCGGTCAGCGGATGCGCGAACAGCGCCCGCAGCACGTTCGGCGGCAGCGTCGCGATATGCGCGCCCAGCTTCGCGGCCTGCACGACGTGCATGGTGTGGCGGACGGAGGCGACCAGAACTTCCGTGCGGAACGGGTAGTTCTGATAGATTTCCATGATCTCTGCGATCAGGCCCATGCCATCCTGGCCGATATCGTCCAGACGCCCGACAAACGGGCTGATGAAGGCCGCGCCGGCCTTGGCCGCCAGCAGAGCCTGCGCCGGGGAGAAGCAGAGGGTCACGTTCACCATCACGCCGTCGTCGGCGAGATGCTTGCAGGTCCGGATGCCATCCGGGGTCAGCGGCACCTTGATCGCGACGTTCTTGGCGATGCGGCGCAGTACGCGGGCCTCGGCCATCATGCCATCGAAATCGGTCGCGGCGACTTCCGCGCTGACCGGGCCGGACACGATGTCGCAAATTTCCGCGATGACGTTAACGAATTGTTTACCCGATTTGGCGATAAGGGACGGGTTCGTCGTCACGCCGTCGAGCAGGCCGCTGGACGCCAGCGACTTGATCTCCGCGGTGTCGGCGGTGTCGACGAAGAATTTCATTTACGGCTCCGATGTTCACTTACGCGATGCGGCGGACCATACAGCAATTCGATGCGCGCCAACAGACCCCTCTCCCCCGCGATCCCTGGCCTGACGCCAGAGAGGACACCTGCGCGTCGCGTGCCGGTGTTGCTCCCCTACCCTTTCCCGGCCCCGTTCGACTACGCCGTGCCTGAAGGATTGGACCCGCGGCCCGGCGACGTCGTCCTGGTCCCCCTGAACCGACGCGAGGAACTGGGCGTTGTTTGGGACGGGCCGCCCGACGAATCCGTGCCCGACCACAAGCTCAAGCCCCTGATAAACATCGTCGACACCCCGCCGATGGCGGAGCCGCTGCGGCGGCTGATCGACTGGATGGCGTCCTACACCTTGTCCCCCCCAGGCGAGGTTATGGCGATGGCGTTGCGCGTCGTGCGCCAGCTGCCCGGCCCCACCAGCGGCTGGCGCCGGGCCGATCCCTTGCCCGAGACGCGCCTGACGGAACCACGCCAACGGGTGCTGGCCGCGCTGGCGAAGGATGAACCTTTAACGACAGCCGACCTTGCCCGAACGGCCGGCGTCAGCAGCGGGGTGGTGCGGGGGATGGCGGATCACGGGATGCTGCTGCCCGCCGCGCTGCCGCATATCGCGCCGTACGGCCGGCCGCGTGCCTCCGACGCCGATGTGCGGTTGTCGGCGGAGCAAACCATCGTCGCCATCGCGCTGCGGGAGAAAGTCGCCGCCAAAGCCTTTTCCGTCACGCTGCTCGACGGCGTCACCGGTTCCGGCAAAACGGAAGTCTATCTGGAGGCTGTCGCGGAATGCCTGCGGCAGAACCGCCAAGCCCTGGTTCTACTGCCGGAAATCGCCCTGTCGTCCCAGTGGCTGTCGCGGTTCGAGCGGCGCTTCGGGGTCGCCCCCGCCGTCTGGCACTCCGACTTGTCGAGCCGCGTGCGCCGCATCGCCTGGCGTGCGGTGGCCGAGGGGCAGGCGCCCGTCGTTGTGGGTGCCCGGTCCGCGCTGTTCCTGCCGTTCCCGGACCTCGGGTTGATCGTGGTGGATGAGGAACACGAGACCGCGTTCAAGCAGGAAGACGGCGTCGTTTACAACGCCCGTGACATGGCGGTCGTCCGCGCCCGTTTCTGCGCCGCGCCGGCCGTTCTGGTCTCCGCCACGCCCAGCCTGGAGACCGTGGCGAACGTCGAGGCCGGGCGCTACGGCAAGCTGCATCTGCCCAGCCGCCACGCCGGCGCCGCGCTGCCGAGCATCGAGGCCATCGATTTAAGGGAAACGCCACCCGAGCGCGGGCGGTTTTTGGCGCCGCCGTTGGTCGCCGCCGTGCGCGCGACCATCGAAAGGGGGGAGCAGGCGATGCTGTTCCTCAACCGCCGCGGTTATGCGCCTTTGACATTGTGCCGCGCCTGCGGCCACCGCATGCAGTGCCCCAATTGCACGGCCTGGCTGGTCGAACACCGCGCGCGCCGCGAGTTGCAATGCCACCATTGCGGCCATGCCGTGCCGATCCCGGTGGAATGCCCGATGTGCAAGGCCGCCCACAGCCTGACCCCGGTCGGCCCCGGCGTGGAGCGCATCACCGAGGAAGCCGGCCAGATTTTCCCCGATGCGCGCCTGCTGGTCATGGCCAGCGACACCATGCCCGGCCCCGACGCCGCGGCCGAGGCGGCCAGGGCGATCGAAGCGCGGGAGGTCGATCTGATCATCGGCACCCAGATCGTCGCCAAAGGCTGGCATTTTCCGCATTTGACTTTGGTGGGGGTGGTGGACGCCGATCTTGGCCTCGCCGGCGGGGATTTGCGGGCGTCGGAACGGACGGTGCAGTTGCTGCATCAGGTCGCGGGGCGCGCGGGACGGGCCGAGGCGCCGGGGCGGGTGCTTTTACAAACCTTCAGCCCGGAGCACCCGGTGATGCAGGCGCTGCTGCAAGGCGATCTGGCGGCGTTCATGGCGAGCGAGGCAGAACAGCGGCGGCCGGGTCATTGGCCGCCTTATGGGCGGCTGGCGGCGCTGATCGTCAGCGCGGGGACGGCGGCCTCGGCCGATGCTTTGGCACAGCGGTTGGGGGATGCGGCGCCGTTCGGGGAGGGGATTCAGGTTCTGGGGCCGGCCCCTGCGCCGATGTCGATCCTGCGCGGGCGGCACCGGCGACGGCTGCTGTTGAAGACCAGGCGGGATATCGCGGTGCAGCCGCTGCTGCGGGCATGGCTGGCCGGGGTCAAAGTGCCTCGGGATGGGCGGGTGGATGTGGATGTCGATCCGGTTTCGTTTTTGTAGGCTCCTGCCACCCTGACGCTATCCCGGTTCCTGATCGCCGGAACGCGGGTTATCCTGGCGCCATCGTGGTATTTCTAAGGATTTTTGGCAGATGGTTATGCGGATCGTGACGGCGACACGGCTCAACGAACGCGATTTTCACGCGAAATCGGCATTGGGTCGGTCGCTGTCTGTTGCGTACGGTCGTCATCCATTCGAATTGGAGCTGTTTCCAGGCAATCGCCAGGCCCTGGCGCGTTGCTACAATCGCAGCATCGAGTCTGGCGGCGATGCGTCCGATATTCTCCTGTTCGTGCACGACGATGTCTATCTGACGGACTTCTTTTGGCCCGACAGGATCGCGGAAGGTCTCGCTTCATTCTCGTTGGTCGGTGTCGCCGGCAATGTCCGCCGTGTTCCGAAACAGCCGTCTTGGGCGTTTGTCGACGACCAGGGCACATGGGATGCCCAGGCAAACCTGAGCGGCATTGTGGGGCATGGAAAAGGATTTCCTTGCGAGCTGACGGTGCTCGGTTCCGTGCCACGGCCCTGCCTGTTGTTGGACGGCGTTCTGCTCGCGGCACGGCGCGGGACGTTGTTGGAATACGGTATCCGATTCGACGAACGGTTCGCGTTTCATTTCTACGATCTCGATCTCTGCCGGCAGTTCGAGCGGAAAGGTTTGCCGATGGGTACCATCCCGCTGAGCATCGTGCATGAAAGCGTCGGTGCGGCGGGAAGCGCGGATTGGCGGGCGGTCTACGCCGCGTATCTCCGGAAATGGGGCGGATGATCCCATTCCCGGACCGAGCGGCGCGACGTTGTTCGTGGCGACGAGCATGACAGGGGCGCATAACGCGTCTTGTGCCTGCAACGGGTCACATTCCTCCGTGATGTGAACCCCACCCCTTGACCACATCGCACCGCACAAAGCATGGTCGGGGCCATGGCAACCGTGTATCCTCAGGCGCGAATTACCGGCCCGGCGGCTTAAGCAGCCCCGGGATCATCCGTATGCCCTGAAGCCCAATCCCCTTGGATACACCATGAACGACGCCCCCACCGACGCGAAGCGCGACTACCGCGATACCGTCTTTCTGCCCCAAACCAGCTTCCCCATGCGCGGCGATCTGCCGAAGAAGGAGCCCGCGATCCTCGCGAAGTGGGAGGCGATGGACCTCTGGGGCAAGCTGCGCGAAGCCGCCAAGGGCAAACCGCTCTTTATTCTTCACGACGGCCCGCCCTACGCGAACGGCAATCTGCATATCGGCCACGCGCTGAACAAAATCCTCAAGGACGTCATCAACCGCACGCGGCAGATGGCGGGGTTCGACGCCAACTACATCCCCGGTTGGGACTGCCACGGCCTGCCGATCGAATGGAAGATCGAGGAAGCCTACCGAGCGAAGAAGAAAGACAAGGACGCGGTGCCGGTGCTGGATTTCCGGCGGGAATGCCGGGAATACGCCGCCCACTGGATGGACGTGCAGTCCAAGGAATTCCGCCGTTTGGGCGTCGAGGGCGATTTCAAGCAGCGTTACGCGACCATGGACCTCCCGTCCGAGGGCGCGATCGTCAACGAAATCTGCAAATTCCTGCTGAATGGCGCGCTGAACCGCGGGTTGCGGCCGATCATGTGGTCGCCGGTGGAAAAGACCGCGCTGGCGGAAGCCGAGATCGAGTATCTCGACCACACCTCCACCACGATCTGGGTGCGCTTTCCCATCGTGAAGGCGACCGACCACCGGATGGAACACGCTTCGGTGGTGATCTGGACCACCACCCCCTGGACCATGCCGGGCAACCGAGCTGTCGCGGCGGGGCCGGAGTTCGATTATGCGCTGATGCATGTTGACGCGGTGAACGACGGCTCCCTGGCGCGCGTGGGCGAGAAAATGCTGGTCGCACTGCCCTTGTTGCCGCAGTTCCTGACCGACACGGGCATCGCCGGCCATCACATCGTGCACCTGTTCAAAGGGGCGGAGCTGGAGGGCACTGTTTGCGCTCATCCGCTGCGTGGCCACGGCTACGAGCAGGACACGCCGCTGCTGCTGGCGGATTTTGTCACCACGGAAGCCGGCACAGGGTTCGTCCACATCGCCCCCGGCCATGGCGAGGACGACTTTCACCTCGGCCGCGCCCATAAGCTGGACATCCCGGAAACCGTCGGCGACGACGGCACGTTCAATGCCTGGGTGCCCTTGTTCGCGGGCGAGCATGTCTACAAGGCCGCCGATCCCGTCTGCGCCGCGCTGACCGCCGCCGGCACCCTGGTCGCCCGTTCCAAGATCGTGCACTCCTACCCGCACTCCTGGCGGTCGCACGCGCCATTGATCTTCCGCGCGACGCCGCAATGGTTCATCCGGATGGATGGGCCGGAGAAAATTCGGGAGAAAGCGCTGGCCGCCATCGACGCCACGCAATTCGTCCCCGACGCCGGCCGCAACCGCATCGGATCCATGGTCGCCGCTCGGCCGGACTGGTGCATCAGCCGCCAGCGCGCCTGGGGCGTGCCGATCGCGGTCTTCGTGGAGAAAGCCACTGGCCAACCGCTGCGCGACCCGGAAATCGTCCGCCGCATCGTCGAGGCCTTCACAACCGAGGGTGCCGACAGTTGGTATTCGTCGCCGCCGTCGCGGTTCCTCGGCAACGAGCGGAACCCCGACGATTACGAGCAGGTGATGGACATCGTGGACGTGTGGTTCGAGTCTGGATCCACCCACGCGTTCGTGCTGGAGGATCGTGGCCTACCCTGGCCCGCCGATTTGTATCTGGAAGGGTCCGACCAGCACCGCGGCTGGTTCCATTCGTCGTTACTGGAATCCGTCGGCACGCGCGGCGTGGCGCCGTTCAAAGCGGTGCTGACGCACGGCTTCGTCAACGACGAAAACGGCCGCAAAATGTCCAAGTCTCTGGGCAACGTCACCGCCCCGGATGAGGTCGCGAATAAATACGGCGCCGATATTCTGCGCCTGTGGGTGATGTCGTCCGACACCACCGACGATCTGCGTATCGGGCCGGAAATCCTGAAGCAGCAGTCGGAGCTGTATCGGCGTTTGCGCAACACGCTGCGCTGGCTGTTGGGCAGTCTGGACGGGTTCTCGGAGGAGGAACGCGTCACCATCGACGCGATGCCGGAACTGGAACGTTGGGTCCTGCACCGTCTGACCGAACTCGATACGAAAATCCGCGGCGCGACGGACAGCTACGATTGGACGGGGGTTTATCCGGAGCTGCATAATTTCTGCGCGACCGATCTGTCGGCGTTCTATTTCGATGTCCGCAAGGACGCGATCTACTGCGACGCGCCCTCCAGCGCCCGCCGCCGCGCGGCGAGGACCGTGCTGGATCACCTGCACCGCTGCCTGACGATCTGGCTGGCGCCGGTGCTGTGCTTCACCGCCGAGGAAGCCTGGGGCGCCCGCTTCCCCGAGGACGACAGCGTGCACTTGCAGCTGTTCCCCGATCTGCCGGCGACATGGCGCGACGACGCGCTGGCGGCGAAATGGGATTCCGTCCGTTCGATCCGCCGCCGCATCACCATCCCCATCGAGGAAGCCCGCGCCGCCAAGACAATCGGCGCGTCGTTGCAGGCTGCCGTCACGCTGAAACTCGCCCCGGATGAAGCGCTGCTGCTGAACGAAGCCGAATGGACCGAAATCGCCATCGTGTCTGCCGTGCACGCGGTGGCCGGTACCGGCGACGAAAACGCCACGGTCGCCGTCGCCCCAGGCGAGAAGTGTGCCCGCTGCTGGAAAGTGCTGCCGGAAGTGGGGAGCCATGCCGGGCATCCGGGGCTGTGTTTGCGGTGCGTGGAGGTGGTGGCTTGACCGCTATCGCTTCAAAACCGTCATGGTCGGGCTTGACGGGGGGGGGCATGACCCGGCCCCTCACCCGCACCGGCCTGCTGACCGCCCTGATCGTCCTCATCGCCGATCAGGCCAGCAAGTGGTGGGTGCTGAATGTCATCGATCTGCCGGACATCCGGCAGATCGTGCTGCTGCCGGTCCTGAACCTGACCATGGTCTGGAACCACGGTGTCACCTTCGGGCTGTTGAACGGGTTCGGCGAGTGGGGCCGAGTCCTGCTCGCCGTCATGTCGTTGACGGTGGTCGCGGCGCTGTTCGTGTGGCTGCGGCGCGCCCAATCCGCTCTTGTCGCCATCGCGCTCGGCAGCATCGCAGGCGGGGCTATCGGTAATGTCATCGACCGGGTCCGCTTTGGCGCGGTGGTGGATTTCATCCATGCGCACGCGAACACGCCCTGGGGCGATATCAGTTGGTACGTGTTCAATGTCGGCGATGCGGCTATCGTCTGCGGCGTCGTGGCGCTGGTCTACGATAGCCAATGGCCGCGCAAAGCCCACCCCGACGCACAACCTTCGCTGGACCCCAAACCCGGCCCGCTGTAGGGAAGCGGCCATCATGGCCCGCATCGTTTCCCTCACCCGCACCACCTCCGAAACCGATATCAGCCTGACGCTGGACCTCGACGGGACCGGCAAGGCCGACATCGCGACCGGGATCGGCTTCCTCGATCACATGCTGACGGCGTTGTCCCGCCACGGCCTGTTCGATCTGACCGTCAAAGCCAAGGGCGACCTGCATATCGACTACCACCACACGACCGAGGACGTGGGCATCGTGCTCGGTCAGGCGTTCAAGCAGGCCATCGGCGACAAGCGCGGCATCCGCCGCTTCGGTCAGGCCCTGATCCCGATGGACGAAACCCTGGCGGAAGCCGCCGTGGACATCTCCGGCCGCCCTTTCCTGGCCTGGAGCGTGGATTTCTCCCGCGACAAAATCGGCGAGATGGACACGGAATTGTTCGAGGAATTCTTTCGCGCCTTCGCCTTCAACGCGCTGATCAACCTGCACGTGACCAAACGCGCGGGGGTGAACAACCACCACATCGTCGAGGCCTGCTTCAAAGCGCTGGCCCGAGCGCTGCGGATGGCGAGCGAGTTGGACCCGCGGCTGGGCGATGCGGTGCCGTCCACCAAAGGTGTGCTGTGAAGAGCTGGGCAGCACACCTCCAACCCGAACGGGAACCCGTCCTGATCCGAGACGGCTTTGCCTTGGGCGCTATGCTGTTCGGGCCGTTCTGGCTGCTGGCGCATCGCGCCTGGGTGCCGGCGGTGCTGAGCCTCGCCACATACGCGATGGTGCAGGCGCTGATGCCGCCTGTCGTGTCCATGGTTCTTGTCCCCGCGATCATGCTGCTGCACGGACTGTCCGGCAACGACATGGTCTCCTGGGGCCTGGAACGCCGGGGCTACTTGCTCGCCCATATCGTCGCCGCTCGGTCCGAAGCCGAGGCCTTCGTCCGCCTGCTGACCGAACGCCCCGACCTCATCGCCTGGATGCCGGCTTCAAGGATCGTCCGATGAAAGTCGCAGTGGTCGATTACGGCAGCGGCAACCTAGCCTCGGCGTCGCGCGCGCTGGCGCTGGCGGCCGAACGTTTGGGCCTGAACGCCGAGGTGAAGATCACCGCCGACCCCGATTGGGTCGCCAAAGCCGATCGGATCGTGCTGCCCGGTCAGGGCGCCTTCGCGGACTGTTCCGCCGGTTTGGCCGCTGTATCGGGGATGTACGACGCCATCGAGACCGCCACGGCTCGCGGAAATCCGTTCCTCGGCATCTGCGTCGGCATGCAGCTCATGGCACAGCGCGGGTTGGAGCACGCGGTCACCCCCGGTTTCGGCTGGATCGCCGGCGACGTCGCGGAAATGCCCGCCGCCGGCCTGCGCCTGCCGCAGATGGGGTGGAACGGGCTGGATTTCGAACCCGGCGCGCATAAGCTGCTGGGGGGTCTCATGCCCGGCGATCATGCCTATTTCGTGCACAGCTACGCGCTGACCGGCGGCAACCCGGCGGAAACCATCGCCACGACCGAGTACGGCGGTCCGGTGGTCGCCTTCGTCGCTTCCGGCAACCGTGCCGGCACGCAGTTTCATGTGGAGAAAAGCCAAGAGGTGGGAATCCGCATTCTGATGAATTTCCTGGAGTGGGCACCATGATCACCGACGCGCCCCCCAAGCCCGACGAGCCGGCCCAGGCCGAGCTTCTGGTCGAGCGCATCGAGCGTTTCACCGACGACGATTTGCATTCGCTCTGCGAAGCCACCAACGCCGCCATCCTGGACGGCGGCGGGTTCGGCTGGATCGCCGCCCCCAGCGGGCGCGCGTTGGAGGCCTACTACCGTGGCGTGCTGCTGGTGCCGGAACGGGTGCTGTTCGGCGCGCGCCTGAATGGGCATCTGGTCGGATCGGCGCATCTGGTGCGTCCGCCCCGCAATAACGAAGCCCAGGCCTTCGCCGCGCATCTGATGCACGCCTTCGTTGCCCCCTATGCCCGCGGTCATGGTCTGGCACGCGCACTGACGCTCAAGGTCGAGGAGTTCGCGCGCGAAACCGGCTATCAGGTGCTGAATCTCGACGTGCGGGAGACGCAGGAGGCGGCGATCCAGTTGTACGAACGTCTGGGTTATCAGCGCTGGGGCGAGCATCCGGAATACGCGCTGGTACGCGGCAAGGTGATTAAAGGGTACTACTACGCCAAGCGCCTGCGTCCTCGGCGCGGGCAAACGGCGGAATAGCGCGACCATGCCCCTGACAATCTACCCGGCCATCGATCTAAAAAACGGCCAGTGCGTGCGCCTGAAGCGCGGCGAAATGGACCAGGCCACTGTCTACTCCGCCGATCCCGGCGGGCAGGCGCGCGCTTGGCAGGATGCCGGGTTCGCTTGGCTGCACGTGGTCGACTTGAACGGCGCCTTCGCCGGCAAGCCCGTGAACGGCGATGCCGTCCGATCGATCCTGGCAAACACAAGCCGCCCCGTGCAGCTCGGCGGCGGCATCCGCGACATGGCCGGCATCGCGGCATGGCTGGAAGCCGGCGTGACGCGCGTCATTCTCGGCAGCGCCGCCGCGAAAAACCCGCCTCTGGTCATCGAGGCCTGCAAGGCCTTCCCCGGCCGGATCGCCGTCGGCATCGACGCGCGCGATGGGTTCGTGGCGACCGAAGGCTGGGCGGACGTATCCACCATCCAAGCCGCCGATCTGGGTCTGCGGTTCGAGGACGCGGGCGTCTCCGCCATCATCTACACCGATATCGGCCGCGACGGCATGCTGACCGGGCTGAACCTCGAGCAAACCGTCGAACTGGCGCGTCGCTTGACGACGCCGGTCATCGCCTCCGGCGGTGTCGGCAGCCTGGACGATCTGGCCGATCTTCGAACGGCGGCTGAGGGCACACGAATCGAGGGCGCCATTGTCGGACGGGCGCTGTACGACGGGCGGGTCGATCCGGCCGCGGCGCTGGCGCTGTTCGCCTGACCTTTATCCGCTGGGCATGATCGACGGTCCCGGCGCATACTGGCATCGACAACTACACGCATAGTTAGTATAACCAAAATTATGCCACCTGAGGTGGCAGGGAGTAGCGATGCGACTGCGGTTTCTGACATTCCTGATGACGGCGATGGTGGCACTGTCCGCCACCATGGCGCACGCCCAAAAACAAGGCGGCATTCTGCGCGTGCAACACCGCGACAGCCCCGGCAGCCTGTCCATCCATGAGGAAGGCACCATCTCCGCCGTCCTGCCGGCCATGGGCATCTTCAACAATCTGGTGATGTACGATCAGCATCAGGCCAAGAACACCCAGGACACCATCGTCCCCGACCTCGCCACGAGCTGGAGCTGGAGCGCGGACTTCAAAACGCTGACCTTCAAGCTCCGCGACGGGGTGAAGTGGCACGATGGCAAACCGTTCACCAGCGAAGACGTGAAATGCACGTTCGAGATGCTTAACGGCACCTCGAAGGAAAAATTCAAGGTCAACAACCGCTCCGGCTGGTATTTCAACCTGGAAAGCGTGAGCGTGAACGGCCCGCATGAGGCCGTGTTCCACATGAAGCGGCCGCAACCGGCGTTTCTGGCGATGCTGGCCTCGGGGTTCACCCCGGTTTATCCGTGCCATGTCTCGCCGCGCGACATGCGGGTCCGTCCGATCGGGACCGGCCCGTTCAAGTTCGTCGAATTCAAAGCCAACGAATCCATGAAGCTGGCGCGCAACCCGGACTACTGGAAGCCCGGCCGTCCGTACCTGGATGGCATCGAGTTCACCATCATCCCCAACCGCTCCACCGCGATGCTGAGCTTCGTCGCCGGCAAGTTCGACATGACCTTCCCCTACGAGGTCACGATCCCGCTGATGAAGGACGTGAAATCGCAAATGCCGGACGCGGTCTGCGACCTGACGAGCGAGAACGTCGCCGCCAACATCGTCATGAATTACGCGCCGCCCTTCGACAACGTCGCGGTCCGCAAGGCCGTGATCATGGCGGTTGACCGGCAGGCCTTCATCGACATCCTCGCGGAGGGTCAGGGACAGACGGGCGGCGCGATGATGCCGGCACCCGACGGCGCCTGGGGTCTGCCGGCCGACAAGCTGCGCGACCTGCCGGGTTTCGATCCCGACATCGCGAAAAGCCGCGCGGCGGCTCGGGAGATCATGAAGTCGTTGGGGTATGGGCCGGATAAGCATCTGTCGTTCAAACTCTCCACCCGCAACCTGCCATCCTACCGCGATACCTCGGTCATTCTGCTGGGGCAATTGAAGGAAATCTGGATGGATGGGGAGCTGGAACCGATCGAAACCGCGATCTGGGTGCCCAAGCTGATTCGCCGCGAATACCAGATGGGTCTGAGCCTCGTCGGCAATGGCGTCGACGACCCCGACCAGCAGTTCTACGAGAACTATGTCTGCGGCTCCCGCACCTACATGGGTTACTGCGACAAGGGGCTCGATGCGCTGGTGGACCAACAATCGGCGGAACCGGATCAGAAAAAGCGCCAGGAGATCGTCTGGCAGATCGACCGCAAACTGCAACAGGATGCGGTCCGCCCGATGCTCTATTACCTCCGCGGCGCCACTTGCCGGCGGCCGGAGGTCAAAGGCGTGACCGTGATGGTCAACAGCATCTTCAACGGCTGGCGGATGGAGGATGTCTGGCTGGACCGCTAGCCCCCCCCTCGAAGGACCCGAAATGACCCAAACGTTGCGCGAGATTCTGTATACCGAGTGCCCGTACGCGGGCCTCGACCCCGCCGCGTATCCCGACGATCTTCAGGGATGGGGGTCCGATCACCCCGTTCTGGCCGCGGCCATCGAAAAGCTGCGGCCGAAGCGGATTATCGAGGTTGGGTCATGGAAGGGCCGTTCCGCGATCAACATGGCTCGGACGGTCCGAGCCTTGGGTCTGCAATGCGAAATCGTCTGCGTCGATACTTGGCTCGGCTCCCCCGAACATTGGCTGCGGGCGGCGCCGGGCTGGTACGAGTCGCTGGCGATGAAGAACGGTTACCCGCAATTGTTCTACACGTTCATGGGCAATGTGGTGCGGCACGGATTTCAGGACATCATCACGCCGCTGTCGATGACGTCGGAAAGCGCCGCCTTCGTGCTGCGGCATTTGAAAATGTCGTTCGATCTGGCCTACGTCGATGCGGCGCACGAATACGAGCCGGCGAAGCGCGATTTCGTTGCCTACTGGGATTTGTTGACCGATAACGGCGCGCTGATCGGCGACGACTACATCATCTGGCCGGGCGTGACTCAGGCGGCGAATGAGTTCGCGATGGAACGCGGTCTGCGGATTGTCGGGGAGCCTGGGAAGTTCGTTATCGCCAAGGACGCGACTGCCGGGCCGACTATTCGGTTTCAGTAGCGGCCGAGCGTCAACACCCTGTCGTCTTCGGCCCCCGGGTTGGGCCAAACTGGAGGAGAGGCCGCTTCTCACCACAAAGGCCACCAAGGGCCGCAAAGAATGCACAAAGTCGCCCCGATGTTCTGGCAACCTTCGTGCGTTCTTGGTGGCCTTTGTGGTGAGAAAAGCGGTCTAGCCACTTGCATGGCGTGGATCGGGTAGCTTGTCGTCGATGATGTCCGGGGACCACCAATGATCGCGGCCATGTAATACCAGCGGACCTAACCATTGACACATCGGCGCGTGGTAAATCGTCATGCCGACGCAGGTCGGCATCCACGACTTGCCGGCCACTACCATGAAAGTCGTGGATGCTGACCTCCGTCAGC
>CAITUP010000052.1 GCA_903895595.1 uncultured Acetobacteraceae bacterium | reverse complement strand
TGAACCTGGTAGGGCTTGTCCCCGGGACCAATCCGGGCAGAAAATCGCGAATTTGTGCCCGTATTGGTCCTCGGCACGAGACCGAGGATGACGGATTGGATCGGCCAATTCCCCAATTCCCCAATACAGTGTTCCGGGTACCTTCAAGCGATTGCGCTGTGGCGTCAGGCGACAGGTATTGACAGAAGTCATTCCGTCGCGCTTCGGTATCGTCCTGCCGGTCGGGGGACCGGTGGATACGGAGGGATATCATGTTCGGCAGCACAGTGCTCGAGGTCGGGATCGGTCTGATCTTCACATTCCTAACCGTCAGCCTGATTTGCGGTTCGGTGACCGAGACGATCGCGACGATCTTTTCCTGGCGATCCGCGACTCTGCTGACCGGCATCAAGGCGCTGGTCAACGACCCCAATGGCAACGGTCTGGCGCTGCACCTGTATAATACCGCGTTGATGCATCCGCGCGGCGACGGCACCGCGACATCGACCGACGACCTGAAGCAAGTGCCATCCTACATCGACCCCAAGCATTTCGCGCAGGCGCTGCTGGATGCCGTCGCGGCCGGCCAGACAACGGTCGCCGGTATCAAAACCGCGGTCGCCGATCTGCCGGACCCGCAGCTTAAGACCATGCTGACAACGATGATGACCCACACCGGGGCAAGCGTGGACACGCTACGCGATCACGTCGCGGCCTGGTTCGATGCGGGCATGGGCCGCGTCAGCGGCGACTACAAGCGGCGCACGCAGCTGTGGTGTTTCATCATAGGGTTCGTCATCGCCGCGTTTCTAAACATCGATACGCTGCATATGGCGAAGGTGCTGTGGCAAAATCCCGATCTCGCGAAGGGCATCGCCCTTCCAACCGATAACACGGCACAAGCGGCATTGGCGCATGTGCGCGAAGCCGGCCTGCCGTTCGGCTGGACCGACGAACGTATCGCGGTCTGGACGTCATGCAATTATAAGGGTTGCGCAGTGATGGTCCTCGGCTGGCTGTTTACGGCTGGCTCGACATTGTTCGGCACATCGTTCTGGTACGATGCGCTGTCGACCGTGCTGAAGCTGCGTGGCAGCGGCCCGGCGCCGGCCGCTGCGACCGCGCCGGCCCCCGTCGCCGCGGCGACGCCGCAGCCGGCGCAGCCGGCGCCGGCGCCAGCGGGCGGGGCCAGCTAAGCCAGCCGGCGCTTCAGCGTTTCGTTGATCAGCGCCGGGTTACCCTTGCCAGCCATCGCTTTCATCGTCTGACCGACAAAGAAGCCGAACAACTTGTCCTTCCCAGACCGGTATTCGGCGACTTTGTCGGGGTTGTCGGCCAGGATTTTGTCCACCGCCGCGTCGATCGCGCCGGTATCGGTGACCTGCTTCAACCCCTTTTCCTCGACGATATCGGCCGGCGCTTTGCCGGTTTCCACCATCGCCTCGAACACGTCCTTGGCGATACGGCCGTTGATCGTGTTGTCGGCCATCAAATCCAGCAGCGCGCCCAAATTGGCGGCCGAGACGGGGGACGTTTCGATCGTCGCACCCAGCCGGTTCAGCGCCGCGAAGAAATCGCCCGTGATCCAGTTCGCGGCGATTTTCGCATCGCGCCCTTTGGCAACCGTTTCGAAGAAATCCGCCGTCGCTTTTTCCGCCACCAGCACGGCGGCGTCGTAGGGCGTTAGGCCGTATTCCGAACGGAAACGAGCGCGTTTGGCGTCCGGCAGCTCTGGCAGAGACGCCCTCAGCGCCGCGATCCAATTTTCTTCCAATACCAGCGGCAGCAGATCGGGATCGGGGAAATAGCGGTAATCGTGCGCGTCTTCCTTGGATCGCATCGGCCGCGTGATCCCGCGTCCACTGTCGAACAGGCGGGTTTCCTGCTTGACGGTGCCACCGCTTTCCCACACTTCGACCTGACGCGCGGCCTCGGCCTCGATCGCCAGCATGACGAAACGGACGGAGTTGACGTTCTTGATCTCGCACCGCGTGCGATACGGTTCCCCGGCCTTGCGCACCGACACGTTCACGTCGGCGCGCATGGACCCTTCCTCCATGTTGCCGTCGCAAGTGCCCAAATACCGCAAAATCGACCGCAGCTTGCGCAAATAGGCGCCGGATTCCTCGGGCGAGCGAATATCGGGTTCCGATACGATCTCCATCAGCGCCACACCGGAACGGTTCAAATCCACGAAAGTTTTGGTCGCGTGCTGATCGTGCAGCGATTTGCCGGCATCCTGTTCCAAATGCAGCCGGGTCACGCCGATTTCCTTGGTGGAGCCATCGGACAGTTCCACTTCCACCACGCCGGTGCCGACGACGGGGTGTTCGTATTGGCTGATCTGATAGCCTTGCGGCATGTCCGCGTAGAAATAGTTCTTGCGGTCGAACCGGCTGACCTTATGGATGACGGCGTTCAGCCCGAGGCCGGTGCGCACCGCCTGCGCCACGCATTCGCGGTTGATGACCGGCAACATGCCGGGGAAACCCGCGTCCACGAAGCTGACCTGCGAATTCGGTTCGGCACCGAACGCGGTGGCGGAGCCGCTGAACAGTTTCGATTGGCTGATGACCTGGGCATGGACCTCAAGGCCCACGACCACTTCCCATAGCCCGGTGCTGCCTTCGATCGCGTATGCGCTCATGCTTGTTCTGCCTGTGCCACGTCCCGGAAAAAGTATTTTTTACGCAGATGGGCGCTGATGGGCGCAGATCGACAGCGCTCGGACCATCTGCGCCCATCAGCGCCCATCTGCGTAAAGAACAACACAATCAGCCCCCCGCACGCAGCTGGGGCAAGGCCGTAAACCCCGCCGCGCGCTCCATCTCGGCCGAGACCGCGAACACGGTTTCCTCATCGAACGGTTTGCCGATGATCTGTAGGCCGAGCGGCAATCCGTTGGCATCCAGCCCCGCGGGAATGGAAATCGCCGGCACGCCCGCCAGATTGGCGCCGACCGTGAACAGATCGTTCAAATACATCTGAATCGGATCGTCCATTTTTTCCCCTTGTGCGAACGCGGCACTGGGCGTCGTTGGGGTGATCAACGCATCCACCTGCTGGAACGCGTCGTTGAAATCCCGCAAAATCAGCGCCCGCACCTTCTGCGCCCGCAGGTAATACGCATCGTAGTACCCCGCCGACAGCACATAGGTCCCGATCATGATGCGCCGCCGCACCTCGGCTCCGAACCCAGCCGCTCGGGTGTTGCCGTACATGTCCGACAGTTCCGCCCCGTCCTGACGCGCGCCATAACGCACGCCGTCGTAGCGGGCGAGGTTCGAAGAAGCCTCTGCCGGCGCCACGATATAATAGGTCGCCAGACCGTACTTGGTGTGCGGCAAAGACACATCGACGATCTCCGCCCCCGCGTCGCGCAGCCAGCCGAGACCCTTCTGCCACAAAGCCTCGATTTCCGCCGGCATCCCGTCGGAGCGGTATTCCTTCGGAACCCCGATCCGCAGCCCCTTCACCCCACGCCGACACGCGGCCTCGTAATCCGGCACCGGCACATCGGCGCTGGTGGAATCCTTCGGATCGTGCCCCGCCATCGATCCCAGCAGGATCGCCCCGTCCCGCACGGTCCGCGCGAACGGACCGGGATGATCCAGCGACGAAGCGAACGCCACCACACCCCACCGCGAACACCGCCCATAGCTCGGCTTCACGCCCACCAGCCCACAGAAGGACGCCGGCTGCCGGATCGACCCGCCCGTATCGGTCCCCGTCGCGCCCATCGACATCCGCGCCGCAACCGCCGCCGCGGACCCGCCGGAGGAACCCCCGGGGACCAAAACCGCGTCCTCGTCCTGCAACCGCTTCCAGGGATTCTCCACCGGCCCATAGGCCGAGGTCATGTTGGACGAGCCCATCGCGAACTCATCCAGGTTCGTCTTGCCCAGGAACACCGCCCCATCCCGCAGCAACTGCGCGGTCACGGTGCTTTCGTAGGGCGGCACGAAGGGGCGCAAAATTTCGCTGGCCGCCGTCGTCCGCACCCCCACGGTGCAGAACAAATCCTTGATCGCCAGCGGAATGCCCGTCAGCGCCCGCGCATCCCCGCGTGCCAAAGCCTCATCCGCGGCACGCGCTTGATCGAGCGCCTGGGAATGGCTGACAGTGATGAACGCGTTCAGCCGCGGGTTCAGCGTCTCGATGGCATGCAGATGCGCCATCGTCAGATCGACGGCGGAGAATTCGCGGGCGCGCAGCTTCTCGCGCGCTTCGGCGATGGTCAGATCGGTCAGCATTATTCCACCACCTTCGGCACCGCGAAGAACTGCCCGGCCCGATCCGGCGCGTTGGCCAGGATTTTCTCGGGGTAGCCGCCGTCGGTCACCACGTCGTCGCGCATCTTCATCGCCATTTGGGCACCGCCGGTCAGCGGTTCCACCCCATCGACGTTCACTTCGTTCAATTGCTCGATCCACCCCAGGATGGAATTGAGTTCGTGCGCCAGCGGTTCGAGCTGATCCTCGGTCACGGTCAGGCGCGCGAGGGAGGCGATACGGCGGATGGTCGCGGTGTCGAGCGACATGGGGTTCGGTGTGCCTTGGCTATGGGGAAGGCGCGGACCATAACGATGCCCATGGCGGTGTTCAACCTGGGCTTGAGAATGGCTGCCGCCGGATATACATCGGGTACATCCCAACCGGAGGCCCCGAGGTGACCCGCACCACTGTCTTCCAGACCAATCGCTCCCAAGCCGTCCGTCTTCCCAAGGATGTCGCCTTTCCCGACGGTGTGCGGGAGGTGATGATTTTCCGCGACGGCAACCGCCGGATCGTCGTGCCGGCCAACGCGGCTTGGGACGATTTCTTCGACTCGCCCGGCATAGATATCGGCGAACGCGAGCAACCGGTGGCTCAGGCGCGCGAACCGCTCTGATGCTGCGGTACATGCTGGATACCAACCTGTGCATCCGCGTCCTGCGTGATCGCCCGGCCGGCTTGCGGGAGCGTTTCAACGCCGAGGCGGACGGGCTGTGCATCTCCACCATCGTGCTGACGGAACTGCTGGTCGGGGCGGAGAAATCGAACCGTCCGGACGAAACCCGGCGAGAGGTATCCCGCTTCGCTTCCCGGTTGGAGGTGCTGCCATTCGATGACGCTGCTGCCGCGCATGCCGCCGAGATCCGCGCGAGCCTGGAACGGGTCGGTCAGGGCATCGGCGGCTACGATACGCTGATCGCCGGCCACGCGCGCAGCCGTGGCCTGATCGTGGTCACCGGCAATCTGCGAGAGTTCACCCGCGTGAACGGGCTGCGTTCGGAAGACTGGCTGGGGAACTGACGCGATGCCTCTCTTCAACCTGACAGACCTCCGTCAGCAACTCGGTCGCGAACAGCGGCTGATCGGGCTCGATCCCGGCAGCAAGACCATCGGGGTCGCGCTGTCGGATGTGCTGCTGACGATCGCCACGCCCTACGGCTCGCTGAAGCGCGCCAAGCTGAAGGCGAACGCCGCTGAAATCCTGGCAATCGCGCGCAAGGAAGGCGCGGGCGGGCTGGTGGTCGGGCTGCCGCTGTCCATGGACGGCACCGCCGGACCGGCGGCGCAGGCGGCACGGGATTGGACACTGGCATTGTCGGAAGCGACCGGCTTGCCGGCGGCGATGCAGGACGAACGCCTGTCCAGCGCCGCGGTGAACCGGTTCCTGGTCGGGGAATTGGACCTGACGCGGAAAAAGCGCGCGGAAGCCGTGGACCGAGCGGCAGCGGCGTACATGCTGCAAGGGGCGCTGGACGCGCGCGGGTAAAGCGTCGGGCGCGCGGAAAAGCTGTCCGCGTTTACGATTGGTTAACCTTTGGATGATATCCAGGGGCCATGAAACTGATCGCCTACCAGACCGAAACAGGCCGGATACCGTTCGATGAGTGGCTGGAAAGCCTGGATCGTGTTGCCCGGGCGCGCGCCGGCGTGGCGATAAAGCGGCTTGAAAGCGGCAATCTTTCGAACACCAAAAGCGTCGGGTCGGGCGTCTTCGAGTTTCGGATCGACTTTGGACCGGGATATCGAATATACTTCGGGCACGATGGCCAGGAGATCATTCTCCTTCTGACCGGTGGCGACAAACGGCGGCAACAGCGAGATATCGATGCGGCGATCATCCTCTGGAACCAATACAAGCACGGAAAGCGCGGAACGTGAGCGTGTTCGCGCCATGACCGTACCCTTCGACGATCTGATCCGTGCGTCCATGGCGCGCGACCCGGAATTCAGCGCCTTTCTGCGATTGGAAGTGCTCGACGCGATCCGATCCGGCGAGGTCGAACTCGGCCGATCCATGCTGCGCGACTGGTTCAACGAAGACCTGCCGGCCGAGCTGTCTTTCCCAGCCGCGGCGGAATAGCCCCTCTCTACCCGTTCAGCCCCCGGACAGCTTCCACCACCGCCCGCGTCACCTCTTTCGTCGTCGCCTTGCCGCCCAAATCCGGGGACAAAACCCCCGCGGCGCACACCTGCTCCACCGCCTTCATCAGCAGATCGGCGGCGGGTTTCTCGCCCAGATGTTCCAGCATCATCGCCGCCGTCCAGAAACTGGCGACCGGGTTCGCGATCCCCTTGCCGGTGATATCGAACGCCGACCCGTGGATCGGCTCGAACATCGAAGGCGCGCGCCGTTCCGGATCGACATTCCCCGTCGGCGCGATGCCGAGCGAACCGGCCAGCGCCGCCGCCAGATCCGACAGAATGTCGGCGTGCAGATTGGTCGCGACCACCGTGTCGATCGAGCGCGGCTTCAACACCATGCGCATCGTCATGGCATCGACCAGTTCCTTGTCCCAGGTCACATCCTGGTAGTCGCGGGAGACGAGGCTGGCGATCTCATCCCAAAACACCATCCCGTGGCGTTGCGCGTTCGATTTGGTAACCACGGTCAGATGCTTGCGCGGGCGCGACCGCGCGATGTCGAAGGCGAAGCGCATGATGCGCTCGACGCCGCGACGGGTGAAAATGGCGACTTCGGTGGCGACTTCCTCGGGCATGCCGCGATGGGTGCGGCCGCCTTGGCCGGCATACTCGCCCTCGGAGTTCTCGCGCACGATCACCCAGTCCAGATCGCCGGGGCCGGCATTGCGGAGGGGAGACGTCACGCCCGGCAGAATGCGGGTCGGCCGGACGTTGGCATACTGATCCAGCCCTTGGCATATCTGCAGGCGCAGACCCCAAAGCGACACGTGATCGGGAATGTTGGGATCGCCGACCGCGCCGAAATAGATCGCATCCGCGGTGCGCAGCCAGGCCAGCCCGTCGGCCGGCATGAACTCCCCATGCTTGCGGTACCAGTCGGAGCCCCAGTCGTAGTGATCGACGACCAGCTTGAACCCGCCGTCTTTCGCCGCCACGGCTTCCAGCACTTCCAGCCCGGCGCTGATAACCTCGGGGCCGATCCCATCGGCGGGGATGGAGGCGATGCGGTACTGGCGGGTCATGGGCAAGGTCCTTGCAACGGAGCGATGCACCGTTTCCTACCCCGCGGGCAGAAATTTACCAAGGCGGGGTCCGGCTGCCGGCGTTCAAGGGACGCTGCATCAGCACCGAATCCAGCCACCGCCCGTGTTTGAACCCGACATCGCGCAGCACGCCGGCCGGTTCGAACCCCATGCGCCGATGCAGCGCGATCGAGGCCGCATTCGCGCTGTCCCCGATCGCCGCGACCATCTGCCGCCACGGTCCATTCTCGCAGCGCGCCAGCAGCTCGGTCATCAGCGCGACGCCGATGCCGCGCCCGTGCAACCCGTCCCGGACATAGACGGAATTCTCAATCGTGGGCCGATATGCTGGCCGGGGCCGATAGGCGGTCGCGTAGCTGTAGCCCACAACCGAACCATCCAGCGACGCGACCAGATACGGCAACCCGGCCGCCAGCACCGCTTCCCGCCGTCGCAACATTTCTGCCACCGTCGGCGGCTCGGTCTCGAACGAGGCGGTCCCGTGCAGCACATGCACGGCGTAGATGCTCTGCACGGCTTCCATGTCGGCTGGCGTGGCGTCGCGAACGATGGGGGCGGTCATGGCGTCCTTCTCACATTGAACGATTGCGACAATCGCCGTTTTACCCGCATTGTAAAAGCTTCGGTATCTCATGCGATGCATAAGGGAAACTTTGAGATGCGGGGCCTCAATCTCGATCACCTGCACACATTCGCATTGGTCGCGGAGCTTGGCGGCTTTTCCGCAGCCGCCAGCGTGCTCGGACTGTCGCAACCCGCCGTCAGCCTGCAAATCCGCCAGCTCGAACAACGCCTGAAGGTCCGCCTGATCGAGCGTGTCGGCCGCCGTGCCACCCCCACCGCCGCGGGGACGGAGCTGCTGGACCACGCGCGCCGGATCGAGGATCAGCTGTCCGCTCTGACCGACAGCATGCAGCGGCACTCGGACGGGCTGACCGGCCGGGTGCGCCTGGGGACCGGTGCCACCTTCTGCATCTATTTGCTGCCGAGTGTGTTGCAGCGGTTGCGGCAAAGGCTGCCGGGGTTGGACATCATGGTGCGCATCGGCAACACCAACGATATCCTGAAGGCGATCGAGGACAATGTGCTGGATCTGGGATTCGTCACGTTGCCCGTCGCCGGCCGCATGTTCGACGTCACGCCGGTGCTGGAGGAGGAATTCCTCGCCGTCTTGCCCGCCGGTGACGATCCCTTCGCCGGGGAGATCACGCCCACCGAACTGTCCCGGCAGAAGCTGATCCTCTACGAACCCGGCAGCCACACCCGCACCATTATCGATCGCTGGTTCGCCGCCGGCGGCATCGCGCCCCGGCCGGCGATGGAACTGGGCAGCGTCGAGGCGATCAAGGAAATGGTGGGCGCTGGGATGGGCTGCGCCGTCCTGCCCTCCATGGCCGTGCAACCCGGTATCCGCCAAGCCGCCATCGTCGCTCGTCGGCTGTCGCCGCCGTTGTTCCGGGGACGCGGGATCGTGGTGCGGCGGGACAAAATCCGCCATCGGGGTCTGCGGGAGATCGTGAAGGCGCTGGAGGAAAGCGGCGGGTTCGGGGGGTAATCGCTCCTATGCTACCCGTTTGGACGCGGCTGTCCGCTTGCCCGGTTGGCCCGTGATCGAGGTAGGCATGGCCAGCTTGTAGCTCACCAATCGGTTGAGGCTGACCCCCGCCTCGGCGGCCTCGATGGCAATCAGGTTCGCGATCCCCTGCATCGCTTCGACCTGGGTCGCGGCGAGGTGCGAAAGGCTGGGAAATTCGGTGCAAAGTCCGATCCATTTGCCATCTTCATGAGAATAGACGACCCGATACGCGTAGTGCTGCGACATCCCTATTTTTCCTTCTTTTCCGCCTCGATCACTGCGAACTTGTCGATGGCCCCCAGCATCTGCACGACCCGATACCGCTTGGCCTTGGGGCCATGCGGCATGGCACGATACCAATAGCGGTATCGTCAAGATAAATCCCGCACCAACCGAACAAGAACCCCCTCCGGCATCGGCGCCTCCACCACCCCGATAATCGCCGCCTGCATCCCCTCGGCGAGCAGCGCGTTCAAACAAGCCTCCGCCCGCGACGGCGCAACGCCAGCCAGCAAGCCGCCCGAGGTCTGCGGATCGATCAGCAACGCCGTCCGCACCTCTCCATCCATCCCCGGCAGTGCTCTTCTGTTGTCCGGGGCCAACGTGCTCTCGATCCCCTGTCCCGCCAGTTCGACCGCCCCCGGCAACACCGGCACTCGATCCGGCCAAATCGCGGCGGCCATCCCGGACGCCGCCAGCATCTCCTTCAAATGCCCCGCCAGCCCAAACCCGGTTACATCGGTGCAGGCCGTCGCGCGATGGGCCAGGAACACCCGCGCGGCGGCGGCGTTGCTGCGGCACATGGAGGCGATGGCCGCCTGCAACCAAGACGCCCGCGCCAACCCGCGCATATGCCCGGCCAGGATCACGCCCGTGCCGAGCGGCTTGGTCAGCAGCAGATAGTCGCCGGCCCGCAGCCCGGATTTGCGCAGCACCTTGCCGGAGTCCACCGTGCCCGTAACCGCGAAACCCAACGCCGGTTCGGTGGCCTCGGCGCTGTGGCCCCCCACCAGCGCGCACCCATCCGCATGCAAAACAGCGGTCGCCCCTTGCAGCATCGCCGAAAGCTCGGCCCGCATTTTCGCGCCGGAGGCATAAGGCACCGACGCAATCGCCAGCGCCGTCCAAGGCCGAGCGCCCATGGCGTGGATGTCCGACAACGCATGCGCCGCCGCCACCTGCCCGAACACATACGGATCGTCCAAAAACGCTCGGAAGTGATCGACCGACTGCACCAGCAACTGACCCGGCGGCGGGCGCAGCACGGCGGCGTCGTCCCGGGTCTCCAGCGCGTCGAACAGATCGCCGTTGCCCGACCGCGGCAGCGAGGCCAACGCCCCGGCCAGCACTTCGGCCCCGACCTTGGCCCCGCAGCCGCCGCAGCGCATGGGGTCGGCGGGGTCGGCCGGCATCCGCATGTCTTTGTACATGCGCATCCAGCGGCGATCGATCCAATCCTTCAGCCAGCCAATTTTCCGGCCCGAAGCGACCACCCCGTTCCGCCAACCGATGGCCCGCCCCCCGCCGAGGCCCAGCAGAACCAGCGCATCCCGCTGCGGCTTCCACGCCTTCACCGGCTGCCGCCGCGCCGCCCGTCGGAGATTATCCGCCAGCGGCTGACCCGCCCGCACCGCCCAAACCCCCGATTTCGGCCGTCCCAACGCCGCGCAATCCCCAGCCGCGAAGACGAAATCGTGGCTGACGCTGCGCAACGCCGCATCCACCCGCACGCAACCGGCCTCATCGCACGCCAAGCCCGACGCCGCGAGGAACGCCGGTCCGATGACTCCGGTCACCCAAAGCGCCACCGCCGCGTCCAACGCCGTGCCGTCCGACAGCGGCAGAACGCCGTTCCGAAGCGCCCCGGCGGTGACACCCGACACCAATTCGACGCCGCCATCGACCAGCGCAGCCCGAGCCAACCGTCGCGCACGGGGCGGTGCGCTGGTTAGGGGTTCCGGCGTCGAGGACACCAACGTCACCCGCGTTTGCCCGCGCATACGTTGGGCCAGCGCCAGAGCCAGTTCGACGCCCCCCGCCCCGCCGCCAACGACGGCGATACGGGAGTCTTGCGGAAGCGTCGCCTCCAACCCGGCGAGCCGTTCGAGAAATCGGCCGATGGGTTTGACCGGGATGCCACCGTTGTCGGGCATCGCGGGCGTGCCGCCAACGTCGATGGACAGCAGATCGAACGGAATGTCGGGGCGGCCGGTCACGCCAACGGTGCGGGCAGTCGGATCGATCGCGACCGCTTCGCCGATGATCAGCCGCGCTCCGGCTGCCGCCGCCAGAGGGGCGAGGTCGATATGCGCCTCATCGACCGTGTAGTCGCCGCGGATCAGGCCGGGGAGCATGCCGGAATAGGGTGTCTCCGGTTCCCGCCCCACCAGGGTCAGGCGCACGCCGGGTTCGGGCTTGATGGCGAAGCGCCGCAACACCTCCACATGCGCGTGGCCGGCGCCGAGAAGCAGAATATCGGTTTCGATGGGGCCGGATGTTTGCATCGCCCGAGTCTAGCGGACCCAACGCGAGTCGTGGCGTACACGAAAAAGCGGCGGCCCGAGAACCGCCGCTTTTTCAACGAAACGCGTGGCTCAGTCTGCCGCGAGGGCCATCTGGCGGCGGGCGATGGCCTTGCCGCAATGGTCTTCGACCGCTTCCGCGACCTGATCGGCGTGGCTGGCGAAGACGTGGTCCGCGCCCTCGAACACGCGATAGTCCACATGGACGTTCTTCTGCGTGTTCAGCTTGTCCACCAGCTTGCGCACGGCGGGTTCGGGCACGAGTTCGTCGGTATCCCCGTGCACCATCAGCCCACCGCACGGACACGGCGCGAGGAAGCCGAAATCGTAGTGGTTGGCCGGCGGCGCGACGCTGACCCAGCCGGAGATTTCCGGGCGGCGCATCAGCAGTTGCATGCCGATGAAAGCGCCGAAGGAATAGCCGGCGATCCAAAGCCCGCCATGCGACGGGTTGACGGCCTGCATCCAGTCCAGCGCGGCGGCGGCATCGCCGATTTCGCCAATTCCGCCGTCGTAGCGGCCCTGGCTGCGTCCGACCCCGCGGAAATTGAAGCGCATCACGGAACAGCCCAGCTTCTGGAAGGACTGGTACATAGAGTATGTGATGCGGTTGTTCATGGTCCCGCCGTGCAGCGGGTGCGGGTGCAGGATCAGCGCCACGGGGGCACCTGGTTCCTTGGAATGATGGTAGCGACCTTCTAGCCGGCCATCTGGACCGGCAAACATCACCTCGGGCATGGCAATCCGAAACCTGTTTGCTGTCGTATCCGCCGGGACATCGATGGAAACCCCCTTGGTTCCACCCCGCCCGCCGGTCCCCAAAACGCACGCAGCGTCCCAAGCGGCCTTGAAGGGCCACCTCGATCCGATGCGTTCAGCCGGGTGCGGTTGTCCGCCCCCTGAAAATTATAGGCCCACGATTCGGCCACCCGTTTGCCGCGCACTAATTGTTGACCGTAGAAGTCGGCTATTGTAGCTTGCGTGCGGTGGTGCAACCGTTCCTGGGTGCGCGTTCCCTCCTGCCGTGTGGTCTCAGCCGCCGATCCAATGGCCCGGCGACCGACCCCAAGGTGGGCATACCAGCCTCGGGCGAAGCAACTATAGATCATTTGCCTCGCTCATTCATAATGGAAATGTCGCATGGCTTTCATGTTCCTTCGCGAGACGATCAAAACCTATCGGGAGCGCGATCCCGCCGCGCGATCGTATGTGGAAGTCGTATTCTGCTATCCTGGGTTGCATTCTGTTATATGGCATAAACTTTCACATGCATTATGGAACAGACGACTGTATTTTTTAGGTCGTTTCTCGTCCCATATCTCCCGGTGGTTGACGGGCATCGAAATCCACCCCGCCGCAAAAATCGGACGCAGACTCGTCATCGACCACGGCATGGGCGTCGTCATCGGCGAAACCGCCGAAATCGGAGACGATTGCTATTTTTATCATCAGGTCACGCTGGGGGTCGCGCGCACCATGGGGGGCAAGCGCCACCCGACAATCGGCAACAACGTCATCATCGGCACCGGCGCCAAGGTCCTCGGCCCCATCACCGTCGGCGATAACGCCCGCATCGGCTCCAACGCCGTGGTGGTCGATCCCGTCCCGGCCGACACCACCGTCGTCGGCATGCCAGCCCGCCCGGTCGAGCGCCGGACCAAACCCAACCCGACAAGCTTCGACCCCTACGGCATGCCCTGCGACGGCAGTCCCGACCCGGTGCAGTGCGAGATCGAGGGTCTGCGCGCCGAGCTGGCGGAGCTGGAGATCAAGGTCGCCCGACTCGCCGACCAGCAGGTGCGCCAGCGCCAGTCGACCATCGCCTAGTCCCATGCAACTCACGACACGCGGCCGCTATGCCGTCATGGCGATGGCCGACCTCGCGGCACGCCAAACCGCGGGCTGCGAATGCGGGCCGGTCTGTCTGGCGGAGATCGCCGAACGTCAGCACCTGTCTCTCTCTTATCTCGAACAGCTCTTCGGCAAGCTCCGGCGCGCCGGGTTGGTCGCGTCCGCGCGTGGGCCGGGCGGCGGCTATCGGCTGGTGGCGGCGCCAGAGGACATCGCCATCGCGGCCGTCGTCGCCGCGGTGGACGAACCCATCCACGCCACACGCTGCGAGGCTGGCACCGGCTGCGTGGCTGCCCCTGCCGGCGGCGCCAATGAGAAATGCCAGACCCACGACCTCTGGTTCGAACTGGGCCGGCAGATCGAGCTGTTCCTCGCGGGCATTTCCCTGGCCGATGTCGTATCCGGCCGGGTACGCGGGCGGGCCGTAGCGCTGGCGGCGGAATGACGATGCACTACCTCGACGCCAACGCCACCGAACCGCTGCGCCCCGAGGCGCGAGCGGCGATGCTGGTCGCGCTGGATATCGTGGGGAATCCGTCCTCGGTCCACGCGGCCGGACGCGCCGCGCGCCGGATCATGGAAGACGCGCGGGAGGCTTTGGCCATCCGGTTCGGCGGCCAGCCGGCCGATCTGGTGTTCACCTCCGGCGGCACGGAGGCCGATGCCCTGGCCGTGCACGCGCTTGGCCAGGGCCGCCGCGTGCTGATCGGCGCGACGGAGCATGACGCGATCCGATCGGCCGCGCCGAACGCGGAAATCGTGCCGGTGGGGGCGAACGGACTGATCGATTTGGCGGCTTTGGCCACGATGCTTGAGTCCGGTCCGCCGGCATTGGTTTGCCTGATGCTGGCGAACAATGAGGTCGGCACGATCCAACCGGTCGCCGAGGCCGCGGCGTTATGCCGGCTGCATGGCGCGCTGCTGCATGTCGATGCCGTTCAAGGGGCCGGCCGACTGTCGGTCGGCATGGCGGGCGCCCACAGCATGGCGCTGTCGTCGCACAAACTCGGCGGCCCAACCGGGGTCGGTGCGCTGCTGCTGGCACCCGAGGTCACCGGCATCGCCCCGCTGATCCGCGGCGGCGGGCAGGAACGCGGCCGCCGAGGCGGCACGCCACCGCTCGCCGCCATAGCCGGTTTCGCGGCCGCTGCGTTGGCGTGCGGGGATTCCTCGCCGTTGGCCGCCCTGCGCGAAGCCGCCGAACGCGCGGCCGTCGGGTGCGGTGCGCAGGTCGTCGGGGCGGATGCGCCGCGCCTGCCGAACACCGCCTGCCTCGCACTACCGGGGGCACGCGCCGACACGCAGGTGATCGCGCTCGACCTCGACGGCATCGCCGTCAGCGCCGGCGCGGCTTGCAGCTCCGGCAAAGTCGCGGCCAGCCATGTGCTTCAGGCGATGGGTCTCAGCGCGCTGGCCGGCCAGGCGATCCGGGTGTCGCTGCCGTGGAACGCGACACAAGCCGACGTGGATGCCTTCGCGTCCGGCTATGCGCGCATGGCCGACCGGCTGCGCTCGCCCCTGGTTTCGCGCGCGGCGTGACACCAAACTAACCGCCATGATGCAAGCGCCCCCCCGCCCGAACCGCCCGGTCTACCTGGACAATCAGGCCACCACCCGCTGCGACCCGCGCGTGCTGGCGAAGATGCTGCCGTATTTCTCGGAAGAATACGGCAACCCCGCCAGCGCCGAACACGTCATGGGCCACACCGCCGAAGCCGCCGTCGAGACCGCCCGCGCCCACATCGCATCCCTCCTCGGCGCCGACGCCCGCGAAATCGTCCTGACCTCCGGCGCCACCGAGAGCAACAATATTTCCATCAAGGGCGCCGCCCGCTACGCCAGGACGACGGGCTCCGATCGACGACGCATCGTGACCGTGGCAACGGAACATAAGTGCGTTTTGGAGTCGGTCGCCGACCTCGGGGACGAAGGGTTCGAACCGGTCGTGCTGCCGGTCGGTCCCGACGGCTTGCTGGCCCCGGGTACCCTGCGCGCCGCGCTGGAAACCCCGACGCTGCTGGTCAGCGTCATGGCCGTGAACAACGAAATCGGCGTCATTCAGGACATTGCGGCCCTCGCCGCCATCGCCAAGGAAGCCGGAGCGCTGTTCCACACCGATCTGGCGCAGGCGACAGGCAAGATCCCGCTGGACCTGACCGGATGGAAAGTCGATCTGGCCTCGGTCAGCGGCCACAAGCTGTACGGCCCCAAAGGCGTGGGCGCACTGTTCGTCCGCCGCCGCCCCCGCGTCCGGATTTCTCCGCTTTTCTCCGGCGGCGGCCAGGAACGCGGCTTGCGTTCCGGCACCCTGGCCACGCCGCTGATCGTCGGACTGGGCGAGGCCTGCCGGCTGGCGGCCGAGGAAATGGTGGAAGAAGCCGCCCGCATCGCCGCCCTCCGCATCGATCTGCTGACCCGCCTGCGCGCAGCCATCCCCGGCATCGCCATCAACGCCAGCATGGACGCCCGCATCCCCGGCAACCTGAACCTGACTTTTCCCGCCGTCACCGCCGCCGACCTCATGGCGCGTGCCCCGGACCTCTGCGTGTCCACCGGTTCGGCGTGCTCCTCCGCCGAGGTCGAACCGTCTTACGTACTCCGCGCCCTCGGCCTGAGCGACGAGGCCGCGTCCCGCACCTTGCGCCTGGGGATCGGACGCTTTACCTCCCCCGCCGATATCGAATACGCGGCCGCCGCCTTGGTGGCCGCCCATGCCGGCATTCCGGCCGAGGCCTGACCCACCATGCCCAAGATGACCTTCATCCAGCGCGACGGCAGCCACCGCGAGGTCGACGCCCCCAACGGCCTGTCGGTACTGGAGATCGCGCATAAGCACGACATCGACATCGAAGGCGCCTGCGAAGGCTCCCTGGCCTGCTCGACCTGCCATGTCGTCGTGGACTCCGGCTGGTACGCGAAGCTGTCCAAGGCAACCGAGGATGAGGAAGACATGCTCGACCTCGCCTTCGGCCTGACGGAAACCTCCCGCCTCGGCTGCCAGATCGTCATGAGCGACAAGCTCGACGGGCTGGTGGTGAAGCTGCCGGCGGGCACCCGCAACATGATGGGCTAGGCCATGCGCATCGTCGTCGCGATGTCCGGCGGCGTGGACAGTTCGGCCGTCGCCGGCCTGCTGCACGAAGCCGGTCACGAGGTGATCGGCGTCACCCTGCAGCTGTACGACCATGGCGCCGCGATCGGGCGCAAGGGCGCGTGCTGCGCCGGGCAGGACATCCACGACGCCAAGCGCGTCGCCGACCGCCTGGGCATTCCGCATTACACGATCGACGCCGAGGCGCGCTTCGCCAAGGCCGTGATCGCCGATTTCGCCGACAGCTACGCCGCCGGGGAAACGCCGGTGCCCTGCGTGCGCTGCAATCAAACCGTGAAGTTTGCCGATCTGACCGCGATGGCGCGCGAACTCGGTGCCGAACGGCTGGCCACGGGGCACTACGTGCGCCGTATCGACACCGTGAATGGCGCCGAACTGCACCGCGCCGCCGATCCGAACCGCGACCAGAGCTGGTTCCTGTTCGCGACCACCCAAGCGCAGCTGGATTTCTGCGAGTTCCCACTGGGCGGCATGCCCGACAAGCGCGCCGTGCGCGACCTCGCGTCTCGCTTCGGGCTGGCAACTGCCGACAAACCGGACAGCCAGGACATCTGCTTCGTCCCCTCCGGCACCTATGCCGACGTGGTCGCGAAGCTGCGTCCCGATGCGATGGCGGGCGGCGACATCGTAACCGCCGATGGGTCGGTCGTCGGCCATCACGACGGCATCGCCCGCTTCACCGTCGGGCAAGGCAAGCGCCTGGGCAACGCCGCGATGCGCGACGGCGAACGCCAGATGGTCGTCGCGACCGAACCCGCGAGCCGCCGCATCGTCATCGGCCCCCGCACCACGGGAACCGACACGCTGGCGCTGCGGGAGGTCAACTGGCTGGTCCCCGAACCGGCCCGGCCCCTGCGCTGTTCGGTGAAACTGCGCGCCCGCGACACGCTCCGCCCCGCCTGGGTGGATGCCACGCCCGACGGCGCGATCGTGCGCCTGGATGAGGCCACGCTGCCCGCGCCGGGGCAGGCCTGCGTTTTCTACACGGACGATCGCGTGCTCGGCGGCGGAATCATTCGTCGTCCCGGTTGACGGGCAGCAGGGGTATCGCAATATAGCAAACGTGCTATTTTAACGGAGTGGATCGCGCCCCCCGATGTCATGGACCGTCGAAACCCTAGGACCCATCGTCGATGCCGAGATCGCAGCGTTGCCGAAAGACATGCAAGCCGCTTTCCTGCGCCTAGCGGAGCGTATCGAAGCGGTCGGCCTTGAACGGATTGGACACCCCCACGTCAAACATCTCGAGGGCAAACTTTGGGAGATGCGGTTCGGTGGGCGCGATGGGATCGGCCGAGCGATTTATGTCGCGACGATTGGGCGTCGGATCGTCGTGGTTCATGCGTTTGTGAAAAAGACCCAGAAGACACCCAAAACAGCCTTGGCGCTGGCGGAGCGACGGGCGAAGGAGATCGATCCATGACCAGTCTCGCGAAACTCCGGCAACAACTTTTGACCGACCCAGGGGTCAAAGCCGAGTACGACCGTCTGGGGCCTATCCTGTCGGTCGTCGGCGAGATGATCGAAGCAAGGTTGGCCGCCGGTTTGACCCAAGCCGAAATAGCGGTTCGGATGGGGACGTCGCAATCTGTCGTCGCTCGACTGGAAAACGCGCGGCATATGCCGACATTCGACCTGGTGAGCCGATATGCGGCCGCAATCGACCGGCGCATCGATATCCATCTCGTCCCAAGCGACAGCGACCCCTGCGCCGGGCAACGGCCGATGATTTCGCCTGCCGGGTTTGGTGAACCGCGGTCCCAGGAGCACCTCGCCGGCTGATGCGCGATGCGCGGCCATCTGGAACGATCATCCTGCATAACGCGTAAGCTTGTCCGGTTCGGCAAAATCATGCGCGGTCCCGGTTGACGAACGCCGGCTGGGGGGCTAATTGCCCGCCTCCCGGACGGGATGGCGGCGTAGCTCAGCGGTAGAGCAGGGGAATCATAATCCCTTGGTCGG
>CAITUP010000051.1 GCA_903895595.1 uncultured Acetobacteraceae bacterium | reverse complement strand
GGTACCGCCAAAAAAAACCTCGCAATTTCAACGCGCCTCAAATCGCCAGAGTTGGTCGGGTCAAGCCCGACCATGACGATGAATAGGTGACGACCGCCATAATGAGAACTGCTGGCGGTCGTCGAGATAAAATCCCATCAAACCCGCAGCAAGTGCACATCCACCAGCGGCCGCTTCTGTAGCCGCCGCCCCAGCGCTCGGCGCAAAGCGGTTTTCGCCGCGTCCAGCAGCGCCGCATCGTCGCGGCGGACCGAGGCGGGTTGATCCTCCATCGCCTCGGTAAAGGCGTGGATCACGCGATCCGTCTCATCGTCGTCCACATCGAACAGACCCGGCGCACTCAGATGGGCGCGCCCGATCGGGCGGCCGTTCTCGTCCACCGCGAGACTGGCCACGACGACACCGTTGTACAGCATCCGCCGGCGGGCATTCATGACCTCGCCCTTCAGCGGCACGATTCGCGCGCCGTCCAGGACCAGGCGCCCCACGGGCGCGCTGCCGACAATCTCCGGCGGCCCGCCGGTGAACGACAGGATGTCGCCGTCCTCCATCAACGTCGGGATCGCGCCGAGTTCGCGCGCCAGCTCGGCGTGGGCCGACAGATGCCGCCATTCGCCATGCACGGGGATCGCGTATTTCGGCTTCACCAGCGCATACAGACGCCGCAGCTCATCCCGAGCGGGGTGGCCGGAGACATGCACCATGTGATCGGCATCGGTCATCAGATTCACGCCGCGGCGCACCAAATGGTCCTGCACGGTGCCAATCGCCCGTTCGTTGCCGGGGATCATGCGTGACGAGAAGATGACGGTATCGCCCTCGCCCAGCGCCACGCGGGGATGCGTGTCCATGGCGATGCGCGACAGGGCGCTGCGGGCCTCGCCCTGGCTGCCGGTGCAGATGATCACCAGCCGGTCGTCGGAGATGTCGTCGACATCGTCTTCCGTCAGAAACGGCGGCAGGCCTTTCAGATAGCCGCACTCGCGGGCCGCGGCGTCCATGTTGCGCAGAGAACGCCCAACTAGTGCGGTGCTGCGGCCGGCCTGCTGTGCGGCGTAGGCGATGGATTCCATGCGCGCGACGTTGCTGGCGAAGCAGGTCACGGCGACGCGGCCACGTTTGATGCCGCGGATCAGCGCGGTCAGGCTGCGGCGCACGTCGGATTCGCTGCCCGAATGGCCCTCGACCATCGCATTGGTGGAATCGCAGATCATTGCCAGCACCCCGCGCTCCCCCAACGCCGCCAAAGCGGCTTCGTCGGAGGGGGGGCCGAGCAGAGGGGTGGGATCGAGCTTCCAGTCGCCGGTGTGGAGAAGCAGGCCGTAGGGCGTATCGATCGCCAGCGCCTGCGATTCCGGGATCGAGTGCGACATGCGGATGAAGCGCAGCTTGAACGGGGTCAGGTCGATCTCCCCGCCCGTGGGGATGACGTGCAGTCGCACTTGATTGACCAGCCCGGCCTCGCCCAGCTTGCGCTTCAGCACCGCGGCGGCGAACGGTGTCGCGTAGACAGGGCAGCGCAGTTGCGGCCAGAGATGAGCGACGGCGCCGAGGTGATCCTCATGCGCGTGGGTGATCACCAGACCCAGCAGGTCCTTGTGTCGTTCGGCGATGAAGACGGGATCGGGCATCATGACCTCGACCTCCGGATGTTCCGAACCGCCGAAGCCGATGCCGCAATCCACCGCCAGCCACCGATCCCCTTTCGGTGTCTTGCAGCGGTAGAGGTTAAGGTTCATGCCGATTTCGCCCGTTCCGCCCAAAGGCAGGAACGCCAGGTCGCCGCTTGCCGCGTTCATGAAATGCTGTCGATGTCCCACAGGTCAGGTGGCCCGCCGAGGATACGGGGGCCGAAGCCGTTTGTTGGGGCGCCTATACAGGGAAACGGCGGGCGGCGTCGAGTTAATCGACACCCGAACCGTCAATCCGGCTCGATCATCCGTGTCCGCTCCCGCGGCATGATGGGCGCTGGGTTCCGCTCCGCCAGCATCCGCAGTCCGTCCAATGTCAGGTCCGGCAGGATGTGGTGGATCATGTTCGTGCCCTCGGAGAACAAAGGCGCCAGCCCGCCGGTCGCGACGACCTTCATCGGACCGCCGAACTCGGCCTTGATCCGCACCAGCAGTCCCTCGATCAGCCCCACGTACCCCCAGTAAACACCGGACTGCATCGCCGGCACGGTCGCCCGTCCGATCACAGATTGCGGCCGGCCCATACCGATGCGGGGCAGGCGGGCGGCGGCCTGGTGCAGGGCCTCCAGCGATAGGTTCACCCCAGGGCAGATGACGCCGCCCAAATAGGCGCCGGATTCGTCCACCACGTCGAAGGTGGTCGCGGTGCCGAAATCCACCACGATCAGCGGTCCGCCGAACTGCTTGTGCCCGGCCAGCGCGTTCAGCAAACGGTCGGCGCCGACCTCGTTGGGATTGTCGACCTTGATCTCGAAGCCCCAATCCAGGCCGGCGCGGGCCACCAGGGGCTCCACATTGAACCATTCGCGGCAGAGGCGGCGGAGGTGATACAGGCCCGCCGGCACCACGGTCCCGATGACGGCGGCGTGGATGTCGTCCCGCGACAACCCGCTGTGGGAAATCAGCGTCGTCAGCCAGACCGCGTATTCGTCCGACGTGCGCTGGGCATCGGTGCGGATGCGCCAAACCCCGCGCCAACCCGACGGGTCGTGCACGGCGAAAACGCAATTGGTGTTGCCGGCGTCAACGACAAGAAGCATGCGTGTGGGGTCCCGCTGTCACCGTTCCGACATCATAGAAGCGTTGGTCCGCTGTCAACAGCGCTGGGTTATCGCCCCGAACAGACGAAGTGCGGGTTTTCCCAGCCGGGCTTGCCGTACAACAGAGGCGTGCCGTCGATATTGCACACCGATCCGCCCGCGGCTTCCAACACCGCCTGCGGCGCGCCGGTGTCCCATTCCATGGTGCGGCCGAACCGTGGGTAAAGATCGGCGATCCCTTCCGCCAGACGGCAGAATTTCAGGCTGGAGCCGTAATTGCGGATCGCGGCCACGGTGCGACCCGCCAGGAACGCATCCAGCTCCGGTCCCGCGCCGTGATGCCGGCTGGCGACGATGGTCGCGCCCTCCGCCGGCACCGATCGCACGGAAATCGGCGTCTGCGTGCCGTGCCAGCGTTTCCAGGCGCCGCGCCCGACGATGCCGCCGAACAACTCGCCCGTCGCCGGCACCGCGACGACGCCCAGCACCACGCGCCGGTCGCGCACCAAGCCGATATTGACCGCGAAATCGTCGCTGCCGGAGGTGAATTCCCGCGTGCCGTCCAGCGGATCGACCAGCCAGAACGCGGGACTGGCCGAGGCGACGTGCCCGGAGGCAATTTCCTCCTCCGCGATGACCTGAATGTCCGGGGCGGCTGCGCGCAGCCCGGCCAGGATCAGCACTTCGGCCGCGCGATCGGCTTCGGTGACGACCGACTGGTCGGCCTTGCGGTCTACCGAGAAACCGCGGGCACGTATCTCCAGGATGACCTCCGACGCCTGCAGCGCGAGGCCAGCGGCGAGTTCCAGCAGCGCGTTGTCGTCCATCAGCATGTTCCCGTTTCGCCGAACGGGCGCGCCAGCATCGTTTCCGCCAGACGGTGCACGTCGCCGGGTTCCAGCAAATTCAGGCAGGCCAGTCCGCGCGGGCAATCGGCCGCGACGGCCAGATAGCAGGGGCTGCACGTCATGTTGCGTTGCATCGCGACCGCGCGCCGTCCGACGGGGCCCCATTCCGTTGCGTCCACCACGCCGGAATGAATGCCGATCGTCGGCAGTCCCATGGCGGCGGCGATGTGCTTGGGGCCGCTGTCGTTGCCGATATACAACACGCACGCAGCCAGCACCCGCGGCAGCATGACCAAAGACGTCTGGCCGGCCATCGAGGCCACCGCTTCCGGGTGTAGAACGGCTTCCATCAGCGCGTCGGCGATTTCCACCTCGTCCGGTCCGCCGACCAGCAGAATGTTGACGTCGTTTTTCTCGATCAACAGGTCGATCAGCGCCGAGAAATGCTCCTCCGGCCATTGTTTGTTGATATTGCCGGCACCGGGATGGATTGCGACCACAGGCTTGTCGAACAAAGCCGCGACGGCTTCGGGGAATTCATCCAGGGGAAGGGGGACCGGAGACGCTTGGATCAGCATGCGGTCGGCTTCCATCGCTTCGCCGATCGCACCGACCAGCGACAGCAGATCGTCCACCACATGGGCGCGTTTGCGTTGCGGGATTTTGTCGCCGTCCCATTCCAGGGCGATGTCCAGGAACGGAAATTGGCCCATGTAATCGAACCCGGCGAGGAAACGCGCACCGGTGTGGCGCAGCACGTCGCGGGTGGACAGATGCTTGCGCAAATCCACCGCCAGATCGAACCGGCGCGGTTTCAGCTGGTCCGCCAGTTCGGCGTAATCGTCCGCCGTCAGTTCGCGTTCCCCGATCTGGGAGCGGGCGTGGAAGAAGGCGAAGTCGATGAATTCGTCGATGGCCGGTTCCAGTGCGGCGAAGGCGCGCGAGGCCGGACCGGCCAGGACCGTGATGGATGCGTGCGGAAACAGATGTTTCAGCCGGCGGATCGCCGGAATCGCGGTGACGAAATCGCCGATATGATCCAGTTTTACCACCAGAATGCGCTGGATATCCTCCGTTCGGAACAGCGGATGGCCGGCATGCACCAGCTCGGTCGGCTCGTCGTCGGGCCGGTAGTCGTCGGCGTGCCGCGACAGATTGGGGTTGAAATAGGGATCCCCCGCCGCGAACTGGGTTTTCCAGTGATTGTTGAAATGCGTGAGGTCGTAGACGTCCTTCATCCGCTCGCGGCTGGCGAGTTCGTGATGGATCAGCGTCGCGTACGGCGTGAACACCGTCAGCAGTCCGGCCTTGTGCACCCGCAGGCAGAAATCCAGATCGTTGTTGACGATCTCATGCGCCTCGTCGAAGCGGCCGAGGCTGTCGAACACGTCGCGCCTGACCAGCATGCAGGCGCCGGTCACGGCCATGACGTTGCGCTGGGTCAGCGCGAGGCCGAAATAACCGGGTTCGTCGGCGGCGGCGAAACGGAACGCGTGGCGGCCGATCCCGCTGGTCGCCAGGAACATGCCGGCGTGCTGCACCTTGCGGTCGGGATACAGCAATTGCGGCCCGACCAGACCGACCTCCGGCCGTTGCGCGTGCTCCATCATCGTGTCCAGCCAGTCTTCCTGCCAGATTTCGATGTCGTCGTTCAGGAACAGCAGGAACTCGCCGTCGGCCTCATCGACAGCCGTGTTGTTGAAGTGCGACCAGTTGAACGCGCTGGGCATGTCGACGATTTTGTCGGCATGCTGCTGAAGCCAGATTTTCCAGGCCATCTGGCTGTCGGGAATATTGTCGATGACGATGATTTCGTAGTTGGTGTAGGCGGTTTTGCTGCGCAGCGTCGCCACGCAGGTTTCGATATAGCCATGCGCCGCGCAGGTCGGGATGATGATCGACACCTTGCCTTGAATGGGCACGGCTCGCTTCACCCGCCATGTGCCATCGACCGCGGCCGGCAGGATTTCCGCCTTAAAGTGGCTGCGCGCCACGGCCCGTTGCAGCGCCGCTGCACTGGTTTCCGCGGAATCGAGGTCGGCCGCGCCCCGGGCGGCCAACAGCTTCGGGATATGGTAAACGAGGCCGGCGGCTTCGGTCGCGCGCAGCACCAGATCGTACTCGCCGTTCGCAAGCAGATCGGCCGGCGTCGCCGCCAGAGTTTCCATCAAAGCCGGACGTACCACCCAGGGCCGACCGATATAATTCGTGGACAGCAGCAGGTCCGGCGAGAAATCGGGCTTGTAGAACGGTTCCCGCTCGTGGCTGGCCGGGCTGATGCGGGATTCGTCGGCGTAGATCAGGTCCGCGTTCGGACGTTGCAGGCAGGCCATGGCGAATTCCGCCAGCGCGTCGGCGCCCAGCTCGTCGCCGGGGCATAGCAGGGCGGTCAACGATGCACCGGTGGCGAATGGCTGTAGCCACGCGTCGTCGGCGGGGTCGATCATCGATACCCGGCCGGCCAAATCGTCGCCGTAATCCGCGAGCGCTTCGGCCGCATCGTCGCGCGCGCCGGCATCGGCCAACAGGATCGTCAAATGCCAGTCTTGGTAGGATTGGGACAACAACGCGTTCAGCGTGCGGCCAAGGGCGAGCCTGTCCACCGGTCCGTCCTGCCGCAAAAATAAACCGAAAGCAGGTTGTATGCCACCCGCCGCCAGATCGGTCCGCAGCGAGTCCATCAGATCGGATTCGACACGCCTTGTGCGCCGCCGGATCGACCCGGTCGTATCCTCGTCTTCCGATTTTCGCACGTGAATGGAGAAGACGCGCCGCAGTTCGTCGCCGTTTTTCGCGCGAATGACCAGGCGAACTTCGTGGCTGCCGTCGCGCAAGCTGCGCGGAGGACAATGGAACGCGTAGCCGCTGCGCAGCGAATCGGTCCATTCCGGGAACGCCGCACCGACGTCCTGGCGCGCGAGGCCGTAATGCGCGGCGCCCAGCCTCTGGTCGTCCAAAAACACGTCTATGCCGGCGACGCCGGATCGGGCCAGCGCCCAGCCTTCGATCGTCAGGCGGCCGGTGACCGTCGAGACGGCGATGGCGTCGTCGCCGATTTGCGGGCTGTCGATCTGGAAGGTGAATTGGTCGGGCGCCGGAGAGTCGGGTAGGGGGGCGGGAGCGGCGGTCACGGGTGCTGCGAGCACGGGCGGCAGGATCGTGGCGATCGGCAGGTCTTCCGATTTTTCCTCACCATCCCTCGCGCGCACCAGCACGCGGACACTATGGTCGGCATCCGCCAGTGCGATCACGCGTCGGTCGAACAGGAAGCCGGAACGGTCCGCACCGGGAATATCCGCGAATTGCCGGCCGACGTCGTGCCGCTCACTGCCGTATTCGGCCTCCCCGACCAGTGTGCCATCCAAATAGATATAGATCGCCGCCACTTCGGCGGCGCTCAGCGCCCAACCAGCGGCCATCAGGTAACCGTCCTCGGTCAATGAGACGGTGTCGCAATACAAATGTACTTCCTGCTTGGCAGGTTCCGGTGGCGGCGGTGGCGACGCGACGAGCCCGCTTGCGAACAGGCCGCCGCCCAACGGGTCGCTCGCGATCCGGAAGTCCGCCGTGATTTGGTAAACCGGTTGCTGCATAGACAGCGCAAAGCCGGAGCTTTGCGGCGCCGGCGCGGGATTGAACGCCGGTTGCGCCGACGCGGGCCGCGGCGCTCGGCTGGGGATACGCTCCAGCGGGACGGTCACTTCATGGGAAAATCCGAACATGCCGATCGCCTGCGCCCGGATGGCGCGGGCGTGCCGCAGGTTTTCTCCCAACGGCACCGTCAGGCTGAAGCCGGAGGTCCGAGCATTCGGGTAGGCGGGGTAGACCGATGCGACGTCGTCGCGGGCACCGCCGAGGCGCGCGGCCGAGATCCGTTCCTCATCGGCGAAGACCTGCACCGTGACCAAAGTCGTCAGCGCGATCGACCAGCCCTGTAGCTGCAGTTGGCCGTCGTCGTCCAACGTCGCGCGTTCGACGTAGACGACCACCGGGGGGCGCACGCCCGGTCCAGTCGCCGCACTTTGGGTCGGGCCGGCGACCAACACGACCGGTTCCGGGCCCTGCGGATCGATGGCGAGTTCGAAAGGCTCCTCGTACACCTGACCGTCGGCGGTACGGGCGGAGATAACCGCATGGCAGGGCCCGTCGGCGCGATTGTTCAGATACGCGAGCGTGAAATGAAAGGCGCGCTGCTTGGCGTGGGTTCCGTCGGGCAGGGTCGCTGTGGCGGCTTTGTCGGGATCGCCGTACTGGGCGGCGCAGACAGCTTCGCCGTCCAGTAACAGGGTGATTTCCTCCGCCGGGGACTGAGAGACGACCCGGCCACGGATATGAACGTCGAAGCGTCCATGCAGGAATCCGCCGGACACCCCAGGATCGATCTCGATCCGGATGATGGGGGCAGGCTCGAGCGACGGCGTTTCCATCGCGGGTTCGGCGACTGGGATGGGGGCGGCCTCCGTCGAACCGGCGGCCGGCTTTTTGGCCGATTTTCTGGGCTTGCGAGTCATGCCTTGTTCTTTCCGGTCCGGATCGGGCAGTGCCGGACCGAGACGTTTCGGCGGAACGCGACGGTATGTCGCGATCCGGTCATAGCCACGGGATCACATGCCAAAGGGTAGCCGTCCTTCCCGGTAGCCGTCTTCGTCGAAATGGGTCTGTGCGGAGGCGATCTCTCCGCGCCGGACGCTATCGGCGACATCCGGGTATTGATTCATGTACCAGCGTTCGTCGACCTTCATGGGAAACGGCAGCCGGCCCTCGAAATACCCGTCCTCGACAAAGTGGTGCTGCGCCGAACGGGTCTGGCCGTCGCGGATGGCCTTGGCGATGTCCTCGTAGGTTTTAAGGTACCATTCCTCATCGACATCCGTGCCGACGATCATTCTCTTCAGCAATCGGACAAATTCGTCGTAGGAGACATTGACCCGCAACTCCCCGCGGATGGTCGATATCTCGACGGAGCGTCGTACCAAGTCGAACGGTGGCAGGTACTTCACGGGTCCTCCAGACGGGCGGGCCGTCTGGCCCCACAACGCAACACGAGGATTTCAATACAGGCATCGCCTGGCGATTGGAACAGGCCCATGCTTATTTTTTGGGGATGCGGGCCGCCGCGCGGGCTGCTATCGGACAGACCGGACAACGGACGGGCCGCGCGCATGACGGATAACGCCTCGATATCACAACCGCACGTTGATACGGCGCTGGCGGCGACCGTGCGCCATTTTGGGGCCGCGCGGGTGCTGATCGTCGGGGATGTCATTCTGGACCGCTATGTCGTCGGTGCGGTGTCCCGCCTGTCGCCGGAAGCGCCGATCCCTATCCTGCGGCCGGATGCTCGGCGTTCGACCCTCGGCGGGGCGGCGAACGTGGCATTGAATGTGGCGACCTTGGGCGGCCATGCCATCCTGGTTGGTGTCGTCGGGGCCGACGATGGCGGTGCCGAGATCGAGCAACTGCTGGGGCAGTCCCCCAATACCGAATCCGCGCTGATCGTGGCGCCGGGCCGTCCGACGACCGCGAAAACCCGGTTCATGGCCGGGTCCCATCAGCTTCTGCGGCTGGACGAAGAGACGGTTGCCCCGCTCGATGCCCCAACGGCTGCCGCCGTAGTGGCCCGAATCGAGCAAATCCTGCCGCGCGCCGACATCGTCGTGCTGTCCGATTACGCCAAGGGCGTGCTGTGCGACGGCGTTCTTGAACAGGTCCTGGCGCTCGCGGCGCGGTCGGGCAAAACGCTGATCGCCGACCCCAAGCGGCCGGATTTCCGAGCGTATCGCGGTGCCACGATTCTGACTCCGAACGAGCATGAGGTGCGGGCCGCGACCCGGATCGAGGCCGATCACGATTCGGAGGCCGACCGCGCCGGCCGAGCGGCGCTGGCGGCGACGGAAGGGGAGGCGGTACTGGTGACGCGGTCGGCCAAAGGGCTGACCCTGGTGCAGCGAGACCAAGAGGCGCTGCATTTCCCGACCCGAGCGCGGGAAGTCGCCGACGTATCCGGCGCAGGGGACACGCTCGTTGCCGCCTTGGCGGTCGCGCTCGGGTCCGGGGCGTCGCTGCCCGATGCGGCTCGGTTGGCCAATGTCACCGCCGGGATTTCCGTGGGCAAGCAGGGCACCGCCACCGTGACGCGGCAGGAGCTGTTGGGCGCGCTGCACATGCGCGATTTGGCCGCGACCGACAGCAAGGTCGCCACGCTGGAGCAAGCCATGATCCAGGTCGAGGCGTGGCACGGCATGGGCCTGCGCGTCGGGTTCGCCAATGGCTGCTTCGATCTGATCCATCCCGGCCATGTCCGCCTGTTGGCGAAAGCCCGCGCCGCCTGCGATCGGCTGATCGTGGCGCTGAACACCGATGCCTCGGTCAAGCGCCTGAAAGGCCCGACCCGGCCGTTGCAGAGCGAAACCGCCCGCGCGATCGTGATGGCGTCGATGGCGTCGGTCGATCTTGTCACCCTGTTCGACGAGGACACGCCGCTGGAGATGATCCTCGCGCTGAAACCCGACGTGCTGGTGAAGGGCGCGGATTACACGGTCGATCAGGTGGTCGGCGGTGCCGAAGTGATGAGCTGGGGCGGCAAGGTCGAGCTGGTCACGTTGGAAGAGGGCCACAGCACGACCGGCACGATCAAACGCATGGGGGTTGGGGTATGAACATCGACGTTCCCGCCGGCGGCTATCGCTATTTGCCCGGCGTCTTCCAGTATTCCGGCGGCGTGCAGGCGCTGGACGGGTTCCGGATCGAGCGGGTGGAATTTTCCCGCCCCCTCGCTTTGGCCGACGGGTTCGCTTTCATCGAGCGATTCATGGGCGAGCAGGGTGTGCCGCTGACGGCGTTCTGCGCCTGCGAATTGCGGTCCCCCGCGCCGTTTACCGAGGCCGGGTTCATCGCGTTCAACCGCCATTATTGCGGCACGCTGGAACGCTGGGGGGTGATGCACGACGACAAGAACCCCGTGGCGCGCAGCAACGTATGCCCCGAACTCCACAAGCCCGCCGAACCCAGCTTCCACGCGTTCTGCTTCGCTCGACCGGTGGCTGGAGCAACCGGTTCGTTCGTCATTTCCGGCAGCGGGGAAGCCGAGGAAGGTTTTGCGAGTTACCGCGAGCGCATCGTCCGGTTCGGGGAAACGTCCGCGGACGCGTTCCGGGAAAAAGGCGTGTTCGTGTTGGCTCGGATGGAGGAACGCATGGCGGCGTTCGGCGTGGGCTGGGGGGATACGACGGCCACGCATGTTTACACGGTCCATGACCTGTACCCGTTCCTGGCCGATGAGATCGTCCGCCGCGGCGCCGCCGAACACGGGCTAAGCTGGCATTTCGCCCGTCCCCCGGTGCAGGGGCTGGAATACGAGATGGATTGCCGGTCGGTGCCGGTGGAGCACCGGATTCGGGTCTGACACCCAGGACTTGGCAATGGGACAGCCGCCGGTTGGCAAACCGCTGGGCCTGTGCATTACTCATTGGTAGCCCACCCTACCAGCGATTAAGGAACGCCCAATGTCCGAAGTCATGGAACGCCCCGCCGCCGCGCGCCTGCGGAAAACCGATTACGACGCCATCGTCGTCGGCGGCGGCCTCGGCGGTCTGTATGCGCTGTACCGCCTGCGGAAAATGGGCCTGACGGCACGCGCGTTCGAAGCTGGTAGCGGCGTCGGCGGCACCTGGTTCTGGAACCGCTATCCCGGCGCGCGCTGCGACGTGGAAAGCATGGAATACTCCTATGCCTTCGACGACGACCTACAGCAGGAATGGCATTGGCCGGAGCGTTACGGCACCCAGCCGGAGCTGCTGCGCTACATCAACCATGTCGCCGATCGGTTCGATCTGCGCCGCGACATCCAGTTCGATACACGCGTTCAGTCGGCGAGCTTCGATCCCGGCCAGAACGTCTGGACCGTCCGCACCGACAAGGGCGACGTCGTCACGGCCCCGTTCTGCATCATGGCGACCGGCAACCTTTCGACGCCGCGCGTGCCGGACTTCAAGGGGATCGAGCGGTTCAAGGGCAGGTGGTACCACTCCGGCCTGTATCCTCAGGAGGGTGTGGATTTCACCGGCTTGCGGGTCGGCGTGATCGGCACTGGATCGTCCGGTGTGCAGATGATCCCGCTGATCGCGCAGCAGGCGAAGCACCTGCACGTATTCCAGCGCACCGCGAATTTCAGCCTCCCCGCTCGCAACGCCCCCATGGATCCTGCCATCGAGGCTCGGCACAAATCGCAATACCCGGAACGGCGCGCGGCGGCCTTCGAAACCCCATTCGGCATCGCCGGCTTCCCGCCGCCGACGAAAAAGGCTCTGGACGTCACGGCCGAGGAGCGCGAGGCCCAGTACGAAGCCAAATGGGCCGAGGGCGGCAGCATCAGTTTTCTTTACTCCTACACCGACCTGCTGCTGAACAAGGAAGCCAACGACACCGCGTCGGAATTTGTGCGGAACAAAATCCGCTCGATCGTGAAAGACCAAAAGGTCGCGGAATTGCTGGCGCCGAAGGATCATCCGATCGGCACGAAACGCCTGTGCCTGGATACGAATTATTACGAGGCATACAACCGCGACAACGTCACGCTGGTCGATGTGCGCAGCGCGCCGATCCAGGAAATCACGGAAAACGGCGTGCGGACAGCGGATGGCGAATACGAACTCGATGCCATCGTCTTCGCGACCGGGTTCGACGCGATGACGGGCGCGTTGAAGGAAATCGACATCCGCGTCGGCAACGGCCCCTCGCTGGCGGATAAATGGGACAACGGGCCGACGACGTATCTCGGTCTGATGGTCGCGGGCTACCCGAACATGTTCACGATCACCGGCCCCGGCAGTCCGTCGGTGAAGACGCAGATGATCATCGCGATCGAGCAGCACATGGACTGGATCGGCGACTGCCTCGCCACAATGCGAGACCGCGGCATGACCCGGATCGAGCCGACGCCGGAAGCCGAGCGCGATTGGGTGCAGCATGTGAACGATGTGGCGGATAGCACGTTGTACCCGTTGGCGAACTCCTGGTACCTGGGTTCCAACATTCCGGGCAAGCCGCGGGTGTTCATGCCGTATGTCGGCGGGTTCGCGGGATACAAGAAGCGCTGCGACGCGGTGGCGGCGAATGGGTACGAGGGGTTTGCGATGTCGCGGTAGGCGGCAGGCCGGACCCGCATCGTCATGGTCGGGCTTGACCCGACCGCCTCAGGCGAATGAGCCGCCGACACCCCAACTCGGTTTCGCTTCGCCGCGCCCCGGTGCTAAAGGTCGCGGGAGATGGTTGGGTCAAGCCCGACCATGACGGATTGCAGGGGAGGGCCACACCATGAACGACATCGTCTCCGGCGCGCTGCTGTTTACCGGCGAGCGCTCCGCCCAGGGCTTCCGAATCAACAAGATGGCGGCGTCTCTGACCGAGCCGGCTAACCGCGACCGCTTCAAAGCGGATGAGGACGCGTTCATGCGATCCTTCGGTATGACGGACGCCGAACGGCAGTTGGTGCATGACCGCGACTGGAAGGGCATGATGGACGCGGGCGCCTCCATCTACGTCATCATCAAAATCGGCGGCAGCACAGGCCATCCGCTGCCGGTCATCGGCAACCACACCGCGGGGAGGGTCTGAGACATGGCAACCATCATTGGCGGCATCGGCAGCTCGCACGCGCCCACCATCGGCAATGCCTACGACAAAGGCCTGCAGAAGGACCCGATGTGGGAGCCGCTGTTCACCGGCTACGAGCCGGCGCGCGCTTGGCTGGACGAAATCAAGCCGGATTTGTTCGTGATTATCTACAACGATCACGTCAACCGCTTCTTCTTCGACGCTTGGCCGACCTTCGCCCTGGGCGTCGGTGCGGTTCACAAGCAGGCCGATGAGGGCTGGGGCAAGCGCCCGCTGCCCGATCTGCCCGGCGATCCGGAATTCGGCTGGCATCTCGCTCGGTCACTGGTGGACGATGAGTTCGATCCCACCATCTGCCAGGAAATGTCCGTCGATCACGGCGTGCTGTCGTTCCTGCCGATGCTGACCGACACCGATTGGAAAATCCCCGTCGTGCCGCTCGCGGTCAACGTCATTCAGCACCCGGTCCCCTCGGCCCGCCGGCTGTTCAAGCTGGGCACGGCGATCAGGCGCGCGGTGGAGTCGTTCCCGAAGGACAAGAAAGTGGTGGTGTTCGGCACCGGCGGCCTGACGCACCAATTGCACGGCAAGCAGTTCGGGCAGAAAAACCAAGCCTGGGACAATGAGTTCATGGACCTGCTGGAATCCGATCCGGAACAGCTCGCGTCCCTGTCGCTGACGGAATATATGGAGCGCGGCGGCACCGAGGGCGTGGAGATGATCATGTGGCTCGCGATGCGCGCCGCGATGGGACCGACGGTCAAGCGCGTCCACCGTAACTACACCGCGCCGCTGACCACCGGTTACGGCCTGCTGGCACTGGCGAGCTGAATGTCCGATCCGTTTTTCCAACCCGAGGAAGAATCCGCCACCGCTGCCATCGCTGCCATTGGGGAAGAATTGAATTTCTTCGACGACTGGATGGAACGATACCAGTTCATCATAGAACTCGGCCGTAAACTGCCGCCGTTTCCGGAGGAATGGGCGAACGACGCGCATCGCGTGCCCGGCTGCCAGAGCCGGGTGTGGATGGAGGCGACCCGGCGCGACGGGAAGCTGTATTTCGCCGGCGCCTCGGATGCGGCCATCGTCTCCGGTCTGGTGGCGCTGCTGCTGCGTGTTTACTCTGGCCGGTCGCCTGCTGAAATCCGTGCGACGGATCCGGTCTTCCTGAAGGACCTCGGCCTGCTGGAGGCTTTGTCCACCAACCGCGGCAACGGCATCGCCGCCATGGCCCGCAAGGTGCGGGAGGTCGCGCATTCCGTCGTGGTCGGTTCTGACCCAACCCCTGTAGGCTTGTGATGTTCTTTTCCGCGTCATGGTCCGCGAAGGCGCGGGAGGTCCGCCTTCGCGGACCATGACGTTCGGTCCCGGCCCTCGAGTCGCCCTGTTCCTCGGTGCTTACTTCGCGGCCAACGCGGTCAACGGCTTCATGCCGCTGTGGTTCGCCGACCGGGGGCTTTCGCCGGCGGCGATCGGTCAAATTCTGAGTATCGCGTCGCTGCTGCGCGTCCTCGCCGGCCCGCAATGGGGCAGTGTCGCCGACCGCATCGGCAAACGCCGCCCGGTTCTGACGGGCGCGGCCGTCGTCGCGTCGTCCATGGCGTTGTTGTACCTGCCGCTGGGCGGATTCCTGCCGTTGCTGCTGGTCGCGGCGGGGCAGGGAATTGCCTCATCGGCCATCAATCCGCTGATCGACTCGCTGGCGTTGTCGCTCGCGCGGCAAGGCCTGATGGAATACGGGCCGGTGCGGTCGGTGGGATCGGCGACCTTCATGCTCGCGACCGCCGCTGCTGGTTGGCTGATGAACCTGTTTGGTTCCACCCTGATCCCCTGGCTGCTGGCCATCGGCTATGGGTCGTGCGCCGTGTTCAGCCGCTTTCTGCCGGAGGCCGCGACGCCGCCCGCCGCCCCGCGCGCCTTCGCCGGCATCGCGCTGTTCCGTATTCCCGCGTTCCGGTTGGCGGTTGGGTCCACCGCCCTGATCCAGGGCGCCCACGCCGCCTATTATGGTTTCGCCGCCCTGTTCTGGCGGTCCCAAGGAATCAGCGACCGCACCATCGGCCTGTTGATCGCCGAGGGCATCATCGTCGAAATCCTCCTGTTCGCCCGAGGCCGCCGGGTCATCGAAAGACTCGGTCCAGCCGGATTGACCGCCTGCGCTGCCGCGGCCTCGATCATCCGCTGGTCCATCACCGCGCTCGGGCCGCCGATGCCGGTGCTGATCGTGATCCAAATCCTCCACGCCGCCACTTTCGCCATGCAGCACCTCTCGGCCATGCTGGTGCTCGGGCGGTCCATCCCGCCGGAGCGCGCCGCCACGGCTCAGGCGCTGCACGCGGCTTTGGGTTACGGCGCGCCGGGCGGGTTGATGATGTTTTTGTCCGGCTTTCTGTATGCCCGTTACGGCGGGCTGACATTCCTGGCGATGGCGGTAATCGGCGGCTCCGCGTTGTTGCTGGTCCGGCCGCTGCGCCGAGCGATGGCTTGATGAGGCGCGGCAATCCCCGCATACTCTAGGGATGACAGATTCCCCAACATTGGAAGCAACACTCTCCGCGTGGGAGGAACAGCTCGCCATCCTGGAACGCCAGGCCACCGCTGCGCTGAAATCCGCGCGCCGGCTCCGCAAGGCCGCGCAAGAGGGCACCATTGCCAGCGTACCCGCCGCGGTCGCCGCCATGCGCCAGGATGCCGAGAAGTTGGCCGACGCGGTCGCGACCGTCGAGCCGCCGGCACTGGATGTGGCGGCCTCCTTCGCCAGTGGCGCCTACGTGGAGGAACTCGCCGCCGCGGCAAAAGCCGCCGATGTGCGGCTGATCCAGCGCGACGGGCGCATCACCGCCTTCCCCGTCGTTGTCCGTCTGGAACCCCGCACCCAAGGCGTGCGGCTCGGCAACAAGTTGGAAAAACGCCTGCGACCCAGCGTGCTGATCGGCGAACTGAAGAAATTGCAGTCGCGCCCCAACCGGTTCAACGCCCGGTCGTTCCTGGACCGGCTGCTGCGAGCGTACGCCATCTTGGCACCGCACTGGCAGCCGGCCAAAACCGAGGAGGGGCCGCTGATCGCATTGGCCGATCTGCATGCGCTGCTGACGCTTTGGCCGCAGGCAGCCGCCGATTACCCGGTGGAGGAATTCCTCTGCGACATGCTGCGCCTGAATCGGTTGCCGGATTCCCGCACCGGCCGCGGCCACCGGTTCGAACTCGGCGGTTCGACCGGCACAAAGGGCGATAAGCGCCTTTCGGCGTTCGACGAAACCGGGGCGCAGCACGATTTTTACGCCATTCGCTTCGCGATGGATTGATGCCATGGAAACGATCGAACAGCAGGGTTTGCCGATCGGGGACTGGCTGAGCACGATCGAGCGCGAATATTTCACGGAATATCTGCCGGCCGGCGGCGGCGCGGTCAAATTCGTCGTTGCCGGGGAAGAAACCGGCCCCGCCATTGCCCGCGGCGTCACCGATATGGCGCATCGTTACGGGCTGCTGGCGGCACACGCGGACGCAAGCCAGACGCGGCTGCATATGTTGCAGGACGTGTTCTTCGCCCTCGCGCGCTGGCTGCCCTGGGACAAGCTCGCGCAGTCCTATGTTGAATCGCTGTTCGACCGCAATGGATACCCCTGGCCGAAACCGGGGGAGCCGATGGCGATGGCGGAACTGGCGGAACATTTTGGGATCGCCCCGAACCTCGCGGCACGCAACCGGGATCAATGGCTGAGCCAGGATTTGTGGAACGACCCGCATCTCGCCCAGGATTTCCGTACCGCGATGATGCATCTTTGCGTTGGGCGTCTAGAGCCGGACGCGGACGTCGTGGCCGAGGAATCGCCTGTGCTGCGCTGGCTGTACGGGGAGAAAATCGGTGCCACGGTGCTGCGCATGTTCGATATCGCCACGCGCATCGGCCGCACCAACGCTCGGGCCATGTTGATCTCTCTTTGTCACTGGCTGCGTAAGGCCGGCACGCCCGGCCTGCTGCTGACGTTGGATATTCGGCACGCTTTGCGCACCACGCCGAAGACCGACGGGACTGCCCGCTACAGCCCCGCGACGGTGATGGACCTTTACGAGGTGCTGCGGGAGCTGATCGACGATATCGAGCATTTGCCCGGTCTGTTCGTTCTGGTGCTGACCGATCAGGCGCTGATTTCGGGTGAGCCGAAACGGACCCTGGACAATTACAAGGCGTTGCAGATGCGCATCTGGCCCGACGTCCGCCCCGGCGACCGGCAGAATCCGCTGGCGCCTCTGGTCACGGTGACACCATGAATTTGCAGGCACGCACAGCGATCGAAGCCCTGCGGGCTGGGGTGCCGAACCGAGCGGCGATTCGGTTGATGGGGTCGGAGGAAACGGCGATCGAGCAGGCGTTCGATGCGCTGTTGGGTTCGGTCTGGGATACGCCTCGTCCTGGGATGGGGATTGCGGGCGGGTTTGGGGCCGGGAAATCGCATTTCCTCGGTTATTTGGCTGAGGTCGCGCTGGGGCAGAATTTCGTCGTCAGCCGCGTCGTGATCAGCAAGGAAACCCCGCTGGCCGACCCCGCGCGCGTGTTCGAGGCCGCGATTTCGCGCGCGCGCCTGCCCAACCGCACCGACGATCCGCTGGCGGCGGCGTTGTCGATCATGCGGGATTCGGTCGAAAAGGCCGATCTGCTGGAACAGGCGGTGCGCGATCCGATGGCCGGGTTCGCGCCGATCTTCGCGGCTGTGTTGTTTTTGATCCGGCGGCCGTCGACGCTGCCGGAAACGATCCGCAAATGCGAACGGTTCCTCGCGGGCGGGCGGATGACGGCAGCGGCGATCCGGCCGGCGTTGTCGGCCGCCGGGGCGTCGCGGCGGTTCGATCTGAAAATGCCGCCGCCGGGGGAGCTGGCGGAACAGCGCATCCGTTTCGCGTCCCGGCTGTTTCACGCTGCCGGTTTCGCCGGATGGTGCGTGTTGCTGGATGAGATGGAACTGATCGGCCGCTACACCCCGTTGCAGCGTGCGCTGGCCTATGCGTGGTTGAGTACTTGGCTGGGTTTGCCGGGTGCCGGTGTGTTTCCAGGCATTGCCGCCGTCTATGCGATCACCGACGATTTCGTCAGCGCGGTGATCGACCAGCGGCAGGATGAGGAAAAACTGCCTGACCGTCTGCAACTGAAAGGCCGCTTGCAGGAGGCGCAGGCCGCCCGCGAAGCGATGCGCCACATCGCGGCCACCACGGGTCGGCATCGTTTGCGCAGCCCGGGTAACGACGATTTGGCGCGCACCTGCCTGAAACTGCGCGATATCTACGAGGCTGCCTACGATTGGCCCGCGCCCGCGCTGTTGCAGGGCGAACGCACTGCGTCCCGGACGATGCGGCAATACATCAAATCCTGGATCACCCAGTGGGACTCGCAGCGCCTGACCGGGGAGGGCGTCGCCATCGTCGAAGAAACGATGGCGACGAATTACGAGGAAGATGCCGGCCTCGCGGAACCACCGCCGGCGAACGACGAAACCGAGTAACGATCCATGCCGCAAGCCAAAGCCGCCGTCCTTCGCCAAACCAACACGCCGATGACCATCGAGACCATCGACGTCGGCCCCGTCGCCGCCGGAGACGTGCTGGTACGGATCAAGGCGGCCAGCCTGTGCCACACCGACCTCGAAGCGATCGAGGGTGCCATCGCCATTAACCTCCCTGCCGTGTTGGGGCATGAAGCGGCTGGGGAAATCGCCGAAGTCGGTGCCGGCGTGACCGATTTGGCCGTCGGCGACCGTGTGGTGCTGTCGTGGAACCCGCATTGCGGCTCGTGCTTCTATTGCGAGCGGGCGCAGCCGATCCTCTGCCGGCAGTTCCTCGGGAACGGACCGAAAGGGTTTCATTTCGACGGCAGGCCGCGTTTGTCCTGCGACGCCATTCCGATGCACCAGCTGATGTATCTCGGCGGGTTCGCGGAATATGCCGTCGTGCCGGTGCAGGCCGCAATTCGCGTGCCGGACGCGATGCCGTTCGACAGGGCGGCGCTGATCGGCTGCGGTGTGATGACGGGCGTGGGGGCGGCGACGCGGGTCGCGGCGTTGCGCTGGGGCGATGTGGCTGTCGTGATCGGTTGCGGCGCGGTCGGGCTGTCGGCGATCCAGGGCTGCGTCCTCGCCGGGGCCGGCTCGATTATCGCCGTCGATCCCAATCCCGCTCGCCGGCAGCTTGCGCGAGCCATTGGCGCTACCCATGCCTGCGATCCGGCCGAGGCCGTCGATCTTGCGCGTTCCCTGACCGACAATCGCGGCGCCGACGTTATAATCGAGGCCGCCGGCCGCTCGGAAACGTTCCGCCTGTCGGCCGAAGCGGTTCGTCCGGGCGGACAGATCGTTTGGTTGGGTAAGGTCGCGGTGAACGACCAGGTATCGTTCCGCTGGGGCAGCCTGATGCAGGAAAAGCGGATCGTCCGTTCGTCCTATGGCGGGGCCAAGCCGGCGCAGGATTTTCCAATGCTGGCGCGGGCGTATCTGGACGGAAAGCTGAAACTGGACGAGATGATCTCGGCGCGCATTCCATTGGAACAGGTCAACGAAGGTTTTGCCGCGCTGAAACGCGGGGAAACCGTGCGCAGCGTGGTGATGTTCTGATGAAAATCTACGAAGGCGGTAGAAGCCTGGATGGGGCGGTGGTTACCGTCGATGGCGCGCCGCTGAACCCGCGGTTCGATCTGAAACGATTTTCTCCGGCGGGGTTCGAGTGGACCTATGAAGGCGATGGCCCCAGGCAATTGGCCTTGGCGTTGCTGGCCGATCACCTCCGCGACGATGCTCGGGCTATGGCTCTGACGGAACGATTCATGCGCGATGTCGTGGCGGAACTGGACAATGCATGGCGCCTGACCGCCGACGAAATCGCCGCTGCGATAGAATAGAAGGAAACGACCATGAAAGAATTCCCTGGCAGAACAGCGATCGTCACCGGTGGCGGGTCCGGTATGGGTCGCGAATTGGTGCGGCAATTGGTGGCCGAGGGCTGCCATGTCGCCACTTGCGACGTGTCCGAACGCGGCATGGCCGAAACGGTCCGCCTGTGCCGGGAAGCCGGCCTGCCGCAGGGCCTGCGCATCACCACCCATGTCGCCGATGTTTCCAGCGAGCCGGACGTGTTGCGTTTCCGCGATGAGGCTGCGGCCCAGCACGCCACCGACCGTATCCATCTTTTGTTCAACAATGCCGGCATCGGCGGCGGCGGCAGCATGATTGTGCACGAGCGTTCCGAATGGGAACGCACTTTCAACATCTGCTGGGGCGGCGTTTACCTGAACACGCGTGCCTTTCTGCCGATGATGCTGAAGGCGGATGAGGGGCATATCGTCAACACCAGCAGCATCAACGGCTTCTGGGCCTCGGTCGGTCCGACGGTGCCGCACACGGCCTACGCGGCGGCGAAATTCGCGGTGAAGGGGTTCTCCGAGGCGCTGATCGCCGATCTGCGTCTGAACGCGCCGCATATCCGGGTGTCCGTTGTCATGCCGGGTCATATCGGGACCGGCATTCCGGCCAATTCGTTACGGGTGCAGGCGGGCAGCGATGCGGACGGGATGGATGCGACGCAACTCGCGCAGACACGGGCGCGTTTGGTTTCGATGGGTCGCGACGTTTCGGCGATGACCGACGCCGATATCGCGGATGTCGTTGCTCGCCGAGCGCAACGGTTTGTGGAGGATGCGCCGACGAGCGCGGCGGAAGCGGCGACGATTATTCTGGATGGGGTGAAGGCCAACCGCTGGCGCATCTTGGTCGGGCCGGACGCGCAGGCGATTGACGCTCGGGTGCGGCAGGATCCGGAACAGGCCTATGAGCAGGATTTCTTCGACAGCTTCGCGGCGGAGGTGGGGTGGCGGTTGCCGCGTTAAGCGGCAACATACAAAGGTATTCCAACAAGTTAGTGCGTTTCGATGCAAGGCGTGTTATCGTGCCCGCACTGGTTGGAACCGAGAGGGCTAAGCCGTGAGCGATACCGTTTTGGAACGCATTCTTGCCATTGTCGTGGAAACCCAGGTTGGGATGCGCGAGTTGCGTTCGGACCTGACCGGCCAGATCGAGGCTGTGCGTTCGGACCTGACCGGCCAGATCGAGGCCGTGCGTACGGACCTGACCGGCCAGATCGGCGACGTGCGTTTGGACCTAGGCAGCCAAATCGCCAGTCTGAGCGCGAGAATGGATGCCTTCCAAAGTGAGTTCGGGGCCTTCCGAACCGAGTTCGGACTCATGCAGGGTGAGGTTGACGATCTCCAGTCGGAGCTCGGAAAGGTTCGTTTTGAATTGAGCGAATTCCGCATCGAGACCCTCGATGGGTTCGCGGCTCAACAGGCGGAACTCATCCAAACCCGCGCGGAAATCATGGACCGGATCGACCGCCTGCAAGACCGCATGACCATGCAGCGGGAAGAAGACGACATGAAAATCGATATCGCCGAACGGGCTGAACGCCTCCTCAAATCGACCCGCGTCGAGATGGAAAGCATCACTGAACAGCTCTCTAAAATGACGCATATGCTGCGCCAGTTGAATATCCGGGTCGAACACCTGGAGGATCGCCCAAACGCGGCGTGATCTGCTAAGCTGGCCTCCGTATCGAAGCCGGAGGAAGCCATCGTGTTCAGCGGAAAAACCTTTATCGTCACCGGGGCGGCCGGCAATGTCGGGTCGGCGCTGGCCGGCCTGCTCGCGTCCCGGGGCGCTGTCGTCGCGGCGGTGGATACCTACAAGCCTCGCCTGGATCAGGTCGTCGCCGCGTTACCCGGCAAGGGCCATATGGCGCTGTCGTCCTACGATCTGACCGACCCTGCCGCCGCCAAGGCGCTGGTCGCGCATGTCGTCGCGACATCCGGTAGGCTGGACGGAGTCGGCACCACGGTTGGTGGGTTTGCGATGGCGAAGCTGGCGGATGCCGGCCTCGATCAGTGGGACCTGATGTTCACGCTCAACGTCAAAACCACTTGGAATATTTACCAAGCCGCCGTGCCAGCGATTCGGAAGGCGGGCGGCGGTGCGCTGGTGGGCATCGGCAGCGTCGCAGGGTTGAAGGCGGGCGGGCAGGTTGCCGCCTACGCCGCCTCCAAAGCCGGTGTCATGCGCATGACGGAAAGCCTCGCCGATGAGCTGCGGGACGAGAAAATCCGCGTCAACGCGGTGCTGCCGACCACCATCGACACGCCGCAAAACCGGTCGGCCATGCCGGACGCCGATACTTCTCGCTGGGTGACGCCCACGGAAGTTGGGGAGGCGATGGCCTTCCTGCTGTCCTCCGCCGCCAGCGGGGTGACGGGGCAGTTGTTGCAGGTCGGTTAGGCTTTTCCCGTCATCTTCGCGAACACCTGCCGGTCCTTGTTGTCGCGCATCAGCATGCGGAAGCCTGGGATATTTTCAAAACCCAGGCCGAGCGGCAGACCTTCCTCGTCAGCTAATACGGCGGCGTAGGGCTGACCGGCGACCTTTTCCCATTTGCCGGCGGGTTTCTTCACTTCCAGGTTCACCACCGTCGCTTTCAGGGCCATCCGCACGATGGCCTCCTTCGGCGCCGACGGTTTCGTCAGGCTGGGCATGCCGGCGATCATTTGCCAGCCATTGCCCAGCGCCCATGCCGTGAGTTCGGCCTTGTCCATCAATCGAACGCCATGATGATGGTTTCCGACACCAAAGCCGGGCGGGTGGAGCCCTCCAGCTCGATGGAGCAGTCGAAGATCATGCGGACGCCGCCTTCGACTTCTTCCAACGCTTTCAGCGTCTGATGCAGGCGAACGCGCGACCCGGACGGCACCATCGAGGTGAATCGCACCTTATTCGACCCGTAATTGATCCCGCGCGAGGTTTTCTTGATCTTGTAGACGCTGTCCATCAGATGCGGCAGCAGCGACAGAGTCAGGAAACCGTGCGCGATGGTCTTGCCGTTCGGCATCTCCGTCCGCGCGCGCTCGACGTCCACATGAATCCATTGATGGTCCCCGGTCGCGTCGGCGAACTGGTTGATCCGGTCCTGATCCACTGTCACCCAGTCGCTGGTGCCCAGCAGCTTGCCGACATAGGCCTTCATCCCGGAGGGGGTTTCGATTTCGAGCATATCCAAGTCTCCCGCGTTGCGGCCCGCAGTATGCCGGGTCTTGCCGCGCGACGGAACACGGCTCTATCGTCGGCACATGAGCCAGAACACCATGTCGCGGCGTCAGGCCGCATTCCGCGCCGATTTCCGGGACCGCATCGCGCCGGCCTATGTGGGCTGGGTGCATGTGGCGATGATCTACACCCTGGGCGGCACCGCCATCTGGTATTGCGCTCGGCAGATCGCGGCGCCGGCTTGGTACGAATTCCTGGTGATCCCGTTCGCCTTTTGCGTGTCCAACACGTTCGAGTGGTGGATCCACCGCTACATCATGCACCGCCCGGTGAAGGGGTTCATGGGCATCTACAAGCGGCACACGCTGGCGCATCACCAGTTCTTCACGGATATCGAGCCGACGGTGGATAACACGCGCGATTTCCGCATCGTGTTCTTCCCGCCCTACGCCCTGGTGGCGTTCATGGCGATGTCGCTGATTCCGGCCTTCGTGCTGGGCGCGATCGGTCTGGCGAACGCGGGGTGGCTGCTGCTGATCACCAATGTCGGGCTGTATCTGAATTACGAGTTGTTCCACTTCTGCTGTCATGTGAAAAACGACAGTCTGGTGCGGCATATTCCACTGATCAATTCGATCCGCCGGCACCACATCGCGCACCATAATCCCGCGATTATGATGGAGCGGAATTTCAATCTCACTTACCCGATCGCCGATTGGTTCTTCGGCACGTCGGACCTGCGCTGCGGGTTGTTGAAGCATATTTTCAACGGTTACGATGCCAGTGCGGTGCGGCGGGATTTGAAACGGGTGCGGCACTCGACCGACGATGTCCGCGTCGGCCATGTCGGCACGATGGCCGCGGAATGAGTTCGCCACGGAGCCGTATCAAGACCGGCAAGGCGAGCCTGATCGGCGGTATTGCCGTGGGGATCGCGAGCATGGTCCTGTGGCTGGCGGTCACGCGGGAGATCGGATGGTCCGGCGTGCCGGTGTTGGCGCTGGGGCTGGTTGTGTCGGCGGGCGTGGCGACCTGGATACGGGTTGCCGACCTGTAGGATCAAACCTCGACTGTTGCGATCCGAATGCCAAGCGACGCCGCCCATTGCGCGATGTCGGCGGCGGGTTTCGACCCGGCGACATAGGCAACCCGAAGCCGGTTCATGCCCAATTCCCGGCGCACAGCACCCAGCACCAGGAAATTGGCCACCGCATTGCCGCTGCCTGCGCGAATCGCCCAGTTGTAAAGCATCCGCTGCAATGGAGTCGCGGCAGCCGCACTGGCGGCGATGCGGGCGTGCAGGCGAGTCCAGGCCTCGGCGTCGGCACCGAACAACGTGGGCTTCAACTCCTGCAGGTTCTCGCGCGCGGTTTCCGGGCTTTCCAGATAGTTGCTGACGATCCCGGCCTGTAGCGCGAGGTACAGACCCTGAATCCGCTCCAGCGGATCGGACATCGGCAACACCGCCAGACGTTCGTCGCCGTCGCGAACGCCCAGGGTTTCCGCCGCTTTCGCGACCTTGGCGAGCACATCGGCATGGGTCAGGACACCGCTCGGCAACAACACGGCCGGATGGTCGCCCCGGATCGCCGGCGCATCCCCGCCAGCAGTGCCGCGACCGAGGAACACTTGATAATCCTCGCAGCCTGCGTCGGAGAAATCGCGCAGACCCTTCATGTTCAAGATCACGATCCGCGTCAGCGCCGGACAGCTCTCGCGCACGGTCAGCGCTTTATCGAGCTGCTCCTCATTCTCCACGAACAGCACGCGGCAACCGGAGTCCCGCAACTGCGAACGAAGCTGCTCCGCCTCGGCATCCGGGTTTACCGCCAGACTGACGCCGCCGGCCGACAGAATCCCCAAATCCACGTAAACCGCATCCGGCGTCGTCTCCGACAGCAGACCCGCGACATCGCCCTGACGGAACCCGGCCGCCTGCAAGGCCGCCGCGACGGCGCGACGGTGCGCGTCCAACTCGCTCCAGGTCACGGCCTTCCACAGACCGCGTTCCTTCTTTCGCAGCACGACCCGGCTATCGGAAGAGCGCCGATCCAGCAGGGCAGGGATAGTTGCAATCAGTTCCATTGGCGCTTCTTTTTCCAACGCCGCTGGCCGCGGGCACCCGCTTCCTTCTGGCCGAGGTAGAATTCCTTGATGTCGTCCCGCTGGATCAGGTTGGTGCAACGATCCTCGATCACGATCCGGCCGACTTCCAGCACATAGCCGTAATCGGCGGTTTTCAACGCGATATGGGCGTTCTGCTCAACCAACAGGATCGCGACGCCCTGTTCCTGGTTGATGCGCCGAATGATTCCGAAAATCTGCTGCACCAGCAGCGGCGACAACCCCAAAGACGGCTCATCCAACAACAACAGCTTCGGCTTGCCCATCAGCGCTCGGCTGATCGCCAACATCTGCTGCTCGCCGCCGGACAACAGGCCGGCACGCTGGTGCTGGCGTTCCAGCAGACGCGGGAAATAGCCGAAGCAGAGTTCCAAATCCTTGGCCACCCCATCCGCATCGCGGCGGGTATAGGCGCCCATCATCAGGTTTTCGCGCACGGTCAGGAAGGGGAACGTTTCGCGTCCCTCCGGCACGTGGCAGATGCCCATGCGCATGACCTGATCGGGCGCCATGTTGGCGATGTCGCGGCCCTCGAAGAAAATCTGGCCGCGTTCGGGGTTCAGCACGCCGGACACGGTGCGCAGCACGGTCGTCTTGCCGGCCCCGTTGGCGCCCAACACGGTGACCATCTGCTTCGGCTGCACCTCGATCGAGACGCCGCGAATGGCTTGGATGGGGCCGTAGAAGGTCTCGATCCCCGTGACTTTCAGCAGAGGTTCGCTCACGCCGCGTCCTCCATATCGCCACCGAGGTAGGCTTTCACGACTTCCGGATGGGTCTGCACTTCGCGCGGCGAGCCCATCGCGAGCACCTTGCCGTAGTTCAGCGCCATCACGCGGTCGGACACCTGGTTCACCAGCGCCATGTCGTGTTCGACCATGATGACGGTGATGCCGAGGTCCTTCTTGATGTCCTCGATCCAGAACCCCATGCCTTCCGTCTCCTCGACGTTCAGGCCTGAGGACGGTTCGTCCAGCAGCAGCAGCTTCGGCTCGATGCACAAAGCGCGCCCGAGTTCCACGACCTTGCGCACGCCATAGGGCAGATTGGCGATCAGCGTGTCGCGGTAGCGTTCCAGGCCCAGAAAGCCGATGACGTCCTCGGCCTTTTCCCGGTGATGCAGTTCCGCCCGGCGGACCGACGGCAGAAACGCCAGCTGCGACAACAGTCCCACGCGCGAGTGGCAGTGCCGCCCGATCAGCAGATTTTGCAGCAGGGTCGCGTTGGGAAACAGTTCGATGTTCTGGAAGGTGCGGGCGATGCCGATACCGGCGACCTGCCAGGGCGGCATTTTGGTGAAATCCTGCCCGTCGAAGATCAGTTTCCCCTCGGTCGAATTGTAGATGCGGGAAATCAGATTGAAGATCGTGGTCTTCCCGGCACCGTTCGGGCCGATAATGGAAAAAACCTCGCCTTTGTCGACGTGAAAGCTCACGTCGTCCACAGCGCGAATGCCGCCGAAGCGGACGGCGATTCCTTGGGCTTCGAACAGGCTCATCGCAGCCGCTCCGACTTCGCGTAGGATTTTTGCCGGCGGGCGCTTTCCTGGCGCTTGAACGGGTAGGCGGTGAACCAATGCTTGGTTTTCAGCCACAACCCGTTGATGCCGCCCGGCTGGAACAGGATCACCAGGACCAGCACCAGGCCGAACAGCGACGGCTCCAGCCCCGGCATGCGGCCGATGCCAAAGGGAAGATCGTCGCGCACGATGGCGATGAACTGCGGCAACAGCCGCACGAACAGCGCCCCGAACACCGCGCCATGGATCGATCCCAGCCCGCCCACGAATACGATCGTCACGAACTGCACCGACAGCAGCACGTCGAACGCATCCGGCGCCAGGAACCGCACGTAATGGGCGAACAACCCGCCCGCGAGGCCCGTCATGCCCGCGCTGATCGCGAAGGCCATGGCTTTGTAGCGGGCAAGGTGGATGCCCATGCTCTGCGCCGAGACTTCCGAATCGCGGATCGCCACCATCGCGCGCCCCATCGGGCTGCGCAGGATGTTGGCACTGACCCACAGGCAGAAGATCAGCACCGCCAGGGACACATAATAAATCCCCGTCGCGCCATCCAGATTGACGCCCAGGATGCTCGGCGTCGGCACCGCGAATCCGTCGAACCCGCCGGTCACGGACGACCATTTCTGGAACACCGTGCCGACAATGCTGCCGAACGCCAGAGTGGCGATGGCGAGGTACAGCCCGCTCATGCGCAAGGTCGGCAGGCCGATGGCGGCGCCGCAGATTGCGGTGAACAGGCCCGCGACCGGCAGAGTGATGGCGAACGGGATGCCCTTTGCCAGCAGCACGGAGTTCACATAGGCGCCGATGCCCAGGAACGCCGCGTGGCCCAGGCTGATCAGCCCGGTGTAGCCCACCAGCAGCATCAGCCCGACGCCCGCGATGGCGAAGATGAAGACGCCGCCAAGCTCGCCCACGTAGAACTCGCCCATCAGCAGGGGGATGGCGAGCATGACGGCCAGCAGCAGCCCGTACCAGAACCGGTCGCCGTTATGACGCGCGAGCGAGGTGTCCTGGCGGTAGTCGGTGCGGAACAAATAGCGCATGGGCTAGACTCGCTTTCCCATGCCCTCGGCGAACAGGCCCTGCGGTCGCAGGATCAGCATCGCGAGAAGGACGACGTTGGAGGTGACTTCCTGGAATCCGGCGGGGAGGTAGTAGCCCGCCAACTGCTCCACGACGCCGACGATGACGCCGCCGACCAGCGATCCCGGGATGCTGCCGAAGCCCCCGATGACCGCGGCGGCGAAGGCCTTGATGCCGAGGAAGCCCATGTTCACGTCGATCATCGACACCGGGGAGAGCAGGATGCCGGCGACGGCTGCGACTCCGGCGGAGATCGCCCAGATCAGGCTGAACACGGTGCGGACCGGGATGCCCATGTAATAGGCTGCGAGCTGGTTCTGCGAGGACGCCTGCATCGCCACGCCGAGGCGGGTTTTGCTGAAGAACACATACAGCACCGCACACAGCAGCACCGTCCCGACGATGATGGACAGGTTGTCCTGGCCCAGCACCAGCAGACCGACTTTGGCGGTTTTGTTGGTGAACGGGGTGTTGAAACCCACCGAATCATAGCCCCAAGCGATGCCGGCATAGGCTCGGAAGATGAATCCCAAGCCGAGCGTGAGCATGACCACGGCGAATTGCGGTTGTCCTATGACTCGTCGCAGCACGAGGGCATCGAGGACGAAGCCGAAGGCGGCGGTGATAGCGATGGCGAGCAGTGCTCCGACCCAATAATTCAGGCCGTAGTGCGCGATCAGGCTGTACGCGACGAATCCGCCGAGCATCATGACGTCGCCTTGGGCGAAGTTCACCATCTCGGTGGCTTTGTAGATCAGCACGAAGCCGAGCGCGATGAGGCCATAGATGCAGCCAGCGGCTGCACCGTTCACGACAAGCTGCAACAGGCGCGCAGCGTCTTCCACTTTGGGCGGCCTCCCTTGTGGGGGCCGTCCGGCCCCGGTTTGTGTTGGGTGGGGTATAGGGTGGGGGGGAGCGGGGCGTCAATTGGGGGAATTGGGCTCGATGCGGGGGCGGTGCCCAGGGGGATGGAAGCTCGGTGGCTTTGTCTGCCTCATTGTCCTCGGTGCGAAACCGGTCGGACGCTGCGCGCGCCCGGATGCCGGGCATGTGTGCACAATATTGTGTCCCAATTCGCGCCGGATTCGGATATCTTTAATATTTCGAAATTGAAAAAAATCTGAAAGCAACCGGCCGGCAAAACACACGCGGCATTTGCGATTAATCGCGTTCGTTCGCGGTTCCCAAAACTGGCCCCGCCCCATGAACCCGAAGCGCCAAACTCACCCGTCCGCCAGCCGGAGCCTGCTTTCGACACTCAACCGCAACTTCTCGATCATCGTCTGACTGACCGGATCGATCGCCTCGATCGCGGTCAGGAACGTCTCGCAAGCTTCCCGCAATACGAACAGCAGATCGCGCTCCACCTCCCGCACGCTCAGGCGCTGGTCCAACCGATCGGCGGCGTCGTGGTGCCCTTGCTCCCGCAGATGCTGCGCGAGTTCATGGACGTCCTTGGCTGTGTCGTGGTCCGTGGCGGTGGTCATGTGCGGGGTTCCTGGAGGACGGCGGTGGGATATTCCCACAGGGTTCTCAAGGTTCTCCCGCACAGTCGCATTGATCCTGGTCAACCGCCGCAGACCGCCGACGCAGCAAGACGCTGGACCGAATCACTCCCCCCGGAACACCGGCTTCCGCTTCTCCAGGAACGCGTTTACAGCCTCCCGGTGGTCCCCCGTCGCATGTGCCAGGGCCTGCATCGCGGCCGACATCTCCAGCAGCGTGTCCAGCTTCACCGAACGGCCTTCCAGCAGCAGGCGCTTGGCCATGCGCACGGCTTGCGGCGGATTCACCGCCACCCGTTGCGCGAGCGCCCGCGCGGCATCCAGCAGCTCGGCGTCCGGCACGACGCGGGACACCAGCCCGCAGGCCAGAGCCTCCGCCGCGTTCAGCATGTCGCCGGTGAACGCCATTTCCGCGGCTTTGGAGAACCCAACGACCCGCGGCAATAGCCAGGCCCCGCCATCGCCCGGCACGATGCCGACTTTAACAAAGCTCTCGGCAAACCGAGCGGTCTCGGCGGCGATGCGCATGTCGCACATGCAGGCGAGGTCCAGCCCCGCCCCGATCGCCGGGCCGTTGACGGCGGCGATGATGGGAACGTCCAGCTTCTCGAACGCCATCGGGATGCGCTGGATGCCGTATTTGTAATAGCGCGTGGTCAGCTGCGGCTGTTGCTGCCGAACCTCGAAATCGTCCCGCATCTTGCGCAGATCGCCCCCCGAGCTGAAGGCACTGCCGGCGCCGGTCAGGATCGCGACACGGACGGAGGTGTCGGCGTTCAGCCGGTCCAACGCGTCGACGATGCCATCCACCATATCCATTTCGGAGATGGGGTTGCGCATGCCGGGGTCGTTCAGCGTGATGGTGACGATGGCGCCATCCTGCTCGTAGAGGACTTTATCGGTCATAATGTTGTTTCCTTGAAGGAGTTAACGAAGCCCCAACCCGCGGGCGATGATGCCGCGCAGGATTTCCCGCGTGCCGCCGCGCAACGAAAACGACGGCGCATGCATCATCGTGTGGGCCAGCACGGCGGAGAAATCGCGGGTGGATTTCGCATCCGGTTCCGCATCGACCAACTGACGGGCAATTTCGGGAATTTCCTGCTCCACCAATGCGCCGAGGTCTTTGACCAATGCGGCCTGCAACGCCGGGTTCTCGCCTTGTTGCAGCATCCCCGCGACCGACCGCGACAACCGCCGCAGCACGATCAAATGCGACGACAACCGCCCCAGCGCCACCAGCCCCGCATCGCTCGGACTTGACCCCAGCGCTCGGCAAAGCTCCACCAGAACCTGAAACGACGACAGAAACCGCTCGGGGCCGGAACGTTCGAAGGCCAGTTCCCGGGTGACCTGGTTCCACCCGTCGCCCTCTTTGCCCAGCAGCGCGGTGTCGGGAATGAAGGCGTCCTGGAAGACGACCTCATTGAAATGGTGCTCGCCTGTCATCGCGAGGATCGGGCGCACGGCGATGCCGGGATTGTCGTGCAGCGAGACCAGCAACTGGCTGACGCCGCCGTGCCGTTCCTCGGACGATCCCGTGCGGCAGAACAGGATCATGTACTGCGACAAATGCGCGAAACTGGTCCAGACCTTGGTCCCGTTGACGACATAGCCGCCCTGCACCTTCGCCGCCCGCGTGCGAACGGATGCGAGGTCGGATCCGATGTCCGGTTCCGACATGCCGATGCAGACATAAGCCTCCCCGGCGGCAATCCGAGGCAGGATGGTCTGCCGTTGCTCCTCGGTCCCGACCCGGAGAATAAGCGGGCCGGATTGTCGGTCGGCGATCCAGTGCAGTCCGACCGGCGCCCCGGCGGCGAGCATTTCTTCCAGCACCACGTAGCGTTCGAGGGCCGATCGTTCGTGTCCGCCGTATTGCTTGGGCCAGGTCATGCCGATCCAGCCGCGCGCGCCCATGGCCTTGCTGAATTCGGGGTCGAGGCCGGTCCAGGACTCCGCCCGCTCCACCGGTTTGCGGGTGGCCAAAGCGGTTTTCAGGAAGTCGCGGACTTCCTGGCGGAGCGCCTCGGCTTCCGGGGAGGGCGGCGGGGGCGGAAAAGCGAATGCGGACACCGGCGGCGTTTCCTGTGGTGGGGTCAACGGGCGGTAGCGCGAGGGGCGAGGGCGGTCAAGGCGTTTGGGCTTGACGTATGACGAATTTGCATATACAAAATTGCATATGGAAAAATCTTCCGGCCGTTTACGATTTCTTAACCACTCCTCCCGCACACTGCCCCGACATCTGGAGCAGTCGCATGGAGTTCACTTGGCACGAGCTCAAGGCTCGGAAGAACATTCGCAAGCACGGTGTGCCATTCACCGTGGCCGAGGCGGTTTTCGCCGATCCGTTCGCGGTGACGACGTTCGATCGCGTCGTCGGCCATGAGGAGCGGTGGCGCACGATAGGGTGCATTGTACAGGGGCGGTCGTTCAAGCTGATTGTCGTCATCCATACCTACCCGGCCGGCGACGACGTCGATTGCATTCACATTGTCAGCATATGGGAGGCATCCAACCATGAAAGACGCGACTACGAAACACAAGTACTACGTCAGTACCGGCCGTGAACTGACCCCAGCGGAAATCGCGCGGCTGGACCAGATCGAAGCCGTGTTCGGCGACGACCTCGAAATCTCCGAGACCACTCCAGAGCAGTGGGCGACCGCCGTCCGCGGCAAGCATTACAAGCCCCGCAAGGAAGCCATCTCCATTCGCATGGATATGGATGTCCTCGACTGGCTCCGGCGCAAAGGGCCGGGATACCAGACCGAGATCAACCGCATCCTCCGCGAAAGGATGCTTGCCGAGCTTACCGCCCTAAAACAGGCATGATGAACTCCGGCCCGCGCTTGGCGCCGGCGGTCCAGCGCTGCGTCACCGCCTTGTAGCGGGTGTAGAAGCGCACGCCCTCCATCCCGTAGATGTGGTGATCGCCGAACAGCGACTGCTTCCAACCGCCGAATGAATGGAACGACATCGGCACCGGAATGGGCACGTTGATCCCCACCATGCCGATCTGGATCGCCTGGGTGAAGTCGCGCGCCGTGCCGCCGTCGTTGGTGAACAGCGCGACGCCGTTGCCGTACTGGTGATCGTTGACCATCCGTGTCGCGGTGGCGATGTCCGGGGCGCGCACCACGCTCAGCACCGGCCCGAAGATTTCCTCCTGGTAGATGCGCATATCGGTGGTGACGTTGTCGAACAGGCAGCCGCCGAGGAAGAAGCCGTTCTCGTATCCCTGCAGCTTCAGCCCGCGCCCGTCGACCACCAGATTGGCGCCTTCCTTGACGCCGAGGTCCACGTAGCCGCGCACTTTCGCCAGATGCTCGCCCGTGACCAGCGGCCCCATCTCCGCTTCCTTATCGACGCCCGGCGCGACCTTCAGCGCGCGGACCCGAGGGGCCAGTTTTTCCACCAAGGCGTCGCCGATCGAGCCGACCGCCACGGCCACCGACACCGCCATGCAGCGTTCGCCGGCGGCGCCGTAAGCCGAACCCATCAGAGCGTCCACCGCATCGTCCAGATCGGCGTCGGGCATCACCACCAAATGGTTCTTCGCGCCGCACAGCGCCTGCACGCGCTTCCCGTTGCCGGTCCCCGACTTGTAGATCATCTCCCCGATCGCGGTGGAGCCGACGAAACTGATCGCGGCAATCCCCGGATGCGCCAGGATGGTCTCGACGGCTTCCTTGCCACCCTGCATGACGTTGAACACGCCGTCCGGCAGGCCCGCTTCCTTCAACAGCGCCGCCAGATGCAGCGCGACCGAGGGATCCTTCTCCGACGGCTTCAAAATGAAACAGTTACCGGTAGCCAATGCGACCGGGATCATCCACAGCGGCACCATGATCGGGAAGTTGAACGGGGTAATGCCCGCGACCACGCCCAGCGGCTGGCGGATGGACCACGCATCGATGCCGGTACCCACGGCGTCTGTGTATTCGCCGCGCAGCAGATGCGGGATGCCGCAGGCGAATTCCACCACTTCCAGCCCGCGCTGCACCTCGCCATCGGCGTCCGACAGCACCTTGCCGTGTTCGGCGGTGATGATCGCGGACATGATCGCGCGATCCCGCTCGATCAGTTCCTTCAGCTTGAACATCACACGTGCGCGGCGGAGGGGAGGGGTGGCGGCCCAGGCCGGCCAGGCGGCGTTGGCGGTGGCGATGGCGGCGCCCATTTCGTTCGCATCGGCCAGCGCGACCTTGCCGGTGATCTCGCCAGAGGCCGGGTTGAACACGTTCCCGAATTGGCCGCTGGTGCCGGCGACGGGTTTGCCGCCGATGTGATGTCCGATCTCGCGCATGGTCCGTCCCTTCGCCTTCCACTGATGCGGGCGGGATAGGACGAATTGACGCGCTCGGCTAGTCTCGTCGGAGCGAAGGGGCCACCATGCAACCGTCTCACCATAGCGTTCTGTATCTTCTGTCCGGCGGCTTCCACCGCATGGCCTACACGGAATGGGGCGATCCGAACGCGCCGGTCGTCCTGTGCGTGCACGGCCTGACCCGCAACGGCCGCGATTTCGACGCTCTCGGCGAAGCCCTGTCCGACAGCTTCCGGGTGATCTGCCCCGACCTGCCGGGGCGAGGCGCATCGGACTGGCTTCCCGACCCCATGCTCTATCAAGCCCAGCACTACGTCACCGCGCTCGGGCACCTGCTGGCGGCGATCGGGCGGGATGTCGCGTGGATCGGCACATCGCTCGGCGGCATTTGCGGCATGGTTGCCGCCGCCACGCCGAACGCGCCGTTGACGAAGCTGGTGCTGAACGATGTCGGCCCCCTCATCCCGGCCGACGCCCTGACGCGCATTCGCGACTACATGGTGGCGTCCTCGGCCTCGAAGCTGATGGAGCGGTTCCCCGACGTGGAGGGGATCGAGCGACATCTGCGGCTGATCCATGCACCCTTCGGGCAGTTGACGGATGCGCAATGGGCGCATCTGGCGGCGCATTCCGCCCGCCGCCTGCCGGACGGCTTGTTCACCATGCATTACGACCCCGACATCGCCGCCCCGCTGCGCGATCATACGCCCGTCGCGGTCGATTTGTGGCCCCTATGGGACCGCATCCGCGTGCCCGTGCTCGCTATCCGGGGAGAGGTCAGCGACCTGCTGCTGCCGGACACGTTGGCGCGCATGGAGGCTTCCGGCGCTCAGACCTTGACCGTCCCCGACACCGGCCACGCCCCCGCGCTGATGGACCCTGCCCAGATCGCGGCGGTCCGAGCGTTCCTGTTGGGTTGAGCCGTGCGGCCGTTTCCGCCGGAGGTCCTGCACGATCCGATCGAGCCCGGCCCCTACCGGATGGCCATGGGCCTGACCATCGTGCCCGAGGCCGCGTGGTTCGAGGTCGATGCGCTCTACCCCACGGAAACCGCAGAAAAGTCCCGCCTGCTGACCGAACGCCACGCCGATGTCGTCGCCCTGACCCCTGGATCGGAAGCCGCTCGGCGGGAAGCGCTCGCGATGGTGCTGGCCAACCTCCGCACCCACCATCCGGACCTGCTGACCGAGACCGACGCCGATCCGTTGGAACAGGCTGCCCGTCTGGTGCAGGAGGATATGTGCCTGATCCAGGACGCCGTGTTCACCGCTGGCGTGGTCTGTTTCCCCAGCCGCTGGCGCTTGCGCGATAAGATCGGCAAGCCCTTGGCGGAGGTCCACGGTCCGGTCCCGGTCTACGCCGAGCGGCTCGCCAACCCGGTGGATCGTTTCATGCGGCATTTGAAACCGGACCGGATCGCGATGCGGTTGAACTGGTCGATCCTCGACGATTCCGCGCTGTTTCAGCCCGAAGGCAAATGGCGCAGCGAGCGTAACGACGCCATCACCGCGGACAATGCTGGAGATACCCTGTTCGTGCGGGTCGAGCGCCAGACGCTGCGGCTTCTTCCGGTCTCCGGCGCCGTCCTGTTCGGCATCCGCGTGCATGTTTACCCGCTGCGTCGTTTTGCCATCTCGGCCGCGCGCGTGGCGGCGGCGGTGCGTGCCTTGCCGGATGCGATCGTGCGCTACAAGAGCCTTCCCGCCATCCAGGCCCCGCTGCTGGCGTGGCTCGACCGACAAGGACAAGCATCATGACCGACCCCTTCGCCGCGTTTCGCCTGAACGGCCGCACCGCCTTGGTGACCGGCGCCCGCCGCGAAATCGGCCGCGCCATCGCGCTGATCCTGGCCGGGGCTGGCGCGCGCGTCGCGGTGCATCATGCCGGCACCGCCGAGGAAGCCCGCGATGCCGCCACCGTGGTGGCGGAAATCCGCGACGCGGGTGGACAGGCGGAGGCATTCGGGCAGGATTTCGCCGTCGACGATGCCGGCCTGTCGCTCGCGGCCGCCGTCACTGCCTGGTCCCCGGTCGATATTCTGGTGCTGAACGCTTCCATCGAACTGGTGGAGGATTATCGCGCCATCACCCGCGAACACTTCGACCGCCAGATCGCGGTGAACCTGCGCACCACGCTGGAACTGCTGCAAACACTGGTGCCGGCGATGGCGGAACGCGGGTGGGGCAGGGTGGTCACGATCGGTAGCGTGCAGCAGGAACGGCCGCATCCCTCGATGCTGGTCTACGCCGGCACCAAAGCCGCGCAGTTGAACTGGACGCTGAACCTTGCCCGCCAGTTCGGCGGCCAGGGGGTGACGGTGAACAACCTCGCGCCCGGTGCGATCCTGACCGCCCGCAACCGGGAGCAGATGAAGACGGAAGGGGAGGCTCTGGCCGCCCGAATCCCCGCGGGGCGGCTCGGCACGCCGGACGATCTGGCCGGGGCGGCGTTGCTCCTGTGCTCCGACGCCGGGCGGTACATCAGTGGCACGAACCTGTTCGTCGACGGCGGTCGGACGGCGGTGTGACGTTGCGGCTCCTCACCTGGAACATCCGCGCCGGCGGAGGCTCCCGCATCCCAGCCATCGGCGCCGCGCTGGCCGAACAGGATGCCGATATCCTGGTTTTGACCGAATACCGCGACGGCCCAGCCGCCCCGGCCCTTCGCGCCGAACTCGAACGGCTGGGCTACCGCTGGATGACGGCGCACACGCCGCCCCGAGGGCGCAACGGTGTGCTGATCGCCGCCCGGCGCAAATTCCGGGAGATCGGACCCGTGAGTGCGGAGGTGGAAGAACCCTGGCGTCTGCTCGATGTTGTTGTCGGCCGCACCCGCTTGACGGGTGTCTATATGCCCAATCTCCGGGTCAAAATCCCGTACTGGCAGGCGTTGATCGCGGCCTTGGCGGGGCGGGTGGACGGTTCCGCTCTGGCCATCGGGGATTTCAACACCTGCCGGCCGTATCTGGATGAAGCCGGCGCGACCGATGCGACGGCCGGCTTTCTGGATAAGGTCCAAGCAGCCGGGTTCCGCGACGTCTGGCGCGACCGCAATCCGGAAACGCGGGAGTTCAGCTGGTTCAGCCACCGGCAAAACGGGTTCCGGATCGACCATGCGTTCTTCTCGCCGCGGCTGGCGGGGCGGGTGCGCGGGATCGGCTACGCCCACGGGGCGCGGGAGTCCGGGGTTTCCGATCATTCGATGCTAGTGGTGGATGTGGGGTGACGATCTTCCATCCGGTCGGGACCGATTGCCTTGGTTGGTCCGGTTCGACACTATCGTGCCATGTTCGAACCCGATGACACGGTGATTCGTGCCGAAGTAACGCTCCTGGAAATTGAGCCCGCGATAAGCCGTACGCCCGAGCTCGATGACGAAGGGTACGGCAGAGGCCGTACAATCGAAGCGACCGGAATATAATTATCGGATTTTAGTTTTGTCTTTCCACCAGTCCGTTTCATATGGGCACTTCTAAAAATATCCGGCTTTCATCGATCTTTTAGTATTTTTCGGCCATCGTGAGTCCAGGTTCGGTGCTTGGCGCTATCGCGGCTCCTCCCGCGTCCCGCTTTTACGGTCTGTGTTCCCATCTTCCCCGGTGATC